>NZ_PVNK01000202.1 GCF_002994615.1 Enhygromyxa salina | reverse complement strand
GGCAGCGGCTCGACCGGGGGCGTGGTGGTGGGCGCGGGCCGAGGAGGCTGCGGCAGTGGTGGCGCAGCCGGAGCCAGTGAGGGTGATCGTCGCGCCCCCGGTCGAGCCGCTGCCCGAGGACGTGGCCGAGGACGTGGCCAAAGAGGCGGCCGAGGGGGCGGTCGAGCCGCTGGTCGAGGACGTGGCCGAGGGGGTGGATGGCGACGCCTGGGTCGACCCCACGCCGACCCCGCCATCGCCTGGTGTCGTCGAGATCGGACCCGCGGAGGTGAAAATTCGGCCCGCGCATGCGACCCAGTTTTGCAAGACCACGCGCGCCAAGGCGAACGCGGCGCTCAAACATGGGAAGTGGAGAAAACTCGAGAGCCTCACTCGAGAGAGCTCGTGCTGGAAGGCCTCATGGGAGGCCAGGGTCCTGCGCATGAACGCGATGTTCGAGCTTGGCCGGTTGACCGAATGCAGGAGGCTTGGCGAAGGCAAGGACCACGAGGAGATCAAGAAATGGGTAAAGGTATGTTCATATCCGGGCTGACCCGGCGAGTGTGCGCTGCGCTTGTCTTCGTGGCGGTCGCAGCGGGGGGCGGCAGTGTGCTCGCGGCCGCGCCACCCGAGCCGGATGGTGTGTTTGAAGTCGAGCTGACGGTCGACACATCTCGGCTCATGCCCGAGGCCCAGGCCCGGGTCCAGCAGCAGCTCGAGGACAAGATCATTGCCGGGCTCCGCCTGGAGGGCATTCGCGTCGTCAGCCAGCACGGCGACGGGATCCTCGAGGCTCGGATCGACATGACCAACGTCGATCTGAGGGAGTACACGATCGGCCTCGACCTCGTGCTCGACGGTGAGCGAGAGGCGCTGATCCATGAACTGAAGTGCCGGCCGTGCTCCGAGGCGGGGGTCGTCCAGCAGACCGTCGCGTTGCTCCCCGCGGCGGCTCGGCGGCTCGAGGCGGTGCGTGTGGTGCCGGAGCCTGTGGTCGAGGCGAAGGAGCCGGAGCGGGCCGGCTCGGAGGAGAACGAGTTGGGGCCCCTCGGCATCACCGGTGCGGCGACGGTCGGTGGGGGGGTCTTGACGATCGTCGCCGGCGGGGTGCTCATGGGGACGACGCCGCTCGGGGACCCGACGAACGTTGACTATGTCGACGTACGGGGGCCTGGAACCGCGCTGCTGGCGGTTGGGACGGCGGCCACGCTGCTCGGGGCGACCGCCCTGGTCCTGGATCTGGTGGTGCTCGCTCGACGCCGTGGGGAGCGTGACAAGCGGGTGGATGTGACGCCGAGTTTTTCAGCAACGGGCGCGGGGCTGCGCCTGAGTGGGAGGTTTTGAGATGGATGCTTTGTCGAGGATGAGCTTGATGGTCGCGGTGGTGCCCGCGCTCTTGCTCGCTTGCGCGCAGTGGGTGCCGAACGAAGAGTACTGCTGGTACGCCGACGGCGACGCGAGCTGTGCGGAGATCTATCCGGATGGGAGTCGGCCGTTTTGCCGGAATGTTTCTTGCTCTGAGGAGGAACCTGCGGATTACGGGTGCGTGGCGGTTAAGCCGGAAGAATCGGATTGCTACAGTCCTTGCGGGGGTGGGATGTCGGCCGAGATGTGCGGTATGGCGG
>NZ_PVNK01000201.1 GCF_002994615.1 Enhygromyxa salina | reverse complement strand
CCGCCCCCCTCATCGGCCCCCGGGCCCCCGGTCTCGGCGGTCTCCTCACCGCCAGCGTCCGCGCTCGTGTCGGTCGGATCTGCGTCGCCATCTCCGTCGCCTGGGTCGCCGTCGCCGTCGCCGTCGCCGTCGCCTGGATCCCCGTCGCCATCGCCGTCCCCGGGGTCCCCGTCTCCGTCGCCAGCGGCCTCGCCGGGCTTGAACGCGTCCTCATCGAGGGGCGGCGGGACCACGCCGGTCCACTCGTAGGCGCCGATGTCCGGGCTCGCGTCGCGCTCGAAGCCGGCGAAGTCGAGGGCGACCGTGGCCATGGCCACGCCGTCGACCAGCGCGCCGCCCTCGCTCGGGACGAGGTAGCCAGGCTCGCCGAAGATCGACGACTGCACGGCCGCGCCGTCGACCATGACCGTGCCCGGGGCTCCGTTGGCGTTGGCGTCGGTCGCGTTGGCGTCGACGGTGGCCGCCGCGGACGGCGGCCGCAGCCCGTCGGCGCCGTTGCTGACCAGCGCGAGGTTGCCGACGAAGCTGCTCGGCCGCGCGCCGTCGTCGAGGGCCCAGTCTGCGGCGGTCCAGCGGATCCCGTGGGCATCGGCGCCGCCGACGGTCTGGACCACGGTGTTGTGCAGGACCTCGAGCGAGCCGTAGTAGGTCGAGCCGCCGTAGCTGCGCGGCTGCAAGAAGATTGCGATGCCGCCAGCGTCGATGACGATGTTGTTCTCGATCGTGGCGCCGGCCGCCGCGTTGATGCCCTCGTTGCGCGGCCGGACCAGCAGGTTGCCGACGATCCGGTTGCTGCCCGCGAGCTCCGAGCCGACCGGCTTGGGCGCGCTGTGATAGACGATGATCCCCGCGCGCGTGGTCCCGCCGACGTCGACCATCACGTTGTCGGCGATCAGGTTGTCGTGGTTGCCGCTCTTGAGCTGGATCCCGTAGTGCGTGTCCGAGGCGTCGTCGGCCGGGCAGCGCTCGAGCAAGTTGGCGACGATCTGCGAGTGGTGAGCCCAGCGCAGCGGGTTGTCGTCCTCGTAGTAGCCCCAGTAAAAGCACGACCCGCCGATGTCGTGGATGTGGTTGGCGGTGACCACGATGTCGTGGATCTCCCGCGCCTGCGAGCTGATCGCCACGTTCCCGGTGTCGTGGAGCTCGAGCTTGTCGATCACGACGTGGTGGCTGGCCTCGCCCATCCCGCCGAACTTGATCAGATCCACGCCGTTGCCCGTCGTCCCGCCGACGAAGCTGAGCTCGAAGTCACGCAGCTCGACGTAGCTCGACGAGATGATGTCGATGACGTTCGAGCCGCTCGACTGGCCGATCACGTGGCTGAGCCGCTCGCCCGCCATGCTCAGCGTCCCGCGGATGACGATCGGCGCGCCCTCTTGGCCCGCGAGGCCGTCGAGGGTGAGGTTGTCGAGGGGGAATTCACCGGGCTCGAGGGTCAGCGTGTCGCCGGGTCCGAGCCCGGCGAGGCAGGCTTGCAGCGCCGCGGTGTCGGCCGCGCTGCAGTCGGCAGCCGACGCGGGGCTCGGGCGGGCGCACAGCAGCGTGAGGACAGATAGCGGGATCAAAGCACGAGCGCAGGACATACCCGACCATCGCACGCCGCTGGCCCGGTCGAAGGCCGCCAGGGGGCCACACATACGATCGCGTACAACGGGCGCCGAGGAGCGAAGCGGCCGGGCGCGCAGTTTCCGCAGCCGCCGAGATGCGAAAGTGTCTGTGGGGGTCTAAAGGTTAGGGGTGAGGCTCACGAGCGCAGCGGCGCTGTCGATCTTGGTCACGATCACCGCGTGTGGCGGGGCGTCAGCGCCTACCGCCGCCGACGCCCGCGGCCAGGGGTCCGACAAGGGCGACGACGGCGACGACGGGCCGGGCTCACGAGACAAGACCTTCGCCCCGCCCAAGGTCCACCTGATCCGCTACGCCTGCCAGGGCTTCGACGCCGCGGTCGCCGACGCGGCCCCACCCGATCAGCTGCTCTCACGCTCGGCTGCCCGCGCGGTCGAGCTCGGCGGCGCGCCGGTCGAGGCCGCGACTCGGCGCTGGGCCCTGCTCCCGCCGCAGGGCTTGCTCAAGGAGATCGAGCGCTACGAGGGCCAGGCCGAAGCCAGGGCCGACGAGTGCGCGGGCTTGCGTGCGCACCTCGAGCGCATGGCGATCCGGTCGAGCAGTCACTGAGCTGCGTCTTTGCCACCCGGCTCGCGGCTGGTCGCGCCCGGCGGTGGCCCGACCGCGCGCAGGTGGGCGAAGCTCGAGTGCTTCGGGGGCTCGAGCGGGGCATAGCCGCTCTCCTCGATCAGCTCCTGGGCTTCGGCCGAGAACACGAAGGCGATGAACTCGGCCGCCAGCGGGTCGGCCTCGTCGGCCGGGACCACGAACGCGAGGTCCTTGTAGATCGGGTAGCTGCCCGTGCGCACGGCCTCCTGGTTGGGCTGGTGGCCCTCGAACTCGAGCACGACGATCGGCAGGTCCTGGATCACCGCCAGGCCCTGATCGAACAGCCCGACCGCGCCCGGGGTCGAGATCAACGCCTCTTGCATCGCGCGATCGTTAAACAGCTTGCGGCCGCGGTCGGCGGCCCAGGCCTCGGCTTCGACCGCCTCGAACTCGGGCACGACTTTTTGGGCCGCGCGATGACTCGAGTCGCCGGGCTCGCGCTTGAGCAGCACGATCGGCGAGCCGTCGGACCAGTGCTCGCGCCGACCGGCGTAGAGGTCGAGCAGCTCTTCGCGGGTGATGCCGCGGACCGGGACCGAGGAGTTCGCGGCCAGGACCACGGCCACGCGCGCGTAGGGGATCGCAACCAGCCCCTGGTCGACCTCGGCCGGCTCGAGCTCGCGCGAGATCAACCCGATCTCGATCGCGCGCTCGAAGGTCGCGCGCACGCCCCCAGCCGAGCCGATGCTCTCGTGGACCCGGACCCGCAGCCACGGGCGCTTGGCCACGAACGCGCCCGCGAGCGCTCGCGTCAGCGGCAGGTTGCTGCCCGAGCCCGCGAGCCGCAGCAAGTTGGCGGGCTTGGGTGCGGCCTGAACGATCGAGAGCTCGGGGTCGACGCCCTCGGCGCCGTCGTCGAGGTAGGGCGGCTGCGGGCTGCTCTCGACCAGGCGGATCAGCAGCCAGCCCGTGATCAGCAGCAGCGCCGAGCCGATCAGGGCCAGCGCCCACCCGACCGCCCGCGCTCGCTCAGTCATCGTCGTTGCGCGAGGTCGGGCCCGAGCCTGGCGGCGGCGGCCGTCGGAGCTCGCGCAGGAGCTCGGCCTCGGGGCTGTCGGGCTCGGGCTCGTGGGCGTAGGTCCAGCGCACGCGCGGCGGCAGCGACATCAGGATCGACTCGGTCCGTCCGCCGGTCTTGAGCCCGAACAGCGTGCCGCGGTCGTAGACGAGGTTGAACTCGACGTAGCGACCGCGACGCAGCTCCTGCCACTCGCGCTCGCGCGGCGACGAGGGCGTGCCGACGCGACGGTTGACGATCGGGACGTAGGCGTCGAGGAAGCGCCGGCCCGCGTCACGCACGAACGCGAACACCCGCTCGCGCCGCTGCGGCTCGTCCTTGGACACCCACAGATAGTCGAAGAACAGCCCCCCGACCCCGCGCCGCTCGCCGCGGTGCGGCAGATAGAAGTAGCGGTCACACCAGTTCGACCACGCCGGGTAGTCGCCGACGCCCTCGTGGGCCTCGCAGACCTCGCGCCAGACCTGGTGGAAGTGGAGCTTGTCCTCGGCGTGGAAGTAGTAGGGCGTGAGGTCGGCCCCGCCGCCGAACCACGCCTTGTCGCCGTGCTCGAGGTGGCGAAAGTTGGCGTGGACCGTCGGCACGTGGGGGTTTCGCGGGTGCAGGACCAAGGACACCCCGCTGGCCCAAAACGACTTGCCCGAGCCGGGGACCTTGGCCGCGAACTCGTCGCTGAACTCGCCGTCGACCTGCGAGAACGAGACCCCGCCCTTCTCGAACACCATCCCGTCCGAGAGCACCCGGCTGCGCCCCCCGCCGCCGCCCTCGCGCTGCCACAGATCTTCACGAAAAGAGGCCGAGCTGCCATGCTCGCGCTCGATCGCCTCGAGGCCCGAGCAGATCTCGTCCTGGAGGGCGCGCATGTAGCTCTCGACCTCGCCGCGGAACGCCGCGTTGGCTGGATCCGTCATCGGCGAGAGTGTAGCGCCAAGATCGAGGCTGTGGGCGCCGGCCGGCCTGAACGGAAATGCACAGGAATCGAACCTGCCCGGGACGCTCTCGCGCCCCACACCGGTTTTGAAGACCGGGGGCCGCACCAGCGGGCCATGCACTTCCGTCGGCGACGATAGCCCTCGAACGCCAACGGCGCCAGGGGCTGGCCAACCCGGTCAGCCGCTGGCTGCTTCAGACGGGAAGCAAGACTGCGAGCAGGCCTCGAGATCCGGGACGCCGTCGTCGTTGAGGTCGACCTCGGTCCAGACCGTGTCGGCCTTGATCTGAAACACGTGCTTGGCGAGGTCGCCGTCGCTGTTGAACAGGCCCATGGGCAACGAGTGGAACTCGTAGGTCGCGCTCAAGTCCCCGAAGCTCGAGAGCGAGAGATCGTGCGAGTCGCCCTCCATCGTGCCGCCGGTGTCACCCGTGCCGCCATCGCCGCTCGGAATGCCGACGACCGGCGGGGGCTCGCCCGGCGCGAACTCCTGCCAGATCATCGTCGACTCCTCGTAGGTGTAGGCGAAGCACTGACAGCTCCACGTCGACAAGCCCGCGTTGACACAGGTCGAGCTGTTGACGTCGATGTCGGTGCCCTGCTCGTGACACGCGGCGGCCGCGACGACGCCGTCGTCGGGCTTGAAGCGGAGCAAGAAGCGGTTTTTGCGGCCCTGATCGATGTCCTGGTAGGGCATCCCCTCGAGCGAGTACTTCTCGAGCGTCCACACGCCAGCCTCGTCGAACAGGCGGGTGTCTTCCTCCTTGCAGCTCGTCAAACTAGCGAGCGCGATGGCGACGGCGGCGACGGTGATGGCAACGCGGGGGCTGGGCATGACGCTTCTCTCGTGAGGCTGGCAATCCCGCAATCGGGGCCGGGACCATACCACAGGGGGAGTAGTAGCCATCCCCGCCAGGGCCGCGCAACAGCGCTGGTTGACACACACTCTACCCGGCCTTAGCTTCCCGCGCGGTGTCCGCAAAACGGGATTACTACGAAGTCCTTGGAGTCTCGCGGGAGGCCACCTCGATCGAGATTAAACGCGCTTATCGCAAGCGTGCGATGGAGTTTCACCCCGATCGCAACCCTGACAACCCCGAGGCGGAAGACCTGTTCAAGGACTGCGCCGAGGCCTTCGAGGTCCTCAGCGACGATCAGAAGCGTCAGCTCTACGACCAGTTCGGCCACGAGGGTCCGCGCGGCGCCGGCTTCCAGGGTTTCTCCGGAACCGACGAGATCTTCGCGCACTTCGGCGATCTGTTCGGGGATCTGTTCGGCAACCTCGGCTTCAACGGCGGCGGGCGCCGACGCGGCGGCCCCCAGCGCGGCGCCGATCTCAAGATGGCCATGGAGATCCCCTTCATGGAGGCCGTCGAGGGCAGCGAGCACGAGATCACCGTGCCCAAGCGGGTCGAGTGCGAGGCCTGCGATGGCACCGGCGCCGAGCCGGGGACCTCGCCCACGACCTGCCCCGACTGCAAGGGTCACGGCCAGGTCGTCCACGCCCAGGGCTTCTTCCGGGTCCAGACCACCTGCCCGCGCTGCCGCGGACGCGGCCAGATCATCGAGACCCCGTGCAGCACCTGCTCCGGCAGCGGCGCGGTCCAAAAAGAGACCAAGCTGACCGTCCGGATCCCCGCGGGTGTCGACGACGGTCAGACCCTGCGGGTGCCCGGCGGCGGACAGCCCGGCGTCTTGGGCGGACCAGCGGGCAACCTCTACGTGCTCCTGCGCGTCGAGCCCGACGAGCGGTTCGAGCGCGAGGAGTACGACATCTTCAGCGAGATCGAGATCTCGATGTTCCAGGCCACGCTCGGCACCAAGGTCACGATCCCGACCCTGACCGGCGAGACCGAGCTCGACATCGATCCCGGCACCCAACCCGAGAGCGTCATCACCCGCCGCGGCGAAGGCATCCCCGTGCTCGGCGGCCGCGGCAGCAAGGGCGATCACCACATCCGCGTGCGCGTGACCGTGCCCAAAAAGCTGACCAGCGAGCAAGAAGAGACCCTGCGCGAGCTGGCCAAAGAGATGGGCCTCGACGTCGCCGCCAAGAAAAAAGGCCTCCTGGGCTGGCTTTCTTAGACCCCCCCGGGCGTTGGCGACTCTGCCACGCACGGCCGCAAGCGGCCGGTCGCTCCTCGCTGCGCTCGTCGCTCGGTGGGCTGGTAGGAGCTGCGCAACGGTCTGCGTGGCCCCCTAAAAGGGGGCTTGGCTTCTTTGACCCCCCCGGGCGTTGGCGACTCTATCGGGATAGGGGCGCCGGGTCTCCCCGGCGGGCCCCTCCCACACCACCTGGCATGCGGGTCCGCACCAGGCGGTTCGATCGCTTGAGGTCACTTGACCAGGGTTGGGACCCCCAGTGCAGCGAGGTACGAGTTCGTGAGCACGCGATTCACCCTGCCTGTCGAGATGCGCCACTTGTGTCGGATGTGTGCGGCCACCCTCCGGGCGACCTTGTCCGAGGCTCCCAGAGCCCGCAGCGCCTTGTAGGCCCGCTTCGGTTTCTTGTACTGGGAGAGGATGAGGCACCGCACGCGGCGCCTCATCCATCCCTCTACGGCCTGGATCTTCCCAGGCGCTTCCGTGATTCCGAAGTAGTTCCACCATCCCAGCAGGTAGGCGCTCAGCTCGGCGACGACCTGCTTCACCGCACGGCCGCGAGTCCTCTTCGTGAGCTCGCGGACCCGTTCCTTCATCGCGCCCATGGCCTTGCTCGCCACCCCGATTTTCGGGCGTCCTTCCTTGTCTTCCCACAAGGAGAAGCTCAGGAACGGCCGCTCGTAGACCCGGGCGACCGTGCTCTTCGATTCGTTGACCCGAAGTTTGAGCTTGCCGAAGCGCTTGACCAGCCAACGCATCACGCGCTCGCCGGCTCGCTTCGACTTCACGAGCACCCGCAGGTCGTCCGCATAGCGGACGAACGCGTGCCCTCGCTGCTCGAGCTCCTTGTCCACCTCGTCGAGGTACACGTTCGCAAGAAGCGGCGACAGCGGACCTCCTTGCGGTGTCCCGTCGTCCCGCACCACCTTCACCCCGTCCACCATCACGCCGGCGTTGAGGTAACGGCGGATTACCCTCAGCACCTCTCGGTCCTCCACCCGCTTCGCCAGCCTGTCCATCAGTATGTCGTGGTTGACCCGGTCGAAAAATTTCTCGAGGTCGATGTCCACGACCCACACCCGGCCTTCGACGACGATGTCCCGCATCTGCGAGACCGCGTCATGGGCCGAGCGGCCCGGACGAAAACCGTAGCTGTGGTCACTGAAGGTTGGGTCGATGTGCGGCTGCAGCACCAGCAAGATCGCTTGCTGGATCAGCCGGTCGATCACCGTCGGGATGCCGAGCATTCGCTCGCCACCCCCGCGCTTCGGGATCATCACCCGTCGCACCGGTGAGGGCTCGTACGTTCCCGCGAGCAGCTGCTCGCGGACCTCCGGCCAGTGCTTGTGCACCCAGCCGGCGAGCTCGCCGACCGGCATACCGTCGATGCCTGGGGCTCCCTTGTTGCTCATCACTCGCTTCGCCGCGCGTTCGATGTTGAGGTGGTCAACCACCTCGCGCATCAGCGCGCGCGTGCCTGGGCCTTCGTTTCCAGTCGCCGCCGTCGAAGTCTGCTCGCTTCGTTGGGTCTCGCGGGATGCACCGGTCGACCACAGCGGGAGCTTCAGTTGTTTGAACGTCTGAGCCATGACTTCTCTGAGACTCCTGGGCGTCGCGCCCTCGCTCTCGTTCGGTCCTTCAGCGCGCTGCGCGCCTACTATGACCTCTGCTGACTGCTCGCTCCGCGTGCGTGACCACGTTGCCCTTTCAGGCCCTAGAGCGAGCTCTCCCTGGGTAAGAGCACTGACCTTCCCAGCACGCCGCCGGATATACGTGATGCCCTTTCTTGACCGTGATGAGCTCGCGCTGTGGCGCACGCTCGCCCGGACACCCCGCCTCAAATCCGATTTCTGTACGTCGACCCGCTGGTTCGTTTCACGCTTCCTCCAGACCCTCCGGCCCCTGTGGACCTTCGCGTCCTTGCGCTTCCCTTTCCTCGTTCACGGTCTCCTTGGGGAGGACTCTCACCTCCTGGTCAGTGCCCATGCCAGGCACACGCCACGCACGGCCGCAAGCGGCCGGTCGCTCCTCGCTGCGCTCGTCGCTCGGTGGGCTGGTAGGAGCTGCGCAACGGGCTGCGTGGCCCCCTAAAAGGGGGCTTGGCTTCTTTGACCCCCCCGGGCGTTGGCGACTCTGCCACGCACGGCCGCTGCGCGGCCGGTCGCTCCTCGCTGCGCTCGTCGCTCGGTGGGCTAGTATCAGCTGCGCAACGGTCTGCGTGGCCCCCTAAAAGGGGGCTCGAAACTTGCCCTCGGTCGGCACCACTCGACCAACGGTCCGTCCGAATGGTGCGCGACCGGACCGGCCGCAAGCGGCTGGTCGCTCCTCGCTGCGCTCGGCGCTCGGTGGGCTGGTAGGAGCTGCGCAACGGGCTGCGTGGCCCCCTAAAAGGGGGCTAGAAACTTGCCCTCGGTCGGCACTACTCGACCAGCGGTCCGTCCGAATGGTGCGCGACCGGACCGGCCGCAAGCGGCCGGTCGCTCCTCGCTGCGCTCGGCGCTCGGTGGGCTGGTAGGAGCTGCGCAACGGGGGGCTCGAAACTTGCCCTCGGTCGGCACCACTCGACCAACGATCCGTCCGAATGGTGCGCGACCGGACCGGCCGCGCAGCGGCCGTGCGTGGCAGAGTCGCTAACGGCCGCGGGGGGTCGAAGAAAGGGAGAGGCGCTTGCCTCTCCCTCTGGTCGCCCCGGGCGGTCCCGGTTCCTCGTTTCGAGGTCCCCCGCGGGCCTCGGGTTGGTTATCGCGCGTCATCAAGGGCGGGGGCTGACGCGGTGGCCGGGATCATCGGCCGGGGTTGTTGTGGCTCGTCTGGAGCCGATTCACGGGCAAGCACCCGTGTCAGGAGTGTGATCGTGGGGAGGCGGTGGCGCGCTCGAAGTTTGTTGGCCGACCGCCCAGCCGTGGACTAGGAGCTGCCTCCTTTCGCGGCGCAGGCTGTCCAAAAGCGGGAAGGGGAAAGGATCGGGGCTCGTGTTTCGATCATGTACACCTCCTGTACCGGGTGCCTGTGGCGACAATTCGATCCTAGCAGTGACTGCGGGTCGCGGCCAAAGCAGATCCTCAACCGCGGACGCATCGCCCCGAGCTGCGGAGCCGCTACCTCCGCAGTTCGGGGCCCTTTCCTTGGTCGGACGAGGTGGTCGCGGCGCCACGAACTCGAGTGCGGAATTTGCTTGCTGCCGATCAGCCCGCGATTGGCTATTCTATGCGTCTGTCCGTAGACGCGAGCCCGGCGCACAACGACATGTGTGTGCTGTCGCCATGAGCGGGTTCGCGGCCAGTCCAGCGTTGACTTGCCCCCGCGCGCGTGGCAACGCAGCGTGGTGAGCGAGCGCCGCCCCGATCACCTGCTCGTCCGCGACGATCCCCAGCGCTTTGGCCTGCGCATCGTCGATGACAACCTGTACATGGAAGACGTCGATCTGCGCACGATCGCGGCCGAGGTCGGGACCCCGGTCTACGTCTACGGCGCGGCCCACATCGAGCAGCGCTACCGCGGCCTGGTCGAGGCGCTCGCGGCTCGCCCAACCTTGATCTGCTACGCGGTCAAGGCCAACAGCAACCAGGCCGTGCTGCGCACGCTCGCGCGGCTCGGTGCCGGGGCCGACATCGTGTCCGGTGGCGAGCTCGAGCGCGCGCTCGCGGCCGGGATCCCCGGCGACAAGATCGTGTTCTCCGGCGTCGGCAAGCAGCCCGCTGAGATCGACGCCGCGCTCGCGGCCAAGGTGCGCTCGATCAACCTCGAGTCGGCCGAGGAGCTCGAGCTCGTGGCCGAGCGCGCGGCGAAGCTCGGGGTTCGGGCGCCGGTCAGCCTCCGGATCAACCCCGACGTCGATCCCGACACGCACCCCTACCTCGCCACTGGCCTCCGCGAGGCCAAATTCGGCATTGCGATGGAGCAGGGTCTCGCGCTCGCGCTGCGGGCTCACGAGCACCCGGCGCTCGAGCTCGTCGGCCTCGCCTGCCACATCGGCTCGCAGATCGTCGACTCCGCGCCCTTCCTCGACAGCCTCGCGCGGATGCGCGAGCTGATCGACGCGCTCGCCGAGCGCGGCGTCAAGCTCCGGCAGCTCGATCTCGGCGGCGGCCTCGGGATCGCCTACGAGGGCAACGACCCGGTGCTCGAGGCGGATCGTTGGGGCCGCGCGCTGGTCGACGCGACGGCCGATCTCGACTGCGAGCTGGTCCTCGAGCCGGGCCGCTACCTGGTCGGGAACGCGGGCGTCTTGCTCTCGCGGGTGGTCATGCGCAAGCAGGGCGAGACCAAAAAATTCGTGATCGTCGACGCGGCGATGAACGACCTCCTGCGCCCCGCTCTATACGAGGCCTATCACGCGATCGTTCCAGTCGAGCTGCCCGCCCCCGACGCCGCGCTCGAGCCCGTCGACGTCGTCGGCCCGATCTGCGAGTGCGGCGACTTTCTCGCCCGCGAGCGTCCGATCCCGTGGCCCGCGCGCGGGGAGCTGCTCGCGGTGCTCGGCGCGGGTGCCTACGGCATGGCCATGGCCAGCACCTACAACACGCGCCCCTTGGCGTCCGAGGTGTTGGTCAGCGGCGATCGCTGGGCGGTCGTACGTCCCCGACGCCGAGTCGAAGAGCTGCTCGGCGACGAGCGCTACCCCGACTGGCTGAGCTGAGCCCACCCAAGCGCCCGACTTGCGTGGCGCGAGTTCGGGCTTACCGTGAGGCACGTGAACCCCCCCTTGTTCGCCAAGCCCACCGCCACGGACCGACGCGATCGCTGGTCGTGGCACCTCGGCCGGATCCTGGGCATCCCGACTCGCATCCACGCCAGCTTCGCGCTGGTGTTGGTCTGGATCGGGATCTCCACCTGGAGCGCCGCGCACTCGTCCGCCGCGGTCTTGTTCGGCCTCGCGTTCTCTCTCGCGGTGTTCGCCTGCGTCTTGCTCCACGAGTTCGGCCACGCCCTCGTCGCTCGTCGGTTCGGGATCGAGACCCGGCGGATCACCTTGCTGCCGATCGGCGGCGTCGCCGAGCTCGAGCGCTCGCCCGAAGATCCCCGCGCCGAGATGTGGATCGCTGGCGCCGGCCCCGCTGTGAACTTCGCGATCGCCGCCGCGCTCGGCCTGGTCGGCGCCGCAACCGGAATCTTCGCGGGGGGCGGGTTGCTGGCTGTCGTGTTTCAGGGCCTGGTCTGGGCCAACCTGATGCTCGCGCTGTTCAACCTCGTGCCCGCGTTCCCAATGGACGGCGGCCGCGTGTTCCGGGCCTGGGCGACCAGCCGCTACGGTCGCGTCCGCGCGACCGAGCTCGCCGCGAAGCTCGGCCGCTGGCTCGCCGTCGGCTTCGGCGTGTGGGGCCTGTTCGGCGGCAACCCGGTCCTCGTGCTCGTCGCCGCGTTCGTGTGGTTCGCCGCCGGGCGCGAGCTCGCGGCCGCGCGCCGGCTCGCCGCGTTCGAGGGCCAACGCCAGGCTCGCGCTCAGTGGATCGACGCGCACTACCGTCGCCCCAACCCCCAGGGTGTCGACCCTCGCGCTGCTCACGGCCCCCGCGCTGCTCACGGCCCCCGCGCTGCTCACGGCCCCCGCGCGGCTCACGGCCCCCGCGACCCCAGGTACGTGGACGTCCACTTTCAAGCGCCGCGTTCTTCGGCTTCGGCTTCGGCCACCAGCCGCCCGCGGGTCGTGCAGCTGTGGCCGCCCCACCGCTGAGCGGTCACGCAGCGGTCACTGCAAGGGCAAGGTCCGCTGCGCGCGGACCTCGACGAACACGTCGACGAGGCCAAAGCGGCCGGCGCTGACGTGCTCGGCGTCAAAGCGGCTCGCGCTGACGCGGAGCAGCTCGGCCTCGGCCCCCTCGACCCCGAGGCCCGCGCTGGCCAGGGGCGCGAGCGCGAGGTCGGCCCGACCGGTGTCGGCGACCAGGCAGGTGACCTCTTCGCCGGCCAGCTCGCGGACGCCGTCCTCGCCCGGCGCGAAGGCCTGGAGGCGCAAGACGATCGTGCGCGAGCTCTGACCGGGTGGGCGCCAGTCGATCGTCAGGCGCCCGTCGCCGACCCGAGCGGCCTCGAGCGCGAGCTGAACGGGGACATCGACCGCGGCGCTGAAGCCCTCGAGGGTCCCGTCGGGCGAGCCATCCACGCTCACGACGACCGGCGAGGTCCCGTCGGGCTCGACGGCCAGGCGCGGGATGCGATCGTCGACCTGCGCGTACTCGACGCCCGAGAGCCAGGGCAACAGATCCGGGACCAGCGCGAGCGGAGCGACGAGCTCGCGGTTGCCGAGCAGGACCCGCAGATCCCCGGCGTCGATCATCGAGAGCTCGCGCGCGCCCTCGTCCTCGCGCGGGGTCGCAGCCGAGGGCAGCAGCTCCTCGCTGGCGATGCACTGACCCGGGACGAGCTGCTCCCAGGCGGGGACCGGGAGGTTGGTCCGGGCCCGGACGAAGTCCTCGGATACGCCGCGGTACTCGACGAAGCGGCCGAGGACCTGAAGCTGCGGCTCGGGCTCGATCTCGTCGGGCCAGGGCTGGAGGACGACGTGGACTCGACCGAGGTGACCGACGGTCGCCTCGTCGGCCGCCGCGGCCTCGGCGTGGAGCGGGCGACCGATATCCGCCGGGTCTTCGGCGCAGCCACCAACCAACGCACAGACCACGGCGAGGCCCGCGAGCCGCGCCATCGTGGTGCCGGGGTGGGACGTCGGCATGGCATTAGGGATAACGCGCCTTTGCCAATGTGTCAGCAAAGCGGACAGATCAGGGCCAGGTCCCGGGCTCGGCGTGCGATGTCCGCGGTCCGGAGCGCTCGGCGCAGAATCCTCCCCGGAGCTCGAGGCCCCTGCGCGGGCGATTTCGCGGGTCCGAGCGGCCCATCTCGGCGGCCTCTGGCTGTCTGACCTGGAGTCGTGGAAACCCGCCGACGGGTGCTCTAACCTGCCGCCCGCATGCCTGACGCAGCCAGTCCGCTCGTGCGGGAGCTCGCCAGCCTGGCCCGCCTCGAGCTGTCCGCGGAAGAGGCTGCAGGCTTCGGCGCCCAGCTCGAGACGATCCTGGGCTACATCCAGCGGCTCCAGAGCGTCGAGGTCGAGGGTGTGCCCGAGTACCTGACCGCCGAACAGGTGCGATCGGGTCTGCGCGATGACCTCGAGCGCCCGGAGCTCGATGCGGAGCAAGCGCTGGCTGGAGTGCCCGTGGTCCGCGATCGACTGGTCGCCGTGCCCCGGTTCAAGGACTGACGAAGTGGGCGCAGCGGGCGACATCCTCGAGCTCTCGGCCCGCGGCCTCGCGGCGGCGATTCGCGGCGGAGAGCTCTCGGCCAGCGAGGTCGCGCGCGCCTACCTCGAGCAGATCGACGCGCTCGAGCCCAGCCTCCACGCCTATCGCCGCGTGACCCCGGAGCTGGCCCTGGCCCAGGCGGCGGCGGTCGACGACGCTCGGCGAGCGGGTCAGGCGCTCGGTCCCCTCGCCGGGGTCCCCGTCGCGCTCAAGGACATCTTCGTGACCGAGGGGGTCGAGACCACGAGCGGCTCGGCGATCCTCGCCGGCTGGATCCCGCCCTATCAGGGCGCCCACGCCCGACGCCTGGCCGAGGCCGGCGCGGTCCTGCTCGGCAAGCTCACGATGGACGAGTTCGGCATGGGCTCGGCCAACGAGAACACGCCCTTCGAGCCGGTCCACAACCCCTGGGCCCTGAGCCACGTCGCGGGCGGCAGCTCGGGCGGCAGCGCGGCCGCGGTCGCGGCTCGCTCCTGCGCGCTCGCCCTCGGCAGCGACACCGGCGGGTCGATCCGTCAGCCCGCGAGCCTGTGCAACCTCGTCGGCCTCAAGCCGACCTACGGCCGGGTCTCGCGCCACGGCATGATCGCGTTCGCGTCGAGCCTGGATCAGGCCGGGCCGATGGCGCGCGAGGTCGGGGACGCGGCCCTCGCCCTCGGCGTGCTCGCGGGCGCGGACCCCCTCGACGCGACCAGCCTCGACGCGCCCGTGCCCGACTACCTCGCCGCCGTCGATCAGGGCGCGCGCGGGGGGCTCGACGGCGCGAAGATCGGTGTCCACCGCGGGGCGCTCGAGCTCGAGGGTCTCGACGCCGACGTGCGCGCGCGCTTCGAGGCCAGCTTGACGCGCCTCGAGGACGCGGGCGCGCGCGTCGTCGACATCGAGCTGCCGCACTTCGAGCACGCGGTCGCGACCTACTACGTTCTGGCCACCGCCGAAGCGAGCAGCAACCTCGCGCGCTACGACGGCGTCCGCTACGGCCACCGCAGCGCCGCCGACAGCCTGCGCCAGACCTACGAGGCCACGCGCCACGACGGCTTCGGCCCCGAGGTCAAGCGCCGGATCCTGCTCGGGACCTTCGTCCTGCGCGCCGAGTCCTACGCCGACTACTACGGCCGCGCGATGAAGGTCCGGACCCTGATCGCCCGGGACTACGCCCGCGCGTTCGAGCGCTGCGACCTGATCGCGAGCCCGACCGCGCCCATACCGAGCTGGCCGCTCGGGGCCAAGATCGACGATCCGCTCGCGCTCTATCTGCTCGACATGTTCACGATCGGCGCCAACTTGGCCGGGCTCCCGGCGATCTCGATCCCGGCCGGGTTCACGAGCGCCGCCCCGCGCCTGCCGATCGGCGTCCAGCTCATCGGCCCGCGCCTCGCCGAGCCCGCGCTGCTGGGCGCGGCCGCGGCCCATGAAGCGCGCTGCGATTGGCACCGCGAGCAGCCCCAGCTCCTGGAGGCGCGAGCCTGATGCCGATCCCCGACTACGAGGTCGTGATCGGGCTCGAGGTCCACTGCCAGCTGGCGACCGCGACCAAGATGTTCAGCGCCTGCGCGTGCTCGATCGGCGGCGAGCCCAACACCCGGATCGACGCCTACACCCTCGGCCTGCCCGGCACGCTCCCGGTCCCCAACCGCGTCGCCGTCGACCACGCCCTGCGCCTCGCGCTCGTGCTCGGCTGCGAGGTCCAGCCGCTGTCGCGCTGGGCTCGCAAGCACTACTTCTACCCGGATCTGCCCAAGGGCTATCAGATCACCCAGTCGGATCAGCCCTACGCGACCGGCGGCGCGATCGAGATCCCCGACCACGCCGCGGCCGACGACCCGCTCGCAACCAAGCGCATCCCGCTCCAGCGCATCCACATGGAGGAGGACGCGGGCAAGAGCACCCACACGGGCGAGCACAGCCTCGTCGACTACAACCGCGCGGGCGCGCCCCTGGTCGAGATCGTCTCGTTGCCCGCGCTGCGCTCGGCGGCCGAGGCGGCCGACTACATGCGTGAGCTCCGGACGATCGTCCGCTACCTCGGGATCTCCGAGGCCAACATGGAAGAGGGCACGCTGCGCTGCGACGCCAACGTCTCGCTCCGAGCCTGGGGCGCGGCCGAGCTCGGGACCCGCTGCGAGATTAAAAACCTCAACTCCTTCAAGTTCCTCGAGGCCGCGATCCAGGCCGAGGTCCGTCGCCAGGCCGACCTCCTCGATCGTGGTGAGCCCGTGGTCCAGTCGACGATGAGCTACGACCCCGGCCGGGATCAGACCAAGGTCATGCGGACCAAGGAGGCGGCGGCCGACTACCGCTACTTCCCCGAGCCCGACATGCCGCCGCTTCGGATCGACGCGGCCTGGATCGCCGCCGCCCAGGCCGAGCTCCCGCGCCTGCCGTGGCCCCGTCGCCGCGAGCTCGTGGCCCTCGGGCTGACGGCCTACGACGCCGGCGTGCTCACGGCCGAGCGCGAGCTCGCCGACTACTTCGACGCCGCGCTCGACGACCCGAGCCGCGCCAAGGCCCTGTGCAATTGGATCACCGGCGAGCTGCTCAAGCTGCTCAACGCGAGCGAGCGCGGCGTCGCCGACTGCCCCGTGACCCCGGCCGCGCTCGCCGAGCTCGTCGGCCTCGTCGAGGACGGCACGCTCTCGGGCCGCGTGGCCAAGGTCGTGCTCGACGAGGTCTTCCGTGACCCCTCGCTGTCGCCGCGCGCGATCGTCGAGCGCGACGGCCTCCGCCAGGTGTCCGACGCCGACGCGATCACGGCCATGGTCCGCGAGGTCGTCGAGCAGCACCCCGAGCAGCTCGCCCAGCTGCTCGCGGGCAAGGACAAGGTCCGGGGCTTCTTCGTCGGCCAGGTCATGCGCGCGTCGCAGGGCCGGGCCAACCCCCAGCTGGTCCAGCGCGCGCTCGCGACGGTGCTCGACGAGCTCCGCGCCGCCCGCGGCGAGGTCGAGGACTGACATGACCATCACCACCAAGCTCGACACCAACCCCGACACCTACGCCGGCCTGCGCCCGGTCCAGCTGCGCGAGGACGGGCGCGCCCTGGTGCTCCTCGATCAGCGCCAGCTGCCGCGCGAGAGCGTGTGGCTCGAGCTCGACGCGCTCGAGGACATCGCCGTCGCGATCGAGACGCTCACGGTCCGCGGCGCCCCGGCGATCGGCTGCGCGGCGGCGATCGGGCTCTACGTCGTCAGCCTCGGCCTGCCCGAGACCCAAGCCGAGTTCCTCGCCGAGCTCGAGGCCGCGAGCGCGCGCCTGGCCGACACCCGACCGACGGCCGTCAACTTGTTCGTCGCCCTCGACCAGCTCCGCGCGGCCGTGCAAGAGCAGCTGCGCCGCGAGCCCGAGGCCGAGGTCGCCAAGCTCCGCGAGGTCCTGCGCGCGACGGCCCTCGACCACGTCCGCGAAGACTTGCGCGCGTGCCTCGAGCTCGGCGCCCACGGGGCCGCCAAGCTCCCAGCTGGGGGGATCTTGACCCACTGCAACACCGGCGCCCTCGCGACCTCGGGCCACGGGACCGCGCTCGGCGTGGTCCGCAGCGCGTGGGCGCTCGGGACCAAGCTCCACGTGTTCGTCGACGAGACCCGGCCGCTCTTGCAAGGCTCGCGGCTGACGGCGTGGGAGCTGGTCCACGACGGCATCCCCTGCTCGCTGATCTGCGACAACATGGCCGGCGCGATGCTGGCCCGCGGAGAGATCCAGGCGGCGATCGTCGGCGCCGATCGCATCGCCCGCAACGGCGACGCGGCCAACAAGATCGGCACCTACACGGTCGCGGTCTTGTGCAAGCACCACGGCGTGCCCTTCTACGTGGCCGCGCCATGGACGACGATCGATCTCTCGCTCGCGTCGGGCGCGGCGATCCCGATCGAAGAGCGCAGCCCCGACGAGGTCCGCGTTCACGGCGGCGCGCTCCGAGCCCCGGCCACGGTCCCGGTCCGCAACCCGGCCTTCGACGTCACGCCGGCCGAGCTGATCACCGGGATCATCACCGAGCGCGGCGTGTTCGAGCCCGGGCAGCTCGCGCGAGCCGGGCGCTGAGGTAGTACAACCGCGGGCATGGATCTCGACCCGATCTCCGCGCTCCATCCCCGCCTCGACGCCGACCGCCAGCTGCTGATCCTCGAGCTCGATCACGGCAAGGCCAACGAGATGGGCAGCGAGCAGCTCGCCGCCTTCGAGGCCCTGTGCGCGGGGATCGAGCAGCCCGGCGAGGCCGCGCCGATCACCTGCCTGTGCACGACCAGCCGCCGCGTCAGCAAGCGCGGCACGCCGATCTTCATCGCCGGCGCCAACGTGACCGAGCGCGTCGGCTGGGACGACGCCCGGGTCAAGGCCCACGTGATCCGTCAGCGCAAGCTGATGCAGCGCCTGCGTCGGCTGCCGCTGTTCAACGTCGCCCTCAGCACGGGCGTGACCCTGGGCTGGGGGACCGAGTACATGCTGACCGCCGACTACTCGATCGCGACACCCGCGGCCAGCTTCGCGCTGCCCGAGACCGGCCTGGGCATCATCCCCGGCGCGCGCGGAACCGCCGAGCTCGCGAGCCTGGTCGGCCCCGCCCACGCCCTGCGCCTCGGCTGCACGGGCGAGTCGATCGACGCGAGCGAGGCCCAGCGCGTCGGCTTGATCCAGGAGCTCGCGCCCGACATCGAGGCCGGCCTCGCGCGGGTCGAGGGCTTCGCCGCGAAGCTCTGCCGTCGCTCGCCGCTCGCGGTCGCGAGCTTCAAGGCCGCCCTGCTCGACGGACTCGGTCGCTGCGAGGCCGAGCGCATCGAGCTCGAGGAGGCCGCCTACGAGCGCTGCGTCGATCGGGGTGAAGCGGCGATCGGCCGCGCCAGCTTCGCGGCGATTCGCGCGGGCGAGACCCCCGCGTGGGGCAAGCACAGTTAGACTGAAGTCTGAGGGGCTCGTCGTGATCGGGTTTCGCGCGCGCCCTCTCGGGCGGTATCAACCCCCGCGATGGGGCGTAGTGCCATGGGGCATCTCGTCCCCGTCACCACACGGCGCGTGGGTCAAACCGTCATTTTGATCACGAACTCGTTCCGGGGTGGCGGGGGTGGCGAGGGCGCACGAGCCTGAAGCTCGCATTGCTCCCTGGCTTTGGATCAATTCACGTTCTTTTGGCCAGTATTGGTGCTCCGCCCACCTACTGTACGCCCGCGCTACTAGCCAGTGCTTTTTATTGGTGTAATAAAAGTGATCCGAGATACCCAGAGTTTTCCCTCTCATCATCCACCAGTCGACGGCGCTGTTGTGCCGGCCAATCGCGGTGGATACAGTCCAGCCGCGGCCAGCGCAGCTACGCGTCGATGACCGATATCCCGAAAAAAATCGCGGGGCGCTACGAGATTAAAGAGCTCCTCGGGAAGGGGGGCTTCGGAGCGGTCTACCGAGCGGAGGATGAGCTCGAGGATCGCGAAGTCGCGCTCAAGGTGATCCGGACCGACGCGTCCCTGGACCCGCGTGGAACCCGCTCGAAGTCGGCCGAGCCGCAGTCCTCCGGTCGCTCGGCCTCATCGTCACGCTCGCGTTTCAGGGGCTACAGCCGAGCGAGTCCGCGCACGAGTCGTGGGTTTGTGTCCGGCGCCTCGCCGACGCCGAACGACGACATCACCGAGGCGTTCAAGGACGAGTTCCTCCTCCTGACCAAGCTCCACCACCCGAATCTCGCGACGGTCTACGAGTTCGGTCGATGCGACGAGTTTGACGGGGTCTACTTCACGCAGGAGCTCGTCGAGGGCGTCTACCTCAGCGACTTCCTCGACGGCAAGCCGCGCGAGGTCGTGGTCGACATGTTCGTGCAGCTCGCGCGGGCGCTCGACTACATCCACGCCCTCGGCCTCGTCCACGAGGACATCAAGCCGACCAACGTGCTGATCGCAACCCGCGACGACGCCCAGGCTCAGGCCAAGCTGATCGACTTTGGCCTCGCCCGCGTCCTGCGCAAGGGACCCGACGGCGAGAAGAAGCGGGCCCAAGGCGAGGGCGACGAAGAAGAAGACGAAGACGACGACGAAACCGTGATCGGGACGCCAGGTTTCTCCGCGCCCGAAAAGATCCGCGGCGAGAAGACCGACAGCCGCTCAGACATCTACTCCCTCGCCGCGACGATGTACGCGGCGATCCGCGGCAGCAAGCCCTTCCCGTCGCGCGACTTCGAGGAGGCCCTGCGCGCCCAGAAGGACTGGCGGCCCGAGCTCGCCGGGGCCCTGCTCAAGCAGTCGGGCCCGGTCGTCGCCGAGCTGATCGGCCGGATGCTCCACCCCGATCCCGAGCGCCGGCCCCAGAGCGCCCGCAGCATCGTGCTCGAGCTCCTGCGCCGCGAGCCCTCGCACATCCGCGAGCGCCAAGACAGCAAGGTCGACCGGGCTGACTTCGCGCGGGTGTTCGTCGAGCACCTGCCCTTCGCCGATCGTCAGAGCTACCTCGATCTGCTCCTGACCCGGGCGACCGACGTGCTCCTGCCCGAGGACTCGGCCGAGAGCAGCCGGACCCGGGGCAGGAACCGGCTGATCCGCACGATCATCATCGAGGCGCCCGAGGGCATGGGCAAGAGCCGCCTGCTCGACGAGCTCCGCCGCGAGATCCAGATCGGCGGCGGGCTGTTTGTCGAGAGCTCGTGCTGGACGACCGAGCGCACGGCCCTCGGCGCGTTCGGCCCGGTCGTCGTCCAGCTCGCGACCGCGCTCGGTGAGCGCTCGAAGGTCGTCGCCGACTACGCCGAGCTGCTCCAGCTCGCCCGCGACCGCGGGACCGACGAGCGCGCGGCCGGGCGCCTGATGGAATTTTTGATCGCCGCGTGCCGCGAGCGGCCCTACTGCCTCCACCTGTCCGAGCTCGCCAGGGGTCAGACCGAGTTCATGCGCTTCGAGCAGCTCACGCGGGCGGTCGATCACAACGAGGCCCCGCTGCTGCTGTGCGCGAGCTCGACCCCGCACACCAAGCTCGCCCCGCTGCTCGCGACCTTGACCCGCGACCAGCTGGCCGAGACCTGGAACCTGCGCCCCTTCACCCGGCGTGAGATGCACTCGGTCCTCCAGGGCGTGCTCGGCGACACGAACGCGATCCGCGACCTGGTCAAGGCCCTCGACAACCTCACCGGGGGCCACCCCCTGAGCTTCCGCGAGACCCTGCGCGTGTTGATCGAGGAGGGCATCCTCGTCCGCGACGCCGACGACTGGTCGTTCCGCTCGAACTCGCCCGCGGCCCAGAACCTCCACCAGACCCTGGCCCAGCGGTCCGAGGCCCGGCTCGACGCCCAGGGCGTCAGCGCGTGGGAGATCGCCAGCATCCTCTACCTGATCGAGGCCCCGATCGAGGAGACCCAGCTCGAGCAGCTCAGCGATCTGCGCAAGAGTCGGTTTCGCCGGGCGCTCGATCGGCTCGAGGGCGAGGGCCTGATCGTCCGCAACGCGTCGTCGGGCAACAGCCAGATCACCCTCGCGCACGAGTCCGTGCGCGAGGCCGTGCGCCGCCGCTACTGCGACTCGCTCGACGAGACCCGCCTCGACCTCGCCTCGCGGATCGACGAGCTCGAGGTCATCGACAGCAACTTCGTGTTCCTCAAGGTCCGGCTGCTCGACGACGCGGGCGAAGGGCTCGAGGCCGTCGACACCCTCGAGGAGGCCGCCGCCGGGCTGTTCGCGGTTGGCCAGGCCCAGCTCGGCGCGGCCGTGCTCGAGCGCCTGATCCGGCGCCTGCGCCAGCACGGCGGGACCGCGGCGATCCCCCGCCTGCTCGAGGCCAAGCTCTTGCTGCTCAACCAGGGCGCGGGCGCCCTCGACGACCCCCGCCGCGAGGCCGCCCACTACGAGGCCGGGATCCTGCTCGCCGAGCTGATGCGCGACTTCCGGGCTCAGTCCTTGTTCTGGCTCGGGCTCGCCGATCGCTACACCGCCGACTTCCTCGACGACATGGAGGTCACGCTCTATCGCCTCGAGCGCGCGGCCGCGGCCGCCGAGCGAGCCCGCGACCGGGTCCTCGAGCTGCGCATCTCCAACCGCCGAGCCGAGGTCCTGCTCCAGGCCGGCGAGATCGAGCAGGCCGGGTCCTACTCGCGCAAGGCCATGGCGATCCTCGACCTCGACGACGCCAACGACGTCGACGTCTGCCACATCATCGGCGTGCGCCTGCGCTGTCTGTCGCTCTCGGGTCAGCTCGGCGAGGCCCGGCGCCTCCACGAGATGGGCAAGCCGATCGCCGCCCGCGTGCCCGTCGTCCAGCGTCAGAGCTACCTGTCGGGCATCGCCTTCCTCGCCGTGCTCGGCGGCGATCCGGATCGGGCGATCCCCGAGACCGAGCAGGCGATCGACCAGATCCGCGCGGCCAAGGTGCCCCGCTTGTTGCACACCCCGCTGCACAACCTCGGCGACCTCTACCTCCGGGCCGGCCAGCTCGAGCCCGCCGCCACGGCCTTCAACGAGGCGATCGACATCGCCGCGCTGTTCGGCCTCGACCAGGCCGTACACCTCAACCGCGGGTTCCTCGGCTACACCCTCGCGCGCCTCGGCAAGGTCGAAGACGGCGCCGAGCAGCTCGCGTCCGCGCGCCAGAGCATGCAGCAGGGCTCGGGTGACCAGGTCACGCTCCAGCAGCTGCGCCTGCTCGACGCCGAGGTCGCCCACATGATGGGCCAGACCCCGCGAGCCCGGCGCGAGCTCGAGGAGATGCTCGCCGACTTCCACTCGACCAACGAGATCAGCTTCGTCCACTGGGCCCAGGACGCGCTCGCCCGGATCGAGCGCGACATCGGGACCAACTTCATCGAGGCCGCGAGCACGCCCGAGCTCGCTAGCACGCCCGACGAAGACACCGTGCGAACGCGGCCGATTTAGACCGCCGCATCGAGCTCCTCATCTGCCCGGTATCGAGCTCCTCATCTGCCCGGCATCGAGCTCCTCATCTGCCCGGCATCGAGCTCCTCATGAGCTTGGCCGCGAGCGGCTCATGAGCTTGGCCGCGAGCGGCTCATGAGCTTGGCCGCGAGCGGCTCATGAGCTTGGCCGCGAGCGGCTCATGAGCTTCGCCGCGAGCGGCTCATGAGCTTCGCCGCGAGCGGCTCATGAGCTTGGCCGCTGGGTTAGGTCGCGTCGGAGGGCGAGTCGGTGCCCGCGCGGCCTACGCGATGGGCGAGCCACAGGCACAAGGCGGCGTTTCCGGCCAGCCACAGGCGGTCCCAGCCGGCGCCGCCGGGGACGCCCTCGATCAGGGTTGGGAGGACGACGGCGCCGTGGACGAGGAGGGCGGCCCAGCCGAGGCTGAGGCCGGCCAGGAAGCCGCGCAGCGACTTGATCTGCAGGAGCACGACCGTGAGCAGGACCGGGAGCAGCGCGGACAGGAACAGGCCCGAGCCCAGCCAGGTCGTGAGGCCGCCGAGCATGTAGGCGGCGGGCATGGTCACGGCGCCCACGCTGAGGCCGAGGCCGGCGACGAGGCCGGTGCCGGCGATGAGCTTGCGGCGGCGGGCGCTGCCGGTCATCGCGGCTGCGCCGATGCCTGCGAAGCCGAGGCCGCCGAGACCGACGAGGCCGAGGAGTCCGGCGAAGCCGAGGCGCTCGCCGCGGTAGCTCGAGCGGGCCGCGATCGCGGCCGCCTCGGCGTCGATGATCCCGGCGCCGTACTCCTTGTCCCACTCCTTTTTGTTGGGGTGGACGGCGGTCTCCTTGAGGATCCGCTCGACCTCCTTGGGGTTGGTCACACCCTGCGCGACGATCATCCCGGCGACGCCGGCCGCGTGGGGCGAGGCCATCGAGGTGCCCTGGAACCACAGGTAGTCGTTGCGCGAGGGATCTTGGATCGCGATCGTGTTTTGAAGCACGCCGTCGGGCTGGCCGTCGCCGTTCTTGTCGCTGCGGGTGTCGCCGCCAGGCGCCGAGATGTCGAGCTGCTTGCCCCAGTTGGAGTAGAAGCTGCGCTTGCCCTCGTAGTCCGTGGCCGCGACCGCGACCGAGCCCTCGTAGGCGGCCGGGTAGGACACGCGCGAGCGCTTCTCGTTGCCGGCCGCGCACACGACCGTCACGCCCTTGTCGTGGGCGTAGGCGACGGCCTTGGCCATGACGCGCGAGGGCAGCGGGCCGCCGAGGCTCATGTTGATGACGTCGGCGCCGTTGTCGGCCGCGTAGCGGATCGCGTTGGCGATGTCGGCGACCGAGCCGCCCCCTGTCGCGCCGAGGACCTTGAGCGGCATGATCTTGGCCTTGTGGGCGATGCCCGCCACGCCGACCCCGTTGTCGGTCGCCTGGGCCACGGTCCCGGTCACGTGGGTGCCGTGGGCGTGGTCGTCGAGGCCGTCGGGCAGGCCGTTGCTGACGAAGCTCTTGCCGTGGACGAACTCGATCCCGGCGAGGTCGGGCACGGCCTTGGCGCTAACCTTCTTCCACTCGAGGTCCTTGTAGGCGACGCCCGTGTCGATGACCGCGACGGTCGCCCCGCGCCCGCGGGTGTGCATCCACGCCTCGGGCACGTTGATCGCGTCGAGGTGCCACTGGAGCTTGTACATCGGATCGTTGGGCACGAAGCGCGGCCGGGGGGGCTTGGCGATGTCGGCCCCGTCGTCGACCTGATCCTGATCGAGGACGCTGAACGTGCCGCTTGGCAGCGAGTAGGTCACGTCGGCCTCGACGCCCTCGATCAGCGGGTGATCCGCGAGCTCGCGCTGGAGCGCCGCGAGCTGCTCGGGGCTGCCATGGACCCGCCACAGGTGCTCGGTCTCGCTGTAGAAGCCGGCCGGCTCCGCGCGCAGCCCGAGCGAGCGAACCAGGCGCTCGAGCTCGGCCTCGGACCCGCCCTCGCCGTCCTCGGGCTCGACCAGATCCAAGAGCAGCTGGCGCCCGTCCTGACCCTCGGCGAGCTCTTGCTCGATCGTGGTCTGCGCGATGTCTTCGGCGCGGAGTCCGTCGTCGACGTCTCGGTGTTGCCAGGCGAGCAGGCAGCTGAGCCCAAACAGGGCGCTTCCAGCGAGGGCGAGGCGAGTGCGTGTGACGACGGGGGCGTTTCGTTGCATGGACGTTGGGGCCGCGCTCGGGCAGCGGCGGGAATTATAGGGCGCGTGGGGTCCTGGTGCACGCCCGGGCTCAGCGCCAGCTCAGGCACATCAGGATCCTGACCCAGGTTGATCTCGATCGTCTTCGACAGGGCCCCGAGCGGCAGCGCGGGCCCGAAGGTCATGAAGGGATCCTCGAGCACCCGGCCGAGCTCCGAGATCAGCGCGAAGCTCAGGCCCACGAGGATCGTCAGCGGGATCGCGATCCAGCCGTTCCCGTAAAGATCAGGCGGTCGGCGGAAGAGGCCGTGTTCTCGACCCGCTCGCACCCGCCTTGGATGTCGAGCAGATGCTCGAGACCGCGGGTTGAGGCGTCGACTCGGAGCCTGCGTCCTCCACCGCCGGTCAGCCACTCACGGCCTCGCGCTCGCCCTCGCCCTCGGGCTCGTACGAGGTCGAGACCAGCTGAGGGGGGAATCGACGCGGAGCCTTGAACGTCGACGGCGACCATGTCGCAGCGAGATCCCCGGCAGCTCCTCTCGCTCCCGCTCGTCGCTGCGACCCGCACTCGATGAGAGCCCGCGGTCACCACGCATCCCAACCCGAGGGCTGGCACATCCGACAAGGACAAAAAGACCCCGCAGACGAGGTCTGCGGGGTCAAAATGGGTGCCCAGGGACGGAATCGAACCGCCGACACGGGGATTTTCAGTCCCCTGCTCTACCGACTGAGCTACCTGGGCGCTCGGCTGCGGGGGCGTAGGGTTACTCTGTCGGCGAACACCCGTCAAGCGTCGAGGTCCCGCGACGAGCCCCCGATCGGCCAGCGCTCGGGTGGGGGGCGCCGCGAGCGGCGCAGTCGAGCCCAGACCCGGAGGTCGGGTCCGCAGGGCGGCGTTCCGGACCCGCGTCACCGATGGTGTCACCGACGGACCGACGCTGACGAAGAACCCGCGAGTTTCCGCCGCGGGTTGCAACACTTGCATGCAATCAGTCGCGATATTCAATCGCTACATGATATCTTCGAAATCACCCACTTAGCCTGGGCTCGAGCCCCCACCAGCGGGTGGGCCTCGCCGAGCTCCAAACGAGGGAACATCGCGGTCTGTCGGTCGAGGCGGCGAACGGTGACGAACGGTGACGAACGGTGACAGCGCTTCGCGTCGGTGATCCCCCCGTGACAATGGGGTCAATGACCGTCAGGGGGTCGAGGGTGCATATTGACATCGCTTGGAGGTTTTCGACCCATGCTGTTGAGATTGCCAGACCCCGCCACCCGGGCCCGCGCCCGCGCCGACGATCCTGAGACCGACCCCGGGCCCGAGCCTGGCCGGGGAGCGAGCCCGACCGCCGAGCCTGGTCCGAGCCTCGCGACCGAGCGCGAGCTCGCGGTCGAGTTCGTCGGCTGCTTCGAGGGCTGGAGCCTGGTCACGGTCGCCTGCGACCACCGACCCTACTGGCTCCTGACCGAGCTCAGCGGCGCGCTCGGGGTCGAGGATCCGACCCACCTGCTCGCGGCCCTGGCCCAGCGCTGGCTCGAGTCCTGCCCCGAGGGCGCGATCGTTCAGCTCGTCGGCGGCGACCGACGCGAGCTGCTCGACAAGCTCGACCGCGCCCACGTCGTGCTCGCGCCCACCCACCATCGCAAGCCGATCACGCTCCTCGGTCCGCCGGCGATCGACGAGCTGTGCGCGTGCTTCGACAGCGCCACCGCCCGGCGGCTCAAGGCCCACCTGCGCGACCAGGTCGTGCCCGAATTCCACGCGTGGGAGCGAGCCACCCGCGCGCTCGAGCGGCCGATCTTGTCGGTCGACGCAGCCGCGATCGCGGCCAACCGGCTCGAGTTCGAGCGACGCTGCTTCGAGGCCGCGGTGCTCGAGCGCCTCCTCGATCGCCTCGAGCAGGCCGGGCTGGTCGCGCCCGATCTGCTCACGGCCCACCGCGTCGTCGCGAGCGAGCTCGCGCTCGGTGGCTGTCTCGAGGACTACCGAGAGTCCCTCGCCCACGGCTGGTCGACGCCGACCCAGATCGCCGAGAGCTGGTGCGGGATGACGGCCATGCGGGTCGGAAAAGTAATCGCTCACCTCGGCCTCAAGGGCAGCCGCGCCCACTCCCGGGCCTTCCTCAACAAGGCCCGCGGTCACGACCGCACGGTGATCAGCCACGTCTACAGCCCGGCCGCGGTCGGGCTCATCGAACGCGAGCTACGAAGTCGAGGTCACCGCCGCTGCGCGGCGCTCGACGAGCTCGAGACCACAGGAGCCGCTACATAGATGGGTACATCCAACAAGGTTCGCGTCCGCTTTGCCGTCGACGATGACGAGCACGCCGACAAGATCATCGCGCTGCTCGAGGCCCTCGGCTACGCGCCGGTCCGCGAGATCGACCACGACTCGACCCAGACCCGGCTGCGCTGGGCGGTCGCGCGGCTGACGACCCAGGCCCGGCTGACCGAGCGCGAGCGAGACATCCTCAGCCGCGTGCTCCATGGCCGACAAAACGCCGAGATCGGCGATGAGCTCGGGATCAGCAAGGCGACGGTGAAGTGGCACATGCACAACATCTTCACCAAGACCGGCGCGGGCTCGCGCGAGGCCCTGCTGCGCGAGGCCCTGCAGCTCGGCGGCGGCGCCCGACGCGAGAAGCCGCGCGGTGACGAGCGTGAGCTCAGCTCGACGACGCCAGTCAGCGACGACGGCGACAAGGCCGACGCCGGCGACCCCGGTGACGACGAAAACGCGTGACCCTGCTACAAGCGCGGGTCGATGACCCAAGCGCCCCCGGACCCGCCCAAACGCCCCGTCTCACGCGAGCTGTTCGGTGAGCGCCTCGTCGACGACTACGCGTGGCTACGCGACCGTGACGATCCGGCCGTCCGCGCTCACCTCGAGCTCGAGACCGCCCGCGCCGAGGCGCTGCTCGACGCGCGCACGGGCGAGCTGAGGGCCCAACTCTACGCCCAGATGCGCGCGCGCATCAAAGAGGACGATCGCTCGGTCCCGAGCCCGGACGGGCCGTGGTGCTACTACTCGCGGACCGAGGTCGGCGACGAGTACCCGCGCCACTGCCGACGGCCCCGGGCGTCCGAGTCGGCGCCCGAGCAGGTCTACCTCGACGAGAACCGGCTCGCCGAAGGCCACGAGTACTTCGGGCTCGCCGCCCTCGCGATCAGCCCCAACCACCGCCTGTGCGCCTACGCGGTCGATCTCGACGGCGACGAGATCTACACGATCCACATCCTCGACCTCGACACGGGCGAGCTGCTGCCCGACACCCTGCCCGGCTGCGGCAGCTCGCTGGCGTGGGCCGACGACGGCGTGCTGTTTTACACCCGCCTCGACGACGCTCACCGCCCGTGGCAGGCCTGGCGCCACCGCCTCGGCCAGGCTCCGAGCGACGACCAGTGCGTCCACGACGAGCCCGACGAGAGGTTCTACGTCTCGCTCTACCGCACGCGCTCGCGCGCCTACGTGGCCCTGAGCATCGACTCGAACGCGAGCTCGGAGATGTGGCTGATCCCGAGCGCGGCCCCCGAGGCCGCGCCGAGCCTGGTCGCGGCCCGACGCGAGGGCGTCGAGTACGGGCTCGCCCACCGCGGCGAGCAGCTCTTCGTGCTGACCAACGACGGCGCGCGCAACTTCGCCGTCGAGCTGTGGCCGCTGCCGGGCGCCGCGGGCCCGAGCGCCCGGGTGTTCATCGCCCACCGCGACGAGGTCCTGATCGAGGACATCGAGGTGTTCGCCGATCACCTCGTGGTCTGGGAGCGCTGCGAGGGTCTCCAGCGCATCCGCGTGGTCCCGCTCGCGCCGATGCCCACCCACGCGGGCGACGACGACGCGCCCGCCCCGGGCGAGCACCTGATCAGCTTCCCGGATCCGACCTACAGCATCTGGTCCGGAGCCAACCGCGAGTTCTCGACCTCGACCTTGCGCTTTGGCTACACCTCGCTGACCACGCCCGCGTCGATCTACGACTACAACCTCGACAGCCGAGAGCGGGTCCTGCTCAAGCGCCAGGAGGTCGTCGGTGGCCACGACCCCTCGGACTACGAGAGCGCGCGGGTCTGGGCGACGGCGCCCGACGGCGCGCGCGTGCCGATCTCGCTGGTCTGGCGCGGGTCCCTCGACGGCCCCCGACCGCTGCTGCTCCACGGCTACGGGGCCTACGGCATGACCATGGATCCGAGCTTCTCGCGCATGCGCCTGAGCCTGCTCGAGCGCGGGCTCGTGGTCGCCATGGCCCACACCCGCGGCGGCGGCGAGCTCGGCCGTCACTGGTACGAGGACGGCAAGCTCGCGCACAAGCACAACACCTTCGATGACTTCATCGCCTGCGCCGAGCACCTCATCGCGGACGGCTGGACGAGCGCCTCGCAGCTGGCGGCGACCGGGGGCAGCGCGGGCGGGCTCTTGATCGGCGCGGTCGCCAACGCGCGCCCCGAGCTGTTCACCGCCCTCGTCGCCGACGTCCCCTTCGTCGACGTCCTCAACACCATGCTCGATCCCAGCTTGCCGCTGACGATGATGGAGCGCGACGAGTGGGGCGACCCGACCACGCCCGAGGGCTTCGCCTGGATCCGGGCCTACTCGCCCTACGACAACGTCCGCGAGCAGGCCTACCCCGACATGCTCGTGCTCGCGGGCTGGAACGATCCGCGCGTCGGCTACTGGGAGCCAGCCAAGTGGGTCGCGCGCCTGCGCGAGCGCAAGACCGACGCGCGCGAGATCTTGCTGTGGACCAACATGGGCGCGGGCCACGGCGGCGCCTCGGGCCGGTTCGAGTATCTGCACGAGATCGCGCTCGAGTACGCCTTCTTGATCGATCGCCTCGGCCTCCCGGAGCAGCCCCCGGCCTGACCCAGCCCGGCCTGATGCAGCCGGCCTCGATGCAGTAGCATTCGAGCGTGGCGAGCTGCCCGAGCTGCGACGCGATGATCGAGGCCGGCGCCGAGGAGTGCTGGCATTGCGGCGCGACGATCGAGGGCGCGCAACGCGAGCGGCGTCAGCTCGTCGGCGCCAACACGGCCAGCGGCGCGCCGACTGTCCCGGTCGGCGATCTCGACCTGTCCCGCAGCTTCCACGGCCCGTCGATGATCGGCCGCGAGGTCATCGGCCAGTACGTGATCCGGGCCAAGCTCGGCGAGGGCGGCATGGGTGAGGTCTACCTCGCCGATCAGGCCGCGATCGGTCGCCAGGTCGCGATCAAGATCGTCCACGCCCAGATCCGCGAGCGCGACGTCGACGACCACGTCACGCGCTTCCGCAACGAGGCCAAGGCCGCGGCCAGCCTCGAGAGCCCGCACATCGTCCAGATCTTCAACTGGGGGGAGCTCGACGACGGGACCTTGTTCATGGCGATGGAGTACCTCAGCGGCCAGACCCTCGCTCAGGTGCTCCGCGAGCAGGGGCCCCTCGACGCCGAGCGCTGCGTCGACATCGCAACCCAGATCTGCGCGGCCCTGACCGAGGCCCACGGCGCGGGGATCATCCACCGTGACCTCAAACCCTCGAACATCATGCTGATCGAGCGGGCTGACGCGCCGGGCCAGCGCTTCGCCAAGGTCCTCGACTTCGGCGTCGCCAAGCTCGAGGGCTCGGACATCACCCGCAGCGGGGCGATGTTCGGGACCCCGCAGTACATGTCGCCCGAGCAGCTGCGCGCCGAGGGCGTCGACGGGCGCAGCGACCTCTACTCCCTCGGCGTGATGCTCTACGAGATGCTCGTCGGTGAGCTGCCCTTCGCGTCGCCGACGGCGATCGGCTTCATCACGGCCCACCTCCACGACGAGCCGCCGCCGCTGCCGTCAACGGTCCCGCGGGCGCTGGCCGAGGTCGTGATGCTCCTGCTGGCCAAGAACCCCGACGAGCGCCCGGCCGACGCCGCGGCGGTGGCCTTCGAGCTCCGCGCTGCGTTGACCGGTCGCTCGCCCGCCGCCCGCCGCCGCGCCCGTCGCAAGACCCTCCGCCGCGCGCTGGTCGTCACGCTCTCGCTCGTCGGTCTCGCCGCGCTGGGCTTGGGCGGCTGGCAGCTGTGGCAGTCGCGGGCCCAGACCGAAGACGCCCTCGCCCTCGAGCGAGCCCGCGCCCGCGCGCTCGAGCAGCAGGTCCGCGAGCAGCAGGCCGCGGTCGCCCAGGCCCGAGAGGAGGCCCGCGCCCGCGCCGAGGCCCAGCTCGAAAACAGCACCAAGGTCCGCGAGCAGCGACGCGAGGTCCAGGACACGAGCAAGCGCCGAGATCGGGCGCCGAGGCTCGACAACGAGACCCGCGCGCTCCTGACTCGCTCGCGCGCGCAGCTCGAGCGGCAGCTGGGCGAGATCCTCGACGGCCGCCGGATCCCGCCGTCCGAGGTCGCGGACGTCTGGCGTAGCCACGCCACCCGCGTCGCCGCGCTCGACGCGGGCGAGATCGACGAAGACGATCTGCGCGAGGAGCTGGTCTCGATGATCGCGCTCTACCGCAAGAACTTCGACCTCAAGCGGCGCGGCGACCAGCTCCCGCTCGCGCAGCTCGAGGCCCGCTTCTTGACCATGGCGACCAAGTCCGAGCTCGGCGAGGACGAGCGCCGGGCCCTGCTCGACGCCGTCTACGAGACCTTCGACAACCAGGACCTGCCCGACAGCGATCGCGCCTACTTCAAGCGGCTCGAGGTCGCCAAGCTGATCCGCGAGCACGAGGCCGAGCCCGAGCCGGAGCCCGAGCCCGAGCCCAAGCCCAAGCCCAAGGACGAGGGCTCGACGACCGCCGTCGCCCCGGGCCCCGGCGATCCCCAACCTCCAGCCGGCGAGAACGAGCGGGGCCTCGGCGAGCTACCTGCTCCAGACGGCATTTGAGTGAGTCCAAGCACGCCAGGGCCTCGAAGGTCTCGAGCGACGAGCGTGTAAGTTTGGCGACCAGCCGAGACGTTGCGAGGCCCACGGCCGCGCCAACCTCTGCGGCCCCGGAGGCCCATGCGCAAGCTCGCAATCGTCACCCTGTTCGCCCTTCCCCTGTTGACTGGCTGTGCCGGGCGCACGCCCTTCCCGACCGTCGACGATCTCGAGCTCGACACGGTCGTGCTCTACCGCAACGGCATCGGCTACTTCGAGCGCCGCGGCAAGGTCAACGACGAGGTCCTGCGGCTCAAGGTCCGCAAGGATCAGGTCAACGATCTGCTCAAGAGCCTGACCGTCGTCGACCGCGACGGCAAGGCCGTGAGCGTGTCGATGCCCCTCGATCCCTCGGCCTGGGCCAACGCCGCGATGGCGACCCTGGCCCCCGGTCGCGGCTCGCTCGCCCAGGTCCTCGACAGCATCCGCGGGACCTCGATCACGGTCCGGACCCACGGCGGGCGGATCATCCGTGGCCGCGTCGTGATGGTCGAGCGCAGCGTCAACGAGCCCGATCCGACCACGCGGTCGGGCAGCGCCCTGGTCCCGCCTGCGCAAGGCGGCGACTCCCGCGACTGGAAGCTGACGCTGCTGTCGAACGGCCAGATGCAGGTCGTGCGCCTGTCCAAGGTCAAGGGGGTCACGCTCCACGACGGCGACCTCGCCATGCAGCTGCACCGCAGCCTCGACGCGTCCGCGGGCGAGGGCATGTTCGAGCAGGTCGAGATCGAGGTTCGCCTGACCGGCGCCCGAAGCCACGAGCTGACCGTCAGCTACGTGGTCTCGGCCCCGATGTGGAAGCCGACCTACCGCGTGGTCCTGCCCGAAGACGGCAAGGGCAAGGCGCTGCTGCAAGGCTGGGCCGTCGTCGACAACATCTCGGGCGAGGACTGGAGCGACATCAGCCTGAGCCTGACCTCGGGCGCCCCGATCGCGTTTCGCTACGACCTCCACACGCCGCGCGACGTCTACCGCAGCGACATGACCGAGAGCGGCGTCCACAAGCAGGCCGCGGTCGCGATCGGCGAGACGACCTGGGCCAACGAGGCCGTCGTCGATGCCAGCAAGCTCGAGGAGCGCGAGGAGGCCCCGGCCGAGTTCTACGGCGGTGAAGGCGGCGACTACTGGGGCGAGATGCTCGCCGACGAAGAAAAGCGCAGCGTCGATTTGCCCAAGGCCAAGGCCAAGGACAAGAAGTCCGTCGGCTCCGGTGGTCGGGCGGCGCGTCCGTCCGCGGCGCAGCCCGCCCCCGAGAGCCTCGCGCAGGGTCCGAGCCTCGACCTCGAGTCGCTGCGCCGCAGCACCGACGCCTCGGCCCGCTCGCAGCGGATCTCCGGCCTGACGCGGGTCGATCTGACCACCCCGGTGACCGTGCCCGACGGGACCTCGACGATGGTCGCGCTGATCAACGAGCAGATCGCCGCCGAGCAGACCTTCCTCTACAAGCCCGGGGGCGGCGGCTACGGCTACGAGACCAACCCCTACCGGGTCGTGCGCTTCACCAACTCGACCGAGTATGTGCTCGAGCCCGGGCCGATCTCGATCTACTCGGGCGGCAGCTTCGTCGGTGAGGGCCTGTCCGAGGCCGTCGGCGCCGGGACCTCGGTCACGATCCCCTTCGCCGTCGAGGCCGGGATCATGGTGACCTCGGCCAAGCAGTACAGCGGCCAGGAGATGACCGTGACCCGGATCGTGCGCGGCGTGCTCGAGGTCGAGAGCTTCTACCAGACCACGACGACCTGGGACGTGCGCGGGCCGGCCAAGCCCGACGCCTACAAGGTCCTGATCCGCCAGCCCCAGACCGGGCCCAACTACGAGCTCGCGCAGCGGCCCGAGGGCACCGAAGACCTCGAGGGCGCGTGGCTGATCCCCGTCGAGCTCGGCGCCAACGCGCGCAGCGCCTCGATCAAGGTCGTCGAGCAGACCCCGTCGAAGATCAGCATCGCGATCTGGGATCAGCAGGCCCTCGAGCTGCTCGAAAAATTCCTCGCCGCCGACAACCTCGACGCGGCCGCGCGCAAGAAGCTCGCGCCGATCGTGGAGCTGCGCCGCGAGATCGGCCGGATCGACACGGAGGTCGACGGCCTCCGCCGCCAGCAGGCCGAGCTCGAGCAGCGCGCGGATCAGACCCGGCGCAACCTCGAGGCGATCAAGAAGGACTCGGCCGCGGGCAGCCTGCGCAACAAGCTCAACAAGCGCCTCGACGAATTCTCGAGCGACGCCGACGCCAAGGGCCGCAAGATCGTCGAGCTCGAGAGCAAGCGGCTCGAGAAGAAGATCGAGCTCGAGGACATGATCCAGGACCTGGATCTGCGCGCGCCGGTGACCCCCGGCAAGCCCGGGTCAACGGGCTCCAAGTAGGGCGACGCAACAAACCCGGCAGGTCGGGCGACCTGCCGGGTTTTTCTTGCGCTGGACGTTGGACGTTGGACGTTGGGGTTGGGACTGGGCTCAGGCCCCGAAGCGGTTGCGGAGCGAGGTCATGATCTCGTCTTCACGCAGGTTCGAGGAGTCGGGCTCGGCGAGGCGGTCGCGGATCAGCGCCTCGAGGACTTCGCTGCGGTGGGGGTGCGGGGGCAGGTGCTCGGCGAGGCCGAGCTTGCGGCTGACGAGGACTTTGAGGAAGGGCTCGATCTTGCGGACTTCTTGGGCGATGCGGACCGTCGCGGCCTTGCCTTCGCCGCGGCGGAAGGGATAGCGCGGGGCGCTGGCTTCGACGGCGATGACGACGTCTCGGGCGAGCTCGACGTCGACGTTGTCCTCTACGCCGAACGAGGCAATGACGATCGGACGGCTCTGCGCCTTCTTGTTGCCTTCGCCGGACCACCACACGTTGTGAGCGATCGAGAGGTAGGTTCGGCGAGAGTCGCCACAGCGGACTTTGTTCTTTCGCAAGTACATTCGAGTAATCCTTGTCTGTTTGCTTTTTCAGCGGTGTCAGTCCCGGGACCCGGTGGGCTTCGACGACCTACCGGAGCAAAACTTCAAGTTTCGTACCGGGCTCGATCTGCTCTGTCGTCGACCCAGTTTCAGGCTAGCTCAGCACCTCCCGCTCGCCAGGGGACCTGACGCAATTTTACAATTGCTTGAAATTGTTGAGGAAACGTCAACATCAGGTCTCGCTATAGTTAAGATGGTGGGCTCCATCACAAACACGTCGGTATCCAGTCGCGAAAAAATTCCCTCGATCTGGCCAAAAGTGTGGCTCCAGGCCCCCAATCACCGCGTGATGTGCAAACTACACACAGTTAGCCGGTCCGGAGTGTTGCAATACGCAACAATACTATGCGCTTTTTCGACCGGGCGCAGAAGGTGCGAATGCGACCCCGCAGGACACCAATGTCGTAGGCACGACAGCGAGGTCGGGCGATCACCCCTGGCGGTCGAGCAGCTCGGTGATCAGCGCGGCGGGCAGCGCGAGCTCCGGCGTGCGCGAGACGAACACCCCGGCGCGGCCGCGACGAATGAAGGATCCACGCCCGAGACGCGGCCCAAGGACCTCGAGGACACGAAGCTCGGCCCCACCGAGCGTCCGCGCCGCGCTGCGCTCCTCGAACGCGGGCTTGGACAGAGGACCCTCCTCTACGAACACTTCGCTCAGGAATTCGACGGGCACGGCAAAGTCTACGCGCTTGCCCTGGAGCTGATCCTGCAGGCCACGCTCGATGCCGGGGGGCAGCTCGCCGTCGACCTTGGCGACCACGAAGGGGCTGAGGATGTCGGCGTCGGCCAGCTCCGCGCCCGCGGGCGCGACGACGATGCCGAGCTCGTCGAGGACGTAGGGAAGATCTGCGTGGATCGAGTCGGCCTTGGCCTGGCGAGCCTCGAGCTCAGCCTGGTGCTCGGCCGCGCGACGCTTCTTGTCGTCTTCGACGCTCGCGCGCTTGGGCGCGGGCGGGCCGGCCTCGGCGTCGGGCGCGGACCCGGCGGGGCCACCGGCCTCGGGCTGACCGCCATCTTCGCCGCCGGGCTGCTGACCGACGAGGGTCATCAGGAGCTCGCGATCGTCGCCCTCGCGATCGAGGAGCGAGAGCTCGACGCGGGGACCCCCGGCGAAGCCACCCGCGAGCTCCTCGGGCTCGAGCTGGAGCTGCGTCAGCAGCTGCGCGACCGGCCAGTCGGCGGCGGTGGCCTCGGGCGGGAGCTGATCCTGAGTGGCGTCCTGGGCGTGGAGCACCTGGCCGCGCTGGGCGACGATGAAGCCCTGGCGGGGCTCGGGCTCGCCCGCGACCCAGTACAAGAAGCACTGGCGCGGCAGGACCTGCGACGCGACCACGCCGAGCTCGACGTTCTCACGCCAAAACGCGGCCGGATCATCACCGACGACCCCGCCGATGATCCGCACGAGCACGAGCTGGATCTCGGGGTGACGGACGAGCTCGAGCTTCGCGTCGACGATGTTGCGGGCCTGGCTGATCAAACCCTCGGCGATCGCGGCCGCGAGCATCGTCGGGCGAAACATGTCGAGGGGGAACACGATCCCGCCGTGGTTGCTGGGCATGCTGATGTCGTCGACCATGGCGCCCGGAGTGTACGCAAACACGAGCAGAGGGAAAGCCGAAGCAGCTGCGCTCCTCGCGCTACCCGGCGTCGACGATGGCGATCGAGACTTGCCAGGCGCGCTGGTCGAGGTCGCGCGGAAACCGAGCGAGGACCAGGTAGGGTCCCTCGGGCAGGCTACAGCGGAGGAAGCTCTCGCCTTTTGTGCCCTCGAGATCCACGAAACGACCGGCGCAGCGCTCGTCGAAGCGCGCGCGGGCAGACTCGAACAGCTCGTCGCTCTGGCCGTCGTCGAGCTTGACTGAGCTGAGCGAGAGCACGCCGCTGCCGGCCTCGAGGGTCAGCTGCTGGTCATCGAGGCTGACCCGGCAGCTCCAGGCGTCGTCGGGCGCGGCGATGACCTCGGTCGGGACGAGCTGCCCCTCGCTGTTGGGCTCTCGACACAGACCCCGGGCCTGCTCGTCGACGAGCGACCACTCCACCCCCGCGCGCATGATCTCGATCATGCTGGAGACCGCGACGTCGAGCTCGGTCGAGTCCGGGGAGTTCGACCCGCCCGAGTCCGCGGCCGGACCGCCCTCGCCGTCGAGCTGTTCGTCGCCACCGGCCGCGGGGCTGAGCTCGCCCCGCTCCCACAAGCAGCGCTCGCTCGAGTCGTACTCGCAGTCGCTGCGCTTCGCCGGGCACGAGGCCCCCCCGGCCATCGGCAGCGCGAGCAGCAGCAGCAGCAGCAGTGGCAGTCGGCGACGAGGCATCCGCTACGCCTCAGATCCTGCGCTTGCCGCCGACCCACACCTGCGAGATCGGCTCGGCGGTGCCCGCGAGGAACAGGGCGTCCACGACCCGGTCTTCGGCCACTCCATCGAGCATCGGGTGACCGAGATCGAGGGCGAGCGCGTCGAAGGGCGAGCCCACGGCCAGGCGGCCGAGCTCGGGTCGGGCCAGGGCTTGGGCGCCGCCGGTCGTGGCCGCCGCGAGCAGGACCGGCGCGACCTGGCCCGCGTCGTCGCGCAGGCGCAGGCGGGCCTGGTCGCGGAGGCGCGCGTGCATCTCGAGCAGCCGCGCCTCCTGGACCAGATCGATGACCGCGTTGCTGTCGCTGCCCAGGGCCAGGGTCGCCCCGTGCTCGCGCCAGCGGGCGGCCGGGACGACGCCATCGCCGAGGTCGGCCTCGGTCGTCGGGCACGCGCAGACCTGCTGAGCGCGGAGCAGCTCGAGCTCGGGCGCCTCGACGTGGATCGCGTGGACGGCCGTGAACGCGCGCTCGCGCGCGAGGCAGCCGGCGTCGGCGAACAGCTCGAGCGGCGCCCGGCCGTGCTCGTCGCGACACTGCTGGTTCTCGACGGGCTGCTCGGACACGTGGGCGTGGATCGGCAGGCGGTGCTCGTTGGCGTAGGCCGCGAGCCGAGCGAGCTCGTCGGCGCGCACGGCCCGGACGCTGTGCGGGGCCACGCCGAGCTCGAGCCAGGCCACGCTCGCGGCCAGCTCGCGCAGCGCGTCGACGCGGGCGAGGTAGGCGTCGGTCGAGCCGTCACAAAAGCGGCGCTGCTCGGGCTGGGGGCCGTCACTGCCGGGGCCAGACCGGGCGTAGTAGACCTCGAGCAGGCTCAGGCGCAGGCCGACGTCCTCGGCCGCGCGGATGACCTGGCGCGAGAGCTCGTTGGGGTCGGCGTAGGGTCGACCGTCAGGCCCGTGATGAAGATAGTGAAACTCGCCGACGCAGGTGATCCCGCGTCCGAGCATCTCGGCGAAGCAGGCCCGAGTCTGGGCGTAGACGGCGTCGGGGTCGAGGGCGTTCGCGGCCTCGTACATCGCCGCGCGCCAGGTCCAGAAGCTGGACGGATCCGTCGCGGCGCGGCGGTGGGTCGCGCCACGGATCGCGCGCTGAAACGCGTGGCTGTGGGCGTTGACCATGCCCGGGAGCAGCAGCGCGGGGCCGAGATCGTGCAGCGGCGTCAGGCCTTGCCCGGGCGCGGGGGCGTCCTCGAGCGACGCGTTGGGCCGCGACGCGTTGGGCCGGATCGAGAGGATCGTCCCGGTCGCGCGGTCGAAGCGGATCTCGGGCTCACGAACCAGCTGTGGCCGGCCATCGAGCTCGACCCAGGCGAGCCTCGCGGTGACGCCCACGACCTCGCTCGCGCTCACCAGGGACCCTCCAGCCAGGCGGGGAGCTCGGCCGCGGTGTCGAGCACGTGCTCGTCGGGCAGCGCGTCGAGGAAGCTGCTGCGCGCATCGACGCCCGTGTGGTGCTCGGGCCCCGTGCGGACCCCGACGAAGCGCAGCCCGGCCGCGCGCGCGGCGAGGTGGTCGTCTTCGCGATCGCCGACGTAGAGCGCCCGCTCGGCCATGGTCGAGCCGAGCGCCTGCCAGACCGGCGCGAAGCAGCGCGGGTCGGGCTTGGACGCGGGCTGGTCTTCGATGGCGAAGATGCCCTCGAACAGATCCTGGCCCAGGCCGGCCTGGTTCATGCGCTGGGCCAGGCGACGGCGCGAGCGCTTGGTCACGATCCACAGGCTGTGGCCCTGGGCCCGCAGTCGCGTCAGCGCCTGGGGCACGCCCGTGATCGCGGGGTAGCAGTGCTCGTCGGCGAGCTCCTCGTAGCAGGCCATGAAGGGGTCGAGCCCGAGCCCGGGCCACAGCCGCGCGAGGGTGTCTTCCCAGGTCGGCCCGTAGTGGACCAGCTCCGCGGCGCTCGGGACCCGCCAGCCGAGGTCGGCGGCGATGCGCTGGTGGAGGCGTACGTACTCGGGGAAGCTCTCGATCAGGGTGTCGTCGAGATCGAAGATCAGCACCGGGTAGCGCATGGTCGCGTCACTGCTTGGGCTTGGGCGTCGCCGCGGGCTCGGGCTTGGGCGTCGGCGCGGCGGGGTTGAGGTACAGGCGCTGCTGCTCGTAGTCGAGGGTCCAGCGCCCGCGCCCGAGGGCCTCGAGGCCGAGCATCCCGTCGAGGCGAAAGCCGTCGCTGGTCGCGTTTTGTTGGAGGAAGCCCCAGGCCGCGCCGAGGTCCTGGCGCTCGAACTCGCCGAGCCCAAACTGCTCGACCCGCGCGAGGGTCGGCGCCCCGGCGTGCATCGGCGGCGCCCCGATCCCGGCGTGGGCGTAGGCGGCCTCGTTGGCGGTCAGATCTGCCCCGCGCATGCCCGTGTTGAGCAGGTAGAAGCCCTCGGCGCCGTTCATGTGGCCGACGACGTAGAGGTAGTGGGTCTCGTGGATCCAAAACGGGACCCAGCTGCCGCTGCGGTTGCGCTCGAGCTGCTTCTTGCAGCGCTTGGAGGGCTCGACGATCTCCATCGTCGCGGCCTCGCGGTCGACGCTGATCTGGCGCCCGGCGAAGGGCCGGATCCCGAGGACCCCGTCGACGCCCTCCATGCCGACGACCGAGCCGAGCTGGTCGTTGGGGAACATCGTGATCGGGACGTTAGTGACGGCGAGGTCGCCGATCGTGAGGCTGTCGAGCTGGCCCTGCTTGAGCGGCGGGCCGCCGCCGACCAGCGGCGCCTCGGCGTCGGTCCCGATGACCAGGCTGTGGGCCTGCTCGTCGGAGATGATCAGGTCGGAGGCGCCGGTGTCGAGGAGCAGGCGCAGGGCGTCGCCGTCGGCGCCGACCTCGACGACGACCGCACCGCCCGCGATCTCGATCGGCAGCGTGGTCGAGCAGCCGTCGCCGCCCATCTTGGCGACCAGCGGCTTGCCATTAAAGGCTTCGTAGCGCCGGGCGAGATCGGGGCTGCCGGCCTGGTTCAGATCTTTGGCGGCCTTGGCCCACTCGCCCTTGCGCAGGTGGATCCAGGCGAACTGACGCGCGGCCTCGTCCTCGCGCAGGCCCTTGGCGGTCGCCTGGCGCAGGAGCTTGTCGGCCCCGCGGATGTCCCCGCGAAGCAGGGCGATCCGCGCGAGGATGTAGATCGCCTCGAGCTCGTTCTTGTCGATCTTCAGCGCGCTCTTGGCGGCCGCCTCGGCCTCGTCGAAGTGGACCGCGGCGAAGGCCAGGCGGGCGTGGACGACCTGGGCGAGGGCGTCACCCTTGGACTCTGCGGCGTCCGCGGCGGCCTGCTCGAGGGCGGCGAGGAGCTGGTCGGGCTCGGGCTCGGTCGGGGCCAGCTCCGGCAGCGCGAACAGCTCCTCGCGGACCGGGCGGTGGTGGATGACCTGCATGTTGAGCTCGACGACGTGGTCGGGGTAGCCCTCGACCTCGGTGATCTGCTCGATCCGCCACGGGACCTGGACGCCGTCGACGTCGCGGTAGTCGCTGTAGACCCGGCGGACGACGTCGCCGGTCTCGGTGTCGCGCTCGACCTCCTCATAGAGGAGCCCGGTCGCGCGATCGAACCATTTTTCGCTCTGGGGCATGACCGGCGAGGCCGCGAACCACATCACGCCGTCGAGCTCGACGCCCTCGTCGGTCTTGCGGGTCGGGAGCAGCTCGAGCGCGAGCTCCTCGCGGGTCTCGACGTCGAGGTACCAGTGCAGCAGCGCGTCCTCGCGCAGGACCGGGGTCGCGGAGGGGTCCTCGATGACCAGCATCTGGGGCTCGGCCTGCATCTGCCAGCCGGTCTCGCGGTCGAAGCCCCGCTCGAGCACGTTGTCACCGACGACCATGCGGCGGTACATGCGGCCGTCGGCGGTCGTGTAGAGCACGAATTGCCCGGTCGTCTCCTCCCAGACACAGTTGGGGTCGCCCTCCTCGCAGCCCTCTTGGGCCTTGAACACGACCCGGGCCTCGACGGTGCGCTGCTCGATGGCACGCAGGGCCTCGGCGCCGCCGCTGGCGGCCACGTGACGGTCGAGGAGCTCCTGGACGGTCGACGGAGCGACCGGCGCGGCGTTGGGGTCGTCGAGATCTTCGGGGATCGTCAGACAACCGACCGGGGCCAGGGCCGGCAGCGCCAGCGCCAGCGCCAACCACAGCGGCAGGACGCGAGCTGTGGGCGAGGGGGGGGGAAGCATGCGCGAAGATTGCCCCCGCGCCGCGGGGGTGTCCAGGCGCGCAGCTTTGCTCCGGGCGCGCAGCTTGCTCCGGACGGATCGTCGCGATTCAAGAGCCAGGCCGGGGGCGCGCTCGAAAGGACTCTCACACCGTCGAGGTCCATGCGCTCGCGGCCCCTGCTATGGTTCGCCCGTGTTCGGTCTCGGCATGATGGAGATCGGCCTCATCATCGCGCTCGCGGTGATGTTGTTCCCGCCGACGGAGCTGCCCAAGCTCGTGCGTTCGATCGCCCGGATCTACGGTCAGGTGCGCAAGACCGCCGAGGACTTCCGCAACACCGTGCTCGAGGACGAGGACCTCCGCGAGCCGATCGACCAGATCAAGGGCGCCTACAACGACGCCCGCTGGGAGGTCCGTGACGCCGAACGCAAGGCCCGCCAGCAGCTTGCGAAGGCCCAGATGGACATGCGCATGGCGACCGCGCGCCGGATCCAGGCCGAGCGCGAGGCCGAGGCCAAGCAGGCCGAGGCCGCTGAGGACGCCGCCGAGGGTTCCGCCGAGGACGCCGCCGAAGGCGCTGAGGCCAGCGAGCCTGGCGGGGCCAGCGACAACGCCGAGCCGCCCGCCAGCGGCAGCGCGAGCCCCGCGACCCCGGTTCGGATCGCCTCGGACTCCGGGTCGAACTCCGGGCCGAACTCCGGCTCGAACGCCAGGCCAGACGCCGCGTCGAACGCCAGCGGCTCGGGCAGCGAGCCCCACGACAACCTGGCACCTGGCGGCGCCGTCGCGGGTGCCGACCCGCGAAGGATCGCCCCGCGCCCGCCGGGGGCCTACACTGCGCCGACGAGCACCCCCGACGCCGCAGCAGGCGACGAGTCCGACGACAACGGCGAGGCCCGCGAAGGGGTCGCCTGAACACATCCATGGCCCGCGACGACGAGCAGGACAACAACGGCCAGGAGGGCCTGGCCGAGGGCCCCGAGGGCGACAAGCCCATGGCCTTCCTCGATCACGTCGGCGAGCTGCGCGGGCGGCTGATCCGGATGGTCCTGGGGATCGCGGTCGGCTTCTTCAGCAGCTTCTACTTCGCCCCGCAGATCTCGGCCTTCCTGCGCCTGCCCCTCGACCGTGCGTGGCAGTCGGTCGGCATGGGCGACATGGCCGAGCTGCAGGCGCTCGCGATCCAGGACCCGCTGATGGTCGACGTCCGCGTGGCCGTGACCGCGGGGATCTTCATCACGGCGCCCTACCTGTTCTTGCAGCTGTGGCTGTTCATCGCCCCGGGGCTGTTCGCCAGGGAGAAGCGCTTCGCGGTCCCCTTCGTGATCGTCTCGATGATCATGTTCCTGGCCGGGGCCGCGTTCGCCTACACGGTCGTGCTGCCCTTCGTCTACGAGTGGATGATGGAGTACTCGCAAGGTCGCGGAGAGTCGATCCAGCTCGAGCTCCACAACTACTTCAAGGGCACCACGCGGGTCCTGCTCGCGTTTGGCCTGGTGTTCGAGTTCCCGCTGCTGGTCGCCTTCCTGGCCAAGGCCCGGGTCGTGACCGAGAAGACCCTGCTGCGCTTTTGGAAGGTCGCGGTCCTGATCATGTTCGTGGTCGCGGGGATCCTGACCCCGCCCGAGCCGGTCAGCCAGGTGCTGATGGCCGGGCCGATGGTCGTGCTCTACTTCATCTCTGTCGGCATCGCCCGGATCATCAACCCCGCGGCCAAGGTCGAGGCCGAGCTCGCTGCCTACGACGACCCCGACGACGACCCCGACGACGACGACGAGCCCGACGACGACTAGCGCGGGCCTGTACAAAGAGGGCTGACCCGGGTCCGGACAAGCTGATACAGTCCCGGGCCATGAAACTACGCGCCGTCCTCGCGCTCAGTGGCCTGCTCGCCTCCACCGCGCTCATCGCCTGCGGTCCTCCGCCTGCCAAGAACACGGCCAAGAAGGTCGGCAAGGAGGCCAAGATCGACGACAACGCCCCGAGCGCTCTGACGGACATCAAGTTCAAGGAGAGCGAGCGCGGCGGCGACCCGAAGGTCGTCGGTTGCGCCGACGGTCAGCGCGAGGGCTTCGCCGACATCGAGAAGTTCCCGACGATCGCCGGCTGCCTCGGCGTGTGGGACGGAACCATGACCCTGCGCAAGGGCCCGACCAGCAAGGCCTGCGGCGACGACCTCGACGTCTGCAGCTCGCCGGCCGACGTGTGCGCGCCGGGCTGGCACGTGTGCGCGCGCAACGGCGACTACCACGACCTCAGCGACCGCGTTGACGACAAGCAGTGCAGCGAGGGCGCGGGCCCGGGCAAGTTCATCGCCGCGATCAGCCACGTCAAAAAGAAGAAAGAGTGCGCGCCCCCGCCCGGGCCGACGACCCGCTACCCCTGCCTCAAGGACGGCTACGGCGCCGAGCCTGTGTGCTGCGGCGAGAACTGTCGGACCGGCGAGTGCAAGGACGCCGTCTGGCCCAAGAAGACCCGGATCTCGGTCGGCAAGGCCCAGGGCTGCGGCTCGGTCACCTCCGAGCGCAACGGCGGGATCCTGTGCTGCCAGGACGCCGAGAAGCCGGCCCCGGCCCCAGTCGCCCCGATCCCCGCGACCGACACCACCGCGGAGCCCGACACCACGGC
>NZ_PVNK01000200.1 GCF_002994615.1 Enhygromyxa salina | reverse complement strand
CCTTTTCGCCGAGGGCTTTGTCGCCAAAACTTGCAGTACGCCCGGTACAGCGGCGTTTTGGCTTCGCGCCCTCGGCGAAAATTCCGGCGCGAGGCGACACGATGCATTGCACCCCGGGCTGCTAGCAAGCTCAGGCTCGGGCTCGGGCTCGGCCTCGGGCTCGGGCTCGCCGGGCTGCTCGGGTGCAACACCGGCGAGGCGTCGGGGCCGGTCGCCGAGGCGGCGGCGTCGGAGGCCACGCTGGAGCACCTGCCCTACTACGACAACGCCCAGTTCGACCCGCGCTGGCTCGACGGCGACCCGGCCAAGCTCGACGGCTTCCACACCATCCGCGACTTCGAGCTCACCAACCAAGACGGCGAGACGATCACGGCCGAGACCTTCGCGGGCAAGATCTACGTCGCGGACTTCATCTTCACCAGCTGCCCTTCGCTGTGCCCGAAGATGACCGAGGCCATGGCCGAGCTGCAGGCGACCTTCGCCGAAGACGACGACGTGTTGTTCCTGTCCCACTCGGTCACGCCCGACATCGACACCCCGGAGGTGCTGCACGAGTACGCTGCGCGCAACGGCGTGATCTCGGGCAAGTGGCACCTCGCCACGGGCGAGCGCGCGCTGATCTACGAGCTGGGCCGCAACTTTTACTTTGTCGAGGAAGACCTCGGCCGGGCCAAGTCCGACGACGACTTCTTGCACACGGACAACTTCGTGCTCATCGACCGCGGGGGCCACCTCCGCGGGATCTACAGCAGCCTGAGCCGCGCCGAGATGCGCCGCCTGGCCGCCGACATCACGATGCTCGAGAACGAGGAGGGCTCGGCCTGAATCAAGCGCTTGATTCAGGTTTAGCGAGAGATCTCGGACCCCGGCGGCCGTCAGCGAGCTTGCCACGCAGGGCCGGTCGCTCGCGCCGGGTGAGCCTCCGTGCTAGCCGTCGTCTGCGATGGCCGATCCCCGCACGACCAAGCCGCTCGCGCGCCTGCTCCGATACGCGCGACCTCACCGCCGCGCGATCCGAGCCGCGACGCTCTACTCGGTCCTCAACAAGGTGTTCGACCTCGCGCCGCCGGTCTTGATCGGCGCCGCGGTCGACATCGTCGTCTCGCGCGAGGACTCGTTCATCGCGCTGCTCGGCTACGCCGAGGTCGGCGCCCAGCTGTGGATCCTCGCCGGGCTCACCCTCGCGGCCTGGGCGATCGAGTCGCTGTTTCAGTACGCCTACGCCCTGAAGTGGCGGCGCCTGGCCCAGACGATCGAGCACGAGCTGCGCATGGATCTCTACCGTCACGTCCAGGGCCTCGAGCTGGCCTACTTCGAGGATCGGAGCACGGGCGGGCTGATGGCGGTGCTCAACGACGACGTCAACCAGCTCGAGCGCTTCTTGGACGACGGCGCCAACACGGCGATCCAGCTGGTGACGACGATCGTGGTGGTTGGCGGGCTGTTCCTCGCGGTCGTGCCCTCGGTCGCGTGGATGACGATGCTGCCGATGCCGGTCGTGATCGCGGGTTCGGTCTGGATCCAGCGCAGGCTCGAGCCGCGCTACGCCGAGGTCCGCGAGCGGGTCGGGCAGCTCAACGGGCACCTGGTCAACAACCTCGGCGGGATCGCAACGATCAAGAGCTTCACGGCCGAGGACTACGAGGTCGGGCAGATCGAGCTCCGCAGCCGCGCCTACGAGGCGGCCAACCGCAGCGCGATCCGGCTGAGCTCGGCCTTCGTGCCGGGCATCCGGATGGTCATCGTGATCGGGTTCGCGGCGATCTTGGTCTACGGCGGCAAGCTGGCCCTCGCGGGCGAGCTCAACCTCGGCGTCTACAGCGTGCTCGTGTTCATGACCCAGCGCCTGCTGTGGCCGCTGACGGGGCTCGGGACCCTGCTCGATCAGTATCAGCGCGCGATGGCCTCGACCACGCGGGCGCTCGACCTGCTCGACACCGAGGCCAAGATCGTCTCGGGCGAGGTCGCGCTCGCGGTCGAGGACGTTCGCGGCGAGGTCAGCTTCGAGGATGTCGAGTTTCACTACGGCCGGACGAGTGAGGACGCGGCGCCCGTGCCGATCCTGCGCGGGCTGTCGGTCCGCATCGAGGCCGGGCAGACGGTCGCCTTCGTCGGCGCGACCGGGGCCGGCAAGAGCACGCTGATCAAGCTGTTGCTGCGCTTTTACGACGTCGTGGCCGGGCGCGTGTGCCTCGACGGCGTCGACGTCCGCGAGCTCGAGCTTCCGAGCCTGCGCCGGGCGGTCGGCCTCGTCAGTCAGGACGTGTTCTTGTTCCACGGGACCGTGCGCGACAACATCGCCTACGGCAGCTTCGACGCGTCCCTCGACGAGATCGTCGAGGCGGCCAAGGCGGCCGAGGCCCACGAGTTCATCATGGCGCTGCCCGAGGGCTACGACACGGTCGTCGGCGAGCGCGGGCAGAAGCTGTCGGGCGGGCAGCGCCAGCGGGTCTCGATCGCCCGGGCGGTGCTCGGGGATCCGCCCGTGCTGATCCTCGACGAGGCGACCTCGAGCGTGGACAACGAGACCGAGGCCGCGATCCAGCGCTCGCTCGAGCGGATCACGAAGGGGCGCACGACGATCGTGATCGCCCACCGCCTCTCAACCGTGCGCAGCGCCGACCGAACCTTCGTGCTCGAGCGCGGGCGGATCGTCGAGCAGGGCACTCACGTCGAGCTCGTCGCGACCGGGGGCCTGTACGCGGCGCTGTGGCGGGTCCAGACCGGCGAGGCTGCCTGAGCCGAGCACGGGACCCGGGCCCCGGGACCCGGGACCCGGGACCCGGGACCAGCGCCCAGGGGGCGCGCTCATGCGCCGCGGTCGAGCTGGGCGCGGGCGCGGGCGCGGGCGCCACGAATGGCCAGGACCACGTCCACGCTCGGTGAGATCATCGCCGCGAGCTCGTCGAGCGGCACGCCGTAGTCGCCAGTCAGGACGATGTCGCGGCCGCTGTGGGTGGCGATCCGGACCGAGACGACCTCGCGGTTGACGATCGCCGGCCGGGCGAAGCGGATCTCGGTCCACGGCAGGAGCTCGAGGCGCTCGTGCGAGGGGCCGTGCGCGAGGCCCTCGCGCCCGAGCTGGATGACGCGGGGGTTCGACTCGGTCCACACGGAATGAGTGAGGAACCCGGCGAGGAGCACCCCCGGCGCCGTGACGACCGCGTGGGCGAGGCCGCCGATCGTGAACCCGATGATCGCCGCGCCCGCGAGGGTCACCGCCGCGAGGATCGATCCAATCACGCGCGGGCCGACCGCCGGGCGCAGCTCGAGGGTCACCGGGGTAGCGAAGCGCTCGCGACAGAACCCGGCGACGTCGGCGGCGAGCCGGCGCGGCGCCTCGATCCGCTCGTCTCGCTCGTCGAGGAGCAGGCGCTGGAGCATGTGGGCGTCGACGTCGTAGACCCCGTGGCCGATCTCGACGCTCGGCCCGTCGGCGCGGTGAAGCGTGAGCCTGGTCGTGTTGTCGAAGGTCGAGCTGCGGACCGAGTGGAGCTTGTTCCAGGCGATCGCCTCGCTGCGTTGCCGCATCCACGGCCGCCAGGGCGCCGGCTCGGCCCACTCCAGCTCGACCCCGCGGCTGTCGACGAGCACGCGATGGCGCAGGCTCAGCTCGTGGGCGGTTCGGACGAGGTCGAGCAGGGCCGGGCCCATCAGCAGGCCGATCGCCCACGCAAATTCTCCGCCGAGGGCGGTGGTCAGCGCCCACCCGCACACGCTCAGGACGGCGAGCGCGCTCCCGAGGTGGAGCGTCGCGCGGAAGTGGTTGGGGCCCGCGAGCTTGCGTGCCGGAACCACGAGGGCCTCCTGCGTGGGGCGGTAGGGATCCTCGACGGCGCGCATTGACCATGAATGTATACTGCGACTTGGGTAGTCCTGCGACCCGACGGGCGGACACATGCAAGCGATCTGGAACGGCACGATCATTGCTCAGAGCGACGACACCGTCGTCGTCGAGGGCAACCACTACTTCCCGCGCGATGCGATCGTCGCTGCGCACTTCATCGCCAGCGACAAGCAGACGGTCTGCCCGTGGAAGGGCACGGCGAGCTACTTCACGGTCGTGGTCGAGGGGCAGCGCAACGCCGACGCGGCCTGGTACTATCCCTCGCCCAAGCCCGCGGCTGCGCAGATCAAAGATCGCGTCGCGTTTTGGCGTGGGGTCGAAGTGGTCGAGTAGCGGTATGACGACGCTTCGGGCCCTGATCGCGCTGTCCTGCTGCCTCGGCGTGCTCGCTTGTGCCCGCGCCCCGGCTGCGGCCGCGCCCGAGCCGAGCGCCGAGGCAGCGCCCGCGCTGATGCCGATCGAGGCGGTCTCGGCCGACGCCACGGCCCCCGAAGCGCGGCCGGATACCGCGGCCGAGCAGCTGCTCGGTGTGGCTGCCGAAGACCCCGCTGTCGAGCGCTTGTTCGACGGCGCCCCGCCCGAGGAGTCGCTGTTCGCCGACGGTGCCCGCTACCTGGGCTCAAAGGCTCGCGGCGTCGAGCTGCTGATCGAGCGCGGCCGGATCAGCACCGTGTTTCTCCACGGCCAGGGCCACCAGGGCTATACGGACTACGCGGGAGCGATGCCGGGCGGGGTCGCGTTCGGAGACTCGCCCGATCGCGCGCGCGCGCTGCTCGGCGAGCCCGACGCTCAGGGGGCGCGCTGGGACAAGTGGTACCGGCCGACATGGAGCGTTCACCTCGAGTATGGCGACTCGGGCGGGGTCATCTTGGTCACCCTGATGACGGCCGAGTCGGATCCGCACCGCTGACAACGCCGGCTCAGGGCTGCGGCGGCAAGCCTGTGATCGGGTCGATCGCCTCGACCGAGGGCCCCTCACCCGCGTGGCCCGACGCCCGGGCCAGCGTCTGCTCGAGGTGGGCGACGAGCTCGACCTCTGGCGCGAGGCCCGGATCCGCAGCGCTGCGCAGGCGAGACCCGAGCGCCCGAACCAGCTGGTAGGCCCCCTCTTGATCGTTGCGCTCGTGGTGCAGCCCCATCGCCCGGCGCAGGGTCGTGGCCTGATCGACGAGCAGCTCCCCGCGGGTCAGGCCGAGCCCGGCGGACTGGCGATCGACGAGCGCGAACGCGGCCGTGCCCTGGCGGGTCTTGGCGTCGGCCGCGTCCTCGTAGGCGAGCTCGACCTGTGACGAGTGCTTTGGCGAGTTCTCGCTGTGCAGCGAGGCGGACCAGTGCCCTGACATGGGCTGAAAGGAGCTGAAAACGGCTGAAGTCGACACGCGCGGAGTCGAAGCGGCAAGCTGGCCGCGCGCGTCCGCTCCTCGCCCCGATGTGAGCTTGCCCAACATCTCCCGTGGCCGGAACTGGGTCGCGAGGTCGGGTCGCTAGATCGAAACAATTTTTTTGGATCAGAACTCGGGCGCGCTCGCACTGGAGCTTCATTCAACGAGGCACCATGATCAAGATCAGCACCATCTTCTACGACGGAATCATCGCCAGGACCGAAGCCGACGAATTCATGGAGATCGTCAACGACGGCGAGCAGGCGGTGGATATCTCGAATTGGCTCATCGACGCTGGCCCGGCCAGCGCGACCAACAGCCAGAAGTTCGTGTTCCCCGACAAAACGATCCTCCAGCCCGGTCAGCGTCGGCGCATCTACACCAACATGGACCCCAACAACGACGGCTCGAGCTTTGGCTCGAAGACCTCGGTGTGGGGCAACAAGGGCGGCACCGGCAAGCTCTACGACGCCGGTGGTCAGGAGGTCGACAGCTACACCTATCCGCTCGAGACCCCGGATCCTTGGGTGACCTCGACGCTGCTGCCCGGCGGCGACGGCGTGCACGACTTCGGCGTGCAGGTGCTGGGCTCGGGCCGTCAGACGGTCGTTTTCACCCTCCAAAATCGGCGCTCGGACGCCAGGCTGGTGCTGCAGGGCAGTCCGGTCGTGCACGTGAGCGCCGGGGCACCGGCGTTCGTGGTCGAGGAGCAGCCGAGCTCGTCGGTCGACGCCTGCGGCGAGGCGCAGTTCAAGGTCTCGTTCGAGGCCGCCGTCGTCGACAAGCTCAACGGTGAGCTGAGCATCTCGATCGAGGGGCTCGATCATCCCTTGAAGGTGCAGCTCGCCGGTGAGGGCGTGGCCAAGGCCAAGCTCGAGCTGCTCCATGGCGCGACGGCGATGGCTTCGGGCAGCCGCTACGACCTCGGCAAGCTCAACGTCGGCGCCGACGCGGCCACCAGCTTCACGCTGACCAACAGCGGCGGCGCGCCCTTGAACGTCTCGACGCTGAGCCTGTCGCCCGGAGGTGAGATCGAGTTGCGCGAGCTCCCGACCCTGCCCAAGCGGCTCGCCGCCGGCGAGAGCGTGGACTTCGAGATCGCGTTCGCGCCCACGAGCGCCGGGCCCAAGCCGGGCAAGCTGATCGTCAGCAGCGACGCCGGGCCCGATCTCGAGCTGAACCTCGAAGGCACCGCGCTGGCGACCGAGCCCAACTTGGTGCTGCGCAGCGGTGGGGCGATCGTCGCCTACCACGGCAGCGTCGACATGGGCAGCGCGACCGTTGGCGGCCCGGCCGTGCGCAAGACCTTCACGATCGGCAACAACGGCGAGGCGGCGCTGCACATCAGGGCCGTCAGCCTGCAGGGCGACGGCGCCTACTCGATCAGCCCCTCGCCGCTCACGCGGACCCTCAATCCGGGCGAGTCGGTCGACTTCACCGTGACCTTCGAGCCCCAAAGCGGCGCGGTCGGGTTCGCGCAGATCTCGATCGGCAGCGACGACCCCGACGAGGGCAACTACACCTTCAACCTGTCCGGTCGCGCGATCGTGCCGCCGCCGCCGAAGCGGCCGCAGCAGCTGGTGGTCAAGCAATACTACAGCCACAGCCGCATCTTCGACGTGGTGATGAGCAACGGCCAGCGGGTCGACTTCGACCAGAACCAGACCGGGCAGGTGTCCTACGGCTACGTCACGCTCTGCTACTACGTCGAGAACGGCGGTGAGTCGAACCTGACCGTACACAGCGCGACTGTGAGCAATCCGCAGGGCTTCATGCTCACTGGTGATGTCGGTACGCCTTCGGGGCGCGCACCGAGCCTGCCCCGGGTCATTCGTCCGGGCGGGCGGCTGATCCTGTTTTTGGTCCACCGCCTGAACACTGGCTCGAACCAGACGACGCTGACGCTGCGCACGGATGATCCAAACCAGCCGAGCTTCAACGTCAACGTCACCGTCACGGGCGGTGGCGGACGTGGCGGCCACGGCGGCGGCGGTGGCTACGGAGGCGGCGGCGGTGGCTACGGAGGCGGCGGCGCCTGGTACGTCCACACCAACAACCACGGCCAGGGCCGAGGCATGCAGGTCGCCAACGGCGGCACGGCTACGGTGCCGGGCGCGGGCACGACCTACGTCGAGGTGCTGCCACCAGGCAACAGCTGGGGTCAGTACAGCTGGCAGGGCGTCAGCTTGATCATCGACGGGGTCTTCGCGATCCAGCACAAGACCAGCATCGCAAACATGAGCTCGCCGGTGATCTTCTCGATCGCATGCATGCGGCCCGGCGCGATGACCTCGGCGCGCTTGGTCTACAACGGCGCGACGGTGCACAGCTTCCGCATCGTCGGGCAGTACGGGCTGTAGCGCGGCGTAGCTGCGAAGATCTCGTTAGTACCGCGTGCCCCCCGTCGTCCGGACAACCCCAGAACGGACCTCGGGCACGCGGTACTCGTCGGCGGTTTCATCGTCGTCATCGTCGTCGTCGACCTCGAAGGCCTGGCCGCACTGGATCGATGCCGATCACGACTGCTAGCAGCCCGGGGTGCTAGCACCCCGGGCTGCTAGGACGCGCGGACCGAGGTCTTGATCCGCGAGTCCTACGAGCCCGTGGGCTTCGAGGACAAGCGCGAGTGCGAGGTCGCGACCGGCCGCTGGCAGTGCCCCTACACGGGCAAGATCATCAAGGAGGTCCACCTGCACGTGTAGCGCGGAGGTCACAACGTGGCAGCGCGGTGACGCGGCGATGGCAGCTCGTCGGTGTCACCTTTTCGCGGCCGGCTTGTAGCTGGCTTGTAGCTGGCGAGGCGATCGGTGAGGTGCTCTAAGTCCGCCATGAACCTCTCGAACAAGCTGCCCCTGATCTTGATTGGCCTGCTCGCCCTGAGCCCGAACCTCGGCTGTAGCGACGATGCGCCCGGCGACGAGGGCAACGAGTCGGAGACCGGCGACGGAGATGGCGACGGCGACGGCGACGGCGACGGCGACGGCGACGGAGACGGAGACGGCGACGGCGACACCAACGCGCCGCTCTCGATGACGATCCTGCACATCAACGACCACCACTCGCACCTCGCGGCCGACGGCTTCGGCTTCGACGTCTCCGGGCTCGAGCTCAACGCCACAGCCGACACCAACGACACCCCGCTCGAGGAGATCGAGGTCACCTACGGCGGCATGCCGATGCTGATCGAGCTCTTCGCCCAGCTCGAGGCCGAGAGCGAGAACGTGCTCAAGATCCACGCCGGCGACGCGATCACCGGGACGCTCTATTACACGCTGTTCTCGGGCGAGGCCGACGCCGGCATGATGAATAGGATCTGCTTCGATGCTTTTGCGCTCGGCAACCACGAGTTCGACGACGGCGACTCCGGGCTGGCAACCTTCCTCGACTTCCTGGCCGAGGGCGACTGCAACTCCCCAGTGCTCGCGGCCAACGTCGTGCCTGGCGAGGACTCGGCCATCGTCGAGGGCTACATCCAGCCCTACGTCATTGCCGAGGTCGGCGGCCAGCAGGTCGGGCTGATCGGCATCGACATCGCGCAAAAGACCAAGGTCTCCTCGCAGCCGGACGAGGGCACCGAGTTCCTCGACGAGACCGAGACCGCGCAGCAGTACATCGATGAGCTGACGGGGATGGGCGTCGACAAGATCATCCTCGTCACCCACTATCAGTACCAGCAGGACCTCGAGCTCGCCGCCAAGCTCAGCGGCGTCGACGTCATCGTTGGCGGCGACTCGCACACCTTGCTCGGGGGCGAGAACCTCACCGCGCTCGGCTTCCAGGTCGGCGGCGACTACCCGACCGAGGTCACCGACTCCGAGGGCAACCCGGTATGCGTGGTCCAGGCCTGGGAGTACAGCCACCTCCTCGGTGAGCTCCAGGTCGACTTCGACGCCGAGGGGCTGGTCACCAGCTGCAGCGGCTCGCCGCGCATGCCGATCGACGGCGTCGACTTCGTCTACGAGTTCACCAACGACCAGGACGAGGAGGAGGAGCTCACGCTGATGGACGCCGACCGCGACGTCGTGCTCGCGGCCCTGAGCGCCTACGAGGAGCTCGTCGTCATCGAAGAGGACGCCGACGCGGCCGCGCTGCTCTCGACCTTCGACGAAGAGGTCTCGGTGCTCGAGATGGCCGTGATCGGCAGCTCCGACGACCAGCTGTGCCTCGAGCGCTTCCCCGGCCAGGGCCAGTCCGGTGACCTTGGCTGCACCGACGCGACCTACGAAAACGGCAGCGACATCGCCAACCTCGTGGCCAAGGCCTTCATGGCCGTGACCCCGACCGCCGACTTTGCGATCCAAAACGGCGGCGGCGTACGCCAGACCATGGAGGCTGGCGATTACACCGTCGCGGACGCCTACGACCTGCTGCCCTTCTCCAACACCCTCGTGACCATGGAGATGACCGGAGCCGAGATCGTCGCCGTGCTCGAGGACGGGCTGTCCAACCACCTCGACGACTCGGGCTCGACCGGCTCCTACCCCTACGCCTCGGGCATCCGCTTCACCGTCGACGCCTCGGCCAACGAGGGCAGCCGGGTGAGCAACGTGGAGGTCAACCCGCGGGTCGAGGGCGCCTGGGTTCCGATCGAGATGGACACGGTCTACACCGTCGTGACCAACGACTTCATCGCCCAGGGCTTCGACGGCTACGACACCTTCGGCGTGCTGGTGGACATGGGCGCCTACGTCAACACCTACACCGAGTACGCCCAGGGCTGGGTCGACTACGTGCAGGGCTACAGCCCGATGACCAAGCTGCCGATCGAGGAGTACTCGACCCAGGAGTACATCGGCACCGACGGCTGCAACCACAGCCAGCAGCCCGACTGCGTGGACTACTAGCCCTAAATCAAGCGCTGAATTCAAAAAGCTGAATGATTTAGGGCTAGTACGAGCCGCAAGGCGAGCGTTTGGGGTGAGCGGAGGGGGCTTTGCCGCCGCAGCGAGGGGCCTTTTTGAAAGGCCCCTCGAGGACTAGAAGGCCTGAGTCGAGCGCGCAGCGCTTGATTCAGGACTAGCAGCCCGGGGTGCTCTAGCGCGAGCAGCCCGGGGTGCTCTAGCGCGCGAACGCCCGGGTCCACTCGGGCGGCTCCGGCGGGCTCTGATCGAGCTCGGTCGCCCACTGCCCGTCATCGAGGCGCTCCAAGCCCTCGGTCAGCTTGCGGTGATAGGTCGAGACCGGCCCGACGTAGGCCCGAACGCCGCCGCAGTCCTCGACGGTGAACACCATCGATCGCGCGTACCCGGTCGCCGCGTGCAGGACCCAGCCCACGGACCGGCCCTCGGCGTCGGTCGGGGCGGTGTGGATGTCGGCGATCGTCGGGCGAAAGTCGCCGTGGTCCTCGACGGAGTAGAGCAGCCCGCCGTACCACCCGTCGTAGCGAAGCTCATTGGCGCAGCCGACCTTCTCGGCCTCGATCGTCGCGCGCAGAAACTCCCACTCGTCCTCGTCGAGCGCGACGCCGTCGAGCTCCTTGCTCGCGATGCTCTCGAGCCGCCCCATCACGTAGGCCATGTGCTCGAAGTAGGCCTCGACCTCGGGGACGGGGTGGCCCTGGCTGGCGAGGGTCGCGGCCAGCGACACGCCCTGCGCGGCGACCTCGGCCATGCGCGCGTAGAAGGTTGGCACCGGCTCGACGTAGGCCTGGGGGTACTCGCAGCTGATCGCGCTCGTGTACGACTGCTTGGTGTAGAGGATCGTGTCGTGGCGCAGCTCGGCCCACGAGGCCAGCTGAGTGTTGAGGGTCTTGCGGCGCCAGGCCTCGGTCTGCATGGCCGCGGGGTAGTCGGCCTGCTCGGTAGGCGCGTCGAGGCCCCGGAGCGCGTGGAGCCAGCCGTTGTAGACGCTCTCGCGCCAGAAGCTGTCGGGGTGGGCGTCGATCAAAAAGCGCAGCTCGTGGAGCACGCCCTGGTAGCCGTAGGTGTCGAGCTCGTCGGCGAGCAGCTCGCCCGCGAGCTTCGAGCCGAGCGCGAACGCGACGTCGAATTCATGGGGGAGCATGCGCAGGGTCTTGGCCCCGGTCTGGGGATCGCGGAGGCGGTCGAAGGTGACCGCGTGCATGACCTGGCTGTCGACCGCAAAGCGCTGGCCGAGCAGCGAGAACACCTGCGGGAGCTCGACCTGGGCCGCGTGGGCCTGGGTCGAGATGACCTGCGACATGATCCGCTGGACGCCGTACTCGCCGGCGAGCAGCGCGGCTTGGAGCTCCGCATCGTCGGCGGCCGCGAGGGCCTGGAGATCGCCGAGCCCGGCGTCGGCGCGGTACAGATCGAGGGTCGCGGGCGACATGCTGTCGGGCTCGCCGATCAGCTGACGCAGGACGAGCTCGACGCGATCCCAGCGCGCGCGCGGCCCCTGGTCGAGGAGCTCGCCGGTCAACACGGCCGCCTCGAGCCCGCGGCGATTGAGCCGCGCCTCGCCCTTGGTGGAGTCGATCAGAGGCATCTGCGTGCGGCCGATCCACATCAGCGCGCGAAAGTAGGGCTCGAGCGGGCCGACGTAGTGGCCGCGGGGTTGGAGCTGGGAGTAGTCGTAGTCCGCCGACGCGCCGAACAGGTCGAGGGTCGCGAGCTGCTCGGCCGCCACATCGTCGAGGATCGCGGCGACCTGCTCGTCGGCCTCGGCCCCCGTGATCGTCGGCTGGGGCGTCATGTCCTGGGTGAGCAGCGAGCGCGCGACGGCCAGGTACACGTCGAGGTCGCGCGCGGCCGGGCCGAGCTCGGGCGGCACCGCCAGCTCGGCGAGCGCGCTGTGCATCTCGCTGAGCATCAGCTCGACCTCGCCTTGGAGCACGGCGAGCTCGAGCTCCATCAAGATCCGATCAAAGGACCGATGCAGCGCGTAGAGCAGGCTGTCGCTCGTGACGAGGACCGGGAGGTCGGCGGCGTAGAGGCTCGAGTAGGCGGCCTCGAAGGTCCGGTGACGCTGGTGATCGAGGACCACGAAGCCGTTGTTGGCGAGCAGTTCGGCCTGGTCGGCGCTGAACCCGAGCTCGCCCTCGATCACGTCGAGGTAGTCGGCGCTCGTCACGTCGTAGGCGACGCTGGCCAAGCTCTCCTCGCCAGCGTGGCAGGCCTCGAAAGTAGCCGGTTCCATCGCCGCGCCCGCCTCGCGGACCTTCGACCAGACCGAGTCGAAGCTCGCGCCGTCCGCGAGCGCGGCCTCGGCGTTGGCCCCAAAGCAGCGAGGGTCGTCGAGGACGTCGGGGCTTGGCGGCGCGTCGACGCAGGCAGGGGTCGCGGCGAGCGCGACGAGCAGCAGTCTCGACCTGATGTCAGCGAAGGGCGCAGGCATGGTGCTCACTGAAGCTGCACGTGCCAGGCCAAGCGCACGACCAAGCGCACGACCAAGCGTTGCGGGCGTGAGCGCAGGGACGCTGCACAGATTGCGGTTCGAGTTGGCGGATCGGGCCCCGATCGTCAACGAGGTTGACAGTCGACGCCCGGAAAAAAGGAGCGGCCGGGTGCCGGAGTCCTTGTCTCGAAGAGCGCGCGGTGTCTCCGGAGGCCGTCAGCCAAACAGCGTCGTCTTGGCTGAGTCGGAGATCGCGACCACGCCCGGATGCTCGAGGCGACGCGCGACGGTGATCGCGTAGAAGCGCTCCTGGATCGCGTCGGTCCGACCGACGACCCTCACGCCGTAGTCGTGCTTGATCTCCTTTTCGATCACCGAGGGCCCGGCGAACACGCCGACGCCGCGCTGGCCGAAGACCTTGAGCAGCGCGCTGTCGTCGAACTGACCGACGACCTCCGGCCGTAGCCCCTGCTTGTCGAACCAGCGATCGAGCTCGCGCCGGGCCGAGCTGCCCGGCAAGGGCAGCAAGAAGGGCGCGCCGTCGAGGGAGCCGGGGAAGGCGCGCCGGTACTTGGCGGCGAGCGCGGGCGCGGCGAAGAAGGTCATCCCGCTGGTGCCGAGCAGGTGGTTGTAGGCCTTGACCGAGATCTCGGGCCCGAGGGGCACGTCCGACAGGACCAGATCGAGCTCGTGGCGGGACAGCTGGCCGAGGAGGCGGTCGAAGCGGTCTTCGCGGCAGACCACGTGGAGCCCCTCGGGCAGGCTCATGGCCGGCATCAGCAGCCGGTAGGCGACGAGCTTGGGGATCACGTAGGTCACGCCGACGACCATCCGCAGGGGCCGCCCGGTCGGGCGCTGGTGGAGCACGTCGACCATCTCGCGGCCGAGGCTGAAGATGTCTTCGGCGTAGCGAAAGGCGACCTGACCGACCTCGGTCAGGACCAGGCGCCGGCCCGAGCGGTCGAAGAGCTGGACGTCGAGGGCCCGCTCGAGGGTCCGGATCTGGGTGCTGATCGTCGGTTGTGAAACGCGCAGGCGCTTGGCCGCCTCGGCCATGCTGCCCTCCTTGGCGACCATCCAGAAGTAGAGCAGGTGGTGGTAGTTGATCCAGCCTTCCATCGCGCAATTACTTCTAGAAAATCTAAGTCAGACTGTCGAATTTTCTATTTGTTGGAAGTTTTATCAAGGCTACAACTGCGTTGGATTGCCGCCGAGCGCGCTAGAAACGTCCGTCGACGCCGACCTTTGGCCGGCCGAGCCCCTGACTCGAGTGCTCGAGCTCGTCGCCCACGCTGCCGGGGTCAGCCTGGAGCCTCGCGCGGCCTGGGAGGCCGCCGCGGAGGGTCTCGCGGGTGGCCGCGGCGACCTGCTGCGGAGCCTGGGCCTCGCGGGTCGCGGGGCGGGTCTGCGCCTCGGCAGCGTGGCCCCCGAGGCGCTCGTGACCGGGGGCGCGCCGTCGCTGACCTGGATCCCCGGCGGCCGGTCGGGGCGCTTTGTGGTCGTGCTCGGTCGCCGGGGGCGGAAGCTCGAGCTCGTGGTGATCGACGAGAGCGGCGAGCGGCGGCGGCGGATGAGCCGGGGCAAGCTCGACGCGTGGCTCGAGCTCGAGTTCGGCGCGACCGAGCTCGAGGCCCCGCGTTGGCTTCGCGCCGAGCCGCTGCTGCCGCTCGCGTCGCTCGAGGCCCGCGCGGTCGTCGGTCCCGAGGGCCGCTTGGGTCCCCTTCGGCGGCTGCTGGCCCTCGCCCGGCTCGAGCGCGCGGACCTCGGCGTCGTGTTCGTCTACGCCGTCGCGATCGGCGGCATGAGCCTCGCGGTCCCGGTCGCCGTCCAGGCCCTGGTCAACACGGTCGCCTTTGGTTCGGTCCTCCAACCTCTGGTCGTCCTGAGCTTGCTGCTGGCGCTGTGTCTGGGCTTCGTGGCGGTCCTGCGCGTGCTCCAGGCGCTGGTCGTCGAGGCGCTCCAGCGCAGGCTCTTCGTCGACACCGCCGCGGACTTTGCCCGGAGGTTCCCGCGCCTCGCGAGTGAGGTCCGTCGCGAGTATCACGCGCCGGAGCTGGCCAACCGCTTCTTCGATGTGCTGACCCTGCAAAAAGCCGGCGCGACCCTGCTGCTCGACGGCCTCGCCCTGGCCCTGCAGATGGCCGTGGGCATGGTCTTGCTGGCCTTCTATCACCCGATCCTGCTGGCCTTCGACCTCGCCTTGTTGATCGCGGTCGCGCTCGTGGTGGTCGTCGCCGGTCGCGGCGCGGTCGCGAGCAGCCTCGAGGAGTCGAAGCACAAGTACGCCGTCGCCGCCTGGCTCGAAGATCTGGCCGCGAGCCCGCTGCGCTTCGCCGACGCGGGCGCGCGGGCCTTCGCCGACGCCCGCGCCGAGCTGCTGATCCGCGAGTGGCTGCGGGCGCGCGGGGATCACTTCACGCGGCTGCTGCGTCAGCTCGGCGGCGGCGTGGGGCTGCAGGCGATCGCGAGCACGGCGCTGCTCGGGATCGGCGGCTGGCTGGTGATCCGGCGCCAGCTGACCCTCGGCCAGCTCGTCGCGGCCGAGCTCGTGGTCACGGCGATCGGGGCCGGGCTCGGCAAGCTCGGCAAGCAGCTCGAGAGCTTCTACGACGCGACCGCCTCGGTCGCGAAGATCGGCAAGATCGTCGACATGCCGCTCGAGCGCGGCGGCGGCGAGCTGCTCGCGGGCGCGGGTCCGCTCGAGCTCGTCGCGCGTGATCGTCAGGCGGGCACCGAGCTGCTCGCGCTCGCGCCCGGAGACAAGCTCGTCCTCGTCGGTCGAAGCCCTGCGCGCTCGGAGCTGTGCGACGCGCTGTTTGGGCTGGGCGACCCGGCGCAGCTCGATCTGCGCGTCGACGGCTGCGCGCTCGCGGGCCTCGATCTCGAGGCCCTGCGCGCCGACGTGGCTCTGGTCCGCGGCGTCGAGCTGGTCGCGGGCTCGATCCTCGACAACCTCGATCCGCGTCTGGTCCCGCGCGACAAGGCGGCGATCCGCGAGGTCCTCGAGCTCGTCGGCTTGCGCGAGCGGGTCGACGCGCTGCCCGAGGGGCTGCGCAGCTCGCTCTTGCCCAGCGGCTGGCCCCTGCGCGAGGCCGAGGCGCGCCGCCTGATGTTGGCCCAGGCCCTGCTGCGACGCCCGCGGCTGCTGATCCTCGACGGCGCCCTCGACGGGCTCGGCCTGAACGCCGAAGCCCACGCTCGACTCCTCGACCACCTGTTCGCCGCCGACGCGCCCTGGACCTTGGTGGTCATCACAGTCTCCGGGGACCTTGGGGCCGAGCGCAGCGAGGTTGTCGGGCCTAAGGCCCGAGTCTTGGAGACGACAAAGACAGTCTCCGGGGACCTTGGGGCCGAGCGCAGCGAGGTTGTCGGGCCAAAGGCCCGAGTCTTGGAGACGACAAGGACAGTCTCCGGGGACCTTGGGGCCGAGCGCAGCGAGGTTGTCGGGCCAAAGGCCCGAGTCTTGGAGACGACAAAGACAGTCTCCGGGGACCTTGGGGCCGAGCGCAGCGAGGTTGTCGGGCCAAAGGCCCGAGTCTTGGAGACGACAAAGACAGTCTCCGGGGACCTTGGGGCCGAGCGCAGCGAGGTTGTCGGGCCAAAGGCCCGAGTCTTGGAGACGACAAAGACAGTCTCCGGGGACCCGCAGCTGCGGGGCCGCGGCGACCTGGACCCCCGCCCAAGCTGATCATGAGCGCTCGTCTCGACGATTTCGCCTTCGCCTCGGCCCTCGACCACGCCCGGCCGAGCCTGTTCGCGAGCCGCTCGCCCCGCGCCGCGCGGGTCGTCGCGCGGATCCTCGGCGTCGGCCTCGCTCTGCTGGTCCTGGCGCTGGTCTTCGCGCCGTGGCAGCAGAGCGTCCCGGGCAAGGGCCGGGTCATCGCCTACGCGCCGCTCGAGCGCCAGCAGGTCGTCGAGGCCCCGATCGCGGGTCGGGTTCGGAGCTGGCACGTCCAAGAGGGCGACCGCGTGCGCGCGGGCGAGATCATCGCCGAGCTGTCGGACAACGACCCGGAGATCCTGGCGAGGATCGAGCGCGAGCGAAACGCAGCCCTGGCTCGGGCGAGCGCGGCCGCGGGCGCCGTCGAGGTCGCCAAGGCCAGGATCGCCGCGCTCGAGCTGGCTCGCGAGGCCAAGGGGATGTCGGCGGACCTGCGCGTCGACATGTCGCGCAATCGCTGCGAGGGGGCCGAGCGGGCCGTCGACGCCGCGGTCGCGGCCAAGCGCACGGCCAAGCTCAACCTCGAGCGCCAGCGCGCGCTGTTTGACGAGGGCCTGACCTCCAAGCGCCAGCTCGAGCTGGCGGAGATGGAGTTCGAGACCAAGGAGGCCGAGCTCGACCGGGCCCGCGCGACCCTGACCGCGGCCAGGCGCGAGGTCGGGGCCCTCGACGCCGATCGTGACCACGTCGGCGCCGACGCGAGCGCGTCGATCGAGGGCGCGCGCGAGTCCCTGCGCAAGGCCGAGTCCGAGCTCGCCAAGGTCGAGGCCGAGGTCCAGAAGGTCGACTCGCGCCTCGCTCGCCAGCGGCGAATGTCGGTCGAGGCGCCCCGCGACGGCACGATCCTCAGCATCATCGCCAAGCAGGACGCGCAGATGCTCGGGCCGGGCGACCCGCTCGCGCTCTTCGTCCCCGATCTCACCGCCAGCGCCGTCGAGCTGTGGGTCGACGGCAAGGACGGCCCGCTGGTCACGCCCGGCCGCGAGGTCAGGCTGCAGTTCGAGGGCTGGCCCGCTGTCCAGTTCGTCGGCTGGCCCTCGGCCGCGGTCGGGACCTTCCCGGGCGTCGTCGAGTTCGTCGACGCGACCGCCGACGCGTACGGTCGCTTTCGGGTGGTCGTGTCGCCCGCGGGCGGGGACGAGCCGTGGCCGGACAGCCGGTGGTTGCGCCAGGGGGTCCGCGCCAACGGGTGGATCTTGCTCGAGCGCGTGAGCCTGGGCTTCGAGATGTGGCGCCAGTTCAACGGCTTCCCGCCGGTCGTGAGCCCCGAGCCCGGCGGCGGCGAGGGGGGAGCGTGAGTCGGCCAGGCGAGCGCTGGCTCGGCGCGCGCCTGCACCCTTTGTTCGCGGGCTTGGTCGGGCTCGCCCTGGGCCTGGCGTCGGGCGTGGCGCTGGCCGCCGACCCGCCTGCGCCGCTGCTCACGGCCGCGCTGAGCGAGGGCGCGGGCGAGGGCCCCGGCGATGACTTTCGACGCAGCGATCCCGAGGAGGTCGAGCTCGCGCCGGTCGCCGAGAGCTCGGGCCTGAGCGGGCTGACGGCGGTCCAAACCCGGACCGAGGTCCTGACCCTCGCCGAGGTCCTCGACGCCGTCGCGGCCGCCGACCCTCGCCTCGTCGCGGCGCAAAAGAAGATCGACGCCGCCGACGGCGAGCTGCTTGGCGCCCGCGGGGGCTTTGACACCAAAGTCGCGATGCGCGGGCTGATCCAGCCCCTCGGCTACTACCAGCACGGCCTCGTCGACGTCCGCGTCGAGCAAGCGACGCCGCTGTGGGGCCTGGGCGTGTGGTCCGGCTGGCGGCTCGGGCTCGGCGAGTTCGCGGTCTACGATGGCAAGCTCCGGACCGCGGACGCGGGGGAGCTCCGGGCCGGGGTCAGCCTCCCGGTCTGGCAGGGCGGGCCGATCGATCGGACCCGGGCCGACATCAGCCAGGCGCGGATCGGCCAGCAGCGCGCCGGGCTCGAGCGCGACGCCAAGCAGCTCGAGCTCGAGGCCAAGGCGGCCAAGGCCTACTGGATCTGGGTCACGACGGGGCTCGAGCTCGAGATCGAGCGCTCGCTGCTCGGGATCGCCCTCGAGCGTGACGGCGGCCTGCGCAGGCAGATCGAGCTCGGCGAGGTCGAGGCGATCGTCGGGACCGACAACCGCCGAGTGATCCTCGCGCGCGAGGCCCGGGTCGTCGGGGCCGAGCGCGAGTTTCAGGCGGCGGCGCTCGAGCTCTCGCTGTTCTTGCGCGACGCGAGGGGCGAGCCCGACCTCGCTGGCGCCGAGCGCCTGCCCCTCGCGTTCCCCGAGCTCGCGCCGCCTGGGGTCGTCGACATCGAGACCGAGATCCAGACCGCGGTCGATCGGCGCCCGGACCTCGCGGCGGTCCACGCGGGCCGCGAGCAGGCCGAGGTCGAGCTTCGCCTGGCCAAGAACCTGCGCAGCCCGGCGATCGATCTCTCGGCCTGGGCAGCCAAGGACATCGGCCCCGGGCCCGCGGATCGCCTGCCCGCCGAGCTCGTCGCGATGGTCGAGATCGAGGTCCCGATCCCGCTTCGCAAGGCTCGGGGGCAGCTTCAGGCCGCGCGGGCGGAGCTCGGTCAGATCGACGCAAAGCTGCGCTTTGCTCGGGACCGCGTCGCCGTTGACGTTCGTGACGCGCACTCGGCCCTCGCCGCGGCCTACCAGCGGGCGCAGCTGGCCCGTGAGCAGGTCGACCTCGCCCAGACCCTGGCCCGCGCGGAGCTGCGGCGCTTCGAGCTCGGCGCGGGCGACCTTCTGCTCGTCAACCTGCGCGAGCTGGCCACGGCCACGGCGGCGCGCGAGCAGGTCGAGGCGCTCGCGGACTACTTTGTGGCCAAGGCCCAGCTCGACGTCGCGATGGGGCTGCAGGTCGAGCGGGACTGATCAGGCCCGAGCCCGCAGCGAGCGCAGCGGCCGACCCAACCACGCGAACGCGAGGAGGGCGGCGACCATCCAGACCCCCAAGCCCAGGCTGAGATCGACCTGCAGCATCTTGGCTCGGTCCTCGGTCTTGGCCAGCTCGTAGAGCGCGTGGAAATTGATCATCCACAGCGCGACCTCGAGCGACGCGCAGATCATCGGCGCCCAGCGGTCGCGCGACGCCGGACTCAGGCCCGGCGCCAGCGCCTCGATCGCGCTGGCCTGCGCTCCAGATCGCCAGCCCGCCGCGAGTAACAAGGGCAGCAGCGACGCACACACGAAGTAGTAGCCGACGGTGCCCTGCAGCGCCCAAAAGCCCAGGCACCCGACCAAGACGCAGGCCGCGGCCGGCCGCAGCCGGGTCGCGACGACCAAGGCCGCGAGCATCAGGAACCAGCCCAGCGTCTTGTAGGGCGCGCGGACGCGTCGGTACTCACGGACGCGATCGGCCCGCGTGCGTCGGTCGTCCTCGCGGACCGAGTGCATCATCGCGAACTTGAGCCCGAGGCCGAACCCGGGCGTCGCGGTCAGCGGGCCGGGCTCGAGGTCGCGGGGTTTGAAGTCGACGCTGTGGATCCGCATGTCGTCGACCCAGTTCGTGTAGTTGCGGACCCCGTCGCCGTGCGCGGCTCCGAGCCCGAGGCACACGACCCCCGCGATCACACAGCTGGCGAGGAAGCGCTTGCCCGAGGCGGAGCGCCCGCGCAGGAATTCGCCGACGAAGGACGCGGCCGCGCCGAGCCAAAAGAACACGGGGAAGGCGACCAGGGCCGTCGAGACCGTCAGCCCGACCCCCGCCCGGGCCCACCGCTCGCGCGCGAGGGCGGCGACGGCGAGGGCCAGGAGGATCACCCAGTAGTAGCGGCTCGGCGATCCACCGATCATGTCGAAGCGGTCGGCCGCCGCCACGAAGTAGTAGGCCGAGGACAGCATCCCCACGCGCCAACCAAAGGCGAGGCAGAGGAAAAAGCCGATCGCACAGATCCCCCACACGTCGATCAGGGACATGCGCGCGACCGTGACGATGTCGAGGGTCCCCACGGCCTGGCCGAGCTTGCCCATCACGAAGGCGTGGAGGGGGGTCCCGTTGTAGCCCTTGTCGCCCAGGGTCCGCGAGTTGATCCGGCTGGGCTTGTTCGCGCGGCGAAACAGGCCCTCGATGTCGGCCTCGAACGCGGCCCAGCGCGCCTCGCTGAATCGGGGGCGGCAGGTGTCGTCCTTCGCCAGGCGCTGACGGGCCTGCCTGACCCGCCCGAAGGTGTAGTCCTCGAGGTCGCGGATCCTGGCCTTGGCAGGCATGCGGCGACCGACCTTCGTGAGCAGCACGCAGTCGTAGAATTCGGTGTAGCCGAGCTCGGCGTAGTACTTGGCGCCGAGGGTGTAGTGGAAGCTGTCGTGGGTCTGGACCCAGCCGGGTTGGCGCAGGATCCGGGCGAAGTAGGTGTAGTTGAGGCCCGTGAACAGGACCGCGGCCCCGAGCAGGGCCGCGGTCGCCCGGCGCCCCCACGCGCTCGCCAGCCAGCGTCGGGTCCCGGCGTGGAGCCGCGCCGCGGCCAGCAGCGCGAGGGGCAAGCAGGTGTAGGCCATGACCCGGTACAGGGCCCAGCGGTCCGCATAGATGTTCGTGACCCACTCCGGCGCCTTGCGCTGGGGCTCGGCGAAGTCGACCCAGACCCGGAGCGTGACGAAGCAAGCGATCGCCAGATAGGGGAGGGCGACCAGCCACCAGCGGGCGCGGGTCGCCTCGGGCTCGCCCGGACCGGGGCCGAGCTGGGGGCTCCGATCCTCGACGCGACCTTGGGGGGGCGGCGTGGACGGGGCCCGAGGGTCGAGCGGCGACGCTGGGTCCACGCCGGAGGTTATCAGCCCCGGACCCGTGACAGCCACTTGCCGCCCGCGGCCTGATAGACGAACGCGATCACGAGCAGCGCGACATAGCCGAGCGCCGCCTGCTTGAGCAGCGCGTTGAACCCGACGTCGATCATCGCGGCCAGCGCGTAGGCCGAGCCGACCACGCTCGACAGCGTGCTGAGCCCGTAGCTGATCGAGACCGTCTGGGCCCGATCCTGATCGACCAGGCACGAGACCAGGTGCGGGTAGAACAGCCCGAGCACGACCCCGAGCGGCGCCGTTGCGACCGTTGCGAGCACGAGCTTGAGGGCGACCGGCAGGTAGAGCAGGTTGCCGACCATCCAGTCGAGCACGAACATCACGATCACGACGGCGATCACCGCGAGCCCGGCGATCACGCGGGTGTCGTGGAGCTTCTCGAGCCGCGGATAGATCGCGCTGCCGACCCCGCTGGTCAGCAAGAACAGCGAGAGCACCGCGGCCATGCTCAACAAGGGCTGGGTCAAGAACAGCTCGAGCTTGGCCATGATCGCGACCTCGCAGAGCATGAAGCAAAAGCCCGTGACCAGCAGATAAAAGAGCACCGGGATCGGGGCTCGGGAGTCGCGTTTGAGCGCGGCCACGCCGATGAAGAGCAAGGCGATGCCCGACAAGATCACGACCGTGGTGATCTTGATCCAGGTGATGTACCAGGCGAGGGTCTTCTTCTTGCCCTCGGGCGGGATCAGCTCGTACTCGTCGCGGTTGAGATCCTTCATGAAGGGGCGGTCGTCGACGAAGGTCTCGCCGGGCGCGCCCTCGATCGCGTCGCGGTACCTCTGGCCCCGGACGTTCTTGGCCTTGAGGTAGCGAATCCTGCGCCTGAGCTTCTTGTTCTTGCTCCGCGCGGCCGCCCAGACCTTCTCGATCTCCTCGTCGGTGAAGCCGTCGGGCGAGAGGATCATGTCGTCGTCACCGCGGTTGGGATCGTCGACGACGATCACGCGGTTCTCGAAGTCCTCGAGGCCGCGCTGGACGAAGACCTCGCGGAGGTTGAACATCCGCTTTTGCAGCGGCTGGTGATCGAAGATCATGGTCCCGCCGGGGGCGAGCAGGTCGAGGTAGGTGTGGTAGGCCTCGACGGTGTCGAGGTACTTGGTCGTGTACCCGGTCGTCGCCGTGGTCGCGGCGTTGGACCCGAGGTAGATCAGGTCGTACTTGGTGCCCTCGGGCCGCGTGGTCAGGAAGTGGCGGCCCTCGTCGATGACGAGGTTGATGCGGTCCTGATCGAGGAACTCGGCGATGTTGTAGCTCTGGATCGCCTCGCTCTCGCGCCCGAGCTTCTTGACCAGGCCGTTGATCTCGACCCCGGTGATCGTTGCCTGGCGGTGGGAGAGCTCGTCGAAGCGGATCATCTCGGCGCCGGTCCCGGCGAACATCACGAGGATGTTCTTGGGCTCGCGGCCCATGACCCACGCCGCGTCCATGCCCTGAAGGATCCGCGCCTCACGGTCGCGGTCGTGGTAGCCCCACACGTGGACGTTGCTGCGCGAGTTGTTGTGGATGATCGCGTAGCTCGGCTTGCCGCCCTTCTTCGGGGACAAGCGCTTGACCAGGGCCACGCGCGAGTGCTCGTTCCAGGCCCGCTCGAGCTCGACGTAGGTGCCCTTGGTGCCCCACTGCTCGTAGGAGACCGTGCGATCGGCGTAGTCGACGAGGCGCTCGGACCCGACGGCGACGACCAGCCCGACCACGGCGACCATGATCCGCGAGCGCTTGTCGGGGCACGCGAGCAGCAGCGGCACGAACGAGAGCACGATCAGCACGATCACGACCGTCGGCAGCCCGCCAAAGTGGAACGCGACCGGGGTCAGCGCGCAGGCCAGGGCCGCGCCGAGCAGGTCGGCGGCGTAGATCGAGCCGATCTCGTCGCGGCGCAGCTGGTACATCGAGGTCAGGATCCGCCCGAAGCTGAAGAAGGGCAGGACCATGATCACGATGAACACGGCGGTCTTCTTGGCCAAATAGTCGAGCTGCTTGGCGATGACCATCGTCGAGGTCACGGGCATCACCCAGCTGAACAGGACGAAGGCGAACAGCAGCCCGGCGACGCACAGCGTGACGAGGATCGCGAGCTCGCGCTGGATGTTGAACTTCTCGAGCGTCGCGGGCCGGAAGTGGATGTAGAGGCTGCCGAGCGCGAGCCCGAGGAAGGCGATCGGCAGGGCGAGGTAGGCGTTGTCGGCCCCGAGGTGGAAGTCGACGAGGCGCGCGAGCACGAGCTCGAACATCAGACAGCACAGCGCTGTCGCGAACACGAGGCGGCGATAGTTGAGTTGGGGCGCGGCTTGTTGCATGGGCTAGGCTCAGATCAGGGGGAAGAAGGTACCCCCTCGGCCGGGGTTTACGTACAATGCCCGAGTGAGGCGACTCCTCCGAGCGGCCCGGGGGCCTTTGCCCGGCCTGGCCATTGGGACAGCGCTGGCGCTCGGCTGTGGGGAGGACGGGGGCGAGGACGGGCA
>NZ_PVNK01000199.1 GCF_002994615.1 Enhygromyxa salina | reverse complement strand
GGCGTGGGCGCGGGGGCTTGGGGTCGCAACGACGAGGGCGAGGGCGAGGGCGAAGCCGAGGGGCTGGGCGACGAGGCCCCAGCGGGGGAGGTCGAGGCCGCCCAACGCGGTGGTCCCGGTCTGGGCCAAGACGAGCGCGGTGGTCGAGGCGTCGCTTGGTGACAGGCCGGACGAGAGGGCGGACAAGAGCAGGGTGAAGCCGAGCAGGCGCAGGCCGGCGAGGGCGAGGCCCCGGTCCTCGCTCCTTGCGAGGGAGGCGCGGACGAGCGTGAGCATCGCGGTCGCGATCGCGAGGGCGATCAGCCACCACCACAGGCCCGGGGTCGCGGGCAGGGCCATGAGCTCGGCGCCGCCGAGGGCGTCGCGGCACTGGGCGAGCTCGCGGGGACCGACGGGAACACCCAGCCGGCCGCGGCACAGCCCGAGCCCGAGGGGGGTCGCGGCGGCGGCGAGCAAGAGGGCCGCGAAGGCTGCGCCGACCGCGGCGCGTAGGCTGCTCGGGCCGGGCGTGGAAGGGCCGCGGCGCAGCGGTCCCCAGGCGAGGAGCCCGACGAGTGCGGCGAGCCCGGCGAGCGCGAGACCGAAGGCGCCCGGGGTCGCGCGATCGACCTCGGTGCCGACGAACTCGATCGGGACCTCGTAGGCGAACTGATTCGAGCTGAAGCTCAGCGTGGCGTCGCCAGATCGGTAGACCCCCGGCGCGCTGCGGAAGGCGGCGCGCGAGAGCTCGAGATCGATCACGACCGAGTCCTGGGCCGGGATCGTCCGCGGGAGGGTGTCGTCGACGAAGCGCAGGGTGTCCCAGTCGTCACCGCCGAGGGAGAACTGCCCGATCGGTCGGACCGTGCCGCTGCGGTTGTGGATCTCGACCTCGGTGCGCGTGTGCGTGGGGTCGAGGCGCACGACGCCAGGATCGGCCCACAGCGGTCCAGCGTCCCCGGTCTCGGCGCAGGCGAGCGAGACCAACATGGCGACCAGGACCAGGAACCAGGCGCCGCGCGGCGCTCGAGCTGGGGGGCCGGCGCTCACGTGTCTTCTTCGTTGGGGGCGGAGCGGTCTGCGCTGTCGGTGTCGGCGTCGGCGTCTCCCTCGGCCGCGCGCAGAGCCTGGACGATCTGGGAGACCAGCCACTCCCGGGGGCGCCGCGAGTTGGTGCCGCCGTCGCTGTCGATCAGCTCGCCCTCGCGCTCGCCCGGGTTGGTGCCCGGGAGCACGACCTGGCACGCGGCGCTCACGTCGTCGTGGGCGTGGGCGATGCACACCGACTGCATCGTCGTGAGCTTGCCGAGGACAAACTCCGGAAAGGCCACGCGGGTGTCGAGCAAGAACACGGTCTGGATGAAGGCGCCCGCGAGATCGAGGGCCAGCTCGCCAGCGTGGCGGGCGTCGGGTCCGGCGACCGCGTCGACGGCGTTGGGGTCGACGGTCTCGCCTGTCGGGATGCCCTCGGTCGCCGCGGCCGTGCCCTCGAGCACGTAGCGGTGCGCGTTGAAGGCCTCCGCGAGCTCGAGCAAGGCGAGGTTGGCGTCGGGGCTGGCGCCGCGAGAAAAGACCACGGCGACCCGCTCGCTGCGCAGGCGCTTCACGGCCGTGGAGATCGCGACGTCGAGCTCGACCGCCTCGTCATCGACGAAGGCGCGAAACACCGGGCCCTCGAGGCGGCGGTGCCCCTTCGGCTGCGCGTCGGCGGTGAGCTCGTCGTCCTCGCCCTCGGCGGCGTCGGAGGCCGGCTCGTCCTTGTCGTCCTCGCCCTCGGCGGCGTCGGAGGCCGGCTCGGCGGCGTCGGGGGCCGGGGCCGGCTCGGCGGCGTCGGGGTCTGCATCGGCGGCGTCGGGGCCCACGTCGGGGCCCGCATCGGCGGCGTCGGAGGCCGGCTCGGCGGCGTCGGGGGCCGGCTCGGTCGCGTCGGCTGCGGGCTTGGGCGTTGGCTCGGACTTGGGCTTGGTTTTCGGCTCGGGCTCGGGCTTTGGCGCGGACTCGGAGGCGGGCCGCCGGAGATCCCGGGCGCTCGCCATCGTGTCCAGATCGCCGACGCCCGCCTCGCGCTTGGACTCGTCGATCGGCTTCGGCGCGGAGAAGTCGAGCACGCCCTTGCGCAGCACGAACGCGAACGCGGCTCCGACCAGACACGCGAACGCGGACGCGCCCAGGAGCCCGCGGTCGCGCAGGCCCATGATGCACTCACCCGCGCGCTCGGACTCGGGCGTGCAGGTGATCTCGGCGAGGCCCCCGAACCAGGGCACGAGCAGCAGGGCGAGGACCGTCAGTCCGGTCATCGCGATCCCGAGCTGCAGCAGACGCGCGAGACCGTCGGCGTCGGTGTCGGCTTGCTCGCGCGGCGCGGGGGTCAGCCGCCAGCCAAGCGCGAGACCGAGGGCCGCGATCGCGGCCAAGACGAGGTAGGCCCAGCCCATGGGGGGCTGGACGTAGCAGTTTCCCCCTCCGGATCCAAGAGGGCCCGACCCCAGAGCGCGCTGGGTTTCGGACCAGTACGAGCCGAGAGGCGAGCGTTTGAGGCGAGCGGAGGGGCTGCCAGAGTGCTGCTAGAGGCCCTCGATCGCCATCTCGAACACGTCGACTTCGTCGGAGCTGCGGGCGACGAAGAGCACGCGAGACGGCCGATCACCGCGGTGGCTGCGGAACTCGCTGTGGATCGCCCGCGCGGCCTCCTCGGCGGGGATGCCCGTGTCGAAGGCGCCCATCAGCGGGACCGCGACGCTGTTGTAGCCCTTGAGCTCACAGGTCACGATCACGGCCGCGGTCGCCCGCGCGATGTCCTCGACCTGGACTTGCTCGCCGGACGTGCCCGTGTTGGGCACGTGGATGAGGTGGCGGGCGCGGAGCCGGCCACCCTCGGTCACGAACGCCGCCCCGATCGCCAGGGGCGTGTGCGGTCGCAGGAGCTGCTCGAGAGGGAGCCCGGACAGCTCCTTGATCCGTGAGGCCGGGTAGCTCGAGTACTCACAAGCCGAGTTGACCGGGCACACGAAGGCGTCAACCTCGACTTGCTCCCAGGGTTCGTTGGACAGTTGAATTTCGATGACGTGGCCCTCTGGGCGACGAGCCGACGCTTGCGCAGGCTCAAAGACAGCGTTGGATTGCGCCGACCGCGGCCGTTTTGGCCACGTTGGCGCGGCTAGTTCTTAAACATCGAATCGAGCTCTTCGGCAACCTCGGACTCGCTCGTCTCGCGGGCCACCGCCAGCTCGCCCACCAGGAGGTCGCGTGCTGTGCGCAGCATCTCGCGCTCGCCGTGGGACAGCGTCTTTTGCGAGCGGAGCAGCGACAGGTCCCGGTAGACCTCCGCGACCTCGTGGAGCGAGCCGGTCCGGATCTTCTCCATGAAGTTGCGGTAGCGTCGGTTCCAGGTCTGGCGATCCATGGGCACGTCTCGGTCGCGCAGGATCTCGAACATCTTGTCGATCTCGTCGGGACCGGCCAGGGGCCGCATGCCGTTCTCGCCGGCCTTGTCGATCGGGACGATGATCTTGAGCCCGCTGCCGCGGACCTGCAGGTGATAGAAACGCAGGGCCTGCCCGCCTACTTGCTTGGTCTCCAGCCCCACCACATCGGCCACTCCATGGGCTGGGTAGACCGCGGTCATACCAATCTCGAAGTTCTCGTTGTCGATCATCGCTTCGTCTGGGTCCGGAACGGGCGGGCTGCGCGAAGATCGCGCTCGAGCCAGGTCGCCCGTAGCGGCCTTTCTGGGATGTGAACGGCGTTCTGGACCGCGTTGGCCCCTGCGGTGCTACGCAGAGTGCCCCTAGGTTAGCTCGGAGGCGGGGAGGGTGTCCAGACGGGCCGGCTGGAGGGCCCGTGAGCGGGCGGCTATCGTCCGTAGCTGGCCACTGGGCGCTGGCTCAGCGCGACCGGGGGGGAGCTGGCGGCTTGGAGGCGCGGTGTGCGAGCCACGACGCTGTGTGAGCTTCGATGTCGCGTTCGCGGCTCGTGCTGTTCATCTGTTCGTGGCTGTCGGCTGCGGAGAAGACGCGTCGAGCGACTCGGTGGACACGGGGATGGGGAGACCCGGCCCGCGCTCAGGCCTGCGCGGCGGCGGGTCGCCACTTGGCGATCGGAGGCGGGAGCTCGCTGACCCACACGCTCACGCCGCGCTCCTCGAGCGCGTCGCGCAGGGCGAAGGCCTCGCGGCGCTGCCAGTCCTCGCCGCGGGCGTGGGCGAAGCGGGGGTCGGCGAAGTCTTGCTCGGCCCCCATCTCGCCGCGCAGGACCCCGATGCTCACGGACTCGACGACGTCGGCGAGGGCGTCGGCGAGGGCGATCGGATCGCCGGGCAGCATCGGCTGGACGACCACGCAGCGCTGGACCCCCGCGCGCTTGAATTGCCGGAGCATGTCGAGGCGCTCGGGCACGCTCGCGGCCCGGGGCTCGAAGTGCTTGCGGACCGAGTCGTCGAGGGTCGGGATCGAGGCGCCGACCCACGCGTGGGGGATGCTGCGCAAGAGCTCGAGGTCGCGCAGGATCATCGTCGAGCGGGTCATGATCAGGGTCGGGGGCGGATCGTCGGCCCGGGCGATGACCTCGAGGCAGCCGCGGGTGAGCTCGAAGCGCTTCTCCACGGCCTGGTAGGGGTCGGACACGATCGGGCAGAACTTGATCACGTGGCGCGGGAGCTCGCGCAGCTCTCGCTCGAGCAGCTCGGGCGCGTTGACGCGGACGTCGACGTAGGAGCCCCAGGGGATCTGCGGCAGCCGCAGCAGCGCGCGCATCGGATCGAGGCGCGACTGCGCGTAGCAGAAGCGACAGCCGATCAGGCAGCCGAGGTAGGGGCTGAGCGTGTAAAAGCGCTCGCCCGGGACCCCCGCGAGCTCGAGCAGGCGGGTGCCGTGGAGCTCGCGGATGCGCGCGGAGCCCTCGGCCTGCTCGGCTTTGGCCTCGACGTCGAGGGCGAGCCGCGAGAGGACCTCGGCCTCGCGCGCGCCGACGTGGGCCGCGACGGTCTGACACACGCGAAAGCCCAGCTTCTGGTCGACGTGATCGGCGCCGCCGTCGCGATAGGCGAAGGACAGCCGCTCGCTGCGGGCCGCGTACTTGAGCCCGAGCTCGCGCGGCCCGACCTCGACGTGGACCTCGTCGCGCTCTTCGACCAGGAAGCTCAGGCGCAGGCCGAGCTCGGTCGAGGCGCCGGTGAAGCGCAGGCCCGGCTCGAGCTCGTCGCCGGGCGCGAGCGGCTCCATCAGCGCCAGGAGGTAGTCACGCAGATCCACGCGGCGTCTCTCAGCGCAGCTCGGCCACGCGCCAGCCCTGGGAGGTCTGCTCGAAGGTGACCGCGCGGCCGGCCCCGTAGCGGAGCACGGCGCGGGAGTTGTCGGCCGAGTAGCTGATCGCGCCGGGCTCCTCGAGCGCGGCCTCGATCGCGTCGGCGCGCGCGATCCAGTCTTCGCCGAGGCGCTCGAGCATCTCGGTTGCGAGCACGCGCTCGAGCTGGACCTCGGACACGCTGCGCAAGGTTGCGATGAGCGCGCGAGCGGTGGCCGCGGGCGTCGAGGTGTCGGGGATCCCGGGCAGCCCGTCGACGACCAAAAAGCCCGCGCTCGTGTAGGCCCAGTGGAGCACGACGCCGCCTTCGTGGGTCGTGGTGCCGGTCAGGACCGGGGTCTTGCGATCCTCGTCGAGCGCTTGGATGGCCTCGAGGGTGACCTCGTGCTGCGACGCGTTCTTTGCCCAGCGCTCGCGGAACTTGGCGGGGTCGGTCCGGGCCTGGACGTCGGGCGCGAGCAGGTCGTAGGCCGCGTCGGGATCGTCGGAGCGCAGCGCGGCCGCGTAGGCGTCGCGCAGGCCCTCGGGGCTGCGCTTGGCCGCGGCCGCGCAGCCACCCGCGGCGCCGACCGACAGCAGCGGCAGGAGCAGGGCGAGGCTCGACACGAGCGAGGGCGTCGGCGCCCTGCGGACGCTGGCAAAATTTCGAGCAGGCTCGTTCATGGTCCGTCTTGGCGGGTGAAGATCGTCTCGCGCGGCTGGCCGGGGTCGGTCTGCGGGTAGTCGAGAGTGTAGTGCAGGCCCCGGCTCTCCTTGCGCCGCGACGCGCTCTCGACCATCAGATAGCCGACCAGCGCGAGCGAGCGCAGCTCGAGCACGTCGCGGGTGACCCGGTAGTGCCAGTAGTACTCGCGGATCTCCTGGTGGAGGATCTCGAGCCGCCGCCGGGCCCGGGCCAGGCGCTTGTCCGAGCGCACGATGCCGACGTAGTTCCACATCAGCGCGCGGACCTCTTCCCAGTTGGCGCTGACCATCACGGCCTCGTCGGAGTTGACGGCGTCGCCCTCGTTCCAGGCGTCGACGGTGGTCGGCGGGGTGAGCCCGAAGTCGTCGCAGACCTCGGCCGCGCCGTGGGCGAGGACCACGGCCTCGAGCAGCGAGTTGCTGGCCAGGCGACAGGCCCCGTGCATCCCGCTCATCGCGACCTCGCCGATCGCCATCAACCCGGGGATCGTCGTGCGGCCCCAGGGATCGACGACCACGCCGCCGCAGGTGTAGTGCGCGGCCGGGACGACCGGGAGCGGGGTCTTGCGCATGTCGAGGCCGAGCGCGGTGCAGCGGGCGTGGATGGCCGGGAAGCGGCTGACGATGAAGTCGTGGTCGAGGTGGGTCATGTCGAGCATGACCTTGCTCGCCCCGCTGCGCTTGAGCTCGGCGTCGATCTCGCGGGCGACGACGTCGCGCGGCGCGAGGCTGCCCATCGGGTGGCGATCTTTCATCAGGTCCGCCCCGCCGACGGTCCGCAGGATCCCGCCCTCGCCGCGGAGGGCCTCGGAGATCAGGAAGCTCTTGGCGTCGGGGTGAAACAGGATCGTCGGGTGGAACTGCATGAACTCGAGGTTGCCGACCTCGGCGCCGATCCGGTACGCCATCGCGATCCCGTCGCCCGTCGCGATGTGGGGGTTGGAGGTGTAGCGGTAGACCTTGCCCGCGCCGCCGGTCGCGAGCACCGTGATCGGCGCGACGAAGGCATGGACCTGGTCGTTGGCGATGTCGAGGGCGTAGCAGCCGAAGCAGCCGCGGTCGTGGGGCCCGCCGCCGTGCTTGGCGAAGCTCAGCAGATCGATGACGTCGTGGTGCTCGAGGATCTGGATGTTGGGGTGGGCCTCGACGGCCTCGATCAGCGCGCGCTCGACCTCGGCCCCGGTCATGTCGCGGTGGTGGACCACGCGACGGTTCGAGTGGCCGCCCTCGCGCCCGAGCTCGAAGGGCGCGTCGGCCTCGTTGCTGGCCCGGTCGAAGCGGACCCCGAACTCGTCGGCGAGCCCGGCCACGAGCCGCGGGCCGAGCTCGATCGCGCGGCGGACCATGTCTTCGCGGCACAGCCCGGCCCCGACCCGGAGGGTGTCGGCGACGTGGGCCTCGATCGTGTCGGTCGGCGAGAACACGGCCGAGATCCCGCCCTGGGCCCAGCGCGTGTTCGACGACTCGCGCCGATGCTTGGTCAGGATCGTGACTTGGCGACGCTCGGCGACCTGGAGCGCGAAGTACAGACCCGCGAGGCCGCTGCCGAGCACCAGCGTGTCGACGTGGTGAACTTGGGGCGACTCGGGCACGTGCCCGGGAGCTTAGCCCTTTGTTCCAGCCCGGTGTAGGGCTGAAATGCCGGTCAGGGCGCTGAATATTCGGCGCGCGTCGGGGCTGCTGTTAGACTTGGCGGATGCGGAGCGCGAGGCGAAAGTGGCGCGTGGCGGCGGCGATCGTGGGCCTGAGCGCCGTCGCGCTGTTCGCCAGCCCGGCGCCGGTCGACGCGGGCAAGCCCAAGCGCAACAGCAACAACTACTTCAAGTACGTCGACGAAGACGGCGTCATCCACATCACCAACCGTCCGCGGGGCAAGCGGGGCGACTGGAAGCTCTACAAGAGTATCGCCGCCAACCGGACCAAGCTCTCGGACATCCCGCGCGGGCCGGGCCAGGGGTCGAAGAAGCTGACCCTCGACAGCGAGAAGGCCCACCGCTACGACGCCTACATCCGCGGCGCCGCCCGCCGCTACCAGCTGCCCGAGTCCTTCGTGCGCGCGGTGATTCACACCGAGAGCCGCTACAACCCCGGGGCGGTCAGCCGGGCCGGGGCGATGGGCTTGATGCAGCTGATGCCAGGCACCGCCAAGTTCCTCGGCGTCGCGCAGCCCTTCGATCCGCGCCAGAACATCTACGGGGGCTGCAAGTTGTTGCGCCTCCTCGCCAACCGCTTCAACGGCGACATGGTCCTGGTCGCGGCTGGTTACAACGCCGGGGCTGGGGCCGTGGTCAAGTACGATGGCGTCCCGCCTTACACCGAGACGCGCGCCTATGTGAAGGGCGTGCTCCGGCGGTACTACGCTTACGAGCGCCAGTCTCAGCTCGGCGGGGCCGAACTTCGACGCGGACCCGCCCGCAACATCGCGCAATAGCGGCGGTTCGCTGGGCTCGGATTGGCAAACTACGCGTCGCTCGATTTTTAATCGTCGTTCTCGGGGGACTAGACGTGGTCGCTTCGCTGGCGTCGCGTCCGCGGGATCTCGAAGCGCCAAATTGCGCAGCCGTGAGCGTGGGCCCGGACGGGCTCGCGCCGCTCGATTCGTCATAATGATATGCCGATGTCGAATCAACAATGTACCAACATTATTGTGTGTTTGGTTTTGCTCACCCCGCCGGGTCTGCTTGGTTGTTCACGCGACTCGGACGGTGGCCAATTGATTGTCGAGAGAAGCGAGCTGAGCTACTGGAGGGACGCCAAGCCGATCCTCGATGAACACTGCGTCGGGTGCCACCTAGAGGGTGGTATCGGGCCTTTTGCGCTCGAGACCTGGGCCCAGGTCGAGGCCACATCCCAGCTCGTTCGGGCCTCAATTGACGACCAGACCATGCCGCCGTGGAAGCCCAACCCGAGTTGCAACAGTTATGAACACGAGCGCATCCTCAGCGAGGGGGACCGCGATCTCTTGCGTGATTGGATTGACGAGGGGTGCGTCGAGGGCGACCCCGCTGACGCGTCGCCCGCTCCGGCGCCGGCGGCCTTCGAGCCCGACTTCACGCTCACGATGGCCGAGCCTTATACGCCGACCAAGGAGCCCGACGACTACCGCTGCTTTTTGATCCCATGGCCGACGACGCTGAGCGAGCCGACCTACGTGACGGCGCAGGCCGTGTATCCGGGGCAGCTCGATCTCGTCCATCACGTGGTCGTGTTCGTCGCCGACGCGGAGGACACCGGGGTCTTCCAGGCACTCGACGACGCCGATCCGGGCCCGGGCTACGAGTGCTTCGGCGGGCCCGGCACCCTCGACTGGACGGCCCGCTGGCTCGGTGACTGGGTCCCGGGGGCGGCGACGTGGCGGGCGCCCCCAGGGACGGGCGTCGAGGTCCGGCCCGGCGCCTCGCTGGTCGTCCAGGTCCACTACAACACGCTCAGCCACGCGCAGCAGCCCGATCAAACCAGCTTTGGCTTCCAGATCGCCGACGAGGTCGAGCAACCCGGCGCGTTCGTGCCGGTCCTGGACTACCGCTGGGTGCTCGGGCTCGAGCCGATGACGATCCCGGCCGGCGACCCCGACGTCCACCACTCGGCGACGCTCCCGCGCAGTGACGACTTCTTCGTGTACACGCTCAGCGAGCTCGGCGTGGGTCCCGACGAGGAGGTCGACATCTGGCGCAGCGCCCTGCACATGCACACGCTCGGCTCGCGCGGACGGCTCTCGGTCGTCGAGTCCGGGGGCGACGAGAGCTGCCTGCTCCAGATCGATGACTGGGACTTCAACTGGCAGGGGGACTACATGCTGCGCGAGCCGATCAGCTTCGGTGCGGGCGACGCCATGCAGCTCGACTGCTGGTACGACAACAGCGCGGCCAACCAGCCGATCATCGATGGCGAGCGCAAGGAGCCCGAGGAGGTCGGCTGGGGCGACGGCAGCTACGACGAGATGTGTCTCGGGATCGTCTTCGCGGCGCGCAAGCCGTAGCTGCGACCCGCCACGTCGTTGCCCCGGGGCCTGCCCCCGGGGTAGCGTGGCCGAAGTGGCGGCCTCCGACATCCCCGGCGTGACGAGCTTCGCCTTCGGCCGGCTGCTGACGCCCGAGCCGGGCACCGACACGCTCTCGCTCACGCGCGACGGTCACCTGCTGGTCAACGTCGCGGGCGAGACCATGACGCGCACGGACTCGCTGCTGATCTGCAGCGAGAACCTCGAGATCCGCCCGCTCAACCGGCGCATGCAAGGCCGCGCCGTCCCCGACGTGTTTCGCCGCCTGGCCTCGCTCGAGGGCGAGGGCTACCTGATCATCTCGCGCGAGGACGAGCGCTTCTACCCGCTGCGCCTCGAGCGTGATCTGTGCTTCTTCGTCGAGCCCCTGGTCTGGGCCCTCGACGCGACCTTGATGTGGGACGTGGGCATGCTCCCGGGGTCGCGCGACGCGAACCCGATCGGGCTCGTGCGCGTCGCGGGCGAGGGGATGGTCGCGCTGCGCGTCGGGGGCGAGCTCGTCGCGGTCAAGGTCTCGCCCGAGCGGCCCCACCGCGTCCACGCGAGCGGGTTCGTCGGCTGGGTCGGCAACGTGGTCCCGGCCGCCGAGCGCGGCAGCCCCTTCTTGCGTTGCGAGGGCGAGGGGGCGGTGTTCATCGCGCTCCCGGGCGGCGGCCGATCGCGCGCTGACTCGGGCGCCGAGCGCAGCGGCGCGTACACCGTGCCCCGCACCGCGGACCTGATCGAGGAAGCAGATTGAGCGCGGGCGAGCAGGAACCAGGCGCTGACGCGTGGGGGCGCGCGGGTCCGCGATCGCGGCCGCGTCGCCGTCGGCCGCGGCTCGAGGGCTTCAAGCGCGAGATCCTCAACGCGCCCAACCTGATCACCGTCGGGCGGCTGCTGATGATCCCGCCGATCTTGCTGCTCGTCGACAAGACCGATCCGTTCAAGGGCGTGCTCGCGATGGCGCTGTTCCTGATCGCTGGCGGCCTCGATCTGCTCGATGGCTGGCTCGCGCGGCGGCAGGGGCTCGTGACCTTCTTCGGCAAGTTCGCCGATCCGCTGGCCGACAAGATCATGGTCATGGCGCTGCTGGTCTACCTGACCGCCGAGGGCCGCATGCCGCCGTGGCTGGTCGCGGTCTTGCTCGGGCGCGAGTTCTACATCTCGGGCCTCCGGATCATGGCGCTCAACGAGGGCGTGGAGATCTCGGCGGGCGCGGGGGGCAAGGCCAAGACCAGCTTTCAGGTGATCGGCATCGCCTGCGTGCTGATCTACTTCCCGTACCTCGCGCCCTGGGGCGGGTGGGTGCGCTTCAACGAGATCGGCCTGCTGTTCCTTTATGTCTCGGCGGTGTTGTCGGTGTGGAGCGCGGTCACCTACACGCGCGGGTTCATCGCTGCGCTGGCGGGCCAGACCGAAGAGGTCAGCGACGACGACGAAGAACGCGCGGGGTGAGCAGCTGGCTTCGCACCAGGTTGCGCGCCGGGGTGAGCGCAACGAGGGTCGCGCTCGGGATTTTTGCGAGCACTGATCACCGCGAGTAGGCTGTCGGCCCGTGACTCACGACATCCCGCACGATCTCGACTTCGACCTCGCCAAGCTCGCCGCCGAGAAGGCCGCCGAGTCCTACGCCGAGCGCTTCACCGAGTACGACTACTCGGCCAAATGGGTCAGCAACGATCGGGTCGAGCTGGGCTTCTCGGTCATGGGCAAGCGCCTGACCGGCGCGATGACGGTCCGGGCCCGCAAGCTCGAGCTCGAGCTCGACGTGCCCTTCATGTTCCGGCCCTTTCGGGGCAAGGCCCTCGAGATCATCGAGCGCGAGGCCAAGGCCTGGCTGCTCAAGGCCAAGAAGGGCGAGCTGTAGCGCTCAGCCGGCCGGGGCCGGCGAGGGCTCGACGCTGGCCGGGCCGGTCTCCTCGGCGTCGGCGTCGGCGTCGGCGTCGTCTGACTCGGCTTCTTCGGCGTCGTCTGCCTCGGCCTCCTCGGCCGCCTCGGTCTCCTCGGCGTCGGACTTCGTGGCCTTGGCGTCGCCGAGCTCACCCTCGGCGCCGTGGTAGTGCAAGAAGATCAACAGCAGCGCGACGCCGCACACGAGGGCCGAGTCGGCGGCGTTGAAGATCGGCCAGTACTTGCCCTGACCCCAGTTGTAATAGAACTGGAGGAAGTCGACGACGCCGTGGCGCTCGACGAACTCGCCGTTCATCCACACGGGCATGGTCCGGACGAAGCGATCGTGGAGGTTGCCGGCGGCCCCGGCCGCGATCAGCCCGATCGCGACGAACCCGTACAGGCGCGTGGTCGGCATCTTCCAGGCCAGCCAGCCCATGTAGCCCAGGGCCAAGAAGGTGACCGTGATGAAGAAGAAGCGGGCCCAGGACGCGTCGCGCAAGAAGCTGAAGGCCGAGCCGGTGTTGAACCCGAACTTCAGGTAGAACACGTGCTCGATGACCTCGACGGGGGGGCCATCCTTGATGTTCTCCCACGCCCAGGCTTTGGACCACAGATCCACGCCCAGCGCGAAGGCGAACACGACCGCCACGACGATCAGTCGGCTCGCGCGCGAGGGCTCCGAGGGCTTGGAATTGTCCGCGCTCATTGGTGGCGCGGAGCCTAGCAGACTATGCGGGCGGGTTTTGCGCGGCGTCACGCGTCGGCGTCGGGGCCTGGCTTGGCGTCGAGGCGGGCCAGGTAGATCAGGAACAGACCCACGCCGACGACCAGGCAGGTGTCGGCGACGTTGAACGAGGGCCAGCGCCGCTCGGGCCAGTAGTAGACGACGATGAAGTCGACGACCCCGTAGCGGGGCAGGTCGAGGTAGTTGCGCCCGCGCAGGAGAGACTCGGACAGTTTCACGGGGTGCTCGATCAGGAGCCAAAACTGGAGCTCGTCGGCGATGCGCACACGGACCTCGTCGAGTCGCCAGAGCCGGTCGATGAGGTTGCCGAGGGCGCCCGCGGCCATCAGCGCGAGCGAGATCGTCCCTGTCGCGGCGACCCGGCGTGTGCGCGCCTCGCCGGGTGGGCGCCACAGCAGCGTCGCGATGTAGAGCAGCGCGAAGACCGTGGTCACGATGAAGATCGTGCGCGCACCGGGCTCGTCGCCGAACATTCCGAACGCCGAGCCCGGGTTGAAGGCGTAGTCGAGCTCCAGCCAGTCCTCGACCAGGACCTTCGCGGGTTGCTGGCGCAGGGTCGTGAACGCCCAGCGCTTGGTCCACTGATCGAGGCCGAGGCCGAGCGCGACCACGAGGCCGGCGAGGGCGAGGCGGCGCGTCTGGCTGATCGAGGCGCTCATGGGCCGAGACGAGACCACATCGAGGGCCGGCCCGCGAGCGAGGACTTCAACCGATGCCGCGCATGCTGAAGGCCGCGGCGAGGAGCGCCTGCGGGACCATGGTGAGGGCCGCGGTGAGGGCTGCGTTGCGGGCCCGGGGCCAGCTCGGGCGACGGCCGAGGCGGGTGTTGATCGCCGCGCGCCTCGCTGTCGCCCGCGCGGACCGCTGTCGTCGGCGCGCGTAGGCAGACAGGGCCGCGTCGGCGTCGTGGCCCTCGCGCAGGACCTTCGTCAGCGTGCGCGCGAGATCCCAGGCGTCGAGCCAGCCGAGGTTCATGCCCTGGCCACCGAAGGGACACACGACGTGGGCCGCGTCGCCTGCGAGGACCAGCGGGCCGCGGTGGAAGCGGGTCGTCAGGCGCTGCTCGACACCGAAGGCGCTGACCATCGTGGCGCCGCGCTCGTCGAGCAGCCACCCGGTCCGCCGCGCGACCGGCTCGACCACCTGTTCGGGGCCCGGGCTCCGGACGGCCTCGTCGATCTCGACGACCCAGCGGCGCCGACGGCCCGGGAGCGGGAAACTCTCGACGAGGCCCTCGTCACACAGATAGAGGATCGCGTCGGGCCCGAAGCTGGTGTCGTCGCAAAAGTCGCCCATCACGTAGCGACCGGGCCGCGGGCCGCCGCGCAGCCGGGCCGGGATCGAGCGCCGAACGACGCTGCGCTTGCCGTCGCAGCCGATCACGAAGCGGGCTGTGGTGATCGACCAGGCGCCGTGCTCGTCCACGCTCGTCAGCGACGCCGCCCGAGCGCTGGTGCGCACGTGGACGACCCGCTGCCCGCGGCGCAAGGCCGAGGGCTGCAGGTCCAGCAGCGCGTCCTCGAGCAGGGCCTCGGTGCGGCTCTGCGGGAGCGAGAGCGCGCAGCCGAACAGCCCCGGCGCCCGGGTGAAGTCGACGCTGCCCAAAAATCCGCGCGACGAGAAGGCGTGACCGCGCTCGATCCGGACGCCGTCGGCGAGGAAGCGCTCGGCCAAGCCCATCCGGGCCAGGCGTTCGAGCGCGGGCGCGTGGACGCCGATCGCCCGCGAGTCGCCCGAGCCGTCGCGGCGCGCCTCGAGCAGCCCGACCTCGACACCGAGGCTCGCGAGGCGACAGGCGAGGAACAGGCCGACCGGCCCGGCTCCGACGATCAAGGCCTCGAGCATGGACCGCCTCGCTCACCACTGCAGCAGCACCAACTCGGCGCAGAAGGCCGGCCCCATCGCCATCAACAGGCCGAAGGCTCCGGGCTGCGGTCGGGCGTCGCGGCGGATCGCGTCGAGCAAGAACAGGACCGACGCCGACGAGAGGTTTCCGAGCGCGGCGAGTCCGTCGCGTGCAGCACGCAGCGCGTCGCTCGCGAGCCCGAGCCCCTGCTCGATCGCGTCCATGACCTTGGGCCCGCCCGGGTGGGTGACCCAGGTCGCGATGTCCCCGCGCGCGAGGCCCCAGTCGCCGAGGAAGGCGTCGACGGCTCCGGGCAGCTCGGTCCGGGCCAGGGTCGGGACGTCGGCGCTGAGCACGATCTTGAACCCGGTGTCGACCATGTCCCAGCCCATGACGCGCTCGGTCTGTGGGAAGAAGATCGAGCGGCTGTCGAGGATCCGCGGGCCGAGCCCGCGCGCGCGTGGGTGCTCGGCCCCGGCGATCAGCACGCCAGCGGCCCCGTCGCCGAACAGCCCGGCGCAGATGATGTTGGCGATCGAGGCGTCGCTTCTTTGCACGGTCAGCGAGCACAGCTCGACCGCCAGCAAGATCGCTAGCTCGTCGGGGTGGCCGCGGAGGTAATCGGCGACGCGGGCGATCCCGGCCGCGCCCCCGACACAGCCGAGCCCAAACGCGGGGACGCGCTTGAGCGCGGGCGAGAAGGGCAGGCGGTTCATCAGCCGGGCGTCGAGCGTGGGCACCGCGATGCCGGTCACCGTCGTGGTCATCAGCTCCGCGATCTCGGCGGGCGGGACCTCGGCCTCGTCGAGGAGCTCGCGTAGGGCCCGCTCGCCGAGCTCCGTCGCGACCTCGATCCAGGCCCGGCTTCGGGCCGCGAAGCCGTCGAGCTCGCGGTAGCCGTCGGCGGGCAGAGCCAAGAAGCGCTCATGGACCCCGGTCCGGGTGAAGAAGCGCGCCAAGTCTTGCGTTGAAACGCTCGCCTCCGCGAAGATCTCCGCGGCCAGGTCGAGCAGATCTTGCTGGCGATAGTGGTGGCGGGGCAGCGTCGTCGAGGTCCCGACCACAGCCGGGGCAGCGTGGGCCGTCGACGGGGTCCAAAGGTGGTTCATCGAGGCAGCGAGGATGCACCTCCCATGCCTGGTCGCCCGGTCGCCGCCCGGTGGCCCAGTCGCCGCCCAGTCGCCGCCCAGTCGCCCGGTGAGCTTCTCGACGTTTGGTTGCCGACAGCGCGAGCGCTCAGGCCGGCTCGTCGCGCTGGTGCCGAAGCAGATCGAAGAGCGCAGGTCGCCGACGGCTCGGCCAGTTGTCGGGCCCCTGGGTCAGCGCCCGGCGACCCCGGGACACGCGCTGGTCCATCGCCTGTCGGGAGAGGCCGTCGAGCGCGACCGGGCGCCCGGCCTGCAGATCCATGAGCTCGACCCGATCCTCACCGAGCAACCCGGCGAGGGCGTTCTCGAGCAGGACCGACTCGGGCAACCGTAGTTCGCGCAGGGCCGCGCGGAGGCGGGCGCGCATGCGCAGGGTCTCGCGCTTGTCCTCGGCGACCATGCGCAGGGCCTCGGCTCGGTCGGCGGCGTCGCGGGCCAGCGCCACGCTGCCCGCGGCGACCATGACCGGCAGCGCGCGGATGTCTTCGTCGACCAGCGCGGGCTCGAGCAGCATGGCCTCGACCTCGATCCAGGCGATCTCGTCGACGGCTCGCTCGTCGCCGCCGAGGGACTCGAAGTCCGTCGAGCTCCAGGCCGCGACCAGCAGGTGGAGGCGCACGGCCTCGAACAGCAGCAGCTCCGACAGCGCGGCCTGCAATTGCTCGGGGCCGTCTCCTGCGCTGGCAGGATCGGCCCCGAACGCCCGTGCGAACAGATCGGTGTGGAGGTTGGACAGGCGCCCGGCGACGGCCTCGGACGCGGCGCGCAGCTCGGCGGTCTTGCGCGCGCTCTTGGGCTTGGCCGCCTGCGGGAGCCGACCCTCGATGGCCTCGCCGCCGATCGCGGCGACCCAGGGCTGGAGCTCTCGCGGGATCTCGACGAGCAAGGCGTCGCGCAGGCCCTCGTGAAATTCGACCAGTTGAGGGAAGCGCTCGTCATGGACGGCGGCGTCGAGGGACACGCCCCGCATCCGCGCGTCGAGGGCCTCGATGGCGACCTGCTCGAGCTCGTCTTTGAGCTCTGCGAGGTCGACGCCAGGCCCGAGATCGACCCCATCTTGGGTCGGAAGCGCGCGTACGACGGTGGACGTAATCGAAGGATCCATGGTCAGGGAGGCTTTCTAAGTCGGCATTCGCAGGGCGCAAGGCCTGCGTTTCAATCGGGCCCGCAGGGCCTTTTGGGGACCCTTGGGTGCACCGCTGGTCCTTCGACCAGTCGCTCGAGCAGACCTACGTGGCGCACGCCCGGATGTTCCAAGCGTCGCCCCGACGGTGGCGGCGCCCAGGACGCGGACGCCGTCTTGCTCCAACTCAGGCGCCCGAGAGCTTCACGCGAAAGCGTTTCTTGCGACCGATCTGCAGGCGCAGCCCGTCGTCACCGCAGGCTTCGGCCGTCAGGACTTCGCTCGCGTCGGTCACGGGCTCGCCGTCGATCCGGACGGCCCCCGACTTGATCCGCTCGCGAGCGTTGCGCTTGGACTTGAACCCGCCGATCGACTCGTGGACGACGAGGTCGAGCAGCTTGACCTCGGGCGCGTCGATCTCGATGCAGGGCAGGGCGCTCCAGTCTTCGCCGCTGCCGAAGGCCTGCTGGGTGGCCCGACGCGCGCGCTCGGCCTCGTCCTCGCCGTGGAGCAGCTTGGTCGCCTCGAACGCGAGCGCGGCCTTGGCGTGCTTGAGCGCGGCGCCCTCGTGGCTGGCGAGCTCGGCGACCTGCTCGAGCGGGAGCTCGGTGAACAGACGCAGGAGTCGTTCGACGTCGCGATCGTGGCAGTTGACCCAGTACTGGTAGTAGTCGAAGGGCGAGAAGCGATCGGGGTCGAGCCAGACCGCGCCCTTGGCGGTCTTGCCCATCTTGCTGCCGTCGGCGGTGGTCAGCAGCGGGTAGGTCAGGCAGTGGGCGGTGTCGGGCCGCTCGTCGCAGCTGTGGCTCTGGTCGGCGCCGACGCGGCGGATCAGCTCGACACCGGAGATCATGTTGCCCCACTGATCGGAGCCGCCGACCTGGAGGGTGCAGTCGTACTCGCGGTGGAGGTGAAGGAAGTCGTAGGCCTGGAGCAGCTGGTAGTTGAACTCGAGGAAGGACAGGGGCTGCTCGGACTCGAGCCGCTCGCGGTAGGTCTTGGCCGCGATCATCCGGTTGACGGTGAAGTGGCGGCCGATGTCGCGGAGGAACTCGATGTAGCGCAGCGGCGCGAGCCAGGTGTTGTTGTCGATGACCTGGGCGTCGTTGGCCGCGCCGCTGTCGAAGTGCAAGAAGCGCGAGAACTGGCGCTTGAGCGCGGCGAGGTTGGCGGCGATCTGCTCCTCGTCGAGCATCTTGCGGGTCTCGCTGCGGCCCGAGGGATCGCCGACGCCGGCCGTGGCGCCGCCGAGCAGCATCAGCGGCCGGTGGCCGTGCTGCTGGAGGTGGCGCGCGGCCATGATCGTCAGCAAGCTGCCGACGTGGAGCGACGGCGCCGTTGGATCGTAGCCGTTGTAAAAGGTCACCATGCCGGCTTGCATGGCGGCGTCGATGGCCCCGATGTCGGACGCGGCCTCGACGAAGCCGCGCTCGACGAGGACCGCCAGCGCGGAGGACTCGACCTTGATTGCCTCGCTAGGGACGGGCATGGGCGGCCAGAATAACTGGTTTGGGCGGGATGTCGCGCGGGGCTCAGGCCGGCGGCGCGTGCTCGAGGGCGGCGAGGTCGGCCTCGTGGGCGGCGATCGCAACTTCGAGCGCCTGGAGCCGGGCCTCGATGCGCGCGCGGTCGCGCCGACGCAGGTCTTTTTCGCGGAACAGCTCGTCGGCGATCTGGATGGCGACGAGCAGGGCCACGCGCTGGAGCGAGAAGCTGCGCCGGGTCCCGCCGAGCTCGCGGAGGTGGGCGTCGACGTAGTCGGCGAGCTCCTGGACGTAGTCGGGGCCCTCGTCGCTGCGGATCGACAGGGTCTGGCCCGCGATCTCGACGTTCACCGACTGCTTCATGGCGGGGAGCCTAACCTGAAATTTCGGCCATGCGCGCGGCCTCTTCGTCCTGGCGGAGGCTCGAGAGCACGTCGTCGATGTCGCCGTCCATGAACCCCGGCAGGTTGTGACGGGTCAGGCCGACGCGGTGATCGGTGACGCGGTCCTGGGGGTAGTTGTACGTGCGGATCTTCTCGGACCGCTCGCCGGTACCGATCTGCTCGCGGCGGTTGGCGGCGCGCTCGGACTCGGCCTTCTCGATCTCGATCTCGAGCAGCTTGGACCGGAGGCGCTTGAGCGCGAGCTCGCGGTTCTTGAGCTGAGACTTCTCCTGGTCGCAGCGGACCGCGATGCCGCTCGGCTTGTGGATCAGGCGCACGGCCGAGTCGGTCGTGTTGACGTGCTGGCCGCCCGAGCCGCTCGAGCGCATCGCGGTGAACTCGAGGTCGCTGGGATCGATCTCGACGTCGATGTCCTCGGCCTCGGGCATCACGGCGACGGTCGCGGTCGAGGTGTGGATGCGGCCCTGGGACTCGGTCGCCGGGACCCGCTGGACCCGGTGAACCCCGCGCTCGTACTTGAGTTTAGCGTAGACCTCGCGCCCGCTGACCCGCCCGCTGACCTCTTTGAAGCCGCCCGCGGAGTTCTCGGAGTACTCGGCCTGGTCGATGCTCAGGCCGTGGCGTTCGGCGAAGCGGCTGTACATGCGCCAGAGATCGGCGACGAAGAGCCCGGCCTCGTCGCCGCCGGCGCCCGCGCGGATCTCGAGGATCACGTTCTTGCCGTCGTTGGGATCTCGGGGCGTCAGCAGCCGGGTCAGCTCGGTCGTGAGCTCGTCGACGCGGGTCTCGAGCTCGCGGGCGTCGGCCTGGGCGAGCTCGCGCATGTCTGGATCTGCGAGGAGCTCGCGGGCCTCGTCGAGCTGACGCTCGATGTCGAGCAGGCGCCCGAACGCGAGCGCGACCGGGCTGAGGTCCGCGTGCTCGCGCGACAGCCCGAGGTAGCGCGACTTGTCGGCCATGACCTCGGGATCGCAGATCATCTCGCCGAGCTCTTCATGGCGCTCGGCGATGCTCTCGATCTTGGCACGAAGCTTGGGTTGCATGGGGGCGCGAGCTCCCGGCCCGCGAGTCGGCAGGCTTAGCATCGCGCTCGGGGCCCAGCAACGGGTGCGGGCGGTCACGCTCGCGGCCGCGATTGCCTCGCGAGAAGGGGCCAGGTATGACTCCCAGCGCCATGGGCGACGAGCGTCGTTGGGCCGCGCGCTACCAGTTCCTCGAGCAACTGTGGCGCGGGCGAGATCGGATCGTCTGCGATCCCGAGATCGAGGCCGTGTTGCACGCAGGCATCGAGGGTCCGCTCGCCGGACTGCTCAGCGATCTGATCCCGGCCGAGGGCGGCGACGCCCGGGCCTGGGTCGCGCTTCACAACGCCCGGCGCGCGGCGAGCTTCGCCCGCGACCGCAGCGGCACGGTCTTCGTCGACCTCGACGACGCCGCCGAGCTCGCCAGCGACGAAGGCTGGCAGGTCGCGCTGGTCAACCTGTCCTCGCTGGCGAAGCCGTCGCGCGACGAGCTCGCGGCCTTCATCGAGATCCTTGGCGAGCGGGCCGAGGACGACGCGTCCCGCAGCGTGATCCTGACCCTGGCCTGCGGCGACGACGAGGACGCCTGCTACGAGGAGCTCGCCGAGATCGTCGACGAGGTGTTCAGCGACGGGCGCATCTACGGGCTCACGCGGCCGGGTATGGTCGCGTTTTACGACTTTGGCCCGGTCCTCGAGCTCGAGGGCGACGGGGCCGAGGGAGACGCCCCCGACGAGGTCGGGATCGAGGTCGACAACAGCCTCGGCAGCGAGGCGCCCGCGTTCGAGGCCTTCGTCGCCGTCGTCGGCGCCACCTTGCCGAGCGAGGGCGTGACCTTCGTCGAGTTGCCTGCGCGCGCGGGGGCCCGCGAGCGGACGGCCGCCGGGCCCGGGGCGACGCGAGCCGAGAGCGAAGAGCTCGCCGCCGCGCGGGCTCAGCTCGCCGAGGCCCAGCGCCGGGGTGACATGCAGGCGATCGAGCGCCAGGCGCTGCTCGAGCAGCTCGAGCAAGCTGAAGATCGGATCGCCAAGCTCGACGACGAGCTGGAGTCGCTGCGCGAGCAAGGCGGCGGACCCGGTGGCCCGGCTGCGTCCGAGGGCCCGCGCCTCGACGAGGCCCTCGCCCGTGAGCAGGCCCTGCGCTGGGAGCTCGACCGCGTCCGCGGGGAGCTCGAGAACCTCCGGGTCCGCCCGGTCGAGACCCTCGAGGCCGAGGTCGCCAGCTTGCGGGCCCGGCTCGCGCAGGCCGAGGCCGAGCTCGCCGAGGCCGACTTCGACGAGGCCGAGGACGTGGACGAGCTCGAGGGCGAGCTGCGGGGCGACTTGGACGAGGCGGCGCTCAGCGAGCTGACGCGGCTGCTCGCGGACGATGACGCTACACCTGCGCAGGCCCGAGAGTGGATGAAGGCCCGGGCCAAGCTCGAGCACCTGCTGCGCAAGCTGGAGCGAGGCGGGCGGCTGTCGGCGCTCGAGCTCCACCGCGAGCTGTCGAGCTTGCGTCGTCTGCTGTGAGTGTCCGGCGGCCGCGGCGGATTTAGCGCGCGTGCGCTTGCCCGCCCTTGGAGTCAGGGTCTATGCTGACCCAGCGCGGGCCAGATCCGCGCAGCACCGACCCGTCGCCTGACCAGCGGCAAACTCAAACACCGAGCACGCTCCACTCAGCTGCCCCCGCAGCTGAACATTCGTTGTCAGCCGTTCGCGGCTGACTGACGAGTCCTGTCTGACCAATGGGATTCGTCGAGCCTCGCACGCGGGGCGGGTCCTGCTCGGACTTTCGAAATTCGAGGAAGAAGAACGTTAGACATGCGAGTCGATCCCTCTGCATCCAAACCTGATTGGTCTGCGCTCGAGACCGCCTTCGAGCACAACGCGCCCGAAACCCACAGCTATCTCGATCTCGACAGCGGCCAGGTCGTGACGATCGTCGACAGCCGGCCCGAAGACGACGACAAGCGTCTGTCGATCCGGCGGCACCCGGGGCGCTTCGTCCACCTCGATCCGGCCTCGTCGCGCGAGCAGTATCGCTGGATGGAGCGCTTCGTCGCCTCCGTCGAAGACACGGCCCTGCGCGATCGCCTGGTCCTCGCGATCGACGGCAAGGGCGCGTTCCGGCGGTTCAAGGACGTGTTGTTGTCCTATCCGGTCGAGCGTGACCGCTGGTTCAGCTACCGCGCGACCCTGCTCCACATCTACATCAACAACTGGCTGCGGACCAAAGAGATCACCCTCGGCGAGAACCCTCCCTGGGGCAGCCCCGACCAGCCGCCCGAGCCCGACATCCCGCTCGAGAAGCCGGTCGGACGCCGCGGTGAGGGCCCGACCGAGACCTTGCGCAGCAAGGCCAAGGATCTCGTCGAGCAGCTCCCGGCGCTGGAGCTGCCCGCGGCGATCGCTTACCTGCGCTTCTTGGCCGAGCGCATGCCTTCGGTTCACGAGTGAGCGAGCGTCCCGCTGGCCCCAAGTCGGGCGTCTCGGGCGCGCCGTCGGGCGTGTCTGGCGCGCGCGCAGATCTGCGCCGCTTCGTCGGTGTCAGCCTCGGCGGTGGCCGGGGCAAGACCACCGCCGTCGCCCGCCTCGAGCTCGGCCCGGCCTCGGACGAGTCCGGGGCCGAGTCCGGCGGCGCGAGGAGTCAGCTGACCCTGGCCGAGGCTCGGACTCGCTGGGGGCAGCGCGGCGGCGGCGAGATCGACGACGGCGACGGCGACGGCGAGGCGCCCTTCCGCGACGCCGTGCTGCTGCGCTGGATCGATCGCTGGGTCGACGAACACACCGTCACAGCCTTCGACACCCCGCTGACCTTGCCGCCTTGTGTGCGCTGTCAGCTTCAGTGCCCAGGGGTCGAAGCCTGCACCGTCCCGGTCGTCGCGTGGATGCGACGCCACGGTGAGCACCTGGTCATTCGCAAGGGCCGAAGCGATCCGGGCAAACCCTGGGTCACGCCCTACACCCAGCGCGCGACCGAGCTCCTGCTCGAGCGCGCCACGCTGCAGCCGCGCGAGGCCCTGGGCCAGGGCATGGGTCCGCTCGCCGCGCGCGCGGCCTACCTGCGCCGGGCCCTCGCGCCGCGGCTTCGGCTCAACGAGAACCTGATCGAGGTCCACCCCCGGGCCACGCTGATCCGTCTGTTCGGCGCTCGCCTGGAGCGTCGGACCCGGCACGGCTCGGCCATGCAGACCTGGGAGAGGCGCAAGGATCTGCTCGAGCGCCTCGGGCAGCTCGTCGAGGGCCTCGAGTTCGACCGTGTCTGGCCCGACCTCGTGGTTCGCAACGTCCATGTGTTTCACGCGGTCGTCTCGGCCTTCACGGCCTATTTTTGGGCCCAGGAGAGCTGGTGCGGACCGCAGGACCTGCTCGCCAAGGCCGAGGACCAAGCCGGCCACCTCGCTCGGGCGGTCGACGAGCTCGGCGACCTGTGGCTCGAGGACGGCTGGATCTGGGCGCCTCCGAGCCGCGTCCCGGGCACGTCCTCCAGCGATTGACTCCGGGGGGAACTCGATCCGCCCGCACAAAGAATGGGGTATCGTGTCAGCTCCACATTGGAGTCGACTGGACCATGTTTAAACGCGTCATCCATCTCAGCGCTGCATCATTGTTGTTCCTGCCCATGTTTGGCTGCTCATCGGCCGGCGACGACGACGGATTGAGCTTCGGCTCGTTCACGACCCAGACAACCTTCAACACCACCAACAGCACGAATAGTGGTGAGGAGGAGGACACCGGCGAGACCACGGGCGACGGCGACGGCGACGGCGACCCGGGTGACGGTGACGGTGACGGCGAGCCGGGGGATGGCGACGGCGACACGACCACGGGCGAGACCACGGGCGACGGCGACGGCGACGGCGACACGAGCTGCCCGCCCGGAGAATTTGGGTGTCCGTGTGACAACGGCCAGTGCGTCGCCGGGCTCGTCTGCGACAACGGCGAGTGCGTGCTCGGCGGAGGAGACGGCGACGGCGACGGCGACGGCGACACGACCGGAGACGGCGACGACGATCCCTGGGATCCAGATCCGCTGACCTGCGTGATGCCGAGCATCCCGATCACGGTCACGGATCTCGAGGGCAGCGCGTGCTCGGCACCTTGCGTCGACGATGTCGACTGCCCCGCGGGCCCGGTCGGCACGAGCCCGGCCTGCGCGCTCGTCCTCGACGGGATGGTCGATCCCGACCACTGCGCGCTGGTCTGCGACCCCGTGAACGACACCTGCTCAGTCGGGGCGAGTTGCAAAGAGGTGCCCGACCAACCGGGGTTGGGCATCTGCACCTACCCCTGACCCGAGCGACCGCCGCGGCTCCTCGCGGACAGGGGGGCGGCGCCTGGGCGGGTCGAGGGGGGCGCTCCGCCGACTCTCGACCCGGGCGCGGGGCCGCGGTGGTATCGTCGACCAGGTGGTTCTCGAGATGCGCGCCTCGACGCAGGTCGTAATCGTCGACTCCGACGACGAGCGCCGGATCGCGCTCGCGGCAGCGCTGCGTCGGCTGGGGCACGAGGTCCAGGACTACGGGCGGGTCCCGGAGTCGAACCCGAGCTTGGCGAGCGCCGAAGTTGCGATTGTCGCCGGGCAACCCGCGCTCACTGCCTGCGCGCTGTATCGCCGAACCCGGCGGGCCCGCTTCGTCCTCGCCCTGGTCGAGCCCGAGCAGCTCGACGAGGCCCTCGCCGCCGGGGCCAACGACTGCCTGACGACGCCGGTCACCCCGGCCCAGGTCGCGCAGCGCCTGCGGATTGCGAGGGGCACCGGGAGCCTCGGCGCGGGCACGCCGAGTCCGGCCCCGGGGGCGAGCGGGGACGAGCTCGATGGCGTGGTCCCCCAGGTCAGCGGCCTTCAGCTCCGCGCGATGTTCGACAGCCTGCCGATGCCGGTTGCGATCGTCTCGGCCGCGGGCGTGTTCTTGCAGTGCAATCGCGAGGTCGAGCGGGCCCTCCACCAGCCTCGGGGCGCGGTCGTCGGCAAGACCTTGACCGAGGTGTTCGCCAACGAGGACCTCGCGCAGATCTTCGCGGATCTCCAGGCTCGCGGGCGCATGCGCGACCAGGAGCTGGAGCTGCGCACGCGCGTGGGTCAACCCCGCTGGGTCGCGGCCCAGGCTCGCTGGATCCCATCCGAGGGCGGGGGCTACGCGATCGGGACCTTCGTCGACATCACCGAGCGGCGCGCGACCGAGGCTGCCCTGCGCGCGTCCGAGTCGAGCCTGCGCTCGGTCCTCCAGGCGACGCCCGACGGGATCATCGTTCACAGCGAGGGCCGCTACCTGTTCGTGAATCCGGCCGCGATGCGTCAGCTCGGGTTCACCGACGACGCCGAGATCATCGGCGAGTCGATCTACGAGCAGCTCGTATCGAGCGAGGTCGACTCGGTCCGCGCCCGCATCCAGAAGATGATCTGCAGCGGCGAGCCAGCCGGCCCGCGCGACCTCCAGTTTCAGCGCGCCAACGGTGAGATCTACGTCGGCGAGATCGTCTCGATCCCCGCCCGCTTCGACGGCGCCGCGGCCATCATCACCATCGTCCGCGACATCAGCGAGCAGCGGCGGATCCAAAGCCAGATGTTCCTCGCCGATCGCCTGGCCACGGTCGGGACCCTCGCCGTCGGCGTGGCCCACGAGATCAACAACCCGCTGTCGTGGGTCATCGGCAACCTCGGGCTCCTCGCCGACGAGTTCGACAACCAGGTGAGGATGCGCGAGCTCCCGGGTCACGACCCGGTCGCCGTCGGGGCCTCGCGCGCGCGGGTCCGCGAGCTGCTTGGCCGCGCGCAAGAGGGCACCGAGCGCGTGCGCAGGATCGTCCGCGACCTCGGCCGCTTCGGCCGCACGGACGACGCCGAGGGCCAGGTCGTCGACATCCACGCGCTGCTCGACTCGACCATCGAGATCGCCGACATGCAGATCCGCCACCGCGCGCGCCTGGCTCGCAACTACCTCAGCGCCGGCTACGCTCGCGGCGGCGAGGCCCGGCTCGGGCAGGTGTTCCTCAACCTGCTGGTCAACGCTGGCCAGGCGATCGAGCCCGGCGCGCCCCGGGAAAACCGCGTCAAGGTCGAGACCCGCGATCTCGACGACGGCCGCCTGGAGATCGCGATCTCCGACACGGGCTGTGGCATCACCGAGGACGTCCGCGCGCGCATCTTCGAGCCCTTCTTCACCACCAAGCCGATCGGCGAGGGCACGGGGATCGGCCTCGCTATTTCACGCGACATCGTGGCCTCGATGGCCGGGGAGATCGTGGTCGAGAGCGAGGTCGGCCGCGGCACGACCTTCCGCGTGCGGCTGCCGCCGGCGACCGAGGACGTGCCCAGTCCGAAGATCCTGGTCGAGTCCGAGGGCGTCCGCGTGGTCCCGGCGGTCCGCGTGCTCGTGGTCGACGACGAGCCGCTGATCCGCGAGATGGTCTGCGACGCGCTGGCCAAGCACGAGGTCACGGCGGTGGCCAACGGCCGCGACGCGCTCGAGCAGATCATCGCGCAGGACTGGGATCTGATCTTGTGCGACATGATCTTGCCCGAGCTCTCGGGTGTCGACGTCTACCGGGAGCTCGAGCAGGCCCGGCCCGACGCGCTCGAGAAATTCGTGTTCATGACCGGTGGGGAGCTCTCGGCCAAGGACCTGCGCCTGCCGAGCGGGGCGGCGGCGCGGCGGCTGGAGAAGCCGTTCTCGATCAAGGCGCTGCGGTCTTTGGTTCGGGCGGCGCGGCCGTCGGAGGGCTGAGCGGGGCTGAGCGGGGCTGAGCGGCCCGGGGATGACCCGACGCCCACGACCCAGCCAGACCAACGAACTCGAGATGCCTGGGGCTACTCGCCGAAGATCATCGCCCGCGCCGCGACGCCGCCGAGCCGCTCGCGCCCGTGGGCGGCGTCGAGATCGAGCTGCGGGCCGATCGCAACAATGCGATGGGGATTGATGGTCTCGTGGCTCTGATAGTAGTGCTTGCGAATGTGGTCGAAGTTGCAGGTCTTGGCGATGCCGGGCAGCTGATAGATCTCGCGCACGAAGCCCCACAGGTTGGGGTAGTCCACGATCCGCTTGCGGTTGCACTTGAAGTGGGTGTGATAGACGAGGTCAAACCGGATCAAGGTGGTGAACAAGAAGATGTCGACCTCGGTCATGCGCTCGCCGGCCAGCCAGCGCTGCTGCCCGAGCAGGCCCTCGACGTGGTCGAGGGCCTCGAACAGCGCGGTCACGGCCTCGTCGTAGGCGCCCTGCTTGGTCGCAAACCCGGCCCTGTACACGCCGTTGTTGATCGGCTCGTAGATGAAGTCGATGAGCCGCTCGACCTCGTCGCGCAGCGCGGGCGGGGCGAGGTCGACGTCGCGCCTGGCGACGCCGCCAAACTCGTGGTCGAACATGCGCACGATCTCGCGTGACTCATTGTTGACGATCGTGCGCTGCTGCGTGTCCCACAGGACCGGGACGGTGACCCGGCCGCTGCAGCGGGGGTCGGCGGCGAGGTAGACGTCGCGCAGATACTCGCCGCCGAGGGCCTTGTCGACGGTCGCGCCCTCGACCTCGGCGTTGAAGCGCCAGCCCTGATCGCCCATGAAGGGCGCGACGACCGACACGTCGATCGCGTGCTCGAGGCCCTTGAGCGCGCGCATGATCATCGTGCGGTGGGCCCAGGGGCAGGCCCACGCGACATAGAGGTGATAGCGGCCATCAGCTGGGCTGAATGATCCCTCGCCCGCGGCGCGCACCCAGCTGCGAAAACCTGCCTCAGACCGGACAAAGCGGCCATCCGGGTCCGGTTCGTACCATTGGGTGGTCCACTTTCCATCGACGAGCTGTCCCATGTTCAGCGCATGCTACGGGAACCAGCCGCTGTCCGTTACTTTTCTTTCTCGTGTCCAAGACGAGGGCCTGCGGCCCGACACCCTCGGAGCCTCACAGATTTTTTTTCGGCGGAGGCGGGAAGCGAATCGCGTCGGGATCGTCGACCGGCGGCAAGCGCGGGAGCGGGACCACGCTGCGCCCGCCGACCGCGGGCACCCGCCAGCGCTGGAGGCCGTCGGGCTTGGCGACCACGAACAGCAAGCTGGGATCGTCGAGGTCGCGATCGAAGCGAAAGCGGACGCGGACCGGGTGGCCGTCTCGGTCGGCGATGATCTCGGCCCGGAGCCGGGGGTGGTCGAGCACGTCACCCTTGCGCAGGGGCTGATCCTCGCGGCGAAAGAACAGCTCCCCGGCGGTGTGCATCCACGCGCCCTGGATCGCGAAGAGATCGAGGGTGTCGGGGGCCGGGCGCGTGGCGACCATCGCAAAGTCGCCGCCGAGTGAGAGCGGTCGCCAGCTCGCGGGCGTCGGCCAGCCCGCGCTCGACAGCACAAATTCACCGAGGAGGCCGATCGACTGGCTCGGAGCGTTGAGGATCACGACGTCGCGCCCGCCGAGCTCGTGCTCGAGCAGATCACCGCGGGTGAAGGCCGCGATGTTGGACGCCTGGAGCTGGTCGAGGTGCTCGATGTACGCGTTGCCCCAGCGCAGATCTCCGACGGTGTGGACCCACGCGAGCAGCCCGGCGATCGGGACCAGAGCGAGCCCGCGCAGTCGGGTGGCCAGCGTCCGCTCGCGCGTGCCGTCGCCTGTGCGGCCGATGATCAGCCGGGTGCAGCCGACGAGGACCGCGGCGACCAGCGCACACAGGCCGAGCTGGGCGACGATCAACAGGCGCGAGTGGGCCGGGGCCACGGCGATCGGGAGGAGGCCGAGGAAGCCGCCGACGCCGAGGGCCCGCAGCGCGCGTCGCTCGTCGTCGTACCAGCTCGCCCGGGCCAGGACCAAGGCCAGCGTCGCGAGCGCGACGCCCCACAGCGCCATGCTCACGTGGGCCGCGTGGTAGTCGTCGGGGCTCGGATTCGGCGGGACCCACAGGTGCTCGAGCCGCGCGGGCAAGCCGAAGCGAAACACGTGGATCGTCGCGCCCGGGACCGACCAAAACCCCGCGGTGATCAGCTTGGGTACGCGCTTGACCGCCCACCCGAGGTAGCCGCCCGGGGTGTGGAAGGGGTCGGCGTAGACCTCGGCCCCGAAGGTCCCGTAGCCGAGGAGCTTGTGGGCGATGAGGTAGAGGGCGACGGGGATCAGGGCCGGGACCAGCGCGCGCGCGCGCGCCCTGGCCGGGCCCTCGCCCGCGAACAGCTCCCAGGCGACGAGGTAGGCGAGGACGCCGAGCCCGTACTCGCCCGCGCTGATCGACGCGGCCATCAGCACGCCGACGAGGACCCCGCCGCGGCGCTGGAGCCACGCGGGCGAGTAGGGGTCGGGCTTGCGCCACTCGACGTGGGCCCAGATCGCGAGGAACCCAAAGGTCGCGCAGACCAGCACGCAGCGGTTGGCGAGCCACGCCAGCGGCGAGACCAGGCCGGCGTCGCAGGTGTAGAGCAAGACCGTGATGATCGCGAAGGAGCGCGGCAGCAGCCGCCGCGCGGCCAGCCCGATCGCGACGATCGAGGCCGCGAACCACAGCATGGTGTGGACGTGCCACAGCTCGGCGCGCCCGGGCAGCAGCTTGTGGTCGAGCCACAGCAGCAGGCTCGCGAGGGGCCGGAGCACGGTCCCGTGCAGCTCGGGGACCGACCACCACGGCGCGGTGCCCTTGTCGACGTGCGCGGCCATGACCCCGGGGCGCAAGAAGCCGTAGAGGTCGAAGGGCGCGTAGCCCTCGCCGGGGTAGAGGCCGGCGATCATGGCGTGCTGCATGAAGTCGTCGCTCATCGGGCCGACGCGGGTCGCCGACCAGCGCAGGGCGACGCCGATCAGCGCGACCACGCCGAGGAACACGAGGTAGCGCCGCCGCTCACGCTCGGACGGCGGCTGCCGCCGTCGCGGGCTGACGTCGCGGCCGAAGCTCATGGCGCCGCTTCGTCCGAGGCCTGCGTGTAGCGGATCCGCAGGCGCATGAACGGGCGCTCGACGCCGTTGTAAAACAGGATCGAGAGCGCGATCGCGGCCGGGAAGGCCAGCAGCAGGGTGTTGAGGGTCGCGTCGACCATCGGGGGGATCCCGGGGAACCACTCGTGAAAGGGCAGCATCAGCCCCGGCATCCGCTCGAGCTCGAGCGGATCTCCGATGACGAGGCCGACGACCATGAAGTGGCAGATGTAGGTCGAGAAGCTCAGATCACCGAGGAACGCGAACAGCCGCTTGAGCGGGCGCCACAGCTTGGGCGCGACCGCGAGGTAGGAGAGGACCAGCAGCAGGCAGACCAGCGACTCCCAGGTTGGCGCCCAGATCTTCCACCAGGCCTGCTTGGGGTAGCCGCCGCTTTGGCTCAAGAACCACTCCCAGCCGAGCAGGGTCGTGAGCCCGAACCCGAAGCTGGCCCAGGGGTGATCGCGCAAGGCCGTGACGATGCCCTGCCAAAAGGGCGAGCTCGGGCCGAGCTTGGCCACGCGCGGGTCGTGCTTCCACCGCATGTACAGGCGCGCGCCGAGCATCCCGATCAAGAAGGCGTCGAGGCGGCCGGGGATCAGGTGCCAGTAGTGGAGATCGCGGATGCTGTCGCCGAGGAAGAAGCCCACGGTCCGCAGGCCGATCATCAGGGCGATCATCCAAACCAGGGGCTTGGATCCCTGGCCGTTCATGATCGCGATCAAGAAGGGGAAGATCAGGTAGAATTGAAATTCGACCGCGACGGTCCAAAACGCGGTCGTGACCGGGTGGAGGCGCAGCGCGGCCCCGGTCATGTCGCCGAAGATCGTCGCGGTGGTGATGAACGCGTCCCACTCGAACTGCTCGGGGAACAGCGCGATGCCGAAGAACAGCGCGGTCAGGAACACGGGCATGACCCGCAGGACCCGGTTGCGCATGTACTTGCCGTAGACGATCTTCTTGTCGAAGCCGACGAGGGTGAAGATGAAGCCGCTGACGATGAAGAACACCGTGACGAACACGTGGGTCTCGATCAGCGGGGCGAACAGCGGGTTTTGAGCCTTGGGCCAGTTGTTCCAGGTCGCGGCCGGCGGGTAGTGCATGCCGAGCGAGACCCAAAAGCCGTGGTGGAACAGGACCATGAACGCAGCGAAGCCACGCAGGTGGTCGAGGCCCTCGACGTAGGCGACGTTGAGGCTGCTGGCCGCGCCGGAGCTCGTCTTGGCCTGGGGCACCGGGCGGAGCATACCTAAGCAGCCCGGGGTGCAATGCCTCGCGTCGCCTCGCTTGGCCTTTTCGCCGAGGGCTTTGTCGCCAAAACTTGTAGTACGCCCGGTACAGCGGCGTTTTGGCTTCGCGCCCTCGGCGAAAATTCCGGCGCGAGGCGACACGATGCATTGCACCCCGGGCTGCTAAGCGGCGCCGGAGCGGCGATCGTTGCGGTGCGCGTGGGTTGCGCGGAGCCGCAAAGGGCCTCGCATCCGCCGCCTCGATCACGCTACCTTTCCAGCACATGGGTAGCCCTGCACCGGTTGATGTCGGCGACGCGCTCGACGATCTGATCAACCAGTTCTCGGACCCGATGTCCTTCTTCCGCGAGCTGATCCAAAATGCGCTCGACGCCGGCAGCGGGGAGGTCGAGGTCGAGTTCGAGTTCGAGCCCAGCGACGAGGACCCGGACAGCGGCGCGATGATCGTCAACGTCCAGGACTTTGGCGAGGGCATGGACCGCGAGATCATCGACAACAAGCTCACGCGCCTGTTCTCGTCGGCCAAGGACGGCGACATGACCAAGATCGGCAAGTTCGGCATCGGCTTCGTGTCGGTGTTTGCGATCGAGCCCGACGCGGTCTGTGTTGACACGGCCCGGGCTGGCGAGGCCTGGCGGGTGCTGTTCGACCGCGAGCGCAACTTCAAGCGCCTGCGCCTCGACCAGGCCCTCGAGGGCACGACGATCCGCATCATCAAGAATTCGACCCGGGCCGACTTCGAGCGCTTCGTCGTCCGGGCCAAGCAGGTCGTGCGCTACTGGTGCGGCCACGCCAAGGGCGAGGTCATCGTCGACGGCGAGCTGATCTCGGCGCCCTTCGGCCTCGACGCGGCCGTGCGCGTGGTCTACGAGGACGACTTCTCCCACATCCACATTGGCCATCGACCGGCGGGCGAGACCTTGCACGCGTTCTTCAACGGCGGGCTGACCCTGGTCCAGGCCGACCACAACCACGGCACCGCGATCGAGGCGCTGATCGGGCTGTCGTTCAAGGTCTCGTCGCGCTACCTCGAGCACACGCTGACCCGCGACGACGTGATCAAGGACGGGCACTTCGACAAGGTCGTCGCACGGCTCGAGCAGCTCGCGCGCGGGCAGCTGCGCGAGCGCGTGCTCGAGGAGCTCGACCATGACATCCGCGCGGGCCACCCGAGCGAGCCCGGCGACGCGGCGACCCGGCTCCAGGTCCTCTATGAGGCCGCGTGCTGGCACCTGCGCGACCACGCCAAGCTCTCGCGCGCCCACGCCAAGCTCGCGTGCGCGCGCAGCCCGAGCGGGCGAATCTGGACCTGGGCCGAGCTGCGCAAGGCCGCGGCGAAGGGCCTGTTCTTCGCCAGCGCGCGCACGCCTCTGAGCGACGCCGTCGAGGCCCTCGGTCGGGCGGTCCTGCTCAGCTACGGCGGGGTCAGCGAGGGGGCCCACAGGCTCTCAGGGCCCGGGGGCCCGAGCGAAGCGAGGGGGGCGGGCCACGAGCCCGAGCCACCCAAGGCAGGAGACGAGCCAGGCAGCGAGCTCGAGGGCAGCGAGCTCGAGGGCAGCGAGCTCGAGGGCAGCGTCCTGGAGCCGCTGATCCACGCTTGCAAGCTCGTGTCTGGCTTCGAGGGCGCCGCCACCTGGCTCGTTGAGCAGTGGTTCATGCCGCTCGCGCCTGAGCCCGCCGAGGTCCGCCAGTGGGGCTCGCTCGCGACCACCGCCCAGCGCTTGCTCGATGACACCGGTCACAGCATCGCCGGGGTCTCGTTCGGGCGCTTCGGCGAGAGCGGCAGCTTGCTCGGCGCGCGCGCGGCGATCAGTCAGCGCGAATTCGGCGAGGCCACGCCCGTCACCGAGGCCGGCGAGCTCGGCAAGGGCCTGTTCGCGCGCAAGCGGGTCCTGGTCGTCGACGCCGATCACCCAACGGTTCGCACGCTGCTGGGCCTGGCGCTGCGCGAGCCCGAGCTCGCCGCCTACCAGCTGGTCAAGCTGTTCTTGCTGCTCGGTGGCTCGATCTCGGCCGCGTCCGACTCGGAGCTGGCCGACGTAGCGATGGGCTACCGGGAGGCACGATGTCCAAAGCCGCTGAGCTGATCGCCGGGCTCGAGTTCGACACGCAGTTCGACTCGGCCGGGTCCTTCTCCCTCGATCGGGACAAGGCCCGCGAGAAGATGCGCCAGTTCCAGCTGGCCGATCCGCACCGCTACGTGCTGCTGCTGGTCGAGGCCGCCTCGCTCTCGGGCGCGACCACGATCGTGTTCGACATCGACAGCGACGACATGCGCATGCGCTTCGACGCGGCGCTGTCCTACGCGGATCTCGACGAGCTCTACACCTCGCTGTTCGTCGATCGCAGCACCGTCGAGATCCGTGCGCGGCGCGAGCTGGCCCTGGCCTGCAACGCGGTCATGGCCCTCAACCCGCGCTGGGCTCGGATCGAGAGCTTCGCGCGCGGCGAAGACGGGCAGCTCCACGGCGTCGCCGCGACCTTGCGGCCCGAGGCCGACGACGAGATCACCCGCCTCGAGCAGCCGACGGCGAGCCCGCCGCAAGGCATGGCCGACGCGTGGACCACGATCCACGTCAAGGATCGCTTCCGGCCCGGGCTGCTGGTCCGCTTCATCCACGACGTGCGCGGGTCGATCCCCGAAGAGGTCTTGATCCGCGAGCGCTGCGCCTGGGCCTCGCTCTCGATCACCCTCGACGAGGCCGAGGTCAGTCGCGGGCTGCCGCTCGCGCCGGTCGCCGGGGTCCGCTTCGAGACCGAGCACCTGCGCGGGGTCGCAGGGATCGAGGTCGACGACGGCCGACGTGATCGCTCGGCCATGGTCCTGGTCTCGAATGGGGTCGAGATCGCAACCCACGAGCTCGTCGACAGCGTTCAGGGCCTGTGGTTTTGGGTCGACTCCTCGCGCTTTCGCAAGGATGTCTCCCAGGGCGACATCGTGCGCAGCGATCCGGCCTACGAGGACACGCTCGAAGCCGTGGGCAGGGCCCGCGACAAGGTCCTCGAGCGCCTCGTCGAGCAGTGGGCGGCCGGTGAGTTCAGCGAGCACGGCCGCCCGACCGCCGACGAGGTCTTCGATCTGCTCCGCGGCTGCTTTATCCGCTGGGCCGACGCGAGTTGGCTGGGTGCCAACGCGGGCCCGCTCGGGCGCGTGGGCGCCCTGCCGCTGTGGCGGACCGTCGACGGCCAGTGGCTGAGCCCGCGGGCCCTGGCCGAGCAGGCCGATCCCGAGCGCGGGATCATGTACAGCCGCCGCGACTTCGACGGCGTGGTTCCGCTCGGCTGGGGTCCGGTCATCCACGTGGTCGATGGCCTGGCCGAGCTCGAGGCGATCCGACACGTCTACCCCGGGGCCAAGGACGTGAGCGCGACGCTCGAGCGCGAGGTCCCCTGGGAGCTCGCGCGTCGGGCATGGCGGGCGCGGCCTCACGAGATCGAGCTCCCGCGGAGCGTGCTGCGCTACCCCATGGCCTTCGAGCAGGGCGAGTATCGCGGGCGCGTGGCCCTGCGGCCCGGCAAGCTCAGCAACCTGCGCGTGGTCGTCGACGGCTGCCTGCTGATGGAGGTCGAGCTCGACCTCGGCTTCATCGGGCTGTCCGCCGTGATCACCGGGCCCCTCGAGCCGGCCCGCGACTACACCCGCGTGCGCCGGGATCGGAGCTTTGCGACGGCGCTGATGCTGGTCCTCGCCCAGCTCCCGCGCCTCGTCGAGGCCTGGGCCAGCGACGAGTTCGCGGGCGACGTCGTCCAGCGCTGCCTCGTCGCGCTGACCCAGCCGATGTTTGCGAGCCGCTGGCTCGAGCAGTTCGGCTACAAGACGTACGCGGCCAGGCAGCTGGTCGCGCGCCTCGGCGCGCCGCCGCTGGTGCCCAAGCTGGGCTTGACCCCCGGGCAGCCGCTCGGCGCGGTCGCCCGGGCGATCAGCTTCACGACCGTCGACGCCCGCCTGGTCACGCTCGCCGAGCTCGATCACGATCGACGCGAGCGCGAGCGCGAGAAGGGCAAGATCCTGGTCGTCGACCGCTCGGCGCCGAGCTCCGAGGCCGTGGCCGAGCTCCTCGTCCACGCGGCCCCCGCCGACCTCCGCCTGCTCGAGGCCCTGTTTGGGGCCAGCCTCATCCACGACGACACCGCGGCCTACGTGCGCGAGCTCGGTCGGCGCAGCTTCGAGGCCAAGCCCAGGCGCGGCCCGAGCCCGCCGCAGGCGACCTGGACGGCGAGCGTCGAGCTCGACCTCAGCCCGGCGCGAGGCGGCGGCAAGATCCGCGGACACGTCGGCGTCGGGGCCTCACAGGTCCGCGACTGGCGACCCGACGACCCTCGCCGCGTGACGATTGAGGTCTTCACCGAGGGGCGCCAGCTGTGCGTGACCGAGGAGCGGTGCTGGGTGCCCGGGGCCGAGGCCGAGCTCGCGTGGGATGGCGCGCCGGTCAACGCCAATTGGACTGGCCTCGGTGGCTCGAGCGCGCCGCTGCGCGAGGCGGTCGACGCCGGGCTGAGCTCGATCATCCGCGGGCTGGCCGAGGCGGCGGTGGCCGAGTCGCGTCGGCCCAACGACGACGCCCGCCGGCTGCTGTGGCTGGCCATGGTCGCGCCCTTCGTCAGCGTCGAGCACGTCGAGGCGTGGCGGGTCCTTCGCAAGCATCACGCTGACGATCACGCCGGGGCGGTCGAGGCCTACTTCGGGGTCATGGAGCTGTTCCCAGTCGTGCCGCTCGACGAGCTGCGCGAGGCCATCACGCTGCTGATCCAGGAAGATCGCCTGCCGACCCAGGCCGAGCTCCTCTCGGTGCTCGGACGCACGAGCGCGCCGCCGGGGGGAGGGCGCGGCTTTCACCGCGAGATCCTCGCCAGCTACGGCTTGCTCGAGTCCGTCCCGTTGATCCCGCTGGTCTCGGGCCAGGCGATCGATCTCGTCAGCTTGACCAGGGTGTTCGAGGCGACCGGCGAGATCGCCCATGTCGAGGATCCCGCCCTGCGCTGGGACGGCGACGAGCGGGTGATCGTGCGCGCCGACGAGATCGATCAGGTCGGGCTCATCCGCCTGTTCGGCCGCGACGCGTTCACCGAGGTCTCGGGCTGGATCCACGAGCGCCGCCACCAGCAGCAGTTCGAGGCCCGGGCCCCGCTCGAGCAGATCCGGGTGCCCGATCACACCCGGCTCGTGGGCGTCGAGTTTGAGCGCGACGACTTCGAGGGAGAGCTGGCCGTCCCGGGCTGGACCGCGGGCGGGGGCCGGACGATGAAGATCACCTTGTGTCACGATCGTCGGATCGTGCAGGAGATCGAGCTTCGCGGCTGGCTCCCGGTCGTGGGCATCGTCGACGATCCCCACGCCGAACTCAGCGCCGACTACAGCGAGGTCGAGACCGATGGGCCGCGGATGGCCGCGCTGCGCAAGGTCCTCAGCGAGGTGCTCTCGGATCAGCTCTTGCCCGCGTTGGCCGAGCGCTTTGGCAGCCTCGAGCCGCGCGAGCGCAGCCTCGCGCGGACCTGGATCGCCGCGGACTGGCGGCGCAGCGGCCTGCACGCGGGCCAGCACCCCAGCCGCCTGAGCGAGGTCGGCGAGCGCTTCGCGAGGCTGAAGCTGTTTCGCGACGTCGACGGGACCGCGCGCTCGCTCATCGAGCTCATCGATCGCAACCGCGCGCAGGGCTGCCTGTGGTACGTCGAGCGCGACCCCGGCCACGGGGTCGAGCCGCCCTTTGCGATCGTCGAGACCCGCGGGCCCGAGCGCGAGCTGCTCGCCGACTTGTTCCCCAAGCTCGAGGACTTCAGCCAGCGCTGGCGCGCGCGGGCCGACGGCGAGCAGCGCAAGCGCGCGGCCCCGGCCTTGCCGCCGACGAGCGCGCCCAAACAAGCGTTGTCTGTGGCTCCGGTCTCGCACCACGACATGGAGGGCGAGCTGTGGCTGCCCGACCGCTCCCCCTTCGACAGCGGGGTGATCCTCGGCGCCGCGGGCAAGGTCGTCGAGGTCATCGACCCCGTCTCGGTGCTCGGGGCCCAGGGCGTGATCGGGGGCGCGCTCGAGGCCGACGACGGCTTCGAGCGGGTCGAGCTCACCGGGGCCGCGCGCCGCTACCTCGCCGTGCGGGTGATCTCCTTGTACTCGGAGCTGCTCAAGCGTCACCGCCGCGAGCTCGCGCGCCCCGACACGGTCGACTTTGTCGATCCCGAGCTCGCGCGGCGCCGAGCCGTGCGCTTTGAGCTTCTGCGGGCCGCGGCCGTGGCCCTGGGCCAGGCGCGGAGGCGCGGCGAGACCTTTGACGCGATCCTCGGCAACCTCGAGCGGGGCTTGAACGCGCAGCCGCTGCTGCGGCTGGCCACCGGCAGGTTGATCAGCGTGTCCGTGGCTCGCAAGGCTCGACCGCAGGAGCTGGCCTATCTCGACATCTGGGATCCCAACGCGCCGATGCTCGACGCCAGCGAGCGCGCGAGGCTGCTGCTCGATGACGCTGGCGAGGGCGTCGCAAAGGTCGAGCCCACGGCGGACCCGGACCCGGCGTCCGAGCCGGACCCGGAGCCCACGGACCTCGCCGCTGCAGTGACCGCCATGGACAAGCCCCCTCTCGACACCGACGAGGAGCTCGGACCGCTCGAGCTCTCGCCGCTGCAGCTCGAACCGCCCGAAGAGCTCGCGCCGGAGCCTCAGCCGGAGCCCCAGCCCGATCTGGTCGGCGAGTTGCTCGAGCGCGTGCGCGAGGAGCTCCGACTCCTGCGCGAGCGCCATCAGGTCGTGCTCGCCGAGGGTCGGCTCGACCGCATCGACGCCAAAGAGGGGCGCGGGCGCGAGCTGGTGTCGATCAACGGGCGGGTGATCTTCGACAGCGCGCACCCTCGCTTCGTCCGGGCGCTCGACGATCCAGATCCGATCTGGGTCAGCTTCCTGGCCTCGGTCGCCTACACCGCGCTCAACCGCTGGCTCGAAGAGATCACCGACGCGCACGAGCTGCTGTTTCACGCCGGTCACGCCGAGCACCTGCTCAGCGGCCTGCTCGATCCCGAGCCGCCGCTCGGCGGCTGAGCTCACCCGAGTCGCCGGGTCCACAGCTCGCGCGCTCGCACGAGCACGCGCCAAAAGGGCCACAGATACAGGCGCCAGACGCTGCGATAGTCCCGCTCCCACGCCTCGCCAGGGTCGCCGAGGCCGAAGCGCAGCTGCGCGGGCTCGCCGGGCTCGACGGCCTCGCGCGGGACCAACAAGCTGCCGGCCGCGCGATCCCAGATCGCCAGGAAATTGCCGAAATTTCGGTTGTGGTGGGCTGGGTCAGCCGAGTGGTGGAGCTGGTGCGTGGCCGGGCTGATCAGGACGCGATCGAGGATCCCGAAGCTCAGCCACACGTGGGAGTGCTGGAGGTTGAACCCGGCGAGGAGCCCGAGGACCAGCAGCCCGTTGACGCCGGCGATCGTCCATGGCTGCAGCTGGCCGCCGCCGAGCCAGCCGGCGAGGCCATAGACCGGGCCGAGGACCAGGCCTGTGATCGCGCCATCGACCACGATGCTGACCGGGTGCCGACGCAGGACCGTGACCGGCTGCAGGACCGGGGCGCTGTGGTGGACCTTGTGAAATTCCCACAGCAGCGGGATCCGGTGCATCGCGAGGTGGCCCAAGAAGAAGCCCAGATCCGCGACGACGAAGAGCGTGATCGACAGGCCGAGCGCCGCCGCCGGGCCCGAGAGCGGGGCGCCGATCGGGCCGCAGCTGTGGTGCAGCGCCAGCCAGGTCTTGCTGGCCAAAGTCTGGCCAATGACGCTCAGCGGGGCGAGCAGCCAAAACGAATAGAGCAGGGTGTTGAGCACGAAGAGCGCGAGATCGTTGAGGCTGCTGCGGCGCAGCCAGACCTCGCGCGGGGCCAAGAAGCGCAGGAGCCCGATCACGCTGCGCCGCCGGACCACATGAACGAGCGCGGCGATCAGCGCCGCACCCAGGACATAGGCCCAAAACAGGGAGAAGCTCGGGGTCGTGAACTGGCCGGCCACGCCGCGCGCGGTCGTCCACACCTGGGTGCCCCAGCTGTCCGGGCTCACTTGCCGGGCTGAACCATGTCGGGGGCGACGATCATGTCGGGGGCGACGATCATCTTGCCGTCCTCACCGATGAGCTTGTTGGGCTGGACCATGTCGGGGGCGACGATCTTCTTGCCGTCTTCACCGATGAGCTTGCTGGGCTGGACCATGTCGGGGGCGACGATCTTCTTGCCGTCCTCACCGATGAGCTTGCTGGGCTGGACCATGTCGGGGGCGACGATCTTCTGGGTGCCCTTGGGCGGGAGCTTTTGGGCGCCCTTGTTGTGCAGCATCCCACCTTGGACCGCATCTTCGGCGCCGGCTGGCTCGGCCTGGCAGGACACGATGAGCAGGGATACGACCATGATGGCGAAGGAGCTACGCATGACGCCAAAGTGTGCCACGAGAACCTTGCCGAAGGACAGTCTCCCAGGACCTGGGGACCTCGCGGAGCGAGGTTGTCGGCCCCCAACCCCGAGTCTTGGAGACGACAAAGACAGTCACCCAGGACCTGGGGACCTCGCGGAGCGAGGTTGTCGGCCCCCAGCCCCGAGTCTCGGAGACGACAACGAGCTCCGAAAGCGGCTGAGGGACTTAAACGAGCCCCCTTCCAGGGGGCCACGCACCCAGATCGCGAAGCTCATACCAGCCCATCGAGCGAAGGAGCGAAGCGACGTAGCGACCGGCCGCGCAGCGGCCGTGCATGGCAAAGTGCGAAAACGCCTGTGGGGGTCTAAACCAGCTAAGCTCATACCAGCCCATCGAGCGAAGGAGCGTAGCGACGTAGCGACCGGCCGCGCAGCGGCCGTGCATGGCAAAGTGCGAAAACGCCTGTGGGGGTCAAAACCAGCCGGCCGTGCATGGCAAGGTCCGCAAACGGCCGGGGGGGTCAAAACCCCCCGGGCCCCTCAGGGCGCGTCGGGGAAGAACTTTTGGTTGTTCTCGGCCATGTCGCGCAGCAGCTTGGGCGCCGCGTAGCGCTCGCCGCAGGTCGCGGCCAGCTCGTCGAGCTCACGGACGACCGCGCCCAGATCCTGGCGATCGAAGAACCCAAAGGGTCCGCCTGTGTTGGGCGCAAACCCGATCCCGAAGATTGCCCCGACCTCGCCGTCGCGGGCGTTGCGGAGGATCCCGGCCTCGAGGCAGTGGACGGCCTGCACGGCCTGGACGAGCAGCAGCCGTCGGGCGAGGTAGTCGACCCCCGTGCGCGCGGGGGGGCCCGACACCAGGTCCGCCAGCCCCGGCCACAGGCCCACCCGGCGCCCGCCCTCGTAGTCGTAAAAGCCCGCGCCCGCGGCCCGGCCCCCGCGCTGATGGTGCTCGACCATGGTCGTGACCAGCGCGAGCCCGTCGGTGTCGACCGACGCGTCGCCGAGGTACTTGCGGCTCTGGGCGGCGGCTTTGAGCGGCAGCGTGAGCGTGACCTCGTCGAAGACCTGCAGCGGCGCGACGACCATGCCGGCCTGGCGCGCGGCCCACTCGATCAACACGGGGTCGTGGCCCTCGGCGACCAGCTGCGCGCCCTCCATGATGTACGAGGAGAACACCCGGGTCGTGTAGAAGCCGTAGCCGTCGTTGACGACGATCGGCAGCTTCTTGATCCGGCGACAAAAGTCGAGGCAGCGGGCGAGGGTCTCGTCGCTGGTCTTGGGGCCCCGGACGATCTCGAGCAGCGGCATGACCTCGACGGGCGAGAAGTAGTGCAGCCCGATGAAGCGATCGGCGTGGGCCGAGACCTCGGCGAGGTCGGCGATCGGGATCGCCGAGGTGTTCGACGCCCAGATCCCCCCCTCACTCAGCTGCGGCTCGGCCTCCTTGGTCACGCTGCGCTTGAGCTCGAGGTTCTCGAACACGGCCTCGATGATCAGATCGGCGCCCGCGAGCGCGGTGAGCTCGGTGCTCGGGGTCAGCCGAGCGCGGATCGCCTCGCGGCCCGCGTCGTCGAGGTGACGCTTGCGCTTGGCGAGCTCGGCCTCGAAGTGCGCGACGCCCCTGTCGAGGGCGTCTTGCTTGATGTCCTCGAGCACGACCTCGTAGCCCGCGTCGGCGCAGACGTAGGCGAGCCCGGCGCCCATCATCCCGGCCCCGAGGATCGCGACCTTGCGGATCCCCGCGTCCTGGCCCTCGTCGAGCTTGGGCAGGCCCTCGTGCTTGAGCGCGGCCTGACGGAAGAACCACAGCGTCCGCATCATGTCCTTGGACTGATCGCCGACGACGAGGCCCACGAAGTAGCGGGCCTCGACCTCGAGCGCGCGCTCGAACTCGAGGCTCAGGCCCTCCTGGATCGCGCTGAGGGCCGCCTCGGGCGCCGTGAACACGCCCGCGGTCTTCTTGCGCAGCATCGCCGACGCGGCCATCAACAGGTTGCGGGCGTCGGCCGAGCCCGGGCGCGGGCCGGGGATCCGCGGCTTGTTCTCGTCCCAGGGCTGCCTGGCCTTGGGGTTCTCGGCGATCCACTTCAGCGCCGCGGCCCGGAGCGCGTCGGCGTCGGGGACGAGCTCGTCGACGAGGCCGGCCGACCGGGCCTTGGCCGCGCGAAACTCCTTGCCCTGCAGGATCGCCTCGGCCGCGGGTTGGATGCCGATCAGTCGGGGCAGCCGCTGGGTCCCGCCGCCGCCCGGGAGCACGCCGAGCTGGACCTCGGGGAGGCCAAATTTTATCCGGGGATCGTCGATCGCAATCCGCCGATGGCAGGCGAGCGCGAGCTCGTAGCCGCCGCCGAGCGCGGTCCCGTTGAGCGCGGCGACGACCGGCACCCCCGCGGTCTCGAACGCGCGGTAGAGCTTGGCCATGTCCATGACCGCGGTGAACAGCTCGGCCGCGTCGCGGACCCGGTAGATCTTGTCGAGGTCGGCCCCGGCGCAAAAGTCCTTGTGCGCCGAGGTCAGGATGATGCCCTTGAGGCCCTCGCGGCCCCTGGCCCACTCGAGCGCGTCTCGGAGCCCGAGCCCGTAGCTGTCGTTGATGACGTTGACCCGACCGGGCATCGCCAGGGTCAAGGTTGCGACGCCGGTCGCGGCGTCGAATTCACAGATCAGCGCGTCGTTGCGGTGTTGATCGTTCATGTTGAGTGTCCCTTCCGCGCTCACACGCGCTCGATGATCGTCGCCACGCCCATGCCGCCGCCGATGCACAAGGTCACCAGCCCGACGCGTTTGTCGTGCTCTTCGAGGGCGTCGAGCAAGGTCCCGAGCAGCATGCAGCCGGTCGCGCCGAGGGGGTGGCCGAGGGCGATCGCGCCGCCGTTGACGTTGACCTTGGCCGGGTCGATGTCGAATTCCTGGATGTAGGCCATCGGGACCGCGGCGAAGGCCTCGTTGACCTCGAACAGGTCGATGTCCTCGATGCTCATGCCGGCCCGCTTCAGGACCTTGCGGGTCACGGGGATCGGGCCGTCGAGCATCAGGATCGGCTCGGAGCCGATCGTGGCCAGGGCCTTGATCTTGGCCCGCGGCGTGAGCCCGAGGGACTCGCCCTTGGCCCGCGAGCCGAACAAGATCGCGGCCGCGCCGTCGACGATGCCCGAGGCGTTGCCCGCGTGGTGGACGTGATCGATGCGCTCGACCTGGGGGTAGACCGGCTTGGTCAGCGCGTCGAGGCCGAACTGCCGACCCATCAGCTCGAAGCTGGGCGTGAGCTTGGCCAGGGCCTCCATGGTGGTGCTCGGGCGCGGGTACTCGTCCTTGGCGAGGATCGTCAGGCCGTTGCGATCGGTGACCGGGACCAGCGACTTGTCGAACGAGCCCCGCTCGATCGCGGCCGCGCACTTTTGCTGACTCGCGAGGGCGAAGCCATCGACGTCCTCACGCGAGAAGCCGCGCAAGGTCGCGAGCAGGTCGGCGGACACGCCCTGGGGGACCGAGCCGACCTCCCACTGGGTCTGGGGATCCCAGATCGCGCCGCCGTCGGAGCCCATCGGGACCCGCGACATGCTCTCGACGCCGCCGCCGATGACGAGATCTTCGTAGCCGGCCGCGACCATCGCCGCGGCCTGGTTGCAGGCCTCGAGGCCCGAGGCGCAAAAGCGGTTGAGGGTCACGCCCGAGGTGACCAGCGGGTAGCCGGCCGTGAGCGCCGCGAAGCGGGCGATGCACGAGCCCTGCTCGCTGGTCTGGGTCACGCAGCCGGCGATCACGTCGTCGACCTCGGCCGCGTCGAGCTCGTTGCGATCGCGGATCGCTCGCAGCGTGGTCGCGAGCAGATCGACGGGGCGGACGGTGTAGAGGCTGCCGCTCGACTTCCCCTTGCCACGGGGGGTGCGTACGGCGTCGAAGATCATCGCTTCGGACACAATCGGGCTCCTTTGAGTAGGCTGCGGCCGGGGCCTGAGGAGGCGACGGCGTCAGCGTCGATCGAGATGCTATGCGCGCGCATCGTTTCTCGGCAAGCGGGGCGCCCAAAGCTTCGCTGGCCCTGTGCTTGGGGCCCGCGGCGCGTGTTCGGCCAGATCTGTGGCCGCTGGAGCCCGCCGGGCCACGGACCCGGCAACCCGGCCCAGCCTCCTCGGGCGCTCGCAAAGGGGGCCGTCGATCGACCCCTGGCTGTTGCCGACCGGGGATCCCGAGCCGGCCTTCGCAGCCTCGGCGTCCAGGGTTGCGGCACCCGGCACCGGCCCGGCAAGCTGCGCGCCATGGCCAGCCGCGCCGACATCGCCCAGCGACGCAAGCAAGCGGACGCCGCGCTCGAGCTGTCTCGCATCAATCGCGAGATCGAGCGCCGCATCCACCAGCTCCTCGACGGCGAGAAGCTCCGCGACGTGACCCCGGCCCAGGCCAACGCGATGATGATCCTGTTCCAGGAGAAGGCGCCGCTGACCGCTCGCCAGCTGGCCCGACAGATGAACCTGTCGGAGGTCACCGTCGGCCGCTTCGTGCGGGCGCTCGAGGGCGCGGGTTGGGTCAAGCGCGAGGCCGATCCCAAAGACACCCGGGCGATCCTGATCCGGCCCTCGACCAAGGCCTACCGCGCGTTCCCGAGGTTCTTGAACGTGAGCAACGCGCTGCTCGACGTCGCCTTCGACGGGTTCACCAAAAAAGAGGTCGAGACCCTCGGCCGGCTCGTCGAGCGAGTACGGATGAACGTCGTCGTCGAGGAGTGAGCCCGGGCTCAATCCTGTCCGCCGACGAATACGCGAATGTGGCGATGACGAGGTCATGGCGAATCGCTATTGTAGGGTCGAGGGGGGGCGCGCGTTGGGCTCAGGTCGCGGAATTGCTGTTGATGTAATTGAGCGTGGTGCCGAGCGCGGCGGAAAAGTTCTCGGCGGAGCGGGCGGCTCGCCGCAACTTTCCCTGGCGGCGAGGGGGTAGGCAGCGGCCACGCTTAAATATGGCCAGCCTTCATGCGAACTATCCTGGTGACGATCTGGTGCCCGCGCCGACGGACATCGCCCAGCGCAGCGTCGATTTGAGCGCCAGCCCCGAGGGCGTGTGGCCGTGGCTGGTTCAAATGGGCTACCACCGCGGGGGCTGGTACATCGACACCTGGTGGGATCGCGCGATCCAGCGCTACGTCTGGCCATTGATGGTCCCCAAGGACGCGCGCGGGACCTTCCGGCCGCCGCTCGACCACATCGACCCCTCGCTCCAGGATCTGCAGATTGGCGACATTGTGCCGGACGGTCCGCCGGGGTCGGCGTACTTCACGGTCGAGCTCCTCGACGCGTCGCGCGTGCTCGCGCTGCTCTCGACCACCCACATTCGCTACCTGACGCCGAAGTTCTTGTGGAACACGCCGCTGGCGGCGTACGGCGAGTTCAGCTGGGTGTTCATGCTCGAGCGCCTCGACGACGGGCGCACGCGGCTGACCCTGCGGATGCGGGCGCAGATCGGGCCCCGGGCGCTGCGCTTTTTGGCGCTCCCAGGCCTGCGCCTCGCGGACCTCGCCCTCGTGCGCGAGATGTTGCTGGGGATCAAGCGGCGGGTCGAAGGGCGGACCGCTCAGTGCGACGGGCCCGCTCACGGGGCGCGCTGGTGGCTATCGTCGCCGTAGCGCGGCCTGCTCGCGTGGTCGCGGGCGTGATATTCGTGGGGCGATGCCCGGGGCTCGGTCCGCCGAATTCGGCGCGACCGACAGGCTGACGCGGGGTCGGGAGCTGAGGACGCGACTCCAAAGGGATCGATCGCCGCCCCCGATTCAGGCGCGCCCACGGCTGACGCCCTCGGCGTAGGCCCCGGCGACGAGGTGGGCGACGCGGATCGGCTCGGGCAGCTTGCCGTGGACCTCGAGATCTTCGATGACCTGCGCGGCCTGGTCGAGCTCGAGCCCGGCGCGCTGGACCCACAGCCCGGCGCACGGCTCCATCTCGCCAGCCTTCTCGATCAGCGCCCACTTGCGTGCGCCGCCGGGGACTTTTTCGAGCAGCGTCTCGCGGATCACCCGAAGCCGCGGACGCTTGCGCGCGAGGACCAGGACCGGCGTCGACAGGCGCTCGCGCAGGGCGTGGATGTCGGCGACGTTGAAGCCGCCGAAGGTGATGCCGCCGAGCAGCACGACTTGCGCGTGGGCCGAGAAGGGCGAGCCCTCGATCAGCTTGGCGATCGCCGTGGTCGCGTTGGCGCCGTCCTTGCGCAGCTTGCCGGTCATCACGCCGTCGAGCCGCGTTCGGGTGAAGACCACGCCGACGATCGCCACGTCGCCGCGGTGGCGCCGGTCGAAGGGGGCGTCGTCGATGCCGATCGAGTTGCTCAGGCGTCGGGCCACGAAGGTGGATCGAAGCAGGGGGGGGCGCGTCGCGCAAGGCGCCCGGTTCGGTCGACGGCGACGAGCTACCAAGAGCGCGAATCATAAGAGCGTTCCCAGCGCCAAATTACGTGGAATCGCGGACCTTGCGCGTGTCCGGGGCCGCGCAGGCCGCCCTACAGCCCGAGCGCGACCGTGCTCACACAATTTGGTGACTTTGCGTTCACAATTGAAGATGGGTTGGGAGCCAGCGATCGACCCAGGGCCGTCTGTGGTGGCGCCTTTGATGGTTTGACTCATTGGCTGCGCACGGAGCGTGGTGAACTAAAATGATCGGGTCTTTGTGATTGGGCGAAATTGGCCATCGCGTGTAGCGAAGAGTCGGATACAACCCCGGTCATGAGCAAAAAGCTACTTCTGGGCTTCACGACCTTGACCTTCACTTTGGCGATCGGCTGCACCGACGATATCTCCACGACCGACGCGGACACCGAGACCAGCGGCGACGGCGACGGCGATGGCGACGGCGACGGCGACACGGGGGACGGCGACACGGGCGACGGCGACGGTGACCCCGGCGACGGTGACGGCGACCCCGGCGACGGCGACACGGGCGACGGCGACGGCGACGGCGACACGGGCGACGGCGACGGCGACACGGGCGACGGCGACGGCGACACGGGCGACGGCGACGGCGACACGGGCGGCGTTTGTGGAGACGGCGTCGTGGACGACGGCGAAGAGTGCGACGACGCCAACATGGACGACACCGATGACTGCACCTCCGCATGTCTCAACGCGACGTGCGGCGACGGCTACATCCAGGCGATGGTCGAGGAGTGCGACGACGGCAACCTCGAGAACACCGACGACTGCCTCGACACCTGCGTCGCCGCCACCTGTGGCGACGGCTACACCCAGGACATGGTCGAGGAGTGCGACGACGGCAACATGGACGACACCGACGACTGCGTCGGGATGTGCGTGGCGGCGACCTGTGGCGACGGCTACGTCCAGGCCATGGTCGAGGAGTGCGACGACGGCAACATGGACGACACTGACGACTGCGTCGATGGCTGCCTCGCGGCGGTCTGCGGCGACGGCTTCGTCCAGGCCATGGTCGAGGAGTGCGACGACGGCAACATGGACGACGACGACGAGTGCAAGAACGACTGCACGACCCCGGTCGTTTCATGGTTTGACGACTTCGAGGGCGGCGACATGATGAAGCCCGAGTGGGACCTGTCGGGCAGCGCGAACTGGTTTGTGAGCGCGACGATGCCCCAGGAGGGGGCGGCCAACGCCGAGTGCGGTAACATTGGCAACAGCCAGGTCTCGGTCATGGAGGTCACCCTCGACTTCGCGGAGGACGGCGACGTGACCTTCTGGCGCCGAACCTCGACCGAGAGCAACTTCGACTATCTCGAGTTCCGGATCGACGGAAACCTCCAGCAGCAGTGGTCCGGGACCAACGATTGGGCCGAGTTCACCTACCCGGTCGCCGCTGGCCAGCATACCCTCAGTTGGGAGTACGACAAGGACGGCAGCGTCAGCTCCGGCTCGGACACGGTCTGGGTCGACAACATCACGACGACCAACGGCGCGCTGCCCTGATCCAGGGCGCCTGCTGAACGAGCGCCTGGCCCCGGTGGGTCAGGCGCTCGTTGTTTTTCGTGGCTCTGGACCGGTGAGGGCGGACCCCGGGCTGCTAAGCTGCGCGCGGTGGTCCACATCGCCCTGCATGTCGCGGTGCCCGTGGTGGTCGCGCTCGCGTTTTACCGTCGCCACTGGATGCGGGCCGCGGTCGCGCTGATCGCGACGATGCTCGTCGACCTCGATCACCTGCTCGCCGACCCGATCTACGACCCCAACCGCTGCTCGATCGGTTTTCACCCCTTGCACACCGGGCCCGCGATCGCGCTCTATGTGGCCCTGTTCACGCTTCCGCTCGTGCTGGGCCAAAGGGCGGGCAGGGAGAAGATCGACGCCCGGGGCCTCCGGGGCGTCGGGTTGGCGCTGCACCTCGTCGGGCTGGGCTTGTTGATCCACATGGCGCTCGACTGGGCTGACTGCCAGCGAATGTAGCTGCCCAGACCTCAGGACCGCGGCGTGTCGAGCACCGCGCGGGCAGCCTCGCGCAGCTCGAGCAGCATCGCGGGGCTCGGCCGCTCGGCGGCGAAGCGCAGGTTCTCGTAGCGGGCCGCGAACTCGCGCAGCGCGGCGGCCTCGGGCGCGCCCTCGTCGCTGAGCCTCGCCGCCCACGCGCGCGCGGACTCGTGGTCCCGGCGCCCCCGCTCGCGCCGCTGCATGGTCGCGAGCAGCTGCTCGTAGAGCCTGACCTCGGGCAGGTCGGGCTCGCGTCGGCGCCGCCACCAGCGTCGCGTCATCACGACCAAGAACCCGAGCCCACCGACGCCGCCGAGCCACGGCGCGAGCTGGCGCCAGTCGATCGAGACCCCGCGATCGCGGCGCTCGACGCCGATCTGCTCGAGGGCCTCGAGCTGGTCGCGGAGGTCGTAGTCGATCACGTACTCGAGGTAGGCGTCGCGCAGGGCGTCGGCGACGTTGGCGAGGCGCGGGAACCAGCTGGCGTCGTCGCCCGCGGTCCGCCCGGCGGGCGGCGTGGGGTCGAAGGTCACCCAGCCGAGCTCGTCGAAGTAGACCTCGACCCACGAGTGGGCGTCGGCCTGGCGGACGGCGTAGAAGTCGCCGAGGTTGTTGTAGTGCGCGCCGTAAAAGCCGTTGACGTTGCGCGTGGGCACGTCGACCTCGCGCAGGAGCAGGGCCATCGCGCTTGCGAAGTACTCGCAGTGGCCGGCCTTGGTCTCGAACAAGAAGCCCTCGACGGGGTCGAGCTCGCCCTCGCGCACGCGCTCGGACAGGGGCTGGTCGAGGCTGTAGCTGTAGTTGTTGAGGAGGTAGGCCTGGACGCGCTCGACCTTGGCCAGGCGGGTGTCGGCGCCGGCCGTGATCTCGACGGCGAGGTCGTGAAACTCGTCGCGCAGCTGCGCGCGCTCGACGTAGGCCCGGTAGAGCTCGGAGACCTCGGGGTCGCCGATCGCCCGGAGCTCGCTGCGATCGGGCCGGCCGATCCGCCCGACGAACTCGTACTGCAGCGGCCCGGGCTGACGATCGAGGACCCGGACCTGGTCGTCGACGTCGATCCCGAGCCGGTTGCGGGCTTCGATCGGCCCGCGCGGGGTCAGCGAGAACGCGAGGGGCCTGCCGGCCGCGAACAACAGATCGGTGCCGATGTCCTCCATCGTCACGAGCACGCGCACGGTCTGGTTGGCGCCCGCGAAGCCGGGGATCTGGCGGGGCTCGATCGTGGTGCCCGAGCTGCCGCCGAAGCGGTAAGGCGCGGCGATGACCTCGCCGGGCGGCTCGCCGTTCTCGCCGACGAGGTAGTAGCCGAGCTTGCGGCTGAGCTGGCCCGGGCGCGCGTCGTGGGATCGGCCCCAGCGGCCGTCTTGATAGCTGTCGAAGGCGCTGCCGCGCAGGTGCCAGGTCAGGCGCGTCTCGGGCGGATCGCTGTCGAGCGGCACGAGGTGCATGATCACCGTGGCGTCGCTCTTGATCGTGCCGAAGCCACCGAGCTGGACCGTGTCGGAGAAGCCGACCGTATCGTCGCCGTAGAGGTTGCCGCGCAAGAACACGCCGACGCCGAAGCGCGGGAAGGCCATGAAGGTCAGGAGGCCCCCGGCCGCGGCGATCAGCGCGACCTGAATCGATGCGCGCCCGAGCCGGGACAGCTCGCGGGTGCCGTAGCGGTCGACCTCGAACTCGACCCGCTTGCCGAGGCGCTCGCCCTCGGACAGGAGGTGGTTGACGATCAGCGCGAGGGTGGCCGCGGGCAGGTAGAGCGTGAGCAGGACCGGGTAGTGGAGCTCGGCGTCGATGACCGCGGCGATGATCATCAAGACCGCGCCGAGCATCAGCAGCTGCATGTGCTCACGGCAGCGCTGACGGTTGAACAGGCGCTGGACGATCATCAGCAACAAGAAGTCGACCCCGCAGATCAGCAGCTCACCGCCGAACACCAGCGCCCGGATCGCGCTGAGCCCGAGCGCGAGGACGATGCCCGCGGTCCACAGGACCTGCGAGAAATTCTTTGTCGTCTCGACGCCTCGGGGCTGCGCCCCGACACCCTCGCTGCGCTCGGGCCCCAGGGTCTGGGAGACTGGGCTCGACGCCTCGGGCAGCGGCCGGATCATGGCCAGGGCCGCGAGCAGCACGGTGAGCGCGACGGCCCACAGGCTCGCGGAGTTGGCCAGGGTGATCGCCGTGACCGCGATCGCGGCCTGGAGCAGGCTCAGGGTGTCGCGGAGGCGCAGGAGCCCGTGGCGCTTGCCGCCGAACAGGGCCGCGAGGCGCTCGAGCCACTTCACGCGGCGCGCTCCGATCCGGGCGAGGCCTCGCCGCTCGTGGCCGGGGTTGGACCGGGCGCGCGCTCGAGCCCGACGAGGGCGAGGAACTCGAGCAGGCGTCGCTCGTGGCCCGACCCGGTCCCGGGCTCGACGACCAGCTCGTCGCCGTAGCGGAGCCCGGTTGCGATCCGGCCCTCGCGCAGCAGCGCGACGACCTGCGAGGCGAGCTCCTCGATCGCGGCCTCGAAGCTGCGCTCGCCCGCGACCCCCGGCGGCAAGATCAGGATCCGCTCGGCCTCGCCGCGGGCCTCGAACTCGCGCACGACCGGCTTGCCGAGCCGCGCGGTCGCGGGCCAGTGGATCCGTCGCAGCTCCTGGCCCTGGCGGTACTCGGCGAGCCCGAAGAACTCACCCGCGCGGTCTCGGGCCCCGCGAGCCTCGCCCTGACCGGCGCGGGCCTCCTCGAGGGCGGTGGCGTCGACCGGGTGAATGCGAGGGTAGACCAGGACCCGCTCGCGCCCCGGCAGCTCGCGGCGCTTGACGAACAGGCCGAAGGGGAAGCGGGTCGCGACCACGGCCTTGGGCAGAGGGTGGAGCCCGCGGCGCTGCATCGTCACGCTCGAGTGCAAGGTCGTGGAGCCGCCGCCGGGGACCGCGACGCTGAACACGGGCTCGGTCGTGTCGCTGGTCTCGATCCGGTCGTCGTCTTCGACGCTGACCGAGATCATGTCGCCGCGGGCGCTGTTGTTGCGCAGCTCGACGGCCAGCGCCGCGCGGCCGCCCGCGTGGAGGGGCGAGGTGATCCGGCGGTGAACGATCGCCCGCTGGACCATGTTCTCCGACAGCAGCCCGCTCGCGATGATCAGCCCGATCTGGCAGCCGAACAGCACGTGGAGCAGGTTGGCCCCGGAGTTGATCGCCGCAAAGCCGACCGCGAGGGTCAGGACGATGAACAGGTAGCCGGCCTTGGTGATCTCGAGGCTGCGCCCGCGCGCGGTCAGCATCCGCCGCACGAAGGGCAGCTTCTTTTTTGTCGGACTCGAATCGGTGGACAAGCGACGATCCCGGTGAGCGTTCGTTGCGCGCGCGGCCGTGGTTCGGGCCGCGCGGATCTGCGCCGAGTTCAGACGCCGTCTTCGAGTTTAGCGACGACGCAGGCCGGTGCCAGCGAGGCACAGGAGGCCGAAGCCGAGCAGCGCCGCGCCACCGCGGGCGGGCTCGTCCGTGACCGCGCACGAGATCGAGGTCGAGGCCGAGGCCGAGGCCTCGAATTCGACCTCGATGTCGAGCAGGTCACGCAGCGCGTTGACGCAGCTGTCGATGTTGCTGGCCTCGATGAACTGGCCGTCGCAAAACAGCGCGCCCTCGGGCTTCTCGCACTGGGCCTCGCAGCCGCCCTGGAAGTCGGCCTTGCACTCGACATAGAGATCGGCCTGGCAGCCGATCTGGCAGTCCATGTTGATCTCGGCCCGGCACTCGCCGCCGCAGCAGCCCTGGCACTGGGCCATGCAGTCGGCCTGGCCGGGCTCGATGTTGCAGCCCGCGTCGCACTCGGCCGAGCAGGTCGCCTTGCACGAGCTCTCGCACTCGGCCGAGTCGCTGGCGGCGGAACACGAGGCCGAACAGTCGGCCGAGCAGTTGCCCTCACACGAGGCTCGACAGTCGAAGGAGCCGGGGTCGACGTTGCAGTCGGCCTCGCACGAGCCCTGGCAGCTCGCCGTGCACTCGACGTCGGCGTCGAGGTTGCACTCGCCCGAGCAGGTCAGCGAGCCCTCGGCCGCGCACGCGGCCGTGAACGCGGGGGGCTGGCACTGGGCCGTGCAGCCGCCCTCGACCAGGACCTCACAGTTGGCCCCAGCGTCGACGAAGATGTCGCCGCAGGCGTCGAGGCCTCCGGCGTCGGCGGTGGGCGAAAAGAGGGACACGGTCGCGAGCGCAGCTGCGCCCGCGAGGAAAGACATGGTGTTGCGCATCATTGGGGTCAGGCTCCGTTGGGGGTCTTCGACGGGGTCGGGCCCGCATCATTACATGCGCTGCGTCACTCTTTGCTCGCTTTGTGGAATATCCTCGCGGTGGGCCCTCACATCTGGCTCCATCACTCGACGTCGTCGAGGTAGTCGAGCAACTTCCGGCAGTGCTCGAGGATCGGATCCTTTGCGCCGGGATCGAGCTCGGCGACGGCCTTCTCGAGCAGGCGGCCCGGGGTGATCGACTCGTTTCCAGCCGCGAGCTGAGCCTGGCCCCAGGCCGTGCGCGCTTTCAGGCCGCGGTAGTAGTCGCCGAGGGTCCCGTCGCCGTAGTCGTGGTCGACCGCCTTGCACATGTCGTCGAGGTCGCGGAGCTTGTCGGCGCGCCCCGGCTCCCGAGCCCCCCGACCCCGAGCGCGCCGACAAGCTCCGCGACCTCGAC
>NZ_PVNK01000198.1 GCF_002994615.1 Enhygromyxa salina | reverse complement strand
GGTCTAAACGAGCCCCCTTCTAGGGGGCCACGGAGGCCACCGCGAAGCCCATACCAGCCCACCGAGCGACGAGCGCAGCGAGGAGCGACCGGCCGCTCGCGGCCGTGCGTGGCAAAGTCGCAGACGGCCATGGGGGTTTAAAATGACTACTTGCCCCTCCAAAACACCTTCTGGTCCTCGACCCAAAACACATTGTAGCGATTGCTAACAACATTGCGATCGCCGGACCCCGCGAGGATCTCAACCTCGGTCCCCGTCCGAGCCAGGCGTCGAAGCTCGCCGCCGCGGACCGTGGTCAGGTAGATGTGGCGCTCGTCGGTGAACACCTCCATGAACCCGGGCAGGCCGCGCTTGCGCGCGAGCACCTCGGTGTCGCCGCCCGCGATCTCGCGGCGGTAGAGGCTGTGGAGGGGCTCGCCCTCGTCGTCGGCCCAGGTCACCCACAGGAAGTCGTCGCCGTCGACGGCCAGGCTCGCAAAGGTCTCGTCGCTGCGCAGGAGCTCGCGGCCCGACCTCGCGCCGTCCCACTCGTAGACCGCCCAGGTGCCGTCGCGGCGGGCCCGGGTCGTCCAGTAGAGGGTCTCGCCCTCGCCGCCGAGCAGCGTGCGCACGACCCCGCGGCGGCGGGCGACGAGCTTGGGCCTGCCGCCGTCGCGGGAGAGCGTGTAGAAGCCGCCCTCGTCGATCTCGTCGTCGGGCCGGGTGAAGTAGACGACGTCGGGGCGGATGACCCAGCTGTGGCCGGAGATGTCGCTGATCCGATCGTGGTCGCCGCCGTCGGTTGCGAGCGAGCGCAGGCCCGGTCCGTCGGGCGAGTCGTGGCGCTCGTGCCAGTAGAGGCGGTCGTCGATCAGCTCGAGGGTCGTCATCGGCACGAACGCGCCCTCGGCGATGACCTCGGGCATGCCGAGCAGCGGGACCCGCACGATGATGCCCGTCGGTGTGTCGCTCGCGGTGGCCTGACCGGCCTCGCGATCCGCACCCTGGGCGAAGCGCAGGCCGCTCACGTAGAGAAATTCGGCGTCGGCTGCCATCCCGCGCAGGATGAATTTTGGCGTGTACAGCGGCGTCGGCCGGGCCCGCGCGACCGCCTGGCCGTCGCGCATCGAGACGGACGGTGCCTCGGTGACCACCTGCTCGTCGCACGCACACAGGCCGCCACACAGTGCCAGCGAAACGATGAACCCTCGGCTCACGACACGGTCTTTTAGCACGACACGGTGCGCGCGGGTCTGGCTACACTCGGCGGCGATGCGTCGGCCGATCACTGCGCTGCTGCGAGTCTGCGCAGTGCTGGCTGTGCTGCTCGCCTTGCTCGCCCCGAGCAGCGCGCGCGCGGGCAAGAACAGCATGATCCCGCCGGGGCAGGAGCAGCGGATTCGCGCGTTGGTCGACGAGGCGATCGCGGCCACGCGCGCGGCCGGGGAGCTGCCGGTCGAGATCGAGGAGACGGTCGACATCCACATCGATCGGGACCGGATCCGCGTGTTGGTGCGTCCGCGTACCACGTCGCCGAGCGCCGCGCTTGTGTGGCTGGTCGTGTTTCACCCCGACGCGGTGCCCGAGGATGTCGTCGGCGCGCTCGCGCCCGGGGTCGTGCTGCGCTGCGGTGCCCCGGGCACGCCGCGAGACTGCACGCCCGACGAGGCCGCGCCCTGGGGTCCGCTCGCGGGGCGCATCGCCGAGGCTCGAGCGCCGGTCGCGGATCAGATCTGGCAGGTCGAAGAGCAGCCGGTCGTGGCGAGGGCCGAGGACTCCGGACCCGCGCCACGCTCGATGGTCTGGGCCGACCGCGGCGCGGCGATCGGCGCGGCCCTGCTCGGGCTCGGGCTCGCGGTGTTCGGCGCGTCCACCCGCCGCGATGGGCCTGGGGCGATCCGCTGGTCCGAGCTGTGCGCGCTCGCGCTGCTGCTCGCGCTGTTCGTCGGCGCGACCTTGAAGTTCACGGTGTTGCTGCCGCTGCACGAGCACAACAGCTTCATCGCGCGGTCCGACTGCGCGGTCGAGCCCCGCTGCACCGAGGATCCGGCCGGGGCCTGGAACATGACGACGATGCACGTCTACGGGCTCGTGCTCTCGTCGCTGCCCTACCGCGCGAGCGTGCTCTCGGCCGTGAGCCTCGTGAGCTCGGTCGTGGTCTTGATCCTGCTGTGGGCGCTGGCGCGGGTGCTGATGCGGGCGCTCGGTCGGCCCGAGCTCGGGGCGGTCGCGGGGCTCAGCGCGGTCGCGGTGCTCGCGACTCATCCGGTCGCCTGGCGACTCGCGGGCTCGGCCACCTTTTGGCCGTGGGTGATCGCGTGGACCTTCGGGGCGGCGCTCGCCGGGCTGTGGGCGAGCAGCGCGTGCGCGGACGAGGATCGACGCACGCGGATCGCGGGGGCGCTCGCGTGGATCGTGGCCGCGACCTGCCTGGCGGTCGCCTGCGGCGGCAATTTCGTGCTCCTGACCCTCGGCGTGGGTCTGGGCCTCGGCCCCCTGTGCTGGACCCGGGCGTGGGCCGGCGAGACGAGCTGGCGGGCGGCGCTCCTGCGCCTGGTGATCGTCGGAGTCCCTGCGCTCGGAATGTTCGCCCTGGTCGCGACGCAGGACTACTTCGCTGGCTACGCGCGCGCGTTCGCGGAGTCGGGGCTCGACGACTCGGTCCGCGTGGGCGCGATGATCCGCGAGCTCAACCCCTTGCTCCTCGATCGCCGGATCTCCGCGCTGGTGTGGGCTGGCCCCTTGGTGCTCGCGCTCGCGTGGTTGTGGCCGAGCGCGGGGGCCCGGCGGGCGTGGCTCGATCCGCTGCGGACACTGCTCCCGCTCGTCTACCTGTGGCTGGTGCCCGCGGCCTTCCTCGGCCTCGCGGCCGCCGAGGTCGTCGGCAGCGGCTACCCGGTCGGGTTCATCAACCACCACTGGGAGCTGTGCTTCACGGCGCTGGGGGCCGGCCTCGGCGTGGCCTGGCTCGTCGCGGAGCTCGAGCGCAGGCGCCCGCTCGATCAGCTCCTCGGTGGCCGCGCCCCCGCGTGGCTCAGCTGGTCGCGCGCCGTGCCGAGCGCGCTCGCGCTGCTGGCCCTCGGCCTCGGCCCGCGCGCCGACGAGGGCTGGCGCTTCGCGACCGGGGAGCGCGTGCTCGAGCGTGAGCTCGTCGCGCTCGAGGCCGCGTTCGCCGAGCTGCCCGAGCACGACGTGCTGATCGTCCCGCCGCGCGTGCTCGAGCCCACGACCGACGCGCCGAGCCAATGGGACCCCCTCGAGGTCGTGTTCCCGGCCGGCTTCTACGCCCACGCCATGCGCGAGCGCGGGCTCGAGCCCGCCCGGGTCGTCAGCCTCGATCGGATGACCGAGCTCGAGCTTCGCCCGGGCGCGCGGGTGCTGCTCTACCTCGGGTCGAGCCTGCGCAGCTATCAGCCCCACGAGATCGAGGCGGGCGCGGTCGACGACGGCCTCGAGCGGCCGCCGCTGCTGCGCGTGCACGACGACTGGGAGTTCGAGCGCGCCCGCGAATTCGTGGTTGCGACCGCGCAGCACGAGGCGATCAGTCAGCGCCTCGGCGCCGATCGTCAGGCCGAGGTCGAGCTGGGCTTCTTCTGGCTGCGGCCGCGTTAGCAGGCTGTTCGGCAGCGGCGCCCCCAGTATGAATTTTGCGCGAGCGAACGCGGGCTCGAAGCCTCAGAAATTCGAATGGACGGATTTCATCGGCGTGACCTCCTCGGCCTAGGCGGAGCGGCCGCAGCGGCGCTGGCGACAGGCTGCTACCCCGCTCCTTCGCGCGAGCGGAGGAGCCGCGGCCCGACCGCAGCGAAGCTCACCCACCCGCAGCTGCAGGCGATGGCCGGCCTGCCCGAGCACAAGCGGCTCCTGCTCGGCTACCCGGTCAACATGGTCACGCCGCCCGAGGCCTTCTTCGCCTGGCGCCGGGAGCTCGCGCTCGTGGGTCTGGATCAGTTCGCCTTCAACAACGTCGGCGATCCCTACGAGCACAGCCACATCGAGTTCAACAGCCACGCGTTCGAGCGCGAGCTGATCACCCGCTTCGCCGCGCTGTATCGGTTCTCCGCGGACGACACCTGGGGCTTCCTCTCGAACAGCGGGACCGACAGCAACATGCACGGGCTCTACATGGGGCGCAAGCTCCTGACCGGTCGGGCCGGGGTCCCGCCGAAGATCTACTTCACCGCCGAGGCGCACTACTCGATTCAGATCCTCGCCGACTTGCTCGGGCTCGAGCGGGTCGAGGTCGGGACCGAGGTCGACGGTCGGATGAGCGCCGACTCCCTCGGTCTGAGCTTGGCCGAGCACGCGGACCACCCCGCGCTGGTGGTAGCGACGGTCGGGACCACCTTCAAGGGCGCGGTCGATTCCGTCGACGAGATCCAGGCCGCGCTCATCGGGCGCGAGGCCTATCTGCACGTCGACGCGGCGCTGTTCGGGGGCTATTTGCCGCACACGGCCTTCGCCGACGAGCTCGCCCAGCGAGCAGGCGGGGCGTCGCGCTACGACTCGATCGCGGTCTCGTGCCACAAATTCTTCGGCTTCCCCTCGCCGGCTGGAATCTACATCTGCACGCGGGCGGCGTTCGACGAGTTTCGAGCTCACTTCAGCCAGGTCCACAACCCCGAATATCTGCTTCAAGTCCCGGGCACGATCACCTGCTCGCGCGACGCCGTGAAGCCGGCCGAGTTTTGGTTCTTCAGCTCGCGCGAGGCCTTCGCCAGGCAGCGGGCGGACGCCAAGCAGATCTTGAGCGACGCCAGCTACCTGTACGGCGCGATGAAGACCCGCTTCCCCGAGCTCGAGCCCATTCGGGCCAACGCGCTCTCGAACACCGTCTACTTCAAGAAGCCGAGCGACGAGGTGGTCTCGACCTACACCCTGGCGACGATGAAGCTCCGGCGGGACGGGGCGCAGGTGCCCTATGCGCACGTCGTGGTCATGCCCCACGCGACCCGTGCGGTGCTCGACCAATTCTTGAGCGACCTCGGCCGCGCGGGGTAGCTCGAGCGGCGATCATTCCTCGGTGCAGCCGCTCGTGTCGACGGTGCACTCGGAGGTGCACAGCTGAGGCCCGCGCACAGCTGGCCGACAGGGCCAGGTCTCGGTCGGGGCTGTGCTGATGTATGCTCCGGCAGCCGGAGCAGGCGACGACGACCATGCAATTTTGGGCCAGCGGCGGGGCGCTCACCGCGATCACGATCATCGTCCTGCTCCTCGCCTGCGAGGTGATCGCGCGCCTCATCCCCCCGCTGCGCCGCCTCGGCCTCCCGCTGGCGATCCTCGCGGGCGCGATCGGCCTGCTCCTCGGTGACCAGGCCCTCGGCCTGTTATCCCTCGACATCGAGCTGCTCGAGTCCGTCGTCTACCACGGCCTCGCGATCGTGTTCATCTCGGTCAGCCTCAAGGCCCCGAGCGAGGGCGGTCGCACGGCCGGCTCGCGCTCGATGGCCTTCGCGATCGTGGCGATGATGGCGACCCAGGCGGTCGTCGGGCTGGGCGTGATCCTCGCGCTCGACAGCACCCTCCACCCAGGCTTTGGCCTGCTCTTGCCGATGGGCTTCGAGGAGGGGCCGGGTCAGGCGCTGTCGATGGGCGCGGCGTGGGACGACGGCGGGCTCCCGAACGGCGCCCAGGTCGGGTTGATCATCGCGGTGATCGGCTTCGGCTGGTGCGTCCTCGCAGGCGTTCCGCTCGTGATCTGGGGGCGGCGCAAGGGCTGGGCGGCTCGCGATCAAAGCGCCGCGGGGGGGCGCGAGGCCGAGACGATCACCGTGCCTCAGCCCGAGCCCGGCAGCCTCGACACGCTGACCACTCAGGCCGCGGTCGTCGGGCTGTGCTACCTGCTGACCTGGGCGCTGTGCACCGGGCTGGCCCGCGCGCTCGCGAGCATGCCGGACCTCGCGGCGATGGTCTGGGGCTTTCACTTCATCTTCGGCGCGGCCGTGGCCATGGCCATGCGCCCGCTCCTCGCCCGCCTGCCTGGCGGGACGCCCGTCGACGACCGGACCATGGGTCGCGTGGGCGGGTTCACCGTCGATGTCATCACCTGCGCGGCCCTGTCCGCCGTGCAGATCGCCGTGCTCCGCTCGCACTGGCTGCCGATCGTGCTGGTCACGACCCTCGGCGGGCTGTGGACGCTGGTGTTCGCGATGTGGATGGCGCGCAGGGCCTGGACCGAGGCGCCCTTCGAGCACGCGGTGCTGTGGTTTGGCATGTCGACGGGCACGCTGCCGACGGGCCTGGCCCTGCTCAAGGTCGTCGACCCGGACATGCGCAGCCCCGCGGCCGTCAGCGCGGTGTTCGGCTCGGCCGGCTCGGTGATCGGGGTCGGGCCGCTGCTGATGGGCCTGGTGCCGATGACGGTCGCCGCGTACGGCGGAGACTGGCCCGGGCGCGGGTGGCTGATGCTCGGGGCGTTGGTCGGCTATTCGATCGTGGTGATCGGGCTCTGGCGTGCGTTCGGCGGGCTGCGCTTTCGCGGGCCGCTGCTGTCAATGTGGCCGGACCTCGAAGAGCCCGGCTGAGCTCACCACGAGACCTTCCAATTGATCGACATCGTGTCCCCGGTGAAGGTGGGGAAGCGGACGCTTTGCAGCACGCGCGTCACGCATTTCACGGCCTCCGGCACCTGGGTCGGCGAGAGCTCGAGCGCGCCGACGCGACCGGTGGGATGGATGTCCATCGTCAGGGTGAGCTGGGCGCTCAGATCGAGCGGACATTCCTGCAGCGCCTCGAGCTGGGCGTTGAGCACGCCGAGCATCTGCTCGCTCGTCAGCTGCTCGGGCGGGCCTTCCTCGTCGGCCTCGCCGGCCTCGTCGGCCTCGTCGACCTCGTCGACCTCGTCGACCTCGTCGGCCTCGAAGCTCGGGCTGTCTCCGGCTGCGATCGCCGCCTCGATCGCGTCGCGCGACATCCGTGGCGCGAGCGGGACATCGGGGATGATGCCGTCGCTCGGACCGCCGCCCTCGTCGATGCTGATCAGCACGTGAGTCGGCGGCAGGAGCCAGCGATCGGTGACGATGATCATCGGCTCGAGCTCCAACACCGCCATGAACGCGCCGTCGGGCGCGTCGTCGTCTTCGTCCTGGGCCGCGGTCGGGTGGCCGTCTTTCACCGCGCAGGTGCTGAAGCCGACGTCCCCGCCGCCGTAGATGCGCCGCCGTGGCTCGCCGCAGTCGACGTACCAGCGGCAGTTGAGCGACTTCCCAGGGTTTGGTTCGATCCAGATCTCGCAGGATTCGCCGAGCTCGAAGCCTGCCACGTCCGCGGGACCGGTGATCTTTCCCGTGTAGTGGTGGAGGCCGCTGAGCACTTCGGTCTCCGCGATCTCAGGGGCGGGCTCGTAGCTCGGGAGCTCGACCGGCTCGTAGCTCGGGACCTCGATCACCTCCGGTTCGGGGGCGGTGAACACGGGCGGGGGATTCTCGTAGTTGTCGTCGATATCGTCGATGACCCCGGCTACGCACATGCCGCACATGACCATGGCGCCGAGGACGACACCCATCACCTTGCCCGGTTTTGCCGGAGAGGCTGCGGCGGCCAGCGCCGCGGCCTCGGCCTGACGTTTGCGCGCCGCGTTTGCAAACGCGATGGCCCGGGCCGAGGGGCTTTGCTCGTGCTGGTGGCTCGGTTGGTGCAGTGGAGGCGGCGAAGGGGACGCGCTCGGCCAGCTCCGCGACGGGATAGGGGGTGGCTCGTTGTCGTCGTCGTCGTAGATCGACTCGAGGGCCTCGTCGAAGTCCCCGAACTCCTCGGCCGCGTCGGGCTCGTCGGCGTCCTCGCTCCCGCCGTCCTCGAAGTTCCTGGTGTCCTCGTTGACCCACGCCTTCGCAAACAGATCGCCGCTGTGGTCCTGGCGATGGGTCGTCCGCGCCTTCCACCCGGTGTTGCCGCGGAGCAGATCTTCGAAGTCCATCGAGGCGTCGACGGCCGACTGGTAGCCGTCTGCGCCGGCCCCGAGCATGCGATCGACGGTGTGGCCGAGCGCGCCCGTGAGCCGGGCGCGGGCCTGCGCGCGCTGCTGGGCGAGGCTCTGGTCGGCGATCCACTCGCCGGTCGCCGCGTAGTAGATCGAGCGCCCGAGCTGCTGCAGATCCGTGGCCCGGCGGGCGCCGTCGTCGGGTCCGGTCTCGGTCATGAAGGCGTCGGCGAACTGGCTGTCCTGCTCGCGCACGAGCTTGGCCCACTCGAAGCCAAAGAGCACGGCCTGGTCTTGGGCGAGGAAGCCGATCTTGCCGGGGTGGATGTGCCCGTGGACGATCGCGGGCATCGATCGGTGGGCCTTGGCGAGGCCCTTGAGCAGATCCGCGATGATCTCGAACAGCAGCGACTGCTCGAAGGGCCCGCGCTTGCCGACCACGGCCTCGAGGGTGCCGCCCTTGATCCAGTCCATGACCACGTAGGGGCGGCGGTCGCTGCGGGTCCCGATCTCGCGGATCGTGACCAGCCCGCGCCCGCCGAGCTCGGCGAACAGGTGGTTGCCCTCGATGAAGCGCTCGACGGCCGCGGGATCGTCGGGCTCGTCGATGAACAGCACGGCGAAGGTCCGACCGAAGCCGTCGTCGACCGCCTCGTAGAGCTCGCCGCCCGAGATCTTTCCGCGCGCGGCGACGAGTCGGTAGCGATAGGCGATCTGAAGCCGGCCGTCGCAGCTCGGGCAGCGCTCGAGCGCCTGGTCTGGAGCTTCGGAGCTGATGGCGTGGCCACAGTAGGGACAGGGGTAGGCCGCCATGCCCCGCACCATAGCAAGCTTGAGCGCGAGGGTCGCGGTCGACGCGGCGCTTGCCGGCCACGCGGGCCGCAGTACCATCCCGGCATGCGCGTTCTGAGCTTCTCGGGCACACTTGCCGCGATCGGCGAGGCCTTCGGTGAAGAGTGTCGGGCCGACATCCCCCAGCTCTACGCGGCCCGCCTGCGCAACGCCATCGCCCAGGCCGAGCTCCACGGCGGCCGCGACGTCGGCGAGGAGGCCGTGCTCGACGTCGCCCGACAGTGCATCGAGCCGACCCGAGCCCACCACCCGGACGGCTTCGCCGAGCTCGAGGGCATCGCACGGGGCGCCGGTTTGGCGGTCGAGAAGATCCTGGCGATGAACGGGCTGACCGACATCCGCGACGTGCTCGCGTGGGGCGGTGAGCTCGAGGCCCTCGGCGGGTGCACGTCGTTCGTGGTCGCGGGTGATCGGACCCGCAGCGGCAAGCTGCTGTGCGGTCAAACCTGGGATCTGGCGACCGACAACATGCCGCACGTGCGCGCCGTCCATCGTCGGCCGGATCAGGGCCCGCAGACCTGGACCCTGACGACCGTCGGCTGCCTCTCGCTGATCGGGCTCAACGAGGCCGGGATCGCGATCGGGACGACGAACATCCGCACGACCGATGCGCGGCCCGGGGTCACCTACCTGAGCCTGATCCACAAGGCGCTCGCGGCCACGACCCTCGACCAGGCCGCGGCCGCGATCCGCTCGGCGCCGCGGGCCGGGGCGCATTTTTTCTATCTGGCCGACGGGCAAGGTCACGGCCTCGCGCTCGAGTGCACGCCGACCCACGTCGACACCGTCGCGGTCGACCGTGGGGTGCACGTGCACACGAACCATTGCTTGGTTCCGGAGCACGCCGCGATTGAGGGCAAGACGCCCTCGGCCTCCTCGCATGATCGCTACGATCGGCTCATGGCGCTGATCGAGGGCGAGGCTGGCGGCGCGGCTCTCGACAGCGCCAAGCGGTGGTTTGGCGATCGCGAGAACGGCGACAACGCGATCGCGCGGGTCGACTTCAACGGCATCAGCAGCAACGGCGCGGTGGTGATGGAGCCGGAGTCGGGCACGATCCACGCGTGCCACGGGCCTGCCCACGAGGCCACGTGGGTCGACCTGCGGGCGAGCTCGCCGACGACGCCAGCTTGACCGCCCCGAGGCGCTCACCGACGCGCAGCAGCTGCTTGAGCTGCGCTTGGGTTGCTGGCTCTGATCCGGAGCCAGGGCGCGGAGCGGCTCGACACGCGGGGTTGGGCGCGGGCGCGGCTGGGCGCGCTGCGCGGCTCGGCGGCCACCGACCCGGAACATCGGTCTGGTTCTAAGCTGTAGATTTGCCTGACGACATGGCCGCCTGGGTCGAATCTCCGGGGTGTGCCGATGTCCCGTTCTTCTACTTACGTTCGTAACTAAATTGATGACAAAATTGCCGATACGCTGAAATGCTTCGCGTCTAGCCGCGCCCAGGCGCCGGCCTAGACTTCGTCGTGGGATGTCTCGATACCACCGACCTATAAAAGCCCACCCTATACTGATCCTCGCCGTCTTGCTCGGAGCTTGTGCCGATGAGCAGGAACTCGACCCCATCTGCGAATGGGTGGTTGATAAGAATGAATGCGGCGGAGTCAACGCCGGGGAGACGGGCGCCGGTGAAGAGGACGAACAGGGGGAAGAAGGTTACCCCTGCACGCTGGCAGCTGATGGCCAGACGCGAACAGTCTACCAGTGCGAGGGAAATTTCTCTGCGTCGATCTCCTTCACCACACTCCTGGGCGACTGCGCCCAAACCCTCGGTGACCCCGAGAAGTGCGACGAGACCCACGACTTCGGCCCACACGACGAGCCCTACGAGATGCCGGCGGTCATGGCCTGCTGCGACCCCGAAGATCCGCCCAACCTGGACCTACTCGTCAAATACTGCGCCTCCGACATGGTCGAGCAGGTCTGTCGGTCGATCCCCATGCGCATTCAATACATGATCGACAGCGGAGACTTTTTCGTGGGCGAGAACCAAGCTCAGAAGCTGCAAAATTGGCTCGCCGGCCATCAACAGGACTGCTTCAACGCGCTCTACAAACTCACCGACGTCCCCGGCAAGCTCACGCCTGTCTCGTGGACCATAAATAACGGTAAAAACGGTGACTGGCCCGGCTTGAATGGCTTCGTCATCACGCTGGGGTCGGCGCAGGTGGACTCGGCGTCGCTCCCCGAGAGTGAAGACGACTACCTCAGCTGCCACGACAACGACTTCAACAACACGGAGTTCTTCGAAGAGGCCGTGCCAATCTCGCCGGGGATCAACAGCGTCACGCACCTCGTTGAGTCTTCTCCCGCCAGCGTCATGGGCCCTGAATTGCACGGCGGGCAGGTGTTTGGCGTCGGGAGCTTCGCATCTCAGGCGACCGACTGTGCCGCCCCGTGGTGCTCCCAACTCGAGATCACCGAGGGTGAGCCTTACGGGGGCTGGACCCTCGAAGAGCTCGAGCTTTACGGTGACGGGCCCGCCTCCTTGACCAACGGCATCGCGGTGCTGCCGGTCGAGCGCGTGGCGATTCGTCTCTATCAAGTGGGGCTCGGCGCGATCCAAAGTGATCGCAGCGGCGCTCCGGTCTACGCGATCCAAGCCGGCGAGGCGCACTTTGTCCTCAGCGGCGTGGGGGCGGGGGCGGTCTACGACCTGCGCTGGGGCACCAACGCGTCCGCGATCACCGCGCGCAAGGACGGCAGCGGATGGGTCATCGACAGCTTCGTGATCGAACACTTCGACGCAAAGGGCGAGCGCTGGACCGTCACTGTCCCCCACACAAGCTGGCTCTAATGGCACGGATCAAACGACAAAACCACGGGCACCTCGGGCTCCTGGCGGTGAGCCTCGTCGTGTTCGCCGGGTGTCAGCCCGATGCCCCGAATTGGCGCGACGAGTACACCTATGTGTGGGAGGGCGAGCACGTGTCGGTGTACGGCTACGAGCGCGGTGAAGAGGATGCTTGCGGCGGGAGCCTCGAGGCGGTGGACAGGCACTCGGCCTCGCTCGTCGAGTTCTTCGGTTTTGACGAGTCTCTGCACTATGACTACCGCTGGATGTCTCAACAAATCTGGGAGGGCAAGTGCCCGCCGGAATTCGGCGCGTGCACGGCCGCGGGCGTCCCTCACACCCGGACCGTCCCGGACATGCACGAGACCTCGCACGCCGTGAGCTACACCGGCCGAGGTCGCTTCTGCCCGAGCGTGATCGAGGAGGGGCTCGCCGAGTACTTCGCCGAACCACGCTTCCGCGACGATTGGCGCTGGTGGACTGATCCCGAGCTCCCGGGGGAGATCGGCGAGCTCCTGACCGCCGCGCCAGTGCCGTTTGGGCGCTACCGCCGGGCGGGGCACTTCGCCTCGTTCCTCGTCGAGAGCTACGGCTCGGAGGCCGTGGCCGCGCTATGCGAGGCGATACCCTTCGACAACGCAATCGAGGACTGGAAGGACGCGACCCGAGCGGTCCTCGGGGTCGAACTGCAAGATCTCCTCGATGACTATGGGAGCTATCCCCTGTGCCACAATCAACAGTACCGCGCGCGTCTGGGGGAGTGCGGGGGCGAGCCCGACGCCACCGCAGACCCCGACGAGGAGGTCGTGTTCGAGGTCTCGATGGATTGCGGTGACCCGGGAACGATCGGCCCGCTCCGGAGCCATACGGTGGCGACGCGACGTATCTGGTTTCCCGAAGAGATGAGGACGGGGGTATTCATCGTAGGTGAAGACGGCGAGGCTGCGACGCTGGACTTCAACATTCAACAGTGCGCGCCGTGCTCCGCCGAGCCGGATTTCTACACGAGCACAGATCTGACGACGGTGTTCAATTTTCGCGCAGGCATGTATGAGCTCATCTTGTTCGCCGAGCCGGAGCAGTCGCAGACCCTGACCATTCGCCTGGCCCCCTTTCCTTGACGCGCCCGACTAGCAGCCCGTGGTGCAATGCCTCGCGCCGCCTCGCTTGGGCTTTTCGCCGAGGGCTTTGTCGCCAAAACTTGCAGTACGCCCGGTACTCGACACGCGGGGTTGGGCGCGGGCGCGGCTGGGCGCGCTGCGCGGCTCGGCGGCCACCGACCCGGAACATCGGTCTGGTTCTAAGCTGTAGATTTGCCTGACGACATGGCCGCCTGGGTCGAATCTCCGGGGTGTGCCGATGTCCCGTTCTTCTACTTACGTTCGTAACTAAATTGATGACAAAATTGCCGATACGCTGAAATGCTTCGCGTCTAGCCGCGCCCAGGCGCCGGCCTAGACTTCGTCGTGGGATGTCTCGATACCATCGACCTATAAAAGCCCACCCTATACTGATCCTCGCCGTCTTGCTCGGAGCTTGTGCCGATGAGCAGGAACTCGACCCCATCTGCGAATGGGTGGTTGATAAGAATGAATGCGGCGGAGTCAACGCCGGGGAGACGGGCGCCGGTGAAGAGGACGAACAGGGGGAAGAAGGTTACCCCTGCACGCTGGCAGCTGACGGCCAGACGCGAACAGTCTACCAGTGCGAGGGAAGTTTCTCTGCGTCGATCTCCTTCACCACACTCCTGGGCGACTGCGCCCAAACCCTCGGTGACCCCGAGAAGTGCGACGAGACCCACGACTTCGGCCCACACGACGAACCCTACGAGATGCCGGCGGTCATGGCCTGCTGCGACCCCGAAGAGCCGCCCAACCTGGATCTACTCGTCAAATACTGCGCCTCCGACATGGTCGAGCAGGTCTGTCGGTCGATCCCCATGCGCATTCAAAACATGATCGACAGCGGAGACTTTTTCGTGGGCGAGAACCAAGCTCAGAAGCTGCAAAATTGGCTCGCCGGCCATCAACAGGACTGCTTCAACGCGCTCTACAAGCTCACCGACGTCCCCGGCAAGCTCACGCCTGTCTCGTGGACCATAAATAACGGTAAAAACGGTGACTGGCCCGGCTTGAATGGCTTCGTCATCACGCTGGGGTCGGCGCAGGTGGACTCGGCGTCGCTCCCCGAGAGTGAAGACGACTACCTCAGCTGCCACGACAACGACTTCAACAACACGGAGTTCTTCGAAGAGGCCGTGCCAATCTCGCCGGGGATCAACAGCGTCACGCACCTCGTTGAGTCTTCTCCCGCCAGCGTCATGGGCCCTGAATTGCACGGCGGGCAGGTGTTTGGCGTCGGGAGCTTCGCATCTCAGGCGACCGACTGTGCCGCCCCGTGGTGCTCCCAACTCGAGATCACCGAGGGTGAGCCTTACGGGGGCTGGACCCTCGAAGAGCTCGAGCTTTACGGTGACGGGCCCGCCTCCTTGACCAACGGCATCGCGGTGCTGCCGGTCGAGCGCGTGGCGATTCGTCTCTATCAAGTGGGGCTCGGCGCGATCCAAAGTGATCGCAGCGGCGCTCCGGTCTACGCGATCCAAGCCGGCGAGGCGCACTTCGTCCTCAGCGGCGTGGGGGCGGGGGCGATCTACGACCTGCGCTGGGGCACCAACGCGTCCGCGATCACCGCGCGCAAGGACGGCAGCGGATGGGTCATCGACAGCTTCGTGATCGAACACTTCGACGCAAAGGGCGAGCGCTGGACCGTCACTGTCCCCCACACAAGCTGGCTCTAATGGCACGGATCAAACGACAAAACCACGGGCACCTCGGGCTCCTGGCGGTGAGCCTCGTCGTGTTCGCCGGATGCCAGCCCGATGCCCCGAATTGGCGCGACGAGTACACCTATGTGTGGGAGGGCGAGCACGTGTCGGTGTACGGCTACGAGCGCGGTGAAGAGGATGCTTGCGGCGGGAGCCTCGGGGCGGTGGACAGGCACTCGGCCTCGCTCGTCGAGTTCTTCGGTTTTGACGAGTCTCTGCACTATGACTACCGCTGGATGTCTCAACAAATCTGGGAGGGCAAGTGCCCGCCGGAATTCGGCGCGTGCACGGCCGCGGGCGTCCCTCACACCCGGACCGTCCCGGACATGCACGAGACCGCGCACGCCGTGAGCTACACCGGCCGAGGTCGCTTCTGCCCGAGCGTGATCGAGGAGGGGCTCGCCGAGTACTTCGCCGAACCACGCTTTTACTGGCGCTGGTGGACTGACCCCGAGCTCCCGGGGGAGATCGGCGAGCTCCTGACCGCCGCGCCAGTGCCGTTTGGGCGCTACCGCCGGGCGGGACACTTCGCCTCGTTCCTCGTCGAGAGCTACGGCTCGGAGGCCGTGGCCGCGCTATGCGAGGCGATACCCTTCGACAACGCAATCGAGGACTGGGAGGACGCGACCCGAGCGGTCCTCGGGGTCGAACTGCAAGATCTCCTCGATGACTATGGGAGCTATCCCCTGTGCCACAATCAACAGTACCGCGCGCGTCTGGGGGAGTGCGGGGGCGAGCCCGACGCCACCGCAGACCCCGACGAGGAGGTCGTGTTCGAGGTCTCGATGGATTGCAGTGACCCAGGAACGATCGGCCCGCTCCGGAGCCATACGGTGGCGACGCGACGCATCTGGTTTCCCGAAGAGATGAGGACGGGGGTATTCATCGTCGGTGAAGACGGCGAGGCCGCGACGCTGGACTTCAACATTCAACAGTGCGCGCCGTGCTCCGCCGAGCCGGATCTCTACACGAGTACAGATCTGACGACGGTGTTCAATTTTCGCGCGGGCATGTATGAGCTCATCTTGTTCGCCGAGCCGGAGCAGTCGCAGACCCTGACCATTCGCCTGGCCCCCTTTCCTTGACGCGCCCGACTAGCAGCCCGTGGTGCAATGCCTCGCGCCGCCTCGCTTGGCCTTTTCGTCGAGGGCTTTGTCGCCAAAACTTGCAGTACGCCCGGTACAGCGGCGTTTTGGCTTCGCGCCCTCGGTGAAAAATCCGGCGCGAGGCGACACGATGCATTGCACCACGGGCTGCTAGACTTAAATCAAGCGCTGCGCGCTCGACTCAGGCCTTCTAATCTTCAAGGGGCCTCTCGAAAAGGCCCCTCGCTGCGGCGGCGAAGCCCCCTCCGCTGACCCCAAACGCTCGCCTTTCGGCTCGTACTCGCCCTAAGTCATCCAGCTTTTCAAATCAGCGCTCGATTTAGGGCTGCTAGACCAGCTTGACCGCCCCGAGGCGCTCACCGACGCGCAGCAGCTGCTTGATCTGCCCACGCACCCGCTCGGTCATCTCGGGCGTGATCGGCCAGTTGCCGGTCACCCGCATCAGCTCCTCTTGCGAGGTCTCGACGCCACACTGCGCGAGCACCTCTTTTTCGGGGATGACCACGATCGGCAGCGGCGCGGGCGGGCTCGGGTTGTCGATCTTGGTCGGGTCGATGCACGAGGCGAGATCGTTGACGTTTTCGGTCCGCGAGTTGAGCTCGGGCAGGCCGAACTTGCGCGTGACCGTGGCCGGGAAGCTGGCGTGATCGAGGACCGTGTGGTTGACGCAGCCGCTGCGCACGTGGGGACCGATCACCACCGAAGGTACGCGGAAGCCCTGGTTTTCGAACTCGGGCCCTTCATCGTCGGGCGTCGTGCCGGGCACGACGTGATCGTAAAAGCCACCGTGCTCGTCGTAGGTGATGACCAGCAGGCACTTGTCCCAGTACTGCGACTGGGCCAGGGCCTGGTAGATTGTGGCGATCAAGGCCTGGCCCAGCATGATGTTGTGGGACGGGTGATCGTCGTTGCTCATGAAGTCGGGATCGATGATCACGACCTCCTCGAGCACGCCGTTGTCGATGTTTTCAAAGAATTCGTCGAAGCTGTCGGTGCCCGAGAAATCGCCAGGGAAGGCGCCCCAGCGCCACGGGACAATACCAGCGTAGTAGTTGTTGTTGGAGATCCCGCCGTCGTCGCAGACGTCCTGGATGGTCGTGTAGGTGAAGGGGAGAAAGGCCGGGACGTTCTGCTTTCCACCGTTGGAGGTGGCGCAGTGGAGGTAGTAGCGGTTGGCCCAGGTCCCTCCGAGCAGCGAGCAGTGCCAGGCGTCGCACAGCGTGTAGTTGTCGGCCAGGGCGTAGAGCACGGGCAGATCGTCGCGGTTGTGGTAGCCCATGACCTCGTGCTTGACCGAGTCGTCGTGCTCGGCGATGTGCTCGGTCACGAAGCCGTCGAGGGCGCCGTTGTTCCACTGCGCGTGGACCTCGTCCCACTGGTGGGGCGGATCGAGGGGCTCGTAGTTGTCGAGCTTGTTGACCAGGATGTCGTTGCCCTGACCGTCGGGGTTGCTCTCCGTCCCGCTGAGGCCGTTGACGTCGGGGTGCTCCTCCTCGAGCTGCAGCGCGCCGAAGTAGTGATCGAAGGAGCGGTTCTCCATGCACAGGACGATGATGTGCTCGACGTTGACGAGGGCCTCCTGGACCGAGAGCTTGGTGTTGTCGACGCAGGCGTCGTCTCCGTCTCCGTCGCCGTCTCCCGGGTCGCCGTCGCCGTCGCCGTCACCGTCGTCGTCGCCGTCGTCGTCGCCGTCTCCGTCGCCCGGGTCGCCGTCGCCGTCGCCGCTCGCCATCGTCGTGCCGGTCTCGTCGCTATCTGTGCCCCCATCGCCGCCCGTCTCCGTGTCGCCGGTCTCGCCCTCCCCATCGCCGGTCGAGGCTGTGCACCCGACGGCAGCGGTGCCGACGAGCGCCGACATCCCCTGGAGGGCGCGGCGGCGCGAGAGCAGCTTGCGGACCGAATCCAAGTATTTCTTCGTCATGGCGACGCGGTATCCTAACAAGGCCACGGCGGGTTGGACATCGCGGCCACCCATGAGCCCGCGGTGGATCGTGCCCTGCAGCCAGGTTCGGCGCTGAGGCGGGCCTCGAGGACGTCGTGGTGCCGCCGCCAGGGGAGCGCGACTGACTGGTCGCGCGGGCCGCCGAGCTGCTCGAGCACCTCGCCCACGTCCACCGCCTGCTCACGGGTCTGGCCGAGCCCGACGACCCGCGCCTGATCGATGTCTTTATCGTCTCCTGACTCGGGCCGGCGCCCCGACAACCTCGCCAGTGCTTGAGACTTTCGGAGCGCTCGGATAGGGTGGCACCATGACTGTTCGCAAGCGGGCCCGGAAACTGTTGAGTTCAAACGCCCGTATGGCGACGCTCGTGTGTGTTGGTGTTGCAGAGACGGCGTGTAACCTCAGCGTCTCAAACGAACCGCAGGGGACCACGGGCACGGACAGCACGAGCACGGGCACGGAGACCACCAGCGCGGGCATGGACACGAGCACGGGCGGCGAGACAGACACGGGCACGGGCGGCGAGACAGACACGGGCACCGAGACGGGCGGCACGGAGGGCGGCGCGAGCCCGCTGGGTGCCGAGCAGCATGTTGGCCCCGGGCTCCAGTGAGTCTGGTGATTCCAAAGCCGGCCGAGTGGCCCACCGACGAGCTCGAGCCCTTCGAACTCGAGCTGTTTGGAGAGGGCCCCGAGCGACGCTATCGACGCATGCGCCCTGAGGTCGAGGCGATGCCGTGGGACGACTTCGACGCGTCGGTCTACGAGGAAGACGTGCTGTTGATGGCCCGCGGCGCCTGGACGCGCGCTGCGTTCCAAGAGCACCGGACCGCGGCGGCCACCCTCCTCTCGCTGCGGGCGATGGTCGAGGCCCGGGCGCCGCTGGATCTGATCGGTTTCGCCACTCGCTTTCCCCAAGACGAGCTGGTCCATGTCGAGCTGTGCGCTCGCATGGCCGGCGCGCTCGGTGGCGGCACTAACATCCTCCACCGGCCGCAGGAGCTGATCCGCGATCCGCTCTCGTCGCTGTCGCCGCTGATGCGGGCCGCTGACATCGTCGTTCGGCTCTACTGCGTGGGCGAGGCTGTGAGCATTCCGCTGCTGCGGGGGGCGTGGCACGCCGCCAAGCACCCGCTGCCCAAGGCGATCCTCGGGACCATCGTGCGCGACGAGGCGGCGCATGGGACCTTCGGCTTTTGGTTCCTCGATTGGGCGTTGCCGCTGCTGAGCCCCGGCGAGCGGGCGGAGCTGGCGAACTCTGCCGAGCGAGCGATCGCACCGATCGAGCAGCTGTGGCACGAGATTGCCCAGGGGGCGGCGCCACAACCCGACTCCGAGGCTCACCCGCTGGGGTGGATGCATTCGGACACCTACCTCGAGATGGCCCACGCGGCGATGCAGTCCCAGGTGCTGACGCCGCTGCGTGACCGAGCAATCCCAGTCCGCTCGCTCTAGACGTTAAAGACAGTCTCCCAGGACCTGGGGGCCGAGCGCAGCGAGGTTGTCGGGGCGCAGCCCCGAGTCAGGAGACGCTAAAGACAGTCTCCCAGGACCTGGGGGCCGAGCGCAGCGAGGTTGTCGGGGCGCAGCCCCGAGTCAGGAGACGTTAAAGACAGTCGGCGAGGGCAGCGGTGGGCTCTCGTCAGCCTGCGGTGGGAACGTGCTATGGACCCGCCATGCTCGGCGCCGAGGCGGATCCCAAGGACGTCACGCTGCCCCCGCCAGGGGAGCGCGAGTGGCTGATCGCGCAGACCGCCAAGCTGCTCGAGCACCTCGCCCACGTCCGCGCCTATGTGGGCGCGCCGCTGCTCGAGCCGACCCCCGAGTACTTCCCGGACCGCTGGGTCGGCGGTGAGGCCAGCGTGCGTCGCCTGGTCCTGCGACTGCTGCGCTACGCCGGGCACGAGGGCCTCGACGCCGAGGTCGTGATCCACGACGAGGACCCCGCGCGCCGCGCTGAGGTCGTTGGCAAGCCCGCGCCGATGCGCGGCAAGGATCCCGTCGCGTGGTTTGTGCGCCGCGAGGGCAAGGTCTTGCACTTCGCCTGTGAGCTGATCGTGCTGCGCGAGCCCGAGAACCTGGTCCCGGCTCTGGCCCGCGCGGTCGCCCACGCCCACCGCGTGCTCACGGGCCTGCCAAACCCCGACAACCAGCGCCTGATCGATGTGACCGGTGTGGCCCTGGGCTTTGGCCTGATGACGACCGACGCGAGCCAGCGCTTCTACGCCAAGTCCGCGGGGGGCTTTCGGGCCACCCGGGCCGAGTTTCGCCTCGGCGCGCTCTCGGTCCAGGACATGAGCTTTCTGCTCGCGATGCAGCTTGAGGCCCGGGGCTACGATCGGCGCAAACGTCGGCGGCTGCTGGCCAACCTCCAGCCCAACCAGGCCGGGTTCGTGCGCGTGGCCCAGGCCTGGCTCGCCGATCAGCAGCCGCCGATCCGCGCCCGCCTCGGCCTGCCCGAGCCCGCCGGGTGGCCCGCGCCGCCGGATCTCGACGAGCTCACCGGTCCGCTCGTGGATCCCCGCCGCAAGGCGAGCCCCGAGCAGCTGATCTCGGGCTCGGGCGTGTTCGGTCTCGACGACGAGGAAGAGGCCGAGGACGACGAGGAGGGCGGAGACGAGGAAGCCGAGACGCGCCGCGACATCGACCGGGGCATCCGCGAGGCCAACGTCGGCAAGCCCGTGTTTCGGATCGAGCGCAGCGGCGCCCTGCGCATGGCCAAGGTCCTCGGCTTCCCAGTCCTGATGCTCGGCGGGCTATTCAGCCGCGGCAAGTTTGGCGTCGAGGTGCCGATGGAGATCGTCGTGCCCTCGGCCGTCGGCCTCGCGGTGCTCGGGCTCGCAATCGGCAGCCTGTTCACGGACCGCCGCTGCTCCGAGCCCAAGTGCGGGACCAAACTCCGCGAGCAAGACGAGGTCTGCCCGCTGTGTGGCGGCGTGGTGATGGGCGTGATCAACCATCCCAAGGAGCGCCTCGGCGCCGAGGAAGAGCTCGTTCGCGCGGGCAAGGTCACCGCCGAGGGCCTCGTCGCGGGGTGGGTGCCCGAGGAGGACGAGGACGACGAGGACGACGGCGACGAGCTCGAAGAGGACGACGAGCTCGAAGCCGATGACGAGCTCGAAGCCGACGACGAGCTCGAAGACGATCAGTGACAAGCGAGGTACACGTCGACGACCTCACCGACCCCGCCCGCGTGCTCGAAGCTCGCGCGCTGGACCCCGCAGTTGCCCCGCTCGTCACAGTCGACGGCGATGTCGAACTCGACCGGGAGGCTGTTGACGCCGCTGTCGAGCAGGGGCGTGAGCTCGTCGGGGGTCGACACGCGGTCGGCGTCCCAGTCGCGCCACAGCATCAGCTCGTCGAAGCGCGGGTCGGCGCCGTCGATCAGGTCGTTGCCGTCGGCGTCGAGCTCGGCGAGGGCGGCGAAGCCGTTTGGAGCGTGGTTGCCGTCGAGCAGCTGGGTACCCGAGCCGAACAGCTCGTGGCCTCCGTCGATCATGCCGTTTTGATCGAGGTCGATGACCAGCCAGGGGGTGGCCGCGCTCGGCCAGTCCGTCGAGATGCACGAGTCGGCGCGCATCGAGATGTCGAAGGTGGCGGCGGGCGTTGACTCGGCCGCGATCATCTCGACCGGCGAGGCGTCGAAGCTCAGGACCAGCGGGGTGTCGCAGTACTGCTCTTGCCAGTAGGGGACGCCGCCCGCGAGCTCACACAGGTAGTCGATGTCGCCGCAGGGGTCGCCCCACTCCTCCTCCCCCTCTCCCTCCCCCTCTTCGACCGGCGGGCCCGGGACGTGCTTCCACTCGCCGGGCTCGCACTCGACCTCCTCGGGTGCGAGGCAGGGGCCGTACTGCCGCGCGTCTGCGCTCTCCATGTAGGCGCAGTAGGCCACTTCGCCCTCGTCGCCACACGAGACGGCCTCGCCAAGGTTCGTGCACGCGGTGCCAGTTAGGGCCTGAGGTTCCGCGTCGGGGTCTTCAGGATCCGCGTCGGGGTCTTCAGGATCCATGGCGGGGTCTTCAGAATCCGACACCTCATCGTAGGACTCGATGGTTCGGTCGCACGCGCTGAGGGTCAGGCCGCCGAGCACGGCGAAGGTCAAGGTAGAGATGAGCTGCAAGGTCTTCATGGCTTCAACCTGGGGGTGCCGCGAGGGCGGCGGATCGATCACGCCGACTCAGGCGGCGGCGATCCACAGCTCGCGCGCCGCCGCTTGGACGTCGAGATCCGCGTCCTCCCGCAGCGTCGCCAGGCGCTCGACCCAGGTCGCGGTCCAGCCCGAGCGGGGTCCGAACTCGGCCAGCATCGCGAGCGCGACGATCCGGCCGCTCGGCCCGCTGGCGATGAGCGTGTCGACGACCGCCTCCGCGTCCTCATCGGTCCAGTTGCGGGCCTCGCTCGTCGTCGCGGCAGCGGCCGCGGCGCGCTCGAGCGTGCGGGCGCACCTCGGCGTCGGTGCGCTGGCGAGGAGTTCGGTCAGCACGGCGCCGAGCCTGCCGTTGGCGCTCGCAGTGACCCGCAGCCGGGCGCCAGCGGTCCACCAGCGTGGCTGAGCGAGGAGCCGCTGTGCGAGGCGCTCGACCAGCGTCGCGTTGACCGGGTGACGATCCGCGCCGAGCAAGTCGAGGACCCGGACCAGTCGCTGATGGCCGACGCGGTCGCGCTCGCCCGCGGGCGCGATGTCGCGATCGGCAGCGACGACGAGGGCGTCGACGAGCTCGGCGCAAGCGCCATGCGTCGCGCTCGAGCGCGTGCCCTGGGCGAGCACGCGAGCCGCGGCCTGCCAGGGGTCGAGGGGATCGAGCCTGGCGATGACCCGGGCCGCGAGCTCGACCACGGCGACCGGGGCGGCGGCAGACCAGCCACTTCCAAGGGCCCCAAACAGCGCCGCGCGGGCGGCCGGGCCGGGGTGATCGGCGATCGCAGCCATGACCTCGACGTAGCGCTCGCGGTAGGCCGCGGGCACGTTGAGCAGCGGGACCTCGACGACGGCGCGGGCGATGTCCGGGTCCTCGTCGGACGCGGCGCTGGTCAGGATCTCCCACGACTCGGGCTGGCTCAGGACCGAGCGCGCGGCGTGGAGCGCCGCGATCCGGACGTCGCGATGCAGGGGCTTGGCCCAGGCCTCGCGCAGCAGCTGCAAGGCTCGCGGCGTTGCGAGCTGACCGAGGAGGCGCAGGGCCTCCTTGTGTACGGTGACCTTGAGCCGGGGGCGGCCGAGGAGCTCGGCGAGAGCCTCGACGAAGCGCGCGCGCGGGATCAGCCGGGCGAGCTGCGGCATGGCGTACATGGCCACCCGGGCCCGATCTCCGTCGAGGTGCTCGAGCAAGATCGGCAGCGCGGGGCTCGGATCGTCGACCGAGGGCAAGGCCCCGAGCGCGGCCTCCTGGACGTTGACGTCGGTCGACTCGAGCGCGCCGAGCAGATCGGCGACGCGGGTCAGGGGGACCCGGGCCCGCATCTTGACCAGCGCGGCCCGGGTCTGGGCGAACTGGCGGGGCTCGGCCTCGCCGGCCTCGATCAGCTCGAGGTACTGGCGCTGCAGCGCCGTCGGCCAGCGCTCGAACCCGCGCCGGACCGCCGGGATGAACACGACCTTGCCGTTGTGGAAGCGCCCGCGCGGGGCGGATGTCGCGAAACGATCGACGAGCAGGGTCTGGCGTCGGCGGTGGCAGTGCTCGAACACGCCCGCGAGGTAGAGCGCCGAGCGGTCGCGCTTGACCAGCTCGCGGACCCGAGCGTCGCGGGTCTTGGGATCGGCGATCCACAGCCGGGCCGCGTGGCTGGCGTTGGTTTTTTGCCCGCGCCAGATTATGTCGCCGATCAGCGCGCCGAGCTCCTCGACCTCCCACGCGCGCTTGCCCAGGGCCGTCCACAGTCGGAACACGTGCTGCTCTTGCTGGCGCCGCCTGGCGTCCTCGATCCAGGGTCGCAGGACCTTGAAGATCGCCTGCTCGGCGCCCCGGGGCAGGTTGTGATCGAGGCGTGGGAGGTTCAGGGTCCCGGCCTGGCCCGCGAGACGCTCGAGGATGCTCAGGCCGGCCTTGAACATCGCGGAGCGCGGCTCGGTCGCGCGGGAGATCAGCAGGCGCTGGGCGAGGCGCGCGGCCTGGAGCCGGGTCGCGTGGGAGGTGTCGCGGGCCTCGAAGATCGGCGAGACGACCGCGTCGAGGGCCGCGGGGTCGTCGAAGTGTCGAGCCGAGACCTTGGCCAGGGCGCTGAGCACCGCGAGGCGAACGGGGTCTTGCTCGTTGCGGATCCGAGCGAGCCACGCGAGGGTCTGGGCCATCCCTGCGCGCGAGCGGGCGCTGCTGAAGATCATCGCCGCGTGGGCCTCGGCGCGCTCGCTCGCCTGGGCCGCGCGGCCCTCGGCCTCGAGCAGCGGCCGCGCGGCGTCGATCGAGCGCAGCCCAAGCAGCTCGCGCCGCCAGCTCCCGTCGGTCTGGGCCCGGCTGAGCTCGAGCATGCGCGCGGTCTCGCGGTCGCGCAGCGATCGCGGCAGCAGGGCGAGGAGCTCGACGGGCCACTCGATCAACGCGAGCTCGAGCTTGGTGGTCGCGGCCTCGAACAGCTGACCGCGGCGGACATGCGGCATCCGGGCCACGAGCTGAGCGAGCAGGTGCGGCGCGTGGGCGTGCGCGAGGCCGCGACACAGGGGCGCGAGGGCCTCGTCGTCGAGGCGGGCCGCGGCCTTGGCCAGGCCGGCCGGGAGCGCGCGGCGGCTCAGCCACGGGATGCGTGGGACCAGCCAGGCGATCGCGCGCTGGGGGGACCAGCGGATCAGCTCGGGGAGGGCGCCATTGAGCACCTGGGGCAGGCTGTCGGCGTCGGCGAAGCGCTCGACCCAGTCGGCGAGGGCCGCGGGCTGGGTCCGCGCCAGGCTCGTCCACACCCCGGCGCGGAAGCGTCGCCAGATCAGGTCCGGGCGCTCGGGGTTGGCGGCGAACAGGCCCTCGACGCGGGCGCGCATCAGGTCGCCCCGATACTTGGCCAGGCGCGCCCACAAGGGCTCCGGCCAGGCCCGGTCGAGCTGCGCGGTGATCATCTCGGTCGAGCAGATCGGGAGCAGGTAGGCCGCCTCGGTCCAGCGCTCGCGCGCGAGCAGGCCGTCGACGAGGACCTCGGCGATCTTCGCTCGGCGGCGTCGGACCAGGTGCGAGAGCAGCCGCCGCAGCGTGCGAGCGTCGAGCTGATCGAGGAGCTCGACGGGGACCTCCTCGGCGTAGCAGCCGACGAGCTTGGCGGCCAGGGCCCGGACGCTGCGCGAGGGGTCATCGGTGAGGGCCAGCCACGGCAGGCGGAGGTCGCGGGTGAGCCACGCGACGTGGAGGGCGAGCCTGCGCTGGTGGACGTCGCCCGACCACAGCTCGCGGCCGAGGGCCTCGACCTCGGCGGCCCCGAGGCCGCTGGCGTGGGCGATGAGCTCGGCGATCCGCTCGTTGTGGTCGAGACGGTCGAGCAGGCGCATGAACACGGCGAAGTCCATGCCCGCGATGCTACCCGCTGGCGGGCTGGCGAGGCCTCACATCCGCTCGGGCGCTGGAATCCCGAGCAGCGAGAGCCCCCAGCCGAGCGCCGCCTGGGTCGCCTTGACCAGCAACAGGCGCGCCTGCACGACCCCCGGGTCGTCCTGGTGGATCACGTTGCACTCTTGCTGAAAGCGATTGTAGGCCTTCGCCAGGCCGTACAGCTGGCCGCACAGAATTGACGGCCGCAGCGTGCTCGCGGCCTGGGCGACCGAGCCCGGCAGCCCGATCAGCGCCTGCATCAACGCCCGCTCCGCGATCTCACCCAGGGTCCCCGCCTGGGTCGCCGTCTCGCCGGTCAGCAGCCCTTCATCGATCGTCATCCCGCGCTCGGCCGCCTTGCGCAGCAGCGAGGTCGTGCGCGCGCTGACGTACTGCAGCGCCGCCCCGCCGTCACCGCCTTGGACCTCGGTCCACTTGGCCATGTCGAACACGATCTTCTGATTGTTGTCCCGCGCGAGCATCCCGTACTTGATCGCCCCGAGCGAGACCTGATGCAGCGCGGTGTCGATCTCCTCGTCGGACCACTCGCCCCGAAACGCGTGGAAGAAGCTGGCCTCGAGCGAGCTCGCGAGCTGCTCGCGCAGGGCCCGGAACAAGATCACGTTGCCCTTGCGGCTGCTCATCGCGCCGTCGGGCAGCTCGACCATCTCGTAGCCGACGTGCTCGCACAGCTCGGCCTGGGCGAAGCCCATCTTCTTCAGGGTCAAGAACACCTGCTTGAAGTGGTCGCTCTGGCGGGCGTCGACGACGTAGATCGAGCGATCGATGCCGAACTCCTCGAACTTCATCCGCGCGAGGGCCAGATCCTTGGTCGCGTAGAGCCCGGTGCCGTCGCTCTTGCGCAGCATGAAGAAGGGCATGTGCTTGATCTCGGGGTTCTCGATCCCGATCGCGCCGCGGCTCTCGATGAACACGCCCTTTTCGAGGAACTCGTCGACGATCTTCAGGCCGGGCTCGTCGACCTCGCTCTCGTAGAACACCCGGTCGAACTCGACCTGGGTCCACTCGTAGATCTCCTCGAAGGCGTCGAGCGACCACTGCCGCGTCCGCTGCCACAGCTCGTAGTAGGTCGGATCCCGGGTCTCGATGCCGCGGAGGATCACGCTCATGCGCTCGCGCGCGGCCGCGTAGCTGGCCGCGGCCGCCTCGTCGCCGGCCTTGGCGGCGGTCTCCCAGTCTTCGAGCTGGATCGCGGCCTTGGCGTAGATCTGGCCGAGCCACTCGCCGCGGCCCTGCTCGGGCGGCTCTTCGTCGACGAGCGCCTCGAGGCCCCACAGGCACTTGGCGACGTGGGTCCCGACGTCGCCGAGGTAGTTGGCGGCGATGACCTCGTGGCCCGTCGCCCGCAGCAGCCGCACGAGGCTGTCGCCGAGGCACAGGTTGCGCATGTGCCCGACGTGGAAGCCCTTGTGGGTGTTGGGCTGCGAGTACTCGATCATGATTTTTTGATCGGAGCGCGGGTGCTCGGGCAGCTCGCCCCGGGCCCACGGGGCCAGGAGGTGGCGGGCGGCCTCGTGCGGGTGCAGCCGGAGGTTGAGGTAGGGGCCAGCGGGCGTGGCCTCGGCGATCAGGGCGTCGTCACCCGCGTCGGCGAGCGCGGCCGCGAGCTCGATCGCGATCTTGGGTGGTGCGTTGCGCAGGGCCTTGGCCAGGCGAAAGCAGGGGAACGCGAAGTCGCCGAGCTCGGGCTTGGGCGGCGGCGCGAGCAGAGCGGCGATCGCGTCGACGTCGAGGCCCGCGGCCTCGGGGAGCACGGGCGCGAGCCGCTTGGCGACTTCCTGGGCGAGGGCGTCGGGTCGCATGACGCGAAACGTACTATCCCGGCCTACGGCCGCCCAGAGGGAGGGCCGCCTGCCGGCAAAACTGACGGGGCGACTCGTGAGACAGGCCGTCAGCGCCGTGGTAGAAGGCCCCGAGAGCGCGCAGCCATGTCAGCGACGACCGGAGCCATCGTCTTGTTTGCCGTCATGTGGGCCGTGATCCTGTACTCCGGCTACCGCCTGTACACCTGGCTGTACCGCCTGGATCGCGTCAACCGCGAGGGCCAGGCGCCCTACGACCACGGCCTCTGAGCCGGACCCGGGCGCCGCTTTTCCCAGCCCGGCAGGTAAAGCGAGGGAGGCGGTCCGAGACAACACGGGGCCTCGTCGTGCTCACAGCAGCGGCAGCTGCCGGGTGTCGAGGTGGGCGCGGACCTCGTCTTCGGCGAGGTCCAACCACCGGTCGCGCGCGCGAGGTTGCAGACGAAGCACCTCGACGCCGCGGGCCTCGAGCTCCTTGAGCAGGCGCGAGTCCACGGCCCGCTGAAAGCTGACGTCGGTCGAGCGCATACCGTCGGGCCGGGGCTCGTCGACGATCGGCACGTAGATCAGTCGGTCGTAGGTCTCGAGCCACCACGAGACCATGGCGTCGAGCCCCGGCTGCCGACCCCCGGACAGGAGTAAATACACGTAGTTGTCGAGCACGCTGCGATCACACAGCACGACCGGGTGCCGGGCCGCGGCCACGAGCTCGTCGGAGATCTGGGTGTGTAGGATCCACGACTGCGCCGCGAGGCTCGTGCGCTCGTTGATCGGCAGCGGGCAGCGCCGCGCGACCTCGTGGACGATATCGAGCACGACGTCGCGGGCCTTGAGCCGGGCCGCGAGTCCGTAGCACAGCGTGGTCTTGCCGACGCCGTGGGTGCCAATGAAGCCGACTTTGAATTCGGTCACCGTGGCGGATGATAGCCCCCGTCCAGGAGCTCGAACGCGGTTGACGCAGGATTGGCCCCGTGCGTACGCTGGATGTCATGTACCCGTGCTCGAGCTGCCATCGTCACTTGCGCGAAGCCGACGACGCGTGCCCCTTTTGCGGCGTGGTTCAGCGCAAGGTCGCGCCCCCCGTCGGGCTGACCCTGTCCACCTTTGCGCTGGCTGCGGCGACCATGCTCGGCGTCAGCGCGTGCTCGACCGAGACCACGGGCGACGACGGCAACACCACGACCAGCGCCGGGAGCTCCGAGACCACCGAGGCCACCGGCGAGAGCGACTCGAGTTCGTCGGACACCTCGACGACCGGCGACGGCGACGGGGACATGACCAACGACGACAGCAACACGAGCGGGAGCTTCTACGCCTGCTCGCCGGTCAACGACTGGTGGGACGGCGTGTTCGAGTGCGACCCCTTCGCGCAAGACTGCCCCGAGGGCGAGAAGTGTGTGCCCTACGCGAGCACGGGGGAGTCCTACGACGCCAACAAGTGCGTGCCGATCACGGGCTCCCAGGAGACGGGCGAGGCGTGCACCTACGGCGGGATCGTCGAGGCGACCGACGACTGCGACCAGGGCAGCCACTGCTTTCACGTCGAGGGCACCGAAGGCGTGTGCACGGCGTTTTGTACGGGCACCGCGGATGACCCTGTGTGCGATCCCGGAACGGAGTGCCTGATCTCCAACGAGGGCTCGATCAACCTGTGTCTGACGAGCTGCCACCCGGTCACGCAAGACTGCGCCGACGGCTACGCCTGCGACTGGTTCGAGGGCGCGTTCATGTGCTGGTTGGAGGGGGGCGCGGCCGCGGTCGGGGAGGAGTGCACGAGCTTCGACTCCTGCGCGGCCGGGAGCAGCTGCGTCGCCAGCGAGGCCGCGCCGGGGTGCGAAGGCGCGAGCTGCTGCACCGAGTACTGCGACCTCAGCGATCCCCTCTACCTGTGCACGATCCCGGGGACCGATTGCACGTCGGTCTACGAAGAGGGCGAGGCGCCGGAGGGCCTCGAGAACGTCGGCCTGTGTCTGGTCCCGCCGCCCTGAGCGCCCTCCCGCCGACGCAAAGCCGCGCCGCGTCGCGCTTTCGCTGGTGACCATACCGCCGACCCTGTCGCCGACGGCGTCCGCGACGTCGGCGAAAATCTGTCGTTTGCGCCTCGACGGCGACGCGGGCAGACAGTCTCCCAGGACCTGGGGGCCGAGCGCAGCGAGGTTGTCGGGCCGGAGGCCCGAGTCTTGGAGACGTTAAAGACACCTCGCCAACGAGAGGACCGGTCATGCCACGAACCATGAAAGCCGCCGTCGTCGAAGAATTTGGCAAGCCCCTTCAGATCCGCGAGGTCCCGGTCCCGACCGTGGGACCCGGCCAGTTGTTGGTCAAAATCGCCGCGACCGGCGTCTGTCACACCGATCTCCACGCCGCCGAGGGGGACTGGCCGGTCAAGCCTCAGCCGCCCTTCATCCCCGGCCACGAGGGCGTGGGCAAGGTCGTCGCTGTGGGCGCCGGGGTCACGCACGTCGCCGAAGGCGACCGGGTCGGCATCCCCTGGCTGTACTCCGCCTGCGGCCACTGCGAGCACTGCCTCGGCGGCTGGGAGACGCTCTGTGAGTCCCAGCAAAACACGGGCTACTCGGTCAACGGTAGCTTCGCCGAATACACTCTGGCCGACGCCAACTTTGTCGGGCGGCTGCCGGACAGCGTCGACTTCATCGAGGTCGCGCCGGTGCTGTGTGCCGGGCTGACGGTCTACAAGGGCCTGAAGATGACCGACACGCGCCCGGGCCAGTGGCTCGCGATCTCGGGGATCGGTGGCCTCGGTCACATGGCCGTGCAGTACGCCCGCGCCATGGGCCTCAACGTCGCCGCCGTCGACATCCACGACGACAAGCTCGAGTTCGCGCGCCGGCTCGGGGCCTCGATCACCGTCAACGCTCGCAACCGGGACCCGGCCGCGGTCCTGCACGACGAGATCGGCGGCGCCCACGGCGTGCTGGTCACCGCCGTGTCTGCCAAGGCATTCGAGCAGGCCCTGGGCATGACTCGTCGGGGCGCGACCGTCGTCCTCAATGGCCTACCTCCCGGGGAATTCTCCATGTCGATCTTCGACATGGTCCTCGACGGGACGACCGTCCGTGGCTCGATCGTCGGCACCCGCCTCGACCTCCAGGAGGCCCTCGACTTCGCGGCCGCGGGCAAGGTGAAAGCGACCGTCAGCAGCGAGCCGCTCGAGAACATCAACGACATCTTCGCCCGCATGCGCGAAGGCCAGATCGAAGGTCGCGTCGTCCTCGACTTCGCATGAGCATGCCCAAGTCCCGTTCGCGCTGCTGAAGTGCTGATCGTCGCGGATCGAGCCGAGCAGCATTCACCGCTACTCCCAGCGCTTGTCGCCGACTTCGCCAGGCGCGTGGCCTCGAAGCTCGGCCTCCCCCACATCGAGCTGAGCAAAACCCGCGAGACAAAGCCGCAAAAGAACTTCCGTTCGAAGTTGCACAAGAAGCGCAACGTGACGGGGGTCTTCGCCTGCGCCGCTGACGCAGCGTTTGGCACCGCGTTGCTCATCGATGACATCTGGGCCACCGGCGCGTCCATGACCGAGGCTGCACGCGCGCTCCGTCCTGCTGTAGTTTATCCGCTGACGATGGCGCGCACGCGACACCAAGGAGCTTCGTGAAGTCGATCGATCGACGAGAGCTCGCGTACTGGCTCGCGCTGGCGTTTCATCTTCCGCGAGCGCGCGTGCGCGACAAGAACGCGCTTGTGCTTCGGGCTGCGCACGACGCCGGCCTCAGCCTGCTCGAGCTCATTGCGCTCGAGACCGAGGAGCTGCCGGCACCGCTGCGGTCGCTGGCGCCGCTCCACGCTCGCTTGCTAGAAGCCGAAGGGCGGGTATCCGCCCAAGCCTTCGTGGTCGATCGCCTCGCCCAGGGCGAGCTCGAGCTCGTTCCGGTCACACACTCGGCGTATCCCCGCCACCTGCTGGAGCGGCTCACACCGGGCAAAGCTCCGACCTTGCTGTCGGTCGCGGGCGACGTGGCCCTGCTGCGCGAGCCAGGGGTCGCAGTCAGCGGCAGCCGCAAGGCTGGGCCTGCGGGGCTGTGCTTTGCTCGTGCGGTGGGACGCGCGCTTGCGGAAGCCGGGTTCACCGTCGTCTCCGGCCTCGCTCGTGGTGTCGACAGCGAGGCGTTGGAGGGGGCGCTCGAAGCTGGTGGCCGAGTCATTGGTGTCGCGCCCGAGGGGATCTTCAAAACACGTGCAATACGACGGCGAGAGGTGCAGGACGGGCGGCTGACGATTCTCTCCGAGTTCGAACCTACGGCTCGCTGGGCAGGCTGGGCGGCGATGAGGCGCAACTCGACCATCGCCGGCATGAGCCGCGCGTTGTTCATCGCCGATTGCGTCGCGGAGGGGGGGACCACGGCCCAGTTCGACGTCCACCGGGACCACGGGTTGCCCGTCTACATTCGTCGCGGCCCTGGAGAGGGGCGGCTGATGGCCGAACTCGCGGCTCGGCCCGGAGCCGAGCCACTCCCGTGGGCGCGTGGACTCGTGGTGCTGCCGTCTTCGCTCGGCGGTGCCACCGGTCCTCAGCGAGCGCTTCGTTGTTCCGTGTGGCGTGAGGGAGGGCGACTCCATGTCACCGTCGATGCTCCCGACTCGTCGGCGCCAGGTGAGATTCTCGACGCCGTTCGGACTGAGCTCAGGGATCAAAGCGTCGTCCGCGAAGCTACTATGCCCTACACCGTCGAGGCACGTGCGGCTGAGGCAAACGATGCTCCTTCGGTCCGGGAATTGCCTGCCGCGAGCGAACCTGAGGAAGAGGATCCACTCTTGCGGGCCCTCGCCACCATGGATGGCGGTCGCGCGACGGTGGCCGCGCTCTGCGAGCGCGTCGGTTGGCCAGCTACGAAGACTCGCGCCAAGCTCCGGTCACTCGAAGAGTCGGGCAAGATCACGGCCGATCGCTCCGGTCGCGCGCACGTGTTCGCGCTGCTGAACCAGGACGAGAGCCCCCAAGTGGCGCGACGCAGTCAGCTCGAGTTGCTGTCCGGTTGAGAGCGGGGGCCCGCGTGCTACACCTGCCGCGATGCCGCGCTTGCTGCTCGTGCGCCACGCCCAATCGAAGAACAACCTGAGCAACGCTCGGATCCGCGAGGAGCTGCGCGATGATCCCGAACGCATGCACGCCGAGGCTGCGCGCGCGCGCGAGCCGGACCCGGATCTCAGCGAGCTCGGTCGCGCCCAGGCCGAGCGCGTGGCCGAGCATCTCGCACCGATACTGAGTGAGCCGCGCAGTCTGCTGGTCAGCAGCCCGATGCGCCGGGCGCTGCAGACCGCGACGCCGATCGCCGCCCGCGTCGGCCTCGAGCGCTTCGTGTGCGAGGCCGGGCTGTTCGAGGTCGGCGGCTGCCACTACTGCGGCGAGCTGCGGCCGTCGGCGACCGCGGCCGCGCTCGAGGCCGAGTTCCCCGTTCGCTGCGGCGCGATGGATCCGGAGGGCTGGTACGCCGGGCACGGCGGGGCCGAGACCAGCGACGAGGCCCGCGCCCGGGTCGAGCGCGCGATCGCCTGGGCCGAAGCCACGCTCGCCGCCGGGACTCACGAGACCGTCGTCGTCATCGCCCACGGCGACCTGCTCTCGCGGTGGTTGCGGAGGTGGTTGCACGTCCCGTGGCAGCGCGGTCTCGCCTTCGTCCACGGCAACACTGGGATCACCACGCTGAGCTGGGACCGCCGCGAGGGGCTGCTGCTCGAGGGCTTTAATTCGCTCACTCACCTCCCGCCGAAGCTGCGCAGCGGCGCCGACGCGGAGTTTTGGTGGCGCTACGCCTGGCCGGATCTCGAGCTGTCGCGCTACGAGAGTTGGGCAGCAATCCCCGGCGAGCTCGCCGTCGAACTCGCCGAGCTTCGCGCTCGCCACCTGCTCGAGCCCGAGGGCAAGTCGCTGGCCGACTACGCAACCAGCGACGCCCGCAGCGTCCACCTTGTGGCCCTCGCCGAGGGCGAGCTCGCTGGCTACGTCCAGTACGACCCCGAGCTCGGCCGCCTGCGTCAGCTGGTCGTCGGCCCTCGCCACCGTCGCAGCCGCCTCGGTCGGCGGCTGGTCGGCGCGGTCGAGGACGAGGCTCGGCGTGACGGTCGCGACGAGCTGCTGGTCCACGCCTGGGTCGACTCCGTGGGCTTTTATGCCGCGCTCGGCTTCGTCGCGCGGGGGGCCGTCGAGTCCGGCGCGCCCGTTGCGTGGCAAGCGATGGTCAAGCAGGGTCTGTCGCGCACCTGCTAGCGGTCAGTTGCCGGCATGGTGGTTGCAGCGGGTCCCGCGTGCTGCATCCAACACAGCAGGCAAGACCATGAGCACAACCAAGACCGACGATATCAACCAGCTCAACTCGTTCCTTCGCGGCGAAATTTCCGCCGTCGAAACCTACGGGCAGTGCATCGAGAAAATCGATGACCCCACGCTGACCGCAAAACTGGTCCAGCTCAAGCGCTCGCACGAGGAGCGCACGCGGAAGCTCGCGGCCAAGATCCGCGAGCTCGGAGGCAAGCCTTCGAGCGGCTCGGGCGCCTGGGGAAGCTTCGCCAAGCTGGTCGAGGGGGGCGCCAAGGTGTTTGGCAAAGAGGCGGCGATCGCTGCGCTCGAAGAGGGCGAGGATCACGGGCGTGACGATTATCGCGATGACCTCGACAAGCTGAGCTCGAGCGTGCGCCCCTTCATCATCAGCGAGATCAAGCCCGCGCAAGAACGCACTCACAACGAGCTCAGCCGGATCAAGTCGTCGATGTAGCCGGCATCGGTCGAGCGCGCTGTGCGAGCGATTCCCCGCGCTGCAGCGGGACTTTCCACACCGCAGCGCGAGGTTGGCTCCGGGCCAGGGATCAGCTCTTGGCCATGTTGCGCAGGACCGTCTGCAGGATCCCGCCGTTCTTGTAGTAGTCGACCTCGACCGGGGTATCGAGGCGCACGGTGGTCTTGAACTTCACCGTGCTGCCATCGGCCTTGGTCGCGGTGACCTCGAGCTCTTGCAGGGGCGAGACGTCGTCGCCGATCGGGATGTCGAAGCTCTCGCTGCCGTCGAGCCCGAGCTCTTCGGCGCCCTCGCCCTCGGCGAAGCACAGCGGGAGCACGCCCATGCCGACCAGGTTGCTGCGGTGGATCCGCTCGAAGCTCTTGGTGATCACCGCCTTGACCCCGAGCAGCAGCGTGCCCTTGGCCGCCCAGTCGCGGCTCGAGCCCGTGCCGTACTGGGTCCCGCCGAGCACGACCAGCGGGGTGCCCGAGGCGACGTACTTCATGGCCGCGTCGTAGACGAACTCGACCTCACCGCTGGGCCAGTAGGTCGTGTAGCCGCCCTCGGTGCCCGGCGCGATCTGGTTGCGGATCCGGACGTTGGCGAAGGTCCCGCGCATCATGACCTCGTGGTTGCCGCGGCGGCTGCCGAAGCTGTTGAACCCGGCCTTCGGCACGCCCTTCGAGATCAGGTACTTGCCGGCCGGGCCGTCCGCGGGGATCGAGCCCGCGGGGCTGATGTGATCGGTGGTCACCGAGTCGCCGAGCTTGAGCAGGACCTTGGCGCCCGAGATCGCCTGGATCGGCGGGAGCTCGGGCGTGATGCCCTGAAAGAAGGGCGGCTGCTGGATGTAGGTCGAGTCGCCGTTCCACGGGTACAGGGCGCTGTCGGCGACCTCGATCGCGTCCCAGCGCGGCTCCTCGGTCACGTCCGAGTACTTGGCCCGGAACATCTCGGGGTTGATCGCGCTGGCGATGACCTCGCGGATCTCCTCGTCGCTCGGCCACACGTCTTTGAGCATCACATCGTTGCCCGCGCTGTCCTTGCCGATCGGGTCGGTGTCGAAGTTGACGTCGAGGGTCCCGGCGATCGCGTAGGCGACGACCAGCGGCGGGCTCGCGAGGTAGCTGGCCTTGACCTTGTTGTGGACCCGGCCCTCGAAGTTGCGGTTGCCCGAGATGACCGAGCCGACGACGAGCTCGCCCTTGGTGATCGCGGCGTCGATCTCGGGCGGGAGCGGGCCCGAGTTGCCGATGCAGGTCGTGCAGCCGTAGCCGACGACGTTGAAGCCGAGCTTGGCGAGGTCGTCGGACAGGCCGGCCTTGTCGTAGTAGTCGGTCACGACCCGCGAGCCTGGCGCGAGCGAGGTCTTGACCCACGGCTTGGTCGTCAGGCCCTTGGCCGCGGCGTTGCGTGCGAGCAGGCCGGCCGCGAGCATGACCGCCGGGTTGGAGGTGTTGGTGCACGAGGTGATCGCGGCGATGACCACGTCGCCGTGGCCGAGGGAGTAGTCCTGGCCCTCGATCGGGATCTCGGTGCCGAGCTTGTCTTCGGACAGGCCGTGACCCTGGTGCCCGACCTTGGCCGTGAGGCTGTGGCGGAAGTGGGTCTTCATGTCCGACAGGTTGACGCGGTCCTGCGGGCGCTTGGGCCCGGCGAGGGCCGGGTCGACCTCGGCGAGGTCGAGCTCGAGGGTGTCGGTGAACTCGGGGTCGGGGGTCGCGTCGGTCCGAAACAGGCCCTGGGCGCGGTAGTAGGCCTCGACGTTGGCGACGTGCTCATCGGACCGGCCCGAGAGGCGCAGGTAGGCGATGGTCTGGGCGTCGACGGGGAAGAAGCCGCAGGTCGCCCCGTACTCCGGCGCCATGTTGGCGATCGTCGCGCGGTCGGCGAGCGAGAGCGAGTCGAGGCCGCCGCCGTAGAACTCGACGAACTTCCCGACCACGCCCTTCTCACGCAGCATCTCGACGATCCGCAGGGTCATGTCGGTGGCCGTGACCCCGGCGCGGAGCTTGCCTTTGAGCTTGAAGCCGACGACGTCGGGCGCGAGCATGTAGACCGGCTGGCCGAGCATCACGGCCTCGGCCTCGATCCCGCCGACGCCCCAGCCGAGCACGCCCAGGCCGTTGATCATCGTGGTGTGGCTGTCGGTCCCGACCAGGCTGTCGGGGTAGTAGGTGCCGTTTTTGTTGAACGCGACGTCGGCGATCCACTCGAGGTTGACCTGGTGGACGATGCCGCGCCCGGGCGGGACCGCGCGGAAGTTGTCGAGGTTGTGCTGGCCCCACTTGAGGAACTCGTAGCGCTCGTTGTTGCGCTTGTACTCGATGTCGAGGTTGCGCAGGAGCGCGTCTTGGTGGCGGCCGTCGGTGTCGACCTGGACCGAGTGATCGATGACGAGGTCGACGTTGACCGCGGGGTTGACCTTGGCCGCGTCGCCGCCGAGGTCGACCATGGCGTTGCGGCACGCGGCGATGTCGACGACCGCGGGCACGCCCGTGAAGTCCTGGAGGATCACGCGGGCGGGGATGAAGGGGATCTCGACGCGCGCGCCCCGGGGCTGCCAGCCGGCGATCGTCTTGACGTCCTCGTCGGTGACCAGGAACCCGTCGTGGTTGCGCAGCGCGGCCTCGACGAGCACGCGGATCGAGAAGGGCAGCTTGGCGAGCTTGGTCAGGCCCTTGTCTTCGAGGGCCTGGAGGCGAAAAATCACCCCCTGGCTGCCGTCTGAGAGGTCAAAGGTCGAGCGAGAGTCGTAGGGGTTGGCGCTGGTCACGATGCAGATCCCGGTGGGGCTGGCGCCGTCGAGGAGCGACGGACGCGGGTGGTGGTCCGCGGACTATAGACAAGCGCGGCGGCGGGCTAAAGGCCCCGCCAGCAGTCGCTCCGGGCGCCCGTTTCGGGTAGTTTCCCGCGGATGGCCGGGTCCAAGCGCATTCAGGGGGGCGAGTCGACGTCCGATCTCGTCAATTCCGCGCACGTTGGGGACAACTCGGAATTGTTCGCGAGGTTGATGGGGTTGCACGTCGCGCCTGGCAGCAAAGTCGCCGACGTGACCTTCGGCAAGGGTGTGTTTTGGAAGCGCATCCCCGCCGGGGTCTACCAGCTCCACGCCTCCGACCTCGAGCTCGCCGTGGGCGAGCGGGACATCTTCGTTCGCTACCGCGACGGGGTCGACTGCCGTGATCTGCCCTACGAGGACGACAGCCTCGACTGCCTCGTCTTGGATCCGCCCTACATGGAGGGCTTCTTCCGGCGGGCGCAAAATCATCGGGCAGGATCCGGCACACATGCCGCCTTCCGCAACGCCTACGCAGACGGCAACACCTACGACGCGGGGGAGGGCGGCCCGAAGTGGCACGACGCCGTGACTGACCTCTACCTGCGTGCGGGGCTCGAGGCCCGCCGTGTGCTCCGCGCGGGCGGGGTCCTCGTCGTCAAGTGCCAGGACGAGGTCAGCGCCAACAAGCAGCGGCTGACGCACGTCGAGATCGTCACCGGGTACGAGGACATGGGCTTTTACTGCAAGGACGTGTTCGTGCTCGTGCGCAGCAACGCGCCCGGAGTGAGCCGATTGCTGCGGCAAGTTCATGCACGTAAGAACCACTCGTATTTCCTGGTGTTCGAGCTCCCGCGCGGGAAGGCCAAGCGTGTGCGGAGCGTGCGGTGGTCGCCCGAGCGCGAGGTCGAGCCCTCGCTGCAGCTCGAGGTGAGGAAAGCCGAGGAGGAGACGGCGGCGGAGACGAAGGCTGCGGTGGCGGCGGAGAAGAAGGTTGCGGCGGCGGAGAAGAAGGCTGCGGCGGCGAAGAAGGCTGCTGCGAAGAAGAAGGTTGCGGCGGCGAAGGCTGCGGCGGAGAAGAAGGCTGCGGCGGAGAAGAAGGCTGCGGCGGAGAAGAAGGCTGCGGCGGAGAAGAAGGCGGCGGCGGAGAAGAAGGCGGCGGCGGAGAAGAAGGCTGCGGCGGAGAAG
>NZ_PVNK01000197.1 GCF_002994615.1 Enhygromyxa salina | reverse complement strand
CTTGGACCCCCACAGCCGTCAGCTACTCTGCCACGCACGGCCGCGAGCGGCCGGTCGCTGCGTCGCTCCGCTCCTTCGCTCGGTGGGCTGGTATGTGCTTCGCCCTCGTTTGCGTGGCCCCCTAAAAGGGGGCGGCCTTGGACCCCCACAGCCGTCAGCTACTCTGCCACGCACGGCCGGTCGCTGCGTCGCTCCGCTCCTTCGCTCGGTGGGCTGGGATGTGCTTCGCCCTCGTTTGCGTGGCCCCCTAAAAGGGGGCGGCCTTGGACCCCCGCGGGCGTCAGCTACTCTGCCACGCACGGCCGGTCACTCGTTCCTTGCTCGGTGGGGCCCTGAAGGGGTTGTGGGGCAGGTGCTCGAACATCTGCGCTGCGCTCGACTCCGGGGTTCCAATGCTAGCAGCCCGGGCTGCTAGTCTCTCGCCATGCCTCGTCCCTGGTGTTGGCCCACGGGCCTGTCACTGGCCCTGCTCGCGGCCTGCCGCGGTCCGTCACTGGTTGACGACGACACGGCTGGCGTCACGACCAACGCCGATCAGGGCGCCGAGGAGTCCGAGTCCGAGACCGGCGATCCCGACGGCCTCCAGGCCTTCGAGCCAGGCGTGTGCGGCTCGTGGAACCCGCCGCCCGCGACACCCCCGAGCACGCCGCCGCCCGAGCGAGCCTGCGGGCAAAACCAGGCGTGTCCCGTGTTCAGCGAGGTCGCCGAGGCCGCCGGGCTCGGGACCGTGCAGTTCGTCCCCACCCACCCCTCGAAGCTCGACTGCATCTTCCCGTGGGCGACCGCGGGCGGGCTGAGCCCGCGCCAAGACTGCGAGCCGCAGTGGTTCACGGGCGGGGCCAGCGTCGGCGACGTCGACGGCGACGGCTGGCCCGACGTGTTCATGACCCGGCTCGCGGCGCCCGATCACCTGTTCCTCAACCAAGGCGACGGGACCTTCGTCGACATCGCCGCGCAGGTCGGGCTCGACGCCTGCAGCTGGACCAACGGCTCGGTGTTCGGCGACATCGACGAGGACGGCGACCTCGATCTGCTGGTCACGACCGTCGGCGACACGAGCTACCAGCTGTGGATCAACCTCCTGAGCGAGACCGGCGAGCTGCGCTTCGAGGATCAGGCGGCCGCGCGCGGGTTTGCGCTGAGCTCGGCGGCGATGCACTCGGGCGAGAGCGTGACCCTCGGTGATCTCGACCGCGACGGCTGGCTCGACGTCCACGTCAACGAGTGGCTCCGCGTCGAGCACTCGCCCGCGCCCGAAGATCCGGACTTTCAGGCCCACGGCGGGCGCCTGCTCCACAACCTCGGCGGCGGCAGCTTCGAGGATCTGACCTCGGCCTACGGGGTCGAGCTCGCGGGCCTCGACCCCGACGGGATCTTTGCGTTCTCGTCGACCTTCGTCGACCTCGACGGCGACGGCTGGCAAGACCTCGCGGTCGCCGTCGATTTTCACCGCTCGCGCATGTTCTGGAGCACCGGCGGGCTCAGCTTCGAGGACGGCAGCATCGACGCGGCGATCAACAAAGAGTCCAACGCGATGGGCAGCACCTTCGGCGACGTCGACGGCGACGGCGACCTCGACTGGTTCGTGACCTCGATCGCCGAGCCCGACGAGTGCGAGGAGGGCGAGCTCCCGCCGTGCTGGTCGGGCTCGGGCAACCGGCTCTACAGCTACGCGGGCGCCCGGGAATTCTCGCTCGCAACCGACACCGCCGGGGTCCGCGACGGGGCCTGGGCCTGGGGCACCGTGTTCTTCGACGCCGACAACGACGGGGATCAAGACCTGGCCCTCGCCAACGGCTGGCCCGGCCGCGACCTCCACGGCGGGCTCTACCACGCCGACACGCCCACGCGCCTGTGGATCAACAATGGGCCCGGGAACGAAGCCGGCGTCATGAGCGAGGAGGGCGAGGCCCGCGGCGTGTTCGACACGGGCCTCGGCCGCAGCCTCGTCGCCTTCGACTACGACCGCGACGGCGACCTCGACCTCCTGCTCACCAACCACGCCGGGAGCCCGAGGCTGTTTCGCAACGACGGCGGCAATCAAAGCGCGTGGCTGCGCGTCGCCGTCGAGGGCACGAGCTCGAACCGCGACGGCCGCGGCGCCAAGGTCCGGGTCCAGGTCGAGCCCGACGGCCCCTGGCAGGTCCGCGAGGTCGGAGCCGCGAGCCACTTCCTCGGCGAGGGCGAGCTCATCCAGCACTTCGGGCTCGGGCCCGGCTTCGACCTCGAGGCCGACACCGTCCACCGCGTCGAGGTCGAGTGGCCGGCGAGCGGGATCGTCCAGGGCTTCGACGAGCTCGGCGGCGGCCAGACCCTGCTCGTCGTCGAGGGTGAGCCCTGATGGCCTGACGCCTGGGTTTGGGCGCTGCTATGCTCCGCGCCAGGAGTCCCCCATGGCCACACCGGACAAGCTGAGATCATGCGCGGCACTCGGCCACCAATAGCCCAAAGCTATAGAACGCCGAGGGCGAGAGCGTATGCTGAATGGATCTCGAACCAGAGCGAATCATCAAGCGGATGAACCGTCTCATTGAACGGTTTCGCAACATCTTTCCGATTCAACTTCGCCAGCAACACTCCCGTTTTGAGCATATGAAGAGCAAGGCGCAGGGGGTGCCCCGCCGACTCGGTCGCCCACCCCGGCATTTGCTGTGCGTCGGAGGCTTCGGCCACACGGAGGGCGAAGAACTCAAAGTCGGCGTAGCCAAATGATTTTTTCTGTCCACGCAGAAGCAAGGCCACCTTTCGCAAGTCGGGGTACAACACGCGGTGAACGGTTTCGTTGTCTTGAAGAAACTGATCCGAACACTCTCGCAACACTTCCAGATGCACACTTCGCTCTACCAGACTCCCCCCAAGTTCCTGAGTCCGCAGTATCGATCGCTCGACGATCTGGATCGCTCGACGCGGATTCCCGCTCGCCACCGCCCACATTTTCTCCCGTGAGCAATCGGGAGAAAATATAGTATCAAGACTCTTGTCGTTGGGATCCTTGCCATGGTGTTGGATGCGGCGCTCGACCATCTTCGCCAGCGACCCTGCTTCCCAGGAAACATGGACGAGCGAGTCCCGCATTTTATCGGCATTATCGATATTCAATGTGGCAAAAATATCTTTTCGCATTGAGATGCAGGACGACACCCGACGGCCACGACCACGCGAGAGGCTCTCGGCGGCGACTATCAATTGTTCAAGGAGGACCCGCTGGCCTGTCTCCGCATTCCAGTCCTGATCCAACTCATCGAAAAGAATTAGGTAGTCATGGTCCAGAGTCTCATCAAGCCGCCGCTCCAACTCCCGCAGATCATGCAGCACGCTATGTCGACTCATCGTCTCAGATGACTCGCGGGTCTGCAGCCGAGCGCTTGTAGCCCCGCCAGCATTAACATGCTCAAGTTCAATCTCAGCGACCAGTGCGACAAAACGGTCAGCCATAGACTGCTCTCTCTCTGGAGAGTAAGCTTTTTCGAACAGCCGCTTTGCCCGCCTTGCGTCCCCTCGGAACCTAGCCTTGAGGAGCTGCCAAAGGCCTTCGAAGTCATGAAACTCTCGACGCACGATCTCAACGCATATAAGATAGGTCCACAACGTCTTGGCAAACCACCGCTGATCAATACCCGCACTGGGCTCAATGAGCCGATCTTTTGTCAAAGAGAATATCGCTATATCCTCGGGTTTCAACTTTACCACACGACGGGGCCTACCTTTGAGCTCATTTGCGAGCATCTCTTGAATGGCAGATTTGCCCACTCCCTTGTCGCCGAGCAAGATGAAGAAATTCGGGAGTCCCCCCGCTATTCTGCCTACATAGCGCTCCTTTTCTGTGTAGTAGGCGGCCAAGCCATGTTCTCGCTCCGCGACCGATCCTCCCAGAGGTTGATGTCCTTTGAATCGCTCCGAGAGCGCCCGCAGGCCACGTTTTTGCCTACTCCTAGCCGAGCGTCGGCCTTTCCCTTTGTTCCGCGCCATCAAGAGCGACGATATCACTTCCGGGCGCAACAGAAAACAATCATCCGCGGATCGCGGAACGCGCACACAGCGCAGCGCACAATCGGAGCCGCGAGCCACTTCCTCGGCGAGGGCGAGCTCATCCAGCACTTTGGGCTCGGGACCGGCTTCGACCTCGAGGCCGACACCGTCCACCGCGTCGAGGTCGAGTGGCCGGCGAGCGGGATCGTCCAGGGCTTCGACGAGCTCGGCGGCGGCCAGACCCTGCTCGTCGTCGAGGGTGAGCCCTGATGGCCTGACGCCTGGGTTTGGGCGCTGCTATGCTCCGCGCCAGGAGTCCCCCATGGCCAAGAAGATCGCCCTCGGCGCCCTCGCCCTCGTCGCCTTGTTCGTCGTCGTCGTGCTCATCCTCGCCGCGACCAAGGCGGACCAGATCCACGTCGAGCGCAGCCTCGTCATGCGCGGGACCCCAGCCGACGTGTTCCCCCACGCCAACGACTTCACCAAGTTCGTCGAGTGGATGCCCTGGGCCGAGCTCGACCCCGAGCAGAAGACCGAGTTCTCCGACCCGCCCGCGGGCGTCGGCGCCTGGTACACCTGGGTCGGCAACGAGCAAGTCGGCCAGGGCCGCATGGAGATCCTCTCGGCCGAGCCGGACAAGATCGTGGTTCACAAGCTCGAGTTCATCGAGCCCTGGCCCGGCGTGGCCGAGTCGAGCATCAGCATGAAGGCGGTCGGCGAGGACCAGGTCGAGGTCACCTGGGCCTTCAGCCAGGACGCCGCCTTGAGCGCCAAGGTGATGATGGTGTTCATCGACATGGACACGATGCTCGGGGCCGACTTCGAGAAGGGCCTGCGCAAGCTCCAGCCCCTCGTCGAAGCCGAGCCCGAGGCGGGCTGAGCTCGGTCAGCGCCCCGTCAGCGGCCGAGGTGCCAGGTGCAGCCGAGCAGGAGCAGGTAGCACCCGGCCCCGACCGCGAGGGTGACCGGCACGCCCCAGACCATCGAGCAGCCCAGGGCCAGCCCGCTCGCGCACACGCCCGCGGCCCCGTTGATGCCCCACAGCCACGGCCCGAGCTCGGGCCCGCCGTCGAGCTGCCGTCGGCGCTGGACCAGGCGCAGCCCGAGCGGGAAGCCGAGGCCCATGCCCAGGGCCGGCACCGCGACGGTCAGGATCCCGACGAGCACCCTGGCCGCCATGCTGCCTCCGACGAAGGCCTGAGTCAGCGGGCCCGAGGCCAGGACCGCGCTCACCACCAAAATGAAGGGCGCGATCGGATAGAGGCGCGCGAGCTTGCCCCCGCGCTCGAGCGGGAGCTTGACCGAGGCGAGGCTGCCGATGCCCGTGAACAAGATGATCCCGCCGAGCAGGACCGCGAGCGCGATCGTGGGATGGCCAAGGAACACGTTGAGCCGCGAGAGCAGCCCGATCTCCACGAACATGAAGCCGAGCCCGATCAGCGCGAAGTAGGCCGTGGCCGCGGCGAGGTCGCGCCCGCCGAGCTCGCGCAGCTCGCGACGCCGAGCGAGGAGCGGCCCGATCACGGTGATCAGGGTCAACAGCAAGCTGACCAGGGTCGCGTAGACCAGGGTCTGGGTCGCCTGGAGGTTGCCGAGAAACGCGACGTCGAGCTCGTCGACGGCCTCGGGGTGCGCGAGCCAGGTGTCGGGCTTGAGGGTGTTGAAGAAGAACGGGCGGTCGTCGGTCGGCGGGGTCAGATCCAGGGCCTGGCTGCGGGTCCAGGCCCACAGCGCGTCCTGGCTGTCGAGCGCCCACAGCTGCTTGAGCGGCCCGTCGTGGAGCGGCCCGCGGCGCGGGGTTGCGAGCATCGTGAAGCCCTTGGCGACCGCCGCTTTTTGCATCTTGTCGATGTCGCGCTCCGACAGCGGCGTCGGCGAGAGCAGCAAGGTCGCGACGTTGAAGTTCTGGAGCAGGACCAGGTGCTGGTGCGGATCTTCGACGCCGCGGCGCCACAGGACCTCGAGCCCGAGCGCGAGCATCCGCGCGGTCTCGCCCGGCGACTTGGGGTGGTACCAGCGCGAGACCGTGTAGATCCCGTCGTCCTCGAGCCGATCCACGAACACCTGCCAGGCCTCGACGGTGTACAGGCCGTTCTCGGACAGGCTGTAGCTCCCGGCCCCGGTCGAGGCCCAGGTGTCGATCAGCGACATGGTGATGACCGAGAAGCGCCGCTGCTCCCGAGACATGTGGCTGCGGGCCTCGTCGGACACCAGCTCGACGCCGGGGATCTGGGTCAGGCGCGAGTAGTCGGCCATGACCTCGGTGTGGAGCTCGACGATCAGGTCGTTGAGCTCGACGCCGACGATCGGGGTGTGGCCGAAGTGGGCGGCGACGAGCACGTCGCGGCCGCCGCCGACGCCGATGATCGCGGCCGGGCCGTCGGGCCGCAGCTGGTGCGCGAACGAGGTGATGTCCCAGTCGATGTGGCCGTGGCGGTCGAGCTCGTCGCCGTGCTCGAACATCATCGTCGCGGCCGCGCCGTCGATCTTGATCGCCCGCTGCGGCGTCGGCTCGCGCAGCTCGAGCGGCATCAGCCGGCTCCCGGCCCACATGTGCGGCGGGACCTCGATCGTCTTGTCCACGCTGACCCGCGAGTAGGTGTTCCAGCCGACGTACTCGAAGCCCTCGGGGTCCTCGGGCGCGGCCTTGACCCACGCCGGGCGCAGCGGCGGGAACTCGGCGCTCGCGTTGCTCAGGCCGAGACCGACGAGCGCGACCGACAAGGCGACGCCGCTGCCGAGCTGGCGACGCCCGGCCGGCCCCCGCGCGAGCCCAAAGCACAGCGCGCCGACGGCCCCGACCGCGGCCGCGACCAGGGCCGCGCTCGCGGCGTCGAGGGCGTCGAGCAAGGGGATGACCAGCGCGCAGCCGAGCGCGGCGCCGCACAGATCCACGCCGTAGGCGATCGAGGCCGGCAGCCCCGCGCGGGTCAGGGCCAGGGTCAAGGTGATGCCGCCGAGGGCGAAGGGCACCGCGAGCGCGCCGCCGTAGGCCAGCAGCGCGAAGAAGTCCATGAGCCCGTCGATCGGCAGCAGCGGGATCGCCATCGCGAGGCCGATCGCCACCGGGGTCGTGGCCGCGAAGGCCAGCGCCGACTGGCCGAGGCGCTCGGGCACCTTCTCGTCCGTGAACACGCCCGGGAGCAAGAACACCGCGACCGCGCCCGCGGTCATGCCCAGCATTGCGAGCGAGATCACGAAGAACGCGAGGTGGTACCAGGCGATCACGCTGGTGATCCGCGTGAGCAGGACCTCGAGCATCAGGGTCGACAGCGCGACCGCGAAGATCCCGACGTAGGTGAGCGAGCGTGACGTTGGTTCCGCACCAGCCAAGGTCCGCGCAGGCTACCAGAAAGACCGCGTCGCCCGTGCGCGGTCCTGTTGTATAGATCTGCGCGTGGCTCGGCACGCACACGCCCCGCAGACGCTCGGCCTCCTCGGCGCCCTGGCGATCTGTGCCTGCACCGAGGGCGAGCCCGAGCCCCCCGACGTGCCCGCCGAGCTCGAGTACTGCGCACCCGTGCGCGATTGGGAGCCCGCGCGCGCCGAGCTCGAGGAGGAGGTCCTGGTCCTGCTCAACGAGATCCGCGCACGCGGTGCCAGCTGCGGCGACGAGGGCTTCGCTCCGGCCGGGCCCCTGACCATGAACCCCGCCCTGCGCTGCGCCGCGCGCAGGCACGCCCTCGACATGGGCGAGCTCGACTTCTTCTCCAACCTCGACCCCGACGGCCTCGGCTTTGCCGAGCGCGCCGCGATGGCCGAGTACGACGCCACGCCGCTGTTCCAGACCATCGGCGCCCGGCAGTCGACGGCCGAGGAGGTCGTCACGGCGATCATGGGCAGCCTCGGGCTGTGCGCGCAGGCCATGGACCCGGCCGCCAACGAGGTCGGCATCGGCCACGGGCCCGACACGGACGCCGAGTACGTGCGCTACTGGGCCCAGGTCTACGGCGTGCGCTGACTTCTTCGGGGGCCCGTGCGACACTGCCCGAATGTCCGCGCCCAATCCGCTGATTCGTGATCGCGACGTCGAGTTCCTGCTCTACGAGGTCCACCACATCGAGCGGATGTGTGAGCTGCCAGCGTTCGCGGACCACGAGCGCGAGACCTTCGAGCTGTTCCTGGCCAGCGCCGCGCGCCTCGCCCGCGAGCAGCTGTACCCCTTGTTCCGCGAGATGGACGAGCAGCCGCCCGAGCTGATCGACGGCCGCGTCCACGAACACCCCAAGATGGGCGAGCTCTACGCGAGCATGGTCGAGCTCGGGATCTTGACCGCCGGGCGGCCCGAGTCGGTCGGCGGCGCCCAGCTGCCCCAGTCGATCACCACGATCGCGTACATGTACCTGATGGCCGGCAACGCCGGGGCGTCGGGCTACCCGCTGCTGACCGCGGGCTCGGGCCACCTGATCGAGAGCTTCGCCAGCGACGAGCTCAAGGCCATGTTCATGCGCCGGATGTACGACGGCGAGTGGAGCGGCACGATGTCGCTGACCGAGCCCCAGGCCGGCAGCGGGCTCGGCGATCTGACCACCAGCGCGACCCCGATCGAGGGCCGCGAGGGCGTCTACAAGATCCGCGGCAGCAAGATCTTCATCTCCGCCGGGGATCACCAATTCCTCGACAACATCGTCCACCTGACCCTCGCGCGGGTCGTCGGCGATCCCGCGGGCACCCGGGGGATCTCGCTGTTCGCGGTCCCGCGCATGCGGCCGACCGCCGACGGGGGCCTCGAGTTCAACGACGTCCACACCAGCCAGCTCGTCCACAAGATCGGCTGGAAGGGCCTGCCGAGCCTCGGCCTGAGCTACGGCGAAAACGACGACTGCCACGGGTGGCTCGTCGGCGAGCCGTGCAAGGGCCTGCGCTACATGTTCCAGATGATGAACGAGGCCCGGCTGCTCGTCGGCGCCAACGGGACCGCGACGGCCTCGGCCGCCTACCACGAGTCGCTGGCCTACGCGCGCGTGCGGACCCAGGGTCGGCGCCTCGATCAGGGCGGGGCGCGCGGCGGCGACACCGGCCCGATCCCGATCATCGAGCACCCCGATGTCCGGCGCATGCTCCTGCGCCAAAAGGCGATCGTCGAGGGCAGCATGAGCTTGCTGATCACGACCGCCCGCTACGCCGACCTCGCCGCCCACGGTTCGGATCCGGCCGAGCGCGCCCGGGCTCAGCTGCTCTACGACATCCTCACCCCGGTGACCAAGAGCTTCCCGGCCGAGCGCGGGTTCGAGTCGACCAGCCTCGCGCTCCAGATCCACGGCGGCTACGGCTACTCGAGCGAGTACCTGCCCGAGCTGTGGCTCCGCGAGCAGCGGCTCAACAGCATCCACGAGGGCACGACCGGCATCCAGAGCCTGGATCTGCTCGGGCGCAAGGTCGTGGCCGAGGGCGGCAAGGCGCTGATGACCCTCGACGAGGAGCTCCGCGTCGACATCGAAGACGCGCGTCGCTGCGGGGTCGACGAGGAGCTGTGCGACACGGTCAAGATCGAGCTCGGGCGCGTGGCCGGCCTGACCCAGGTGCTCGGCGCCCGGGCCCTCGGCGGCGACGTCATCGGCATGCTCGCGCACAGCGTCGACTACCTGAACCTGTTCTCGAACTTGGTCATCTCGTGGCAGTGGCTGCGGATGGCGGCCGCCGCCTGTCGCGGGCTCGGCGGCGAGGTCGACGACGAGGGGGCCGCCTACTACCGGGCCAAGATCGAGGCCGCGCGCTACTGGATCCGGACCGACCTGGCCGACAACGCCCGGCTCGCGGTCCTGTGCGAGAGCGGCGAAGACTCGTACCTCAAGGTCCCCGACAGCGGCTGGTGAGGGTCGCCCCCGGCCGCTCGCGCCGAGCGCGTAACATGCGGTCGGCGCGGACCGCGAACCGTGAACCGCTGGTCTGAGTCCGATCACCCAGCACTTCGCTCGCGCACGAAGCCCCACCATGCGCTACCCTGGCCTGGGATGGCCAAAGCCCCGCACAAGCCACCGAACGGCGACGTGGTCGAGTGGACTCTTGACGGAAAAGCCAACGGCAAGAAAGTACTGCCGACCAACTTCGATGTACCAACGGTGCTCGCCGCAGCCGCGGCCTATCTTCAACTCCTGGTGTGGGTGGCCGAAGATGCAGACGTCACGCTTCGATTCTCCGGTCTCACAATCGAGCCGGGTAGTGTTCGATTCTGCGCGCGGCCAGATCGCCCGGATGTGGCGCGGCTAGCAGCAAAACAGGCAGACAAATACATCGCCGGGACCGTGCCTGTTCCCCGCGGTGCCAGGGGGCGAGTCGACAATGTAGTCCATCACCTGCGGATGGTGCCCGCCGGGCAACAGGTTCGTGTCTCGATCGGAAAATATAGCCAAACACTTCGGCCATCCACTCCCGATCAAACTGCCCCCCGAGTCGAGTTGGCAGACATCCGCGCCAAACTCGTGCAAGTCTCGATCGAGCCCCCCGGCGCAAAGTTTCGCACTGACCGCTTCGGCCTGCTAAAGCTCCACCTCACAGAGGAACGAGCCAGGGAATTGGGAGGCATGCTCGGCAGCACAATGGATTTATTCGCGGAGATCTCTCTGACCGACGAAGGCAAAGTCGATGCGGGGCACCTTCTAGACTTCACCCCCCTTTCAAGCGTGAGCGGAGACGAGGAATTTGAGGTCTGGAAACAGTGGTTTTCGAAAGCGGGGTCCGCCTGGAAGGACGTCGACGACATCGAGGCCGAACTACGCCTCATGCGCGACGGCAGCAAGGAGGACGCACAGTGACCTCAAACACCCCGCAGAGCAATGATGGCGAGATCGACATCGCATTGCTGCCCCGAAAGTGCCTGATTGATACAAATATAGTGATCCGCGCCTTGGGTGAGCGAACCGACAGAGACTCCGTCTTGTGTGAAAAATTCTTTCGCGCCATGTTTCGTGCGGAAGGCCATTCCATGTATGTGGCCGCCCCGACTCTCGCCGAAGTACTGAGAGGGAACCCAAACACGCGGATCCCATCAACGCCATCGATTGTCCATGTACCATTCGATCGCCGGGCGGCAGAGATCATTGGCAGGGATCTTCCCATCAGAGTGCTCAAGCTCGAACGGGAGAACCACGCGGTTCCAATCTCGTACCTCAAATACGACGCCATGATTTGCGCCTGCGCCAAACTCGCCCAAGTCGATTGCATCCTGGCCCTCGACGGCGACTTTTGGAAGTTGGCTCCCCACGTCGAGATTCCGGTAAAGTACCCACGAGATTTCTTGGCGGCACAACTCTCACTCGTCGGCTCCGACGAGGATTGAACAAACCCTTTCATGACCGTTGTCACGCCCGCGACCAAGAGCTTCCCGCTCGGACGACCGCCCCAGGACCGACGCGGACGCCACGGACACTGGCGGCGGCGACACGGGCACCAACGCGCCCGACGCCGGTAACGGCGACATCGACGACTGCACCTTGATGCTCAGCCCCTGATGGAGATCGGAACTGCCATGCCCTACCGCGCCTGGTTCTCCTGCGTCGCCGGCTGCCCCGGCGAGCACCCCCTGTCTCAGGTCATCTACCGCTGCCCGAGCTGCGCAGGCTTGCTCGAGGTCGTCCACGACGAGGCCGCCCTGCGCAGGCGCTCGCCGGCGGCGTGGATGCGAGTCTTCGACGAGCGCTTCTTGCGGACCAGCTGGCCCTACGGCAGCGGCGTGTGGGGCAAGAAGGAGTGGGTCCAGCCGATGATCAGCGCCGACAACGTGGTCTCGCTGTTCGAGGGCGGCAGCAACCTGTTTTGGGCCGAGCGCTACGGCGCCCAGCTCGGCGTCAGCGACCTCTGGATCAAGCAGTGCGGGACCAGCCACACCGGGTCGTTCAAGGACCTCGGCATGACCGTGCTGGTCTCGACGGTCAAGCAGATGCGCGCCGACGGGGCGCCGATCCGCGCGGTCGCCTGCGCGTCCACGGGCGACACCTCGGCCGCGCTCGCGGCCTACGGCGCCGCGGCCGGGATCCCGGTGATCGTGCTGCTCCCGGCCAACAAGATCACCGCCGCCCAGCTCGTCCAGCCGATCGCCAACGGCGCCATTGTGTGCAGCCTCGACACGGACTTCGACGGCTGCATGAAGGTCGTGCAGCGCCTGACCGACACCGATCGCGGCGACAGCGGGATCTACCTGGCCAACTCGATGAACTCGCTGCGGGTCGAGGGCCAAAAGACGATCTCGCTCGAGATCGTCCAGCAGTTCGACTGGGAGGTGCCCGACTGGGTCCTCGTGCCCGGCGGCAACCTCGGCAACGTCTCGGCGATCGCCAAGGGCTTCATGGAGATGAAGCGGCTCGGCTTGATCTCGACCCCGCCGCGCCTGGTCTGCTGCCAGGCCGAGCACGCCAACCCGCTGTTTTTGGCCTACGAGCGCGCGCGCGCGGCCGGACGCGAGATGACCCTCGACGACTTCGAGGCCGTCCGGGCCAGGCCAACGCTGGCCTCCGCGATCCAGATCGGCGACCCGGTCAGCCTGCCCAAGGCCGTCAAGGCCCTCGTCGATACCGGTGGCATCGTCCTCCAAGCCAGCGAGGCCCAGCTCGCCAACGCCAGCGCGCGGGCCGATCGCACGGGGCTGTTCACCTGCCCCCACACCGGGGTCGCGCTCGCGTGTCTCGAGCAGCTGATCGAGCGCGGGACGATCGGGGCTGAGGATCGGGTGGTCGTCGTCTCGACCGCGCACGGGCTCAAGTTCACCGAGTTCAAGGCCGGGTACCACGAGCGGCGTTTGGGCTTCGAGAGCGAGTACGCGAACACGCCGGTCTCGATTACCGGGGATCCCGAGCAGGCGATCGGGGAGCTGCATCGGCTGCTCGATCAACGTGGGGACTGAGCGCAAGTTCGTCGGACAGACACCCGCACATATGCAGGGTTTCCCAGAACATCTGCCGGGTTTCCCTACGAAACATACACATCCGCGGGTCACTACACGGCACTTCTGCAGGTTGACGAAAAACAGGTGCTGGGTGATTAGGTACGCACGTGGATCGAGATCACGCTGCGCTCGTCGACCTCGAGATCCAGCGCACGCGCAAGGTAATCCGAAGGCGTACCGTGTCCACCCGCGTCCAACCAGGCCGCGCAGGCGTCAACCAGCATGCGGCGAGCGAGACGGCGAGCGCGGGCCAGGTCGCCACCGCCACCAACGTCGTTGTGCTCGAGCTCTTCGACCACCGCTCGCCACTCTTCGAGAGCCTCGCGCGAGTGATCGACGGCGATGAAGCGCCGTGCCGCAGCGTCGGCGATGGCGATGGACGCCTCCGCATCATCGCGGAGCCCGAGCGGATCCCCCGCCTGCTTCTGCTGCAATGAGCGCCGAAGTCGGTCCAAATCCGGCATTCCTGCACGACCATAGCACCGCGGCTCACTACCGGACATGGAGGATGTGCAGCCCTGCGCCCCAAAAAAATCGGTGTCGTGCCTCGACTTGCGAGGCCCCCTCCCCGGTTGACCTCCGGACGGTTGACGTCCCGGATTGGGCGACAACACCCATGCCCAGCGACGCACCAAACACGCCACGCGCGTCCTGGTCTGCGGGGCTCGAAGCTCAGATATCTCAGCCGCGATCCGCGCTAGTGACGCAAATTCTGAGATCAGTGAAGCCGGCCCCGCGCGAGTGACGAAAATTCTCAACGATCAGAGGCCGACCATGCGTGAGTGACGCAAATTCTGAGTCTGCTAGAGCGACCCCGCGCGGGTGAGGCGAGATTTCCGCCTGTCTCCAATCGAGCGTCAAAAATGCGCACACGACTGAGGACAGACAAGATTCGAGGTCACCGAGACGGGCCAGGCCTGAGAGCGCCGAGACTTAGCGTCACCGACGGCGCGTCGACATCAGATCTCTGAGATTTCGGGTCACCCGCGCGGCGTCAGGCTGACCGATCTCAGGCGATCGAGCTCAAGCCCTTCAGCGAAGACGGCGAGGATTCAGGCAACGGCTGCTGCCCCACCATTCTCGAACGAACGACCCGATCAACGTGGACATTGAGCCGAGCACCGCGCGCGCCCAGACACCAGGGGAAGCGGCGCCCGCAACGCCGCTGACTGGAGAGCCGCCGCCCCCTTGGTCCGCTCTACGCGCTTCACCGAAGTGCCGGAGTGCCGGAGTGCATCGATGCTTCGCGCTCTCCCCAGCGAGTCGGTCGTCCAGCGTCCTGGGGCCGAACCCGGGCCCAGGCCTCGATCCGGCGCTCTTCACGGGCGCTCACACGGCGATCGCCGAGCCGGCCCGAGCGGCAACTTCAGCTAGACTGGGCACCTCCATGGTTTCGTCGAGCGACACCAAGATCGACACGGAGCAGGAGTTCCGCCTGCTCGTCCAGCATTCGCCCCATTGCATCCATCGGATCGACCTCAACGGGCGGCTGACCTCGATCAACCCCGCGGGCTTGGCGATCATGAGGGCGGGCTGCGAGGTGAAGGCGGACTGCGAAGCCGACGTCCGCGGGCTCGAATACTGCAGCCTCATATGTGAGCGCGATCGGCCGCGGATCCAGGCTCTGCTCGAGCGCGCCTTCGCGGGCGAGACCTCGCACTTCACCTTCGAGAGCACCAAGGGGAGCCACCTGTCGTCGAACTTCGTGCCTCTGCACGACGACAGCGGCGCGCTCTTCGCGGTGATGGGGCTGACCGAGGACATCACGGTCCGCGTGCGCACGGAGCAGCGCCTGCGCCAGGTCCAAAAGCTCGAAGGCCTCGGCCTCCTCGCTGGCGGCATCGCCCACGACTTCAACAACCTGCTCGTGGGGATCATGGGCCACGCGGAGCTGCTCGGCGCGTCGCGCCCCGAGAGCGCGGACGCGAGCGATATCGAGGGCATCTTGGCCGGAGCCGAGCGGGCGGCGGACTTGTGCCGGCAGCTGCTCGCCTACGCGGGCCGCACGAGCGTGGCGCTCGAAGAGCTCGACCCCCGCGAGCTCGTCGAAGAGACGGTCGCCCTGATGGCGAGTTCGACCGCCCCCGGGGTCCGGATCGAGTGCGAGCCTGCGGCCGCGCCGGTCCGGGTGACCGCCGACCCAACACAGCTCCGGCAGCTGCTGATGAACCTGCTGACCAACGCGGTCGAGGCCACCCAGGCGACCGGTGGCCGCGTGAAGTTGAGGACGCGGCCTTGCGTCGTCGAGTCCGAACCCACCACCCAACACTGGCTCGTGGGCTCGCCTCCGGCAGGGCCCTGCGTGTCCATCGAGGTCGAGGACGAGGGCAGCGGGATGGACGAGCACACCCGCGACCGCATGTTCGACCCCTTCTTCACCACCAAGCCCCACGGCCACGGCCTCGGGCTCGCGGCCGTAATCGGCATCGTCACCGGCCACGGAGGTGCGCTGTGCGTCGACTCTGCGCCCGGGAAGGGCACCTCGGTCCGGGTGATCCTTCCGGTCGCCGAGTCGGCACGAAACGCAGCGGCGGCCGAGCTCGCGCCCTCGCCTTCGAACGCACCGACATCACCGGCGACCATCGTCGTGGTCGACGACCACGCCCCCGTCCGAAACGTGCTCGCCGGGGCCCTCGAGCAAGACGCCCACACCGTCATCACCCTCGACAGCGGGCCCGCGCTCATGGACTGGCTCGACGCCAACCAGGCCCCCGAGCTGCTCTTGCTCGACTTGACGATGCCCGAGATGTCGGGACCAGCGGCGCTCGCGACCCTCTGCGAGCGCGGGGTCCAGACCCGGGTGATCGTGATGTCCGGCTTCACCAGCGACGACCTGCCCCTCGACGACCACCCACAGGTCGTGGGCTTCTTGCACAAGCCCTTCCGGATCGCAGATCTGCGCGCCACGGTCGGGGCCGCCCTGACTGCTGAGCCGGCCAAGGCGTCGCGCGAGGGCCCCTCCACCTGATCCTCGTCGGCCCGGGGCGAACTTTGCCCCGCTCACGCGTGACCACGCGCCAGGTCATGCTGCTCCCGGACCTACTCGGTCCGGGCCAGCCAGCGCCGGGCGATCAGCGGCTCGAGCTCGCGCCGACCCAGGGCCACGCACAAGCGCGCGTGAGCGATGAAGCGGCTCGGCGCCGGGACCACCCGCCACTGCCCGTCGGCGTCGATCATCGTGTGTAGAAACGACGAGCGGTTGCCGACCATCAGCTCGAGCACGCGCAGCAGCATCGCCTCGTCGGGCTCGGTCCCGGCGCGGGCGCCCGCCTCCCACAAGAACGCGGGCGCGTCGACCTTCAGGCGGTCGAGCTCCCGCGTCCAGGCCTCGTGGTCCCCGGTCGCGCGGTGGACCAGCGCGAGGTTGATGCGCGCGCCGATCCGCCGCGGCTTGAAGCGCAGGGCGATCTCGAGGTCGTCGCGGGCCCCGTCCCAGTCTTCGAGCTTGCGCTTGCGCTCGCCCCGGTACACGTGGGTCGTCGCGGTCTCGAGCTCGCCAAAGCGGACCGCGCCCTCGCGGGTCCAGTGATCGGCCTGGTCGGCGTCGCCGATCAGATCGTAGGCCGCCGCCCGACCGACGTAGGACCAGCGCGTCGGCGCCCGGCGATCGGCGTCGTCGAAGCGCGCGAGGGCGTCGTCGTAGCGGCCCAGCCAGATCAGCAGCTCGCCCTGGTAGGTGCACGGATGCGGCGAGCTCGGGTACTCGGCGTCGACGGCGGCGAAGCCCGCGATGACCTCGTCGGGCGCCGCGGTCCGGATCCGGACGAGGTTGTCGACCGCGGCCTCGCGACCCGAGCGACGGACCTCGACGGGCTCGAGCCGCGCCCGCCCCTCGGCGTCGCGCCGGCACCAGGTCGGGTGCGGGCCCCGGTTGCCGCCCATGTCGTCGAGGATGCCCCGCACCAGCGCGCGGACCCGGCTCGGATCGTCGAGCGCGGCCGCGAGCGCCTCGGGTCCGCACAGCGAGGGCAGCACGTCGGGCACGAGGGCGTCGAGAAAGGTCCGCGACGCCATCGACTGGCCGAGCTCGGCGGGCGAGTGCGTGGTCGCGAGGACCAGGAGCTTGAGCAGGTACGCGACCAGCGTGTTCTCGAGGATGATGTGGTCGTCGACGCACGCGAGCGCCTGCTCGGCCTCGCCGCGGGCGAGGTGGGCCTCGGCCTGCCACAAGAGCAGCTCGAGGCGGTCCGAGCCCTGGACCTCGGAGGCCGCGAAGATCGCCAGCGCGTCGTCGGGCCGGCCCTCGAGCACCGCGAGCGCGCCCTCGATCAGCGCGGCCCGAGGATCGCGACCGAGCGGCGCGAGCCGGGCCCGAGCGGCGTCACACTCTGCCCGCCACAGGTGCAGCTTCGCCGCGCGCAGGGCCAGCTCCGCCGGGGGGTCGTCGAGCTCGTCGAGCAGCTCCGAGATGACCTCGAGCATGTCGTCGTGGCGCCCGGCCGCGGCGAGGATCTTCACGACCTCGCGCACGAAGGAGATCCGCTCGGACCGCGAGCCGCCCGGGTCGGGCCGGGGGACCGGCTGACCCGCAGGAAAGTCCCCGCGCGCGCGGGCGTGTCGGAGCCGATCCCAGCTTCGGTCACGCAGGGCCATGACCCGCTCGTGGGCCGCGACCGCGGCCGGGAGATCGTCGAGGCTCTCGTAGGCCCGGGCGAGGGCGAGCCAGTCCTCAGCCTCGCGCGCCGCGGCCTCGGCCTCACGCGCCGCACAGACCGCCGCGTCCCGACGGCCGAGCAAGCCGAGCGCGAGCACGTCGAGGTGACGCTCGATGAAGCTCGGCGCGGCCTTTGGCTTGGCCAGCGCCTCCCAGTCGGTCAGCGCGCCGATGACCTCGCCGCGGGCGAAGCGATAGGTGATCAAGGCGGCTCGGATCGCCCGGGGGAGCTCGAGCTCGAACGCCGCCGCGGGCAGCTCGGGGACCTGGCGGGAGGGATCGCGCTCGCGCTCGGGCCAGGCTCGCCAGGCGCTGACCAGGGTCGCTAGCTCGCCCTCGAAGCGCGCCACCTCGGGCTCGGGCTCGGGCTCGGACCCCTCCTCCGCCACGGCTGCGGCGAGGCTCGCGAGGGCCCGCAACCATCCGCGCAGCTGCGGCGCCCGGAGGAGTTGACTCGCCAGCGCGCGCACGAAGCTGCCGCCCGCGCGGGCCGGGATCCGCCGATCCAGGATCGAGATCGCCAGCGGCCCGGGCCCGCGATCTTCGACGAGCACGGGGATCCGCGCCCGGTCCGAGCGCAGCGCCAGGGTCACGCCGCCCCCACGCCACAGCGCCGCCGCTTCGACCACCCAGGGCGAGACCGACTCGCGGAGCCAGGCGGGCACGTCGATCTCGAGCAGCTGCTGTTGCGGTCGTCGCGGCAAGCGGGGAGCCGTCTGTGTGATCGGGGGTTCGGTCATCGCTCGCTCGGCACGGGGGCGACGGCGGCTGACTACTCCCCCGCTTGGGTGCCCTCTGCCTTGACGCCGCCGGGCTCATCCGAGCCGTGGCAGCGCAGATCGGCCGGCGGGTCAGGGAGATCTCGCGTCGCGTGGAAGTTCGCCGCGATCTCACGTGTGGTCTCGGCCCGCTCGCCCGGGTCGGGGTGGGTCGAGACCAGCGCGAAGCCCTTGCGCATGCCCTCGGGCATGGCCTCGTACTCCTCCTCGAGGCGCTCGAAGAAGGTCGCCATGCCGATCGGATCGATCCCGGCGGCCATCAGCAGCTCGCGGCCGCCCTCGTCGGCGTCGCGCTCTTGGTCCCGGCTGTGGGCCTGGCTGGCCAGCCCCTCAGCCGCGAAGGCCAGGCTCTCGAACCCGGTTCCGCCGAACACCAGCGAGACCACGGCGACCGCTCCGGCCCGGCGCAATACCGCCCGCATGCCGTGGCGATGGGTGACGTGGGTCAGCTCATGCGCGAGCACGGCCGCGACCTCTTCGCCGTTCTCGGCCGCCTCGAGCAGGCCCATGTTCACGGTCACGAACCCGCCCGGGAGCGCGAAGGCGTTGATCTCTTCGGACTCGACGACCACGAACTGAAACTCGAACTCGCTGTCGGCCGCCTCGGTCAGCGGTTGGGCGAGCTCCTCGACGTAAGCCAGCGGACCCGGATCGGTGCAGCGCGACGCGGCCGGAGCGACCTGCTCCCAGCTCTCTTCGCCGATCGCGACGTCGATCTCGGTGGGCACGAAGCGAACCATCCGCGGCGGGAGCACCCAGGCGATCAGCCACAGGAACACACCGAGGCCCAGGACCGCCAAAATGCCGTTTCGCCACAGCTTCTTGGAGTGCTTCTCGTCGCCAAAGGCACCTTGGGCCTGGACGCGAGGGGCGGGGGGCGGCGGGGGCGGAGGGGTGTAATTGCTGCCACCACCGTCCCCGCTCGAAAAACTCGGGGCCGGGGGCTGACCGTAGGCCGACTGCTGACCGTAGGCCGGCTGCTGACCGTAAGCCGGCTGCTGACCGTAGGCCGGCTGCTGCCCGTAGGCCGGCTGCTGCCCGTAGGCCGGCTGCTGCCCGTAGGCCGGCTGCTGACCGGGATAGGGCTGACCGGGCATCGGCGCGTGCCCGCTCGCCGGGCCCTGCGGTGCCGCCGAGGGAGCCCCGTGGACCGTAGGCGGTGGGTGGCCTGCGTCGGGGCCGTTGGGGCCCACATAGCCCCCCGCCGACGGACTGGGCCTGTAGTCAGGGCTCGCGGGCGCGGGATGTCCTGCCTCCCGTCCCTGCGGGTAGGGATTGGAAGGATTCCACGCGTCCGGGGAGCCGTGAGCCGATCCCGGGCGCGTGGGGTCACTCGGATGTCCTGGTGAACCCACTTGCGGCAGCCCCCACCAATATCCGATTGTTTGGCCCGTCTCGCAAGCCGCCGCGAGCCTCGCTGGCGGCCGCGCTTCCCTTTCCACTCCGATCCCTCATCCGCACGCGATCCCGCGCCATCCCGCGCCACGCTTCGCGCCATCTCGCGCACAACACGGAAAGCTCATGCAGCACCAAATCGAATTCGGGCCGTCCTTCGCCTGGCTGAAGGTCCAACTCGCCCCCAATGAAATGATCCAGGCCGAGGCCGGCGCGATGGTCCGCCAGACCCCGGGCCTCCAGATGGACACCCGCCTCAACGCCGGCCGCAACGCCGGATTCTTCGCCAAGGTCAAGGCCTTCTTCGCGGCCATCGCCCGCAAGTTCCTCGGCGGCGAGACCATGTTCGTCAACGACTTCCACGGCCCCCAAGGGGGCGAGGTGGTGCTCGCGCCGTCGCTGTCTGGCCACATCATGCACCAGCAGCTCGACGGCAACCGCACCGTGTTCATCCAGGCGAGCGCGTACCTCGCCAGCACCGGCAGCGTCGACACCAAGCTGCGCTTCGGCGGGCTCAAGTCGATGTTCGGTGGCGAGGGCCTCGTGCTGCAAGAGTGCAAGGGAACGGGCGACGTCTTCATCAACAGCTACGGCGGGATCACCGAGGTCCCGGTCAACGGCACCTTCGTCGTCGACACCGGCCACATCGTCGCGTTCGACGGCAACATGAACTTCAAGCTCAAGGGCGTGTCCGGCGGCCTGAAGTCGTTCTTCTTCTCTGGTGAGGGGCTCGTGTGCGAGTTCAGCGGTCAAGGTCGGGTCTGGATCCAGTCCCGCAACCTCGGCGCCCTCGTCGGCTGGCTCTCCCCCCACCTGCGCTAACGGAGCACGAGCATGGAATTCCAAATTCTCTACCGGCCGGCTCACACGCTGGCGATGTGCAACCTCAACCCCAACGAGTCCGTCCGCGCCGAGTCCGGCGCGATGGTCTCGATGACCCGCAACATCAACGTGGTGGCCGCGGCCAAGAACCCCAACGAGGGCGGGCTCAAGCGCCTGTTCAAGGGGCTCAAGCGGATGGCGCTCGGGGGCGAGTCCTTCTTCACCAACACCTACACCGCCATGAACCAGCCCGGGCACGTGTCCTTCGCGCCCTCGCTGACCGGCGACATGGTCGTCCACCACTGCCAGGGCGAGCAGCTGATCATCCAGGGCAGCAGCTACGTCGCCGCGCCCGACAGCGTCGCGATCGACACCTCCTTCCAGGGCTTCAAGGGCTTCTTCTCGGGCGAGTCGCTGTTCTTCCTGACCGCGACCGGCCACGGCCCGGTGCTCATGAACGCCTTCGGCGCGATCGAGACCATCGACCTCAACGGCGAGATGATCGTCGACACTGGCCACATCGTGGCCTTCACCGCGGGCATTCAGTACTCGGTCGTCAAGGCGTCCAAGGGCTGGATCTCGAGCTTCTTGTCGGGCGAGGGCCTGGTCCTGCGCATGCAGGGTCAGGGCCGCATGTACGTCCAGAGCCGCAACCCCAACGAGTACGGCGCGTCGGTCGGCGCGATGCTGCCGCCGCGCGAGAACTGAGCGCCCGAGGCTGAAAGGACGAACGAGCCATGCAACACCAGCTCATTGATACGCCCGACTTCGGGATGCTCCAGGTGACCTTCGATCAAGCCGGCGAGGTCATCGTCGCCGAGTCCGGGGCGATGGTCGCCATGGACACCGGCATCGACATGAAGACCAGCATGCGCGGCGGCCTCCTGGCCGCGGCCAAGCGCAAGCTGCTCGGCGGCGAGTCGCTGTTCCAAAACACCTTCACCGCCGGGGGCCCGGGCCAGCGCCTGTACCTCGCGCCCGCCCCCGAGGGCGACCTCCGGGCCATGAACCTCCAGGCCGGTCAGAGCTTCTTCCTCCAAAGTGGCGCCTACGTGGCCCACGTCGGAGACCAGCTCAACCTCGACACCAAGTTCGGCGGCCTCAAGGGCTTCTTCGGCGGCGCGGGCTTCTTCATGCTCAAGGTCACCGGGCCCGGGACCGTGTACTACTGCGCCTACGGGGCGCTGCACGAGATCGACTGCCCGCCCGAGGGCTACACCGTCGACAACGACCACCTCGTCGGCTTCACCGAGGGCTTGCAGTTCAACGTCCGCAAGTTCGGTGGCTTCCGCGGGCTGTTCTTCTCGGGTGAGGGCCTGGTCTGCGACTTCTCCGGCCAGGGGAAGATCTACTTGCAGACCCGCAACGCTGGCGCCCTCGCGGCCTTCCTGCACCCCTTCCGTCCGGTCAAAGCCAAGAGCTGAGCCCCTCGGAGCGAGGGAAAAGAGCCGCCTCCGGGCGGCTTTTTTTGTGCTTGGGCGTCAGTCTCGAGACCGGCGCTCGGCCTCGGCCCGGGCGGCGCGGAGCCGGGCCTGGACCTGCGCGAGCTTGGCCTGGATCTCCGAGCTGGTCTTGAAGATCGCGTCGCGCGAGCGCGAGGCGTCTTGGACCAGGGTCGACTGCTTGTCGCCGGACGAGTCGGGCGCCGCCGGACGCGAAGCCGCGGGCGAGCGCGGAGCGTCGCGCGGGCGCGCCTCGTCACGCGGGCGTGACTCGCGGGCTTCGAAGGTCGAGCCGTTCACGGACGGGCGCCTGGCAGCGGCGGCCACGCTGCTCGAACGCGGCGCGACCGGGGCCTGGCCCGCCCTGGCGGTCGGACGTGGCCCAGCCGAGGCAGCCGGCGCGTCCCCGCTGCCGGAACCGTCCCCGCTGCCGGAACCGTGCCCGCTGCCGGAACCGTCCCCGCTGCCGGAACCGTGCCCGCTGACGGAACCGTGCCCGCTGACGGAACCATGCCCGCTGACGGAACCGTGCCCGCTGACGGAACCGTGCCCGCTGACGGAACCGTGGTAGTCACGCAGCGCGAACAGGGCGGGCTTGGCCGCCTGGCGCGTCTCTCGATCGAGACCCCCGAACATGAAGGCATCGTAGAGATCATCCCAGCGGAACGATTTGATGTTGACGCCGAGCCACTCCGCTTTTTTGGCCAGCGCAGCGTTTTGCCGGTCCTCGGTGAGCGAGACCACCGCGAGCCCCCGGGCCTTCATCCGCTGGGTCGCGGCCCGCCACTGACCAGTCGTTGGTTGGGTCGGGCCCCAGGCAGCGAGGATCATGGCCTTGGCCGAGTCGACCGCGGCCAGCCACTCGTCCCAGAGCTCGTCGTCGAAGCTCTTGTCGGCCTCCATGTACACAACCAGGATCTCACCCAGCCAGACCCAGCGAAGCTCCCGCCGGCCCTCGTATGCCCCTGGTGGCATGTGAAATACGATACTCGCATTTACGGCGTTTTCTAGCCGCGGATGCACGCTCGAGTGAGGGTTTTCGAGCACTGTAGCGATTGCACTGTAGCGTTTCGGGGCAACTCACGGGCCGGTCCGCGCCTCCCCGACTCACCACGCGCGAGGCGCGGGCGCGCAGCGTCGGATACCCTGCCCACGCGCATGGCCAAAGCCAAGGCGAGATCTCCATTCGGTCGCGTGCGCTCACGCGTCCGCAGCAGCGTCCGACGACTCCAGGCCTCGGCGAGCAACGCCAAGGAGCTCGTCGAGTTCGGCCGCCTCGGCGATCCTTGGGGGTCGCCCTACGAGGTCGTGCACGAGAGCCGCCACTATCGACTGCGGCGCTACGCGAGCCCCGACTCGAGCGCGCCGAGCTCAACGCCCGACCACGCCCGGCCCGGCGCGGTCCTGTTGGTGCCGCCGCTGATGGTCACCTCCGAGGTCTACGACGTGTCCCCCGACACCTCCGCCGTCGGCGCCCTGACCGACGCCGGCCTCGACGTGTGGCTGGTCGACTACGGCGCGCCCGAGCGCGAGGCGGGGGGCCTCGAGCGGACCCTCGACGACCACGTGCTCGCGATCGACGACTCGATCGCGCGGATCGTCAGCTCGACCGGGCGGCCGGTCCACCTCGTCGGCTACTCGCAGGGGGGGATGTTCTGCTACCAGGCCGCGGCCTATCGGCGCTGCGAGGGCATCGCCTCCCTCGTGACCTTTGGCAGCCCGGTCGACATCCACAGCAACCTCCCGGCGGTCGACGCGGAGCTCGGCGGCCGCCTGATCGGGGCCGCTCGGCGCGCGGTGGCCAAGCCGCTCGCGCAGCTCGACGGGCTCCCGGGCGTGCTGACCTCGACCGGGTTCAAGGTCCTGTCGCTGCGCAAGGAGCTCCAGCAGATCAGCGAGTTCTTGGCCAAGCTCCACGACCGCGACGCGCTGATCAAGCGCGAGAGTCGCCGACGCTTCCTCGGGGGTGAGGGCTTCGTCGCGTGGCCGGGCCCTGCGCTGCGAACCTTCGTCGACGAGTTCATCGTCGCCAACCGGATGAGCGCGGGCGGCTTCGTGATCGCCGGGCGGACCGCGAGCCTCGCCGAGCTCGACGTCCCGATCTTGTGCTTCTACGGCGAGCGCGACGAGCTCGCCCGGGCGGCCTCGGTCCGCGCGATCGTCGACGCCGCGCCCGCGGCCGAGGTCGACCAGATCGCGCTCCCGGCCGGACACTTCGGGCTCGTCGTCGGCTCGACCGCGATGCGCTCGAGCTGGCCGACCGTCGCCGAGTGGGTGATGTGGCGCGACTGCGCGGGCCCGCGGCCGGGCCTGCTCGAAGACGACAGCAGCGGCTACGACGAGATCGAGGCCTTCGAGGTCGAGGCCGAGTTCGAGCCGATCATCGGCGTGATGGGCGACGTCGTCGGCTCGGTCGTCGGCGCGGTCAAGGACGCCGTCGAGCTCGGCAGCCGCGAGCTCGGCGACACCCTCGACGACATGCGCTACCAGCTCCCGCGCCTGCGCACGCTCGAGCGCCTCGACGGCCAGACCCGCGTGAACCTCGGCCTCGAGCTGTCCGATCGCGCGGCCCGGCACCCCGATCGAACCTTCTTCTTGTGGCAGGGGCGCGCGTTCTCCTACGCCGAGGCCGACCGCCGCGTCGACGCGATCGTCCGCGGGCTGATCGACCGGGGCGTCGAGCTCGGCATGCGCGTGGGCGTGCTGATGGACGGGCGCCCGACCTACCTCTCGGTCGTCGCTGCGCTCAACCGCCTCGGCGCCGTCGCGGTCCTGTTCAAGCCGCGCACGGCCGACGCCCGCGGGCGCGGCGACGGCCCCAGCCGGCTCGAGACCCTCAGCGCAGCGATCGCCGCGACCGAGCTCGTCGCGCTGATCGCCGATCCCCCCAACGCCGCCGACGCGGTGAGCTGCTGGCGCGGCCGGCCCCCGCCGGTCATGCACGAGCAGGTCCTGGTCCTCGGCGGCGGACATCCGCGGCGCTCGCTGCCCGAGGGCACCTTCGACATGGAGACGATCGCCCCCGAGCTCGTCGAGCTGCCGGACTGGTACGTGCCCAACCCCGGCCGGGCAGCGGACATCGCGATGACGATCGTGACCACGCGGCCGTGGGCGGCCCCGCGCGAGGCCAACATCAGCAACGGTCGCTGGGCGGTGTCGGCCTACGGCGCCGCGGCGACCTGCCTGCTCTCGAGCCGCGACACCGTCTACTGCGTGCTGCCCCTGCACCACCCCGCGGGCATGCTCGTGGCCGTCGGCGGGGCGCTGGTCGGGCGCGCGCGCCTGGCCCTCGCCCGGGACTTTGACGCCGAGCGCTTCTGGTCCGAGGTCCGCCGCTACGGAGCCACGGTCGTGTTCTACGCCGGGGAGATGTGCCGGGCGCTGGTCCAGGCCCCGCGCTCGGCGTCCGAGGGCAACCACTCGCTGCGCATGCTCGCCGGCTCGGGCATGCGCGCGCCGCTGTGGCGCGAGCTCGTCGAGCGCTTCGGGCCGATCGAGCTGCGCGAGTTCTACGCCTCGACCGAGGGCAACCTCGTGCTCGCCAACATCACGGGCAAGCGCGGCGCGCTCGGGCGCCCGCTGCCCGGCTCCAACGAGCTCGCGGTCGTCGCCTACGACTTCGAAGCTGGCGACTTCGTCCGCGACGCCTCGGGCCACGCGCGGCGCTGCCGGGTCGACGAGGCCGGGCTCCTGATCGCCAAGGTCGGACCCACGCACCCGCGCCACGGCCACGAGGGCGAGGCGGGGACCGACGCAGTCGCGAGCTTCAGGCGCGACGTGTTTGGCGGCCCCCACACATGGTTCGTGACCGGCGACATCGTCCGGCGCGACGCCGAGGGCGACTTTTGGTACGTCGACCGAACCAGCCACCTGATCCGTGGGCCCCACGGCTGGGTCGCGAGCCGACAGATCGAGGACGCGCTCTACGAGGTCCCCGGGCTCGAGCTCGTGGTCGTCTACGGGCTCGCGCGCGCGCGCCTCGACCCGGCCCTGCTCGCCCGGGTCAGCGCGCAGGGTTCGGCCGAGCTCGTCGTCGCGACCGTGGTCGTCAGCGAGCCCGCGCGCTTCGACGCCGACCCCCTCGCCGCCCGCGTCGCCAAGCTGCGGCCCGAGCAACGCCCGAGCTTCGTCCGCCTCCGGACCACGGTCGCGCTGACCGACGGCTTCCGACCGCTCAAGACCCCGCTCGTGAGCGCAGGCCTCGACCTCGACGATCCCGCGCTGCTCGTGTGGGACCCCGAGCAGGCCCGCTATCGCCGGCTCGGGTCAGCGTAGCGGCCGCGAGACCGTCGTATACTCGCGCCGCCCTCCATGCCCACGGTCCTCGTGTTTCTGATCGATCTGCTGCTCACGGCCCTCGCCGTCGAGACCGCGGGTTGGATCGTCCGCCTGGGCTTTCACCCCGACGCGACCCTGGGCCTCGCGGGTACGACCGTGGCCGCGAGCGCCGCGACCTTCGCCGCTGCGCTGGGCGCCTACCTGACCGGCCTCCACGCGCCCTCGCTGCTGCTGCAGACCAAGCAGGTCGTCGCCCGGGTCGCGCTCGTGAGCGTCGGCGCCGTGCTCGCGACCTTGGTCGTCGCGTACTTCATCTGGTACCAGCCGATCGGTCGCACGGGGCTCGTGCTGATCGGGACGCTGACCTTCATCTTGCTGCTGTGTTGGCGCCTGCTCTACGGCCGCTTCATCGCCAAGGGCCCGCGGATCTCGATGGTCATGCTCGGGACCGGGCCGGTCGAGCGTCGCTTCGCCGCGCGGCTCAACACCCTGGGCCACACGCGCTACGCGGTCCGGGGCTTCATCGAGGGCGGCGAGATCACGACCGAGCTACCCAAGCAGAGCGTGGTCCTAGGCGTCCCGGTGCCCGAGGACGTCGAGGACCCGCCGGTCCTCGGACCGCTCGACGACGTCGTCGAGCTGTGTCAGGAGGCCGAGATCACCCACGCCGTCATCGTCGGCGTCTCGGGCCTCAGCGACGCCCAGGTCCGCGCGATGTCGCTGCTCCAGGCCCACGGGGTTCGGGTCCACACGGCCGGGAACATCTGGATGAACGTGGCCCTGCAGGTCCCGATCGACCTGGTCGACGCGCGCTGGGTGCTCAACACCTTCGAGCAGCTCGATCGACCGGCCGTGCTCGCGGCCAAGCGCCTGGTCGATCTCTCGGTCTCGGCGATCGGGCTGCTGGTGTTCGCGGCGATGTTTCCGCTGTTGTGGGTGGTCCAGCGCCTCGACTCGCCAGGCCCGTTTTTTTATAGCCAGGACCGGGTTGGGGTCGCGGGGCGGGTGTTTCGTGTCCACAAGGTCCGGACCATGCGCGTGGCCGAGCGCGAGCAGCAGCGCTGGGCGAGCGAGAGCGATGACCGGACCACGCGCTTTAGTCGGCTGCTGCGGCGGCTGCGGATCGATGAATTTCCGCAGTTTTGGAACGTCGTGCGGGGCGACATGTCGCTCGTTGGACCGCGGCCGGAGCAGCCCAAGATTGTCGATGAATTGGAGCGGGACATTCCCTATTTTGGCTATCGACACCTGGTCAAACCGGGGATCACGGGCTGGGCACAGATCCATCAGGGCTACGCGGCTTCGGTCGATGAGTCGGCGGTCAAGCTCTCTTATGATCTGTATTATGTGGGGCGGCTGAGCGTCTTGATGGACCTCGACATCATGCTGCGGACGGCCTTCGTGATGCTCGCGCGCATCGGCAGCCGCTAGCAGCCCGGGGCGCTGGCTCCGCGCGTCCGAGGCACCGCCCCCCTTTGCGCCAGCAATAACTACAACCGTAGTTGACACGTCCACAGGCGTAGTACTACACATGTCGTCGTGGAACAGCTCAGCGAAGTTCAGCTCGCGTTCATGCGCGCGCTGTGGGCCCAACCGGGCTCGGGTGTCACGCAGGTCAAGGCCTACCTGAGCGCCGAGGGGCGCGAGCTCGCCCCGACCACCGTGGCGACCCAGCTCAGCCGGCTGGAGAAGAAGGGCCTGATCACCCACGACGTGGACGGCCGCCAGTTCCTGTACCGCGCCCGCGTGTCCGAGGCGCAGGTCCAGCGCTCGGTCCTCAGCCGCGTGACCGAGGGCCTGTTCGGCGGAGACGTGACCGCGCTGGTCCACCAGCTGCTCGATCACGAACAAGTGAGCGCCGCGGAGCTCGCCGACGTCAAGCGCATGATCGAAGCCCGAGAAGCCCGAGAAGCCAAGGAGCGCAAGCCATGTTGACCCTGGACCTCGCCGAGCCCATCGCAGCCGCGTCGAGCTGGATGCTCACCTACCTGATCCACAGCACGATCCTGATCCTCGCCGTGTGGCTGATCTGCCGCGGGATCCGCCCGCTGGCCAAGCGCATCGGCCCCGGCGGCGAGAACCTCGGCTGGAAGCTGGCGCTGCTCGGCGGGTTCGTGACCGCGACGGTCCAGGTCGCGGCTGGCGTGACCCCGGCCCTCGGCGCCCTCGAGCTCGAGACCGGGCCGAAGCTCGTCGAGCAGCAGCGGGTCGAGTCACAGCCCGAGCTCGCCCCGGCCCCGGCCCGCCGCGTCGTGATCCGCCAAGACGGCGAGGCCGTCACGCTCGGCGCCAGCCCAGCGCCGGCCGCCAGCGTCGGCCCGAGCGGAGCCGAGGTCGCGGCGGCGCCCGTCAACAGCCCCGCCCCGCTGTGGCCCAAGCTCCTGCTCGTGGCCTGGATGATCGGCGCGCTCGTGGCCCTGGTCCGGCTCGCGCTGTCCGTCCGCACGCTCCGGCGCCGACTCGCCGAGCGCAGCGAGGTCCTCGAGGATCCGGTCCTCGAGTCCTTCTTGACCCTGTGTCGTGACACCGAGATCAACCGCAAGATCCGCCTGACCCAGTCGGCCAACATCGGCTCCCCGATCGCCCTGTGGCGGGCCGAGATCGTGGTCCCGCAGCGGGCCGTCGAGGAGCTCTCGCCCGCGGCGATGCGCGCGGTCCTCGGCCACGAGCTCGCGCACCTCCAGCGCCGCGATCCTCACTGGCTCGCGATCGCGGCGGTGATCGAGTCCCTGTTCTTCTTCCAGCCGCTCAACCGCCTCGCCCGTCGCGGCATGCAGGAGTCGGCCGAGCTCCTGTGCGACGACTGGGCGATCGCCCAGACCGGCGACGGCGTCCAGTTCGCCAAGTCGCTGGCCGAGGTCGCAACCTGGACCAAGGCCAGGGGCTCGTCGCTGCTGCTCGCGGGCATGGTCAGCAGCCAGCGCCCGCTCGTCCGTCGGGTTCGGCGGGCCCTCGACGGGGATCCGCTCCGCTTCGAGCAAAACGAGGGCGCCCGGGCGACGCGGATGCTGGTCGGGCTCGCGACCCTCTCGGCGCTGATCATGGTCGCGCCCGGTGCCGTCGACGCGAGCCCGCCGCAGCAGCCGCCCGCGCCCGACCCGACCCGCCCCGATCTCCGGGCCAGCGCTGCCAGCGATGCCCACGAGGCCCGCGAGCAGGCCGAGCGCGAAGCGATCGCCGCCGCAGCCCGCGCCCGCGAAGCCCGCGAGGTCGCCGAGCGAGCCGAGCAGGCCGCCCGTGAAGCCGAGCGTGCAGCCCGCGAAGCCGAGGCCCAGGCCCGCGGCCGCCAGCACCTCACGATCCGCGACGGCGACGACTACCTGATCATCGACGAGCGAGGCGTGCGCTTGCGCAGCCCAGACGCCAACATCGAGATCCTCGACGGCGCCAACCCACGCATGCGCGTGCGCGTCCATGAAGACGATCTCAACATCGATCTCGACCTCGACCTCGACACCCTCGAGAGCATGGCCGGCATCATCGCGGGCGAGCTGTTCGGCGAAGAGCTCGCCCCGGGCCCCCAGGGCTTCGACGGCGGGTGGGGCAGCGGCTGGGATGTGTGGGGCGACGCCCTGGGCGGTCAGCTCGATCCCGAGGCGCTCGAGCGCGAGCTCGAAGCGGCCAGGCGCGAGCTCGAGGAGCAGGCCCGGGAGCTCGAGCGGGGTCTGCGAGAGCAGCGGCGCAACCCTCGGTCTGTGGCTCCCCCATCAC
>NZ_PVNK01000196.1 GCF_002994615.1 Enhygromyxa salina | reverse complement strand
ACAAGACGCGCATCGACCCCGGCGTGCAGCCCTCCTACGCCGAGACGGAGGCGCCGGATGAGCGCTTCCGGGTCGGCTACGGCGGCGGCGAGGCGATCGCCACGAGCACCGCGGTCTCCGACGGCGGACTGTTCAACCTCGACTTCCGGGATGAGCGCTACCTGCCCTTCGAGTACGCCGGGGCGGTCAGCGAGTGGAAGCTGAGCCTGCCCGCGGACGCGCGCTTGTTCGACTACCGGACGATCTCCGACGTCGTGCTTCACATCGACTACAGCGCGCGAGACGGCGGCGCGGAGCTGCGTGATGCGGCCAGCGCCAACGCGCTGTCCGAGCTCGTCGACGCGGTCGCGGGCGAGGAGTTGATGCAGTTGCTCGTCGTTCATGACGCGTTCCCCAACGAGTGGCAGCGCTTCTTGGCGCCGCCGAGCGCGGGCCCGCAGGAGCTGAGCCTGCCCGTGGAGCGCAAGCACTTCGACCACCTCGCGCGGCGAAGCGGCGTGGAGATCAAGCGGGTCGAGTTCGCGCTGCTGCTCGAAGACGGCGT
>NZ_PVNK01000195.1 GCF_002994615.1 Enhygromyxa salina | reverse complement strand
GCCGCCCGACAACAACGCGCCCTCGGTCGCGATCGTCAACCCACCAAGCGGCGCGACCTTCGAGCCGGGCGAGACCCTCGACATCGAGGTTGAGGCCGAGGACGCCGAGTTTGGCGTCGTCGCCGTCTCCATCTCCGTCCCCGTCTCCGTCGCCGTCCCCGTCTCCGTCTCCGTCCCCGTCCCCGTCCCCGTCGCCCGGGTTGGGATCGGGGATGCACGAGTTCGACCCGAGCAGGCAGACCTCGCCTTCGGGGCACTCCGCGTCGTCCGTGCAGCAGCCCTCGATCGCCTGGTGCATGCAGCCTTGCTCGATGTCGCACGACTCGATCGTGCAGATGTTGCCGTCGTCGCAGGCCAGATCACCGCCGACGCACTCCCCCATCTCACACAGGTCGGGCCCCGTGCACATGTCGAGGTCGTCGCAGGGATCGTTGGTGAACTCGCCGACGCACTCCCCCATGCTGCACGCGTCGGGGTTGGTGCAGGCGTTGCCGTCGTCGCAGGGGTTGTTGTTGTAGGGGTGCAGGCACGCCCCGTCCATGCAGATGTCGTCGGTGCACTCGTTGTCGTCGGGCGTGCAGTCGTCGTCGACCATGCACGGGGTCCCGGTCGCCCAGATCCAGGTGTCGGAGAAGATCGTCGATCCGCCGATCGAATAGGTGCCGCCGTTCCACATGTCGTCGTTGCCGTAGGACAACATCGCGATCGGCACGCCGTTGGTGTCGATGCCGACGAAGGCCGAGTCGGCGGCCGGCTGCCAACGGACCTGGCCGATCATGGCGCCGTTTTGGTCCCAGGCCGTGATGTACTGGGTGCCGTTACGGCTCGCGGTCAGGCCAAATTGGGTGACCGGCTCGCTGAAGGTGACGACGCCCGCGTAGCGGTTGTAGGCCATCTCCTGGACCCCGCCGCCGTCGATCGGAGCGGGGAAGTAGTCGTTGCCGCTCGTGTACTGGGGCTGAGTCGCGCTGCCGCCCTCGTTGACCCCGTTGAGGATCGTGTTGAGGGCCCCGGTGTGGAAGGTCATCCCCTGGCCGGCGTAGACATCGAGCGGGACCGCGCCAGCGTTGCCCTCGTTGTAGTCACCGGTCCCGACGATGCCCTGGAGCTGGTTGACGTCGTCGAGGGCCGTGACGTTGCCCTGGGCGGTGATCGAGCCAGCCCAGGCCGACGACGCGATCAGCGAGGCGCCGACGAACAGACCGAGGGGGAGGAGGACTCGAGGACTACGACAGCTTGGAGAGATCATGACTTGGCTCCGCGAACGGCGCAATCGTACCAGTTCCCCCCCGAACCTGGACCGTCGGATTGGTTTACCGTGGGCCGGATTGGTCTACCGTGGGCTGAATGCCGCAGCCTGGCTCCGGCGCCTCCGCGCGCTCCCGCTTCCATCCCTACCAGGCCGCTCTGCGTGGCGGCGCGCTGGCGCTGGTCTTCCTCGCCGGCTTCATCGGCCTGTCGTCGGGCGTCGAGGTGACCGAGCGCGAGCTCGGCGAGCTCGGCTATTGGGCCAAGGCCTACTACGCGCTCGGCCTGTTCGTGGTCGGCGGTGTCGACCTCGGCACGCCCCACGGTGGACCCACGGCCGGCCGCGCGCTGCTGTGGTCGGCCTACTTCCTGGCCCCGACGCTCACCGCGAGCGCGCTGGTCGAGGCCACGCTCCGCCTGCTCAACCCTCGCGCCCGACGTCTGCGTCGGCTCCAGGGCCACGTGATCGTCGGCGGCGCCGGCCGCCTCTCGCTGCTCTACATCAAGAAGCTGCGCGAGCTCGATCCACACGTCCCGCTGGTCGTGATCGAGCGCGATCCCAACCGCGCCAGCCTCGGCGAGCTCGAGCACGCCTACAACGCCACGGTCATCATCGGCGACATCTCCAGCGACGAGGTCCTCCAGAGCGTCGGCATCGCCCACGCGCGGCGGGTGATGCTGCTGACCGGCGACGACTTCGGCAACCTCGACGCGGCCTCGCGGATCTTGAAGCGGATGCCCTGGCAGCGCGGCAACATCATCGCCCACGTCGCCGATCTCGGGTTCCTGCGCGCGGTCCCGGCCGAGACGATCGACGCTGGCTTCACGACCTTCAACGGGCTCGAGTTCGCGGCCATCCACCTCGTCGAGCAGCGCCTGATCGCCCGGTTCGAGACCACCGAGCACCGCGACCTCGTCGTGCTCGCGGGCTTCGGGCGCTTTGGTCAGACCGTCCTCCACCAGCTGCAAGACAAGGCCAGCGAGGTGTTCGGAGCCGTGATCTTGCTCGACCTCGAGGCCGAGGCCAACGCGCTGAAGTTCGCCGAGAGCCCCGGCTTCGGCGACTACCCACGCCACGTGATCCAGGGCCACGTGCGTCACCTGGCGATCTGGCAGCAGATCGACGAGATCATCGCGGGCGACATCGGCGAGCCGGTGATCGTGGTCGGGACCGGCGACGAAGGCACCAACTTGCACACCGCGCTCGATCTACGCCGCCGCTACCCCAACGCGCACATCACCGTGCGCAGCTTCGGACACTCGCCCTTCGCCAAGGGCGTCGCCGCGAAGACGGGCCTCCAGCCCTTCGAGCTCGCCGAGCTGATCTCGAGCAGCATGCCGCGCGCGTGGTTTGAGTGACGCGCCGTCGAGCTGCCGCGGTCCAGGCGAGAGGGCCCTTGGGTTCAGCGCCTCAGCGCGGCCCCGGCGGAAGCTCAGGCCCACACGCGATCGGGATCAGCCCCTGCCCCGCCAGCCGCGCCCGCGCGCCGTCCAAGTCGCGCCGTGTCTGGGGAGGGTCCGCGCGCCCCTCCAGGACCCAATCCGCGCCGAAGTTGCGCAGCTGGTTGCCGGCCACGTCGCGGACCGGGATCGCCCCCGCCGCGTAGTGCAGGAACAGCCCGTGCACGGCCTCGACGCCCGGCGCCCCGTAGGAGTAGTCCGACTCGAGCCAACGGCAGTAGTACGGGTCCACGCCCGGCGTGAACTGGAGGTCGAGCTCGACCTCGCCGGCCTGCGCAGCCGTGAAGCGCAGGGCCTGGCCGTAGCCCAGGTAGCCAAAGTCGTAGTAATAGCCGTAGTCCCTGCTCCCGCCCTCGTCATGGTCGCTGTAGACCTTGAGCACGCTGATGCGAAAGTCGTTGGGGTCAAAGCCATCGAGCGGCCCGAGCGGGTTGCTGAACTGAAGACGCAGCTTCGTGGCCGAGATCTGCTCGGCGCGAACGAGGTCCATCGGGCCGCGAAGGTTGGAGGCCTCGCGGGGCTTGGGCTCCGACTCGTCCTTGGCGTTGTCTGCCTCCGGGGCCTTGGTGTCGTCGATCACGAGCGTCGCCGACACCCGAGGCATGCACGCGAATGCGAGCACCGAGCCTCCGAGCCCCACAACCCCGAGAGAGTTCCCGAGAGAGTTCCCGAGAGAGTCTCCGAGGGTGTCGTTACGCCTGCTCATCTCGATCGTCGACGGCTACGATCACATCCTCGCGCGAACAACCAGGCGAGGCGAGGCGAGCAGCTCAGACAACCGGCACGAATTCGTCCCACCCACGGCGGCGCAGGTAGTTGCCCCACACGCCCTCGCACGCGCTCTCGTACTTGCAGGTCTGACACTCCGCCCGCTTGTGCCGCGCGTTCACATCGAGGTCGCTGCGCCGGATCTGGACGAGCTCGCCGTCCTGGCCGCCGACGCGCTCGCCGAGCATCTCCTCGGTCAGCAGCCCGTGGGTGTCTTCGTGCTCGTAGTGAACGTAGGCCTCGACGTACCCGCGGTTGATGTCGGGCATGCCCTCGGTCGTGCACAGGGGGATGTCGACGAGGACCGCGTTGACCTGCTGCTCGCGCTGGTACTGCTCGTCGAGGAAGCTGCGCGCGACCGCGGCGATCTCTGTGTAGGTTGGGAAGATCAGATCGAAGTAGGTGTCGGCCCGGCCGTTGGCCTGCATCACGTTGAACACGACCTGGTCGACGCCGTGCGAGCGCAAGAAGCGATAGATCTCGCCCATGTGCGGGAGGTTGCGCTTGGTGATGACCGTGCTCGTGTGCAGCTCGATCCCGAAGCGCTTGAACCGGGCGATCGTGTCGAGCCCGCCGACGGTCTGCTCGAAGCAGTCTGGCGTCCGCGTGAGGCCCTCGTGGAGCTTCTTGGTGTGGCCGTGGATCGAGATGTAAAAGCGGTTCATGCCCAGGGCCATGAGCCGCTTGGCGTACTTCTCGTGGCTGAGCGCGCGGCCATTGGTCATCATCGAGATGCAGCGCGCGCCCGCGGCCTTGGCCATCTTTACCCAGTGGTGGAGGCGTGGGTTGGTCGTCGGCTCACCCGAGGTGAAGCAGACCTCTTCGAACTGCTCGTGCTGGCTGAGGATCCACTTGACCGTCTCGTCGGTGGTCTGCGAGTTGGTCACGTAGCGCTGCTCGCGATCCTCCTCCATGCAAAACACGCAGTTGTTGTTGCAGACCGCGCCCGTGAGGATGTGGACCCGCGCAGCGCGGCTAGCGATCCGCTCGGCGACGGTCTCGTCGGCCAAGGGGCGCTGCTGATCGCCGGTTGGGGGTTGCTCGAGCATGACGAGTCCGGGTTGAGATCACGCCAAAGGCGGACGCAAGCGCTTGCGTCCGCCCATGCATGCCAGGCGGCTGGGCCGACCCCCGGAGGCGGGACCCAGCTCGGAGGAGGGACCCAGCTCGGAGGTCACCAGCTCCCGTGGGAACCGTGCGAGCCGTGGCTGCCGTGCGAGCCGTGGCTGCCGTGCGAACCGTGGCTACCGTGCGAACCGTGGCTACCGTGCGAACCGTGGCTACCGTGCGAACCGTGGCTACCGTGCGAACCGTGGCTACCGTGCGAACCGTGGCTACCGTGACCGGGGTCGCCGGGCGCCTCGAACATCGCGACCGAGCGCGAGGTGTCGGCGAACGCGACCGCGTTGTCAGAGATCTCGCGCTGCTCGGAGTTGAGGAGCGGGCTGGCCTTGCGCCCGAACACGGGAAGCTCGAGCTCGACGGGGTTTTTCGGATCGCGATCGTTTGCCATGGGTAGGTGCCTCTTCAGGGGTAGGCTGAAGGATTCGCCAGCACACTACCACGAGCCGCTGGCTGTTGTCGTATTTGATCTCGCCGCGAGGGCGAGAAATTCTCGACTGCCGGGCGCGCCGCTGGGGCTGCTGCCCGGCGCTCGGAGCCGCGCCGGAGGTGCGCGAAGCGCCGGGAGTCGCGCAGTCTGGGAACTCAGTCGGCGGACGGTGTTTCGCCCTCGGCCAGCTCCGCGGCGGCGCCGGGCTCTTGCACGAAGTGCTCGCGGGGCCGAATCGTGGTCCAGCGCTCGAAGATCTCCATGACCTCGGGATCGTTCTCGGCCAGCTTCTCGAACAGGAAGTCCTGGATGCCCTTGTGAACCGCGCACACGTTGTTGTCGCGCATGCGACCAAACACTGACCCTTGAGCCTTGTAGTTGTAGGCTGCGTTCGTGCCGCAGTAGGGGTTATACGCGCAATTGACGCAATCTGGCTGCTGATCCAGGTTGGTGGCGATCGTCATCGCGCGGATCGTCTCGTGACCGACGATCTTGCGGTAGGGAGTGTCCACGTCGCCGAGAAGAAAGGCGTCGTCCTGGGTCGCGGCGAGCATCCGGCCCTCGTCGCAGCTATAGACATTACCGTCGTAGCTGTAGGCGAGCTGGCCGATCCCGGCGCCCGCGGGGTTGCGGTTGTCGAGGAAGTTGGGGTCCTCGCCGCGGAGGATCTTGGTCAGGAAGATCGCCGCGTAACGCTCGAGGATCTCGACCCCCTGCTTGTTGAGCTCGATCATGTAGTTGACCGCGTTGCGATAGAACTCGAGGTACTTGCCGCGCGGGTACTCGAGGCGCAGGCGCGCCCGCTCGGCGAAGCCGAAGGGATCGACGGGGCGCAAGAAGATCGTCTTGCAGCCGAGCCCGACGTAGGTGTCGACGACCTCCTTCCACTTGTCGAGGGTCGCCTTGGTCGTCGTGAGCAGGGCCTCGACGTGATAGAGGGTCGGGTCGAGGCCGATCTCGACGTAGGCCTCGTTGACGCGCTTGATCCACTTGGCCGCGGCCTGGAACGCGTTGTGGGTCTGGGGCAGCTTGCGCTGGGCGTTGTGGAGCTCCTCGGGCCCGTCGATGCTCGTGCACAGCTGGACCTTGTTGGCCAGCAGGTACTGGAGCTTGTCCTCGGTCAGCAGCGCGAAGTTCGAGACCATCGTGAACTCGAGCCGCTTTTGGATCTCTTTGTTGCGCTCGGTCGCGTACTCGATGATCTCTTTGACGACCGGGAAGTTGACGAGCGGCTCGCCGCCCTGGAACTCGATCGTGATGAAGCCGTTGGTGCTCGACAGCGCGAGGTCGACGGCCTTGCGCGCGGTCTCGATCGACATGTCGGTCTCGACCGCGTCCATGTTCGCGCGCGAGGCGTGGCAGTACACGCAGGTCTCGTTGCAGCGCAGGGTCACGACCATGACGTGGAGCAGCGGGCCGCCGTGGACGAAGTACTTGCGGGCCTTGACCCGCTCGGCCGCGGCCTGGATGTCGTAGTTGCTGCGGAGGAAATTCTTGTCGAGCAGGCGCCCGTGAAGCTCCGAGTCGGCCTCAACCTCGCCGCGCGCGAATTGGGTGAACTCCGCGGTGTCGAGGATCAGCCAGTTGCCCTCCAAATTGGTGATCAGGACCGCGTTGTCGCCGATCTGGCGCCAGCGAAAGAAGGCCTGGGTCCCGGGGCGGGGCTTGATCTCGGCGAGGTTGATCAGTTTCATCTCGAGTCTCTTTGGTGCACGAAGCGGATCCCGAGCCGCGCTCGGGAGGGCTTGGGTGAAGGGCGCGCAGCGACCTGGGGGTGAGGACTAGCTGACCCCGCCGCGATCGATGGTCAGGCCGAGGACGAAGTTGCCGAACTCGCCGATGATCTGGCGCGCGGCGGCCTCGTGCTTCGGCGTGACCGTGACGACCCAGTGGTCATCGGTCTCGCTGAGCTCGAATTCGGCGAAGCGACTCCAGGTCTTGACGGCCTCGTCGACGGCCTCGCCGACGTAGACCTCGCGCGGGAACCGAAGCTCGGTCACGCCGAGGCCTCCTCGGTGCTCGCGGCTTCGGTGGCTTCGGCGGCTTCGCCCTCGGGGACCTTGGCCTTGGCCTGCTCTTTTTCGGCCGGGCTCTTGCGCCCGTGCTTGTCTTCCCACGACTGCGCGATCCCAAGCGGGTCGTCGAGGGCCTCGTCGGTGAAGTCGAAGTCGGCGAGGTCGTCGAGCGAGGGCTCGCCCATGGCCCCGGCGATCGCCTGGACCGTGACGGTCTCGATCGCCACGCGGTTGTCCTGGGTGACCTGGTGACGCCAGGCGCACGACAGCAGCTCGTTGGCGTACTCGCCGACGAGCTGACGCAGGGCCTCGGCCTCCTCGACGGACTCCTTGGCCGTGAGCGTGACCCGGTACTTGCCGGGCTCGGGCCGATCAATGAACACGTAGCAGCGGTCGATGAAGATGTACGAGGCCCCGTACACCGCCTGGAGGGGATAGAGCTCGCTATCCACCACCATGCTCACCGAGCGATCCGTGGCAGCGACCGAGACGACGGCCTCGGGGATGTCTGTGAATGAAGTCTGGTTGTCGGTGCTCATCGGGGACTGCCCAAGTTTGGTCGGGAGGGTACCAGCATCGCCTGATCACTTCACGCAGCGAAAGCGTTGGCGCAGCGTGAAACTCACGCGCTGGCGCGAGCGAGTGAGGTTCATTGCCGTCTCCGAGCCAGCCGGGTCGCGCTCGCGGCGCTCAGCTGACGCGAACGCGAAGCAGCCATTGGTTGCTCGTCCGCGGGCCGACCGTGGACCGGGCGATCTCCGCCAGGCCAAAGCGCGCGCCGAACGGCTCGAGGACCCGGGCCGCGTCGGCCAGGCTGTCGTTGCGGTAGTGCTCGAACTGCGCCCGGGATCGCTCCGCACGCTGGGTCTGATCGCGGGTCCGAGCCAGCCCGAACGCGACGTTGTCGACGATCGTCAAGGTCCCGCCGGGGCGAACGCGCGGCAGGAGCTGATCGAGGATCCGCTCGGGCTCGCGCAGGTGGTTCCACGCGCGCAGGATCAAGACGTGATCGAAGCGGCGCTCGGGATCGAGCTCGAGCTCCTCGCCGCCCGTGCAGCGCAGCTCGGCCCACGGCCAGCGCTGACGCAGCTCGGCGATCGCGGCGGCGTGGGGATCGACGCCGAGGTAGCGGATCGTCCCGGCCTCGGCGAGCGGGGCGAGGATGCTCTCGTAGGGCCCCTCGCCGCAGCCGAGATCGAGGACCTCGCCGCGCAAGCTCGCGAGGACCTCGCGAACCTTGGCGTCGTCGCGCGTGAACACGTCCTCGAACACGGGCTCGAACATCCCGGTGCACTCGGCGAAGCTCGGGCAGCCCTCACACAGGGGGCTGCGCGCGAGCTGGACCAGGTCGCGGGCGAAGTCATCGGGCGCGTCCTTGCGCGACACGTCGAGGTAGAGCTGCCCGAGGTCGTGCTTGATCGCGTAGATCTCGCGATCGGAGAAGTCGCGGCTCTGGGCCCGAAACCGAGCGACGCGCTTGCCGTTGCGAACAAAGAGATCGCGCCCGCGATCCCAGGGCGTGACCCCGACCCCGCGGCGCAGGAGGCAGTCGTCGTGGGTCTCGCCCTCGAAGGCGAGGCTGACGAGCTTCTCGAGCTTGTAGTTGTAGGAATTCGAGCGCGGGCGATCGCGGCGCGGGTAGAGCTCGGTCGCGCCGTAGACCTCGTGGTAGCCGTTGTAGAGCCCCGGGCACGGGCCCCGCAGCGCGCAGCCATGGCAGCGATCCGCGTGGGTCTTGTTGAGATCGTCGACGGGGAAGAAGTCGGGCTCACCGACCTCGATCATCGTGCGATAGGCGTGGGTCTTGAGATCGTCGAAGCGATCTTCGTAGCCCGGCAACAGGCACAGCGGGATCGCGCCGTGGCTGAAGGTCGGGCCGCGCTGCCCGAGCTCGGCGACGCGACGATCGCCGTAGCTGATCGCCTCCATGACTCGCTTTGCGACGAGCTCGACCCGCGGCATCAAGTGGTCGAAGAGCTTGTCGCCGCCGCCCTTGGGCTCGACCATCGAGAACTTGACCTCGACGTCGGCGTAGGGCAGCAGCGCGTCGACGAGGCCCTGCAGGTGCTCGACGTTGTGGCGCGTGATCACGCAGTTGACGGCGAGGTCGAGGCCCCGACCCGAGAGGTTCTCAACCGCCTTGTAGGCCGCGTCGAAGGCGTCGCTGCGGACCATGAGGTTGTGGATCTTGCGGGTCCCGCCGTGGAGCGAGAGGTACACGTAGCGCAGCCGCCGAGCGATCAGCTTCTCGACGACCTCGGGGTAGGCCAGCATCTGCCCGTTGGTCACGAGCCCGAAGTCGAGGCCGAGCGAGGCGGTCAGCGAGGCCCAGTGGACCAGCTCGGGTCGGATCGTCGGCTCGCCCCCCGACAGCACGACCATCTCGTGGCCGAGCTCGGCCGCGCGCCGGATCTTGCCGTCGACCTCCGCGGTCGAGCCCTGGATGTGGCGGACCTCGAGGGTGTGGCAAAACGAGCAGTGCTCGTTGCACGCGTAGCCGACCTTGATCAGCGCCTTGGTGCCCGTTCGCGATCCGGGCGTCGCCCCGGGAGCGCGATGACGCAGAAGCTCCGGACGTGGACGGGTGTCGCTCACTCCTGCGCAGTGTAGCGGAGGGCGCCCGCCGACAACCCGCTCAGGACGATCCCCGGCCGCGCCACGCGGCGGCGCATGCACCAGGTCTCCGCGCAGGAGTGGGATCGCCGCGAGCCGGAGTTGACGCCGCCGACAGCCGCTGGCCGGTCGTCCCAGGAGGCGACATGCGGCCGGGCCGTGCACCTTGGGAGCCGCCCAAAACCCCGTCTTCGGGCATCACGGCGTTCCCACGGTCATCGCGCGCCTCGCCCCGCGCGCGCCTCGTCATTCGCGCCCCGACCCTCGCGCTGGACCCCGCCAGCGCCATGAAATTCGAGCTCGCTACCGGAACTTAGCTTGACGCGGAGGCCGGTGCCAGGATAGCGTCATTTCCGCTGGAGACCCATGGCGTACGAGCAATCGACCCCTAAGCGTAACTTGATCGGCCGTCGTCAGGCCCTCTGCACTCTCGCCGGTATCACGACGGCTGTCGCTGGCGTCGCCCTGTTGGGAGTGGGAACGGCCCGCGCCGCAGAGTCGAGCGTCGACGACGCTGGCAGCGAGCCGAGCAACACCGTGACCGCCCAAGAGGCGGCGCAGCAGGTCGAGTTCGACTCGGCGGCGGCGCGCGAGCTGGCCCTGGTCGAGGCGCTGATCCCCGCAGATCTCGACGTCGGCAAGTGGTCGATCGAGAAGGTCCAGGCCCCGCGCCTCGGCGCGATCGCGGTCGTCATGCGCACGCCCTCGGGCGAGTCCTTTCAGGTCGACGTGCTCCGTCGTGACAGCCAGGTCCCCGGCGTCGCCGACACCAAGCACTTCAGCCTGTTCATCGCCAACAGCGGCAACGGCTCCAAGTCGACCGACGAGTGGCAGGCCCGCGGCGTCAAGGTCCTGGCCCACCACGTCTCGCGCACGGAGCGAAGCGGCGCGCCGCTGCCCGAGCTGATGACCTTCACCCAGCGCTCGCGTCGGCACCCCTTCGGCAACTTCGGCGTCCTCGGCTGAGCCGCCCCAACACGATCTGCGTCGGGCTCGACTCGGCGCACAAGACGGCGAGCCTCGGCTCGCCGTTTGTATTGTAGCCTCCTCGTCCAGTGCCGCCTTCCAACCGATCCCGGGCCACGCTTCGTCTGAGCTTCGACTGCGAGGGTGCGTGCGTGTTCTGTGGTCAGGATCCGCTGTCCGGCGACCTCGAACTCGATCGCACTCACCTCGCGAAGCTCCGCGAGGATCACGACGAGATCAGCTTCATCGGCGGGGAGCCGAGCCTCGATCCGCGCCTGGTCAAGGCCGTCGAGTCCGCGCGCGAGCTCGGGTTCACGGCCGTCGGTGTCCAGACCAACGGCTATCACCTCGCCCACACGCCCGAGCTCTTCACCGCCCTCGTCGACGCCGGCCTCAGCGATCTCCACCTGTCGATCCACGGCCCGAGCGCCGCAGCGCACGACTATCACAGCGGTCGCCCCGGGAGCCTCGCGGCGGCGATCGGGCTCCTCGCTCGGGCCCAGCGAGCCGATCTGACCGTCGTCGTGACCACGGTCGTCACCCGCTCGAATTTTCGCGAGCTGGCCAAGATGCCGCCCGCGCTCAAGCGTCGCGGAGTCGCGGCATGGTTGCTCGAGCCCGTGCGGCCCTACGGTCGCGCGGCCGATGGCTTCGCCCGCCTCGTGCCCCGCTTCGGCATGGCGCTGCCCTGGGCCCTCCACGCCCTCGAGCAAGCCCGACGTCACGCGCTCTCGGCCTGGATCCGCGGCGCCCCGCTGTGTGCCCTGGGCCCCTTCGCCGCGTCGGCGCTCGCGAGCGAGCCGCGATCGTACCCGGCCCCCTGCGAGGGCTGCCCCGCTCGGCCCCGCTGCGTTGGAGTCGACCCCGCCTACGCAGAGGTGTTTGGCCACCAGGAGCTCAAGCCCGGGCCGGCTCGGCCACCGGCCGAATTCGATGAAGGCCGCACCCGGCTGATGCGAATGTTCGTCGGCGTCGGCGAGCTCGTCGAGCGCCCGCCTCAGCTCCGTTCACCCGGGCATCCATCTGGAGATCCGGCCGAGGATCCGGCCGCCAACAAGCGCCGCCTCCCGGTCCTCACCAACGACCCCGCCTCGCGGGCAGCTTCGAGCTCGGACGAGTGATGGCGCGGCCCCGCACAGCACCGCGAGACCTGACGATCCCCGCGCCCGGATCGACGACGGCCCGCGACGCGCTCTCGGGCGCGATCCGCCGCGCGATGCAGGACCTGATGCGCCTGAGCGCGCTCGCCGATCCCGAGCTGCGCGCGTTCAAGCCCACGCTCAAGCGACTGTTGGCCGAGACGCCCGGGGCCCTCGCCAGCGTGCTGCGAACGCCGACCGTCGGCGGGCTGCTCCGCTGCCTGCGGCGGCGCGCACCGGAGCTCGACTACGCGAGCGGCATCGCAGAGCTGCTCGCGACGATCCACACCGACCTCGCGTTCGCCGGAGCGCTGCCCGAGCCCGTGACCCAGCGCAGGCTGCCGCGCCGCGTCGTCAGCCTGCCCGCCCGACGGGTGATCGAGATCCCCGATTCGACCACGCGCGCGGAGTTTCGCAACCACGAGCTCGTGCTCTTCGGCCGCGAGGGCTCGACGACCGTGAGCCTCGACCCGGGCACGGAGCCCGAGCGCGACGGGCCCTGCTTCATCCCGATCACCGACAAGCTCGTCCTCGCCCGCGTCGACAACAACCCCCTCGCGATGTCCGAGGCCCACCCCGACAAGGCTGGCAACGCCCTCGACCTCGGCGGCCGGCCAGCGAGCGAGTGGACCGAGACCCTCGCCCACGGGCTCGAGCTGATCGGCCGCTACATGCCGGACCTACGCGGCGAGATCGATCTCTACCTCCACCAGATCGTGCCGGTCGGCTACGACACGCGCACGCACCTCTCGGCGTCCTACCAAGAGGTCATCGGCACGGTCTACATGACCCTGCACCCCCAGCTGATGACGATGGTCGAGGCCACGATCCACGAGTTCCAGCACAACAAGCTCCACGCCCAGCTCGAGCTCGATCCCTTGCTGCACAACGCCTTCCACCCGCTCTACAGCTCGCCGGTTCGACCGGATCCGCGCCCGCTGCAGGGGGTCTTGTTGGCGGTCCACGCCTTCTTTCCGGTCGCGCGCCTGTATCAGCTCATGCGCGACGCCGGTCATGAGGGCACGCGGCAGCCCGACTTCGAGCGTCGCTACGCACAGATCGTGGCCGGCAACCATGAAGGCGCGAGCGTGCTGCTCGAGCATGGCCAGCCGACCGAGATCGGGCGCGCAATGATCGACGAGCTCCGGCGCTGGGACAGCCACGATTGGTCCTGACTCTCAACGAGCACCGACCAGTCCCCCACCCCCAGCCCAGCCCAACCCAACCCAGCCCAACCAAAAAAGAAGGCCCCGCTCGGGGGCCTTCTTTTGGTTCGGTTTCGCAGGTCCGACCTGCAACCCCACCCCGCAAACTAGTTGTCGGGGCGCGAGACCGAGAGCTGGTAGTTGTTGCAGGTCGCGTCGTTCTGCACGCGGAACACGCGAATGTACACGGTGTCCGGCCAGCTCACGTCGTCGGTGTACAGAGCCGGGATGGGCATGTCGACCGGCGCGGTGTGGTTGTCGAAGAACCACCACTCGCGGGTTGGCGGAGCGCCGACGCCGTATTGGGTCGCCAAGCTGCCAGCGAACGCGACGCCATTGCAGCTGCGGTAGACCTCGAAGCGGTAGTCGCTGCCCTCGTTCATTGCGAACGAGACCTGAATGCTGCCGGTGTTGGGGCGCGTGCCCGGGTTGCCCGACTCGGGGAAGTCGACCGAATACCAGTCTTCCCGACCGTTGCCGAGGCCGTTGTCGATCAGCGGGACGGAGCCGATGACCAGGTCTTGAAGCTGGACACCCTCACCGACCGAGCCGAGGTAGCCCTGGGGCGCGTCGGAGCAGGCCGCGAGGCTGTCGGTCCGCGGGGTTGCCTCGCACTCACAGCCGTTCATGACCTCCTGGTCGAGGTCGTAGAACTGCTCGACGCAGGAGCAGATCTCGCAGCCGTCCTGGCCCGGCCCATCCGGGTTGCAGCACCAGCCGTTCATCGGCGCGATGTTGGGCGCGTTGGGATACTCGGGCGCGCACATCTCGTCTGGCGGCGCGTTGTCGATCTCGTCGGCGCAGTTCTCGGCCAGGCCGTTGCAGAGCTCGACCGCGTCGTCGAGGCCGACGTTCGCGTTGCCGTCGTTGCAGTCCGGACCCGGCTTCTCGGCGCCGTACTGATCGCAGCCGACCCAGACCATGTCGTTGTCTCCGTCGACGCAGTTTTCACAGCCCTCAGGCGTGAACACGTTGAAGTCTGCGTCGTCGCAGTCGGGCCCGGGCTTGTTCTCGTCGAACACGTCGCAGCCGACCCACTGACCGTCCTGGTCCGCGTCCATGCAGTTGGCGCAGCCGTCGACCGTGTGGTTGTTGAAGTCGTCGTCGTCGCAGTCCGTCCCCATGGGGCAGTTCTCGCCGTAACCATCTTGGTCGAGGTCGAGGCACTCCATCGGGTCGCCGTCGCCGTCTCCGGTGTCGCCGTCGCCGTCTCCGGGGTCGCCGTCTCCGTCACCGGGGTCGCCGTCTCCGTCACCCGGGTCGCCGTCGCCGTCGCCGGTGCTGGTGTCGCCGTCGCCGTCACCCATCGCCTCCATGCCTTCCATGCCCTCCATACCGGTACCCGTCGTCGTACCGTCTGCGGAGCCGAAGGTTGTAGATGCGTCTGAGGTGTCATCGCTACCGCAAGCGGAGGCGACGACTGCAAGAGAGAGAATGAGGCTGGTAGGGAGCGTGCGAGAAACCATTGGGACCGACTTCCAGTCAACCGAAGGACCGTCTCTACTCATACCAGAAAGTCGAGCGCGATAGGTCGCGATTCTCGAATGAATCCGACGCCCGCGCACGCGTGAGGCGCGCATTTTCCGTCCGGAGGTGCGATTTGGCCGCGCCGGTCGCTCCGGTCCGCCCTGCCTCCGCTCCGGCGGATCGCCGTCGCCGTCCCGGACTCCGACTCACAGCCGGAGTCGTCGCGAACCGAGCTCGAGCCGAGTCATCGATCCCCGCTGGGGTTGTCAGTCGAGCGGTCCGCGCGGGCCCCTGGATCCGCGGCCACATCGCAGGTCGCGAGATCTCGTAGACCAACAGTCCCGCTCGACCAGGAGCCGAGGCCTCGGGCCCTGGGGATGTGTACGGGGCGGTGCTAGATTTTCGCGCGTCGTGCGTCCCATGGACACCGGAAACTGCGTTAACGCCCCCTTGTCGGGGGCCACGCAACGTCGCTGACGGCCGCGGGGGTCCAAGGTTACTTGCTGGCAGCCTGCTAGAAGCAGCCCGGGGTGCAGTGCATCGTGTCGCCTCGCGCCGGAATCTTCGCCGAGGGCGCGAAGCCAAAACGCCGCTGTACCGGGCGTACTGCAAGTTTTGGCGACAAAGCCCTCGGCGAAGAGGCCAAGCGAGGCGGCGCGAGGC
>NZ_PVNK01000194.1 GCF_002994615.1 Enhygromyxa salina | reverse complement strand
CTAGCAGCCCAGGGTCAAGACCGCGAGCGCGAGTACAGCCCGAGCTCCTTGAGCCGCGTGCGCAGCTTGTCGCGGCTGACCCCGAGGCGCTTGGACACCCGCGACAGGTTGTGGTCTTGCTCCTCGAGCTTGCGCGGGAGCAGCAGCTTGTCGAGCTCGGCGTGGATCTCGTAATAGTTCCAGTCGCCGTCGAGCAGGGCCTCGAGCCCCGTCGCCAGCGCGCTCGCTCGCGGGGCGCGTCCGGCCCCGACCCTGAGCTCGGCCGCCCCGATCGCGCCGCGGCGCTTGATGTGGGCGGCCTGCTCGATCGCGTTGCGGAGCTCGCGGACGTTGCCCGGCCAGCGGTAGGCGCGGATCGTTCGCAGCGCGTCTTCGCCGAGGTAGAGTTCGAGCCCGTAGTCCTGGCACACGCGACCGAGAAAGGTCTGAGCCAGCTCGACGGTGTCTTGTTCGCGCTCGCGCAGCGGCGGGGTGCGGAGGACGGCGCGCGCGAGCCGGTAGTAGAGATCCTCGCGGAAGCTGCCCTCGGCCACGGCCTGGCGAAGATCCCGGTGGGTCGCGGCGACGATCCTGACGTCGACCTTGCGCGCGTGGCCGGGCTCGCCGAGGCGCGTGACCTCGCGGCGGTCGAGCGCGCGCAAGAGCTTGACCTGGAGCTCGAGGGGGAGCTCGCCGACCTCGTCGATGAACAGGGTCCCGCCCTCGGCGGCCTCGAACACGCCGGCCTGGTCGCGCTCGGCCCCGGTGAACGCCCCCTTGCGAAAGCCGAAGATCGTGCCCTCGGCGAGGCTCGGTGACAGCGCCCCGCAGTCGAGCACGATCATCGGTCCGCGGCGGCGCGAGGCCTCGTGGATCGTGTGGGCAGTGAGCTCCTTGCCGGTCCCGGTCTCGCCGAGCAGGAGGATGTCGAGGGGCGTCTGGGCCAGCGAGTTGATCTGGGCGTAGAGCTCGCGCATGGCCAGGCTGCTGCCGTGGAGCTGGCCGAAGCGGCTCGCGCTGAGGGCGTCGATCTCGACCTCGCCGACGTCGGCGAGCACGAAGCGACACTCGCCGGCCTTGAACAGATCTCCGGCCTCGAGCTCGATGACCTGGACTCTGCGATCCTGAAACCACACGCCGTTGGTGCTGCCGAGGTCGCGGAGCACGGCGCCGCTGCGCCGGGCCTGGAGCTCGAAGTGCAGCGAGCTGATCGAGCGATGGGCCACGCGGACGTCGGCGAGCCCGCTGCGGCCCACGCTCACGACCCGGCCCGAGACGTCGATCGTCTCGCCGGGCTTGCGACCGTCGAGCACGCGCAGGATCAGGCGACCGGGCCGCCGGGCCGTCTCGGCCGCGAACTCGACGCGCTGGGTCGGGAGCGTTCGATCGCCGTCGCGCACCCGATGAGTCTACTCGATCGAGGCGAAGCTAGGAGCCCGGGGTGCTAGCAGCCCGGGCTGCTAGGCCTGAATCAGCGCTGCGCGCTCGACTCAGGCCTTCGAGTCCTTGATCGAGCGCCGCGGCGGCGAAGTCCCCTCCGCTGACCCCAAACGCGCGCCTCTCGGCTCGTACTCGCTCTAAACCATTCAGCTTTTTGAATTCAGCGCTTGATCTGGGGCGAGGCCTGCCCGGTCCACGTGCAGCGATCGGCGAGGCCCTACTTCAGCGCCGGAGCCTCGTCGACCTCGCGGCAGCTGACCTCGCCGTTGATCCCGATCGCGTTGCCGGCCTGGCCGACGGCGCCGAAAAAGTCGAAGCGCCAGATCGTCGCGTCGTTCATGTGCACGAACAGCTGGAGGCGACCATAGTCCTCGATGGCCGCGTCGCAGCCGATCGCCGGCTCGCCGCTCGGCTCGCCCGCGAACACCTGGGCCTCGGCGACCGAGGTCCACGCGATCGCCTGGTGGCAGTGATTGAAGCGGGCCTCGAGCTCCTTGCGATCGGCGACGGGCAGGTCGGCGCAGCGATCGCGCAAGAAGTCGTCGACGAGGGGCGTGAGGGCCAGCAGGGCGTCGAACTCTCCGGACTCGAGCGCGTCGAAGGCCGCGCGGCCGACGTTGGCGAGGGCCTGCTTGCGCTCGCTGAGCTCGGGCTCGGGCTCGGGGGCGGGCGTGGGCTCGGGCGGCTCGGCGACAGGCGTGGGTGTGGGCTCGGGCGGCGGCGGTTGAGCGCGCGGTCCGAGCCCAGGCTCGACCTCGACCGCGCGCTGATGCCCGGCTTCGTGGGCCTCACCGGTGCAGCCCGCGGCGAGGGTGAGCGAGAAGCTCGAGACGAGGAGCAGACGCTTGGTCACAGCGCGGAGGGTAGCAGCGGGCACGGGCGGGGATCTACGCGTGGCGGGCCGCATCGCTCTCACCGCGGCGCGCGACTCTTGACTCGGCGCCCGCCACAGCTCGCGCTCGCCCCGGGCGTCGTCGTAGGACCTGCCGAGCTTCGCGCGCCCCGGTGGTCTTCGCCTCAGCCGCCGATGCCGGGGCAGCTGAGCTCGGGGAAGTCGGCGAGGCTGCAGCTCGCCGAGACCGAAGTCCCCGAGTCGGCGGGGAAGCCGGGTCGCCGGGCGACCTTGAACTCGAGGTTGTAGTGGAGGTCGACGCAGCGATCGGACATGTCGTCGTTGAGATCGGTGGTCAGGCCGTCGGGGTCGACGAGCAGCGCGTAGCAGACGTTGACCTCGTCGCTGGGCATCGCGTAGTCGTTGCTCTGCGGATCGATCGCGTAGCCATTTTGGTCGCGGAGGCACTCCTGCATGACGACGGTGTTGTCGTTGCCGGGCGGGTCCTCCAAGACCTCGCACTCGGGATCGAGGACCGCGGTGTCCGGATCCGTGTCCTTGGCGCACTGGGTGTAGCAAGCTGGCGAGAGCTGGTACTGGATGCTGTCGGCGATCGCCTGGAGCGCGGGCGAGTAGTCCTGCGCGCAGATCGAGAACAGGTTTCCGGGCGTGAATTCCTCGGTCAGCTCGAGCAGGCGCACGGGCGGGACCGCCTCGCTCGGGCTGTCGGGGTCGAGGGGGTTGGGCGCCTGGCAGCCGGGTCCGATCCCGAAGCTGTGCTGAAACTCCGGGTCGGTCCCGCTGACGTCGGCGTACAAGGCCTGGCCGTCGGCCCCGACCCCGCCGATCACTCCGACGATGATCTCGTTCTCGTGGTCGTACTGCTGCTTCTCTTGCTCGAGCTCGTCGAGCAGCTCGATGTAGCGGCTCATCGGGTGGAGCACGGCCTCGGCATCGCTGACGCCGACGTTGCCGTCGAGGTCCTTGTTGGCCGAGCTGCACGAGTCGTAGTTGCTCGGGTCGCCGATACACTCGACGCCCGCGTTCCAGCACACCGCCGAAGTCGGGGAGCTGTCTGCGGGGTCCGACCAGAACACCTTGTTGCCGTTTTGCTCGAAGATCTCCGAGTAGCTCTTGTTGTACGAGCAGTCGGCCTCGTCGGTCACGAACACGACGGCGAGGATTGCGGTGGGGCGCATGAAGCCGTAGCTCTCCTCGTCCGTGCTCTGAGACCGGATGAGCGCGAGGTACATCGACTCGAGCTGCGACTCGAAGCCGCAGCCGTTGATGCCCTGGGGCCCGAAGCAGGCGAAGGCCGCCGCGGTGTCCGTGCTCTCGGGGATGTTCTTGACGCCCTGGATGCGCTCGAGCCAGGGCCGCGGCTTGGCGACCGCGTCGAAGTCGGTGGTCGTGGGCAGGATCTCGAGCTCGGCCTCGGTCAACGTGCAGATGTCGTTGCAGGCGAGGTCGCGGACGTCGATCTCGCCGTTGTTGAACACGAAGTCGTTGAGCCGGTTCTTGCACGAGCTCATGACCAGGTTGCCGGCCTCGGGGGTCGAGGTCGGGCACCAGAGGTTGCCGCTGTCGGTCGTCGTGACGCCGATGCGGTAGTTGGCCTGGATCTCCTCGGCCTCGAGGACATCGATGAACGAGGCGACGTTGGCCGCGAAGGTGGCCTGCTCCTCGCCCATCGAGCCCGAGTTGTCGATCACGAACAGGATGTCGACGTCGCGGCTGACGGGGAGCGGGAGCTCGCCGCCGGTGTCGTCGGTGTCGTCGGTGTCGTCGGTGTCGTCGCCACCCGTGTCGGTGCCGCCATCGTCTGCGCAGTCATCGTCGAGGCACGTTGCGGTGCGTGTGCAGCCGTTGGCGAGGAGCAGGAGCCCGGCGAGGCTCGAGGTGGCGAGCCGCAGATGTTGTAGGTCGAGTTTGTCTCTGGTGTTCAAGGTCGATACCCCGCCGGCGACCATCATACGCGGCCGCTCGCAAGCGCGGGGGAATTTCGTTAGCGTGAGCCGGATCCGGCCCGGGCCACGCCTTGACCTTCGACTCGATCGAATATGTGCTCTTCCTGGCGCTGGTGGTCAGCGTGTTTGCGGCGCTGCCCGGCCGCGCGCGCGTGCCCTTCTTGCTCGTCGCGAGCCTGGGCTTCTACTCGGTCTGGAGCGTCCCGCTCACGGCGTTGATCCTGATCTCCGGGCTCACCGACTTCGGCGTCGGCCTCGCCCTCGGTCGGACCGAGCGGCTGACGCGGCGCAAGCTGCTGCTGCTGCTGAGCGTCGCCGTCAACCTCGGGATCCTCGGCTATTTCAAATACCGGGGCTTCTTCCTCGACAACCTCCACGCCCTCGGTCTGGTCGAGCAAGGCGGCGTCGCCGAGCTCCTGCTCCCGCCGGGGATCAGCTTCTACACGTTTCAGACCATGAGCTACAGCGTCGACGTCTACCGTCGAGAGCTGGAGCCGACGCGCTCGCCGACGCGCTTTTTACTCTACGTCAGCTTCTTCCCCCAGCTGATCGCCGGGCCGATCGAGCGGGCCAAGAAATTGCTGCCGCAGTTCGAGGCCCTGGCCGGCCACCGCGTCGCGAGCGAGGACCTCGCCGCTGGGCTGCGCCTGATCCTGTTCGGGCTGTTCAAGAAGGTCGTGCTCGCGGACTACTGCGCGCTCCTGGTCGATCGCGTGTTCGCCGACCCCGGCGCCTACGGAGGCTGGGCCTCGCTGTGCGCCTGCTTGCTGTTCACGCTCCAGATCTACTTCGACTTCTCGGCCTACTCGGAGATCGCCAAGGGCTCGGCCCGGCTGCTCGGCGTCGAGCTGGTCTGGAACTTCGATCAGCCCTACCTCGCGGCCAACATCTCGGAATTTTGGCGGCGCTGGCACATCTCGTTGTCGAACTGGTTTCGGGACTACGTCTACAAGCCGCTGGGCGGCAGCCAACGGGGCAAGGCGCGGGTCTTGCTCAACCTCGCCGCGACCATGTTCTTGTCGGGGCTGTGGCACGGGGCGGCCTGGAATTTCGTGATCTGGGGCCTGTTCCACGGGGTCTTGCTCTTGGTCCACCATCAGCTGCGCGAGCGGGCGTGGGTCGTGAGGCTGCGCGAGCGGGCGCCGCGGGTGTTCGGCGTCGTGACCTGGGCGTGGACCCTGCACGTGGTCATCCTCGGCTGGCTGCTGTTTCGCGTCGAGCAGATCGCCGATGTCCGGGTGATCGCGGGTTCGATCGGCCACGCGCTCGCGGGCGGTGAGTCGATCACCGCGAGCGAGCTCGGGATCATCGTCGGCTTCTACGCGATCCTCGGCCTGAGCCTGGCGGCGCGCCACCTTCGTCTGCTCGAGCGCGTGCAAGACAGGGCCAGCTTGTCGCTGGTCTTCTACGCCGGCCTCGCCGTAGCCTCGATCTTGCTGGCGCGCGAGCAGGCGCCGCAGTTCATCTACTTTCAGTTCTGACCACAGCCAGTCGAGCAGCCCGTGGTGCGAGGAGACTGCGGCGGAGCGCACGCCGCGAAAAGCGCGGCCGATCGTGACGTAGCAGTGTCTCCCAGCCTGTGGGGAGGCTACACTCTCACCCGAACCTCCCGCACAACGGTCCTGTGATGATCAAGAAGCTATCCGCCGTCGGCAACGGCCTCGGAGTCACTGTTCTTCACGACTCACAAGCCCTGTACGAGCTGACAATGGGTGTGGCAGAGGGACGAGCTCGTGCGCATGGCGAAGTCGGAGGGCTGATGTTGCTGGCGTGCGAGCAGCTCTTTTGAGTCCTGACCATGGCAGCCGCGCCAGACCCCTCGCAGCCTTCGCCGCCGCGCTCAGGCCGGGCCCGGGGCTTCGTCCTTGGTCTCGCCGCGCTGATCGTGCTGATCGACCTGCTCCTCGCCGCGGTCGAGGGCCCGCGCGGGCCGCAGTCCCTCGACGACGCCGACGACGTCCGCCGCTACCTGCGGGCGACCGCGGAGGCCGAGGGCACGCCGTGGCTGTTGATCGGCGACTCGGTGCTGGTCGGTGACACGGGCCGGGCCGAGCTCCCCGACTGGCACGAGCACCGCCTGGTCGACTACCTCGAGCGCGAGCTCGGCGAGCGCGAGGACGCGGTGTTTCGTCAGGTCGCCTTCAGCGGCATGCTGCCCGTCGACATGCTCGCGGTCGTCGAGGAGCTCGACGAGGAGGACCCCGACGGCCGGGTCTCGCTCCTGCTCGAGCTGTCTCCGCGCTACTTCTCGGCCGCCTACGCCGAGCTCGAGGCCCCGAGCCGGGCGTGGTTCGCCGAGCTCGGTGACGGCGCCTCGGGCTCGCGGGTGCCGGGCACCGACGCGATCCTGGGCTTTGTCCGTCGCTGGGCGCCCGTCTACCGTCACCGCGATCGCTTCGTGAACGCGCGCGATCGACTCGCAGGCCCGGGGCGAGCGCGCGCAGATGAGACAGCAAAGCGCGGCGAGCGGGTCGAGGCCCTCGCGCGCCTGAGCGTCCACTACCGCGATCCTCAGCTCGATCCTCGGTCGGTCCAGGTCGAGGCGCTGCGCGAGATCACGCGGCGCTGTCGGGCGGCGGGGCGACGCCTGGCGCTGTTCACCGTCCCGCTCGAAGACGAGTTCATGGCCGGGCTCGGCCGGGCCTCGGCCCAGGGTGAATACCTCGGGCGCCTCGACGGGCTGCTCGCGCCCGACGGTCGCGCGGTCGCGCTGCTGCCCATGGACCACCCGCAGTTTCGCTCGGAGCTGTTTTGGGACCACGTCCACCTGCGCCCCGACGGCCACCGCGTGCTCGCGATCAACCTCCTGCAGCAGCTCGGCCTCCAGCTCGAGCGCCTGCCCAGCGATCCGGAGCTGATCGGTCCGTGGGGCGCCGACGCGAGCCTGGTCGCGAGCGTGGCCGCCGGGTCGAGCGACGGCGCCGCGTGGCAGGCTCGCTTCGCGTCTCCAAAGGGCGTCGCCGTGTCCAACGATGGCCGCCGGATCGTGATCGCCGACACCGGCAACCACGTCCTGCGCGAGCTCCACGGAGACCTGCGCGTGGTCTCGACCCTCGTCGGCACGCCCGGGGTCGCGGGCGATCGTGACGGCTCGGCCTCGACCGCGCTCCTCGACGGGCCCGCGTCGCCGCGCTTTGTCGGCGACTCGATCTACTTCGCCGACGGCGAGGGCCAACGCCTGCGGCGGCTCGACGGGGGCGAGCTGGAGACCGTCGTGCGGCTCGGCGAGGGCTGGCGGATCCAGGCCCTGCGCGGCCACGCGGGCCAGCTCTACATGCTGCAGTCGCGCGACGCACAGACCCGCATCGTCAGCCTCGCGCCCGGCAGCCCGAGCGTCGTCGTCCGCGGCGGCGCGGCCCCGGGCCGGCAGCTCTCGGCGTTCACGATCAGCCCCGCTGGCGATCTCTACCTCGCGCTCGCGGACGGGCAGATCCTCCGGACCCGGGCGTCGGCGCGGGGGCTCGACCTGGCCGCGCCGGACGTCAACGAGCTCGGGGATGAGCTCGGGGTCGTGTTCGAGAACCTCGGCGGCGCGGTGCTGCCCCAAGACGAGGCCGGGGCGTTCCCGCAGCCCTTCGCCGAGATCCACCTGTCGGAGATCGTCGGCCTCGAGTACGTCGAGCGCTACGGCGGGCTCCTGGTCCAGGACCTCGCGCCTCACCCTCGCCCCGGCATCTACAACAAGCGGGTGACCGAGCGCGCCCACCTGCGCTTCTTGGACCTCGAGCGCGAGCTGGTCTATCCGTGGCTCAAGCCCCTCGTCGTCGGGCTCGGCTACTTCTACTTCAACCAGAGCACGACCGGGTTCTCGTCCTACTACCACGAGGGCTCGATGGCGCTGGATCAGAGCTCGGCCACCCTCGTGTACCTCGAGTCCGGGCGCTCGCGCCTGCTGCGGCTCGAAGACGGGCTCTTGGGGGTCTCGAAGATCGGCCAGTTCAGCCTCGAGCGCCTCGGCTTTCGTGATCTGCTCGCGGCTCGATCCGGCGAGCGGGCCCTGACCGACCACGACCCAACCCGCTTCTTGGCCAGCGCGCGCGGGGCCGACCCCGAGCTGGGCGGGCCCTACGTGTGGCTGCTCGTCGGCTCGTCGATGATGTCGATGTCGGAGGTCGTGGGCCAGTACTCCCTCGGTCGCGCGCTCGCCCGGCGCCTCGGTCGGGACCTCGCGCTGCGCGAGGGCGCCCGGCTCCACACCTTTCAGCGCACCCTCCCCGGCGGTCGGCTGACCCGGCAGATCGCGGCGATCAAGCGCTTCATGAAGACCGGGCGCCCGGACATCATCTCGATCGAGGCCAACGCCTCGACCTTCTTGCCCGCGGACGCCGACGACGCGTTCATGGCCGAGCAGCTCGAGCGCCTGACCAAGCTCGCGCGGCGCTGGGACTCGAAGCTGGTGATCCTCGACACCTCGCCCTATATCGTCCGCAACCGCGAGGCGCTGCGGCCGAGCCAGGCCCGGGTCACGCGCTTCCTCGAGCTCGCGCGGGGGCGGGGCTTCGAGGTCATCGACGTCGCCGATCCGCTCCTCGACCGACACCTCGAGGTCACGCCCTTTGCGAGCCCGCCGGTCGTCGGGATCCACCCGCCGCCGTGGGCGATCGACGCGATCGCCGACGAGATGGGCGCGGCGCTGTCCCCGAGCTTTCGTGACTGGTTGCGCGAGCGCAGCCCGGCGGTCGACGCCGAGGGGCCCGAGTCGGTCCGCGAGGCCCGGACCAAGCCGCTGGCGGCGGCGTTCGACGAGCTCGAGTTTGGCTGGCCCGAGGCCCTGCCACGGCTGCCGCGAGAGGCCGTGCAGATCGACTACGACGACAACCACCTCGTGGTCTTCGTCGATCTCGCGCAGCTGCCCGAGGCCCGGACTCGGGCCGAGGCGCTACCCGACCTGGTCCTCGCGGTGGTCTACGACAACGCGGTCCGACTGCGTGACGGTGCCCGTACGGCCGACGTGCAGCTCGGTCGCTTCGAGCGCTACGACGAGTATGGCGCGGGCGTCGACGAGGGCGCGACGATCGTCCACCGCGAGCAGTTGACTCATGAGCTCCTGGCCGAGCGCCTGCGCGAGTTCGTCGAGCGATCGGGCTGAGCTTGCAGGCAGATTGATCGGACTGTCCGATCGTTGGGGCAGCAGCAGCGGTCGAACCGCGCTCACGACAAAGCTCGCGCTCGGTGGAGTAACGCTGGTCGCCGCGCGCGCTTCAGGCGGAGTGACGATTTTTGACGTTGTGGCGATCACAGGTGACGGCGACTATCGGCGCCATGCGACGACGAGTCCTACAATTTTCCCTACTCGGTACTTCTTTGGCGTTGGTCGTGGCCTGCACGGATGATGCACCCACGACCGAAGAGTCTGGCACCGCCACGACGAGCACCGATACGGGCGACGGCGACGGCGACGGCGACGGAGATGGCGACGGCGACGGAGACGGCGACGGAGACGGAGACGGAGACCCCGGCGACGGCGACGGAGACGGAGACGGCGACGGCGACGGAGACGGCGACACCGGCAGCCCGGTCTGCGGCGATGGCGTGGTCGAGGGCATGGAGGAGTGCGACGACGGCAACCCCGACGACAACGACGCCTGCACCTCGGACTGCATCAACAACGTCTGCGGCGACGGCTTCGTCAACGAGGGCGTCGAGGGCTGCGACGACGGAAACATGGATGACGGCGACGGCTGCTCGGCCGCGTGCATGCTCGAGACCTGCGGCGACGGGATCGTCCAGGGGATGGAGGTCTGCGACGACGGCAACGAGGTCGAGACCGACGACTGCACCACCATGTGCCTGGCCGCGGCCTGCGGCGACGGCTACGTGTGGGAGGGCAACGAGGTCTGTGACGACGGCAACGAGGTCGAGACCGACGACTGTACGAGCGCGTGCGAGGCCGCGACCTGCGGCGACGGCTACGTCTGGGAAGGCAACGAGGCCTGCGACGACGGCAACGAGGTCGACACCGACGACTGCCTGGGCTCGTGCGAGGACGCGACCTGCGGCGATGGCTTCGTGCAGGAGGGCGTCGAGGAGTGCGACGACGGCAACAACATGGACAACGACGGCTGCGACTCGCAGTGCGCGATCGAGCTGCCCCCGGCGATCTGCCAAAACGGCGCCGAGCAGCTCTCGCTCAGCCCCGGCGGCGACATGATGGTCTGCGACGATCCCAACGACCAGACCTGCGAGCAGGACGCCGAGACCCTGTGCCCGGTCAACTGGGAGCTGTGCTCACAGACCCAGCACCACAACCGCAACGCCAACTGGAACTACGCGGTCAGCAACCAGACCATCGTCATCGGTGAGGTCCTGTGCCGCAGCGGCAGCGGTGCCGGCCACTACACGCTCGGGCCCTACGGAGACCCCGGGACTCTCGCGACCGACATCCCGCTCAACTGCGGCTACGGCAGCTCGCGCGACACCTGCGAGTCCGCCTACGGCTGCAACGAGCAGCATGTTCAGGTGCTGTGCTGCGAGCACAACCCCAGCTGTGGCAACGGCGTGGTCGACGACGTCGAGGAGCTGTGCGACGACGGCAACGACGACGAGACCGACGACTGCCTCAACAACTGCACCTGGCGCAAGCCGTCCGACCACAACGTCGACGGTTGCTAGCAGCCCGGGGTGCTAGCCTGGTCTTCGAGGGGCCTCTCACGAGGGGGGCCCGCTCGTCGCGGTAGCCAGCCATCGCCGCAGCTCGGTCAGACTGAACAGCGCGCCCAAGAAGTCGGGGTCCTCGGTGTCGAAGAAGCGATCGAGGTTGCTGCCGTCGTCGAGGGTCCCCGGCGGCCGCTCGCCGAGGATCGGCGGCCAGCTCGGGGGCGTCGCCCTCGGCGAGCCATCGGGCGCGCGCATGTGTCGGCGATCGCTGCGAAGAAAGCGGCGGTAGTCGGCGCACGAGACCAGACGAAAGCGCGGCGTGAATTGCTGGGGCAGCAGCCCGGTCCCCCGAAAGCTGTCGTCGAGCCACTCGCTCGCCGGACGCGGGCTTGGCTCGGCGCTGTCGAGGTCCCACGCCTGCCAGGGGCTGTGTTCTCCGCGCTGCGTTTGGCGGACCAGCAAGATCACGTGGTAGTCCCAGGCGATCGGGAGCTCGGGGTCCGAGCACAGCCGCTGGCCCCACATCGCAACCCGCCGCGCGCGGTTCGAGATGATCAACACCCGCCGATCACAGCCCTCGAAGCGCGGGTTGGCGCACAGGTGCCAGACGTTCTCCTCGCAGTAGTAGGGGCAGTAGGCTGGGTCTGTGCTCACGGCTGCGGGGCCTCGAACAGGGGCTTCAAGAAGGGGATGACGAGCGCGGCCACGCCCGCGGGGTCGTCGAGGTGGACGTGGTGACGACCCTCGATCTCGACCGCCGTGATGTCGCGGATCGCGGCGATGCGCTCGGCCACGACCTTGCCATTGTGGGGCCAACCCTGGGTCGCGGACACGAGCAGCACGGGGCACTCGATCGCGGTCAGGAACGCGTGGACCTGCTCCTCGGACAGACGCATGCGCGAGTCGATGCGCAAGCGGGGGTCGGCGCGCCAGGTCCAGCCGCCCTCGACCTCCACGAGCCCGCGGTCAATCAGGAGCCGGGCCGAGGCCGGGTCCATGGGCGCGGCCTCGCGGTAGCGCGCCGCGGCCGTGGCTGGGTCCGGGAATAGGCGCTTGGGCTTGTCGCGCTTGGCGGCCTCGACCCGCAGCGAGCGCGCGAGCCGACGGGCGGCCTCGGCCGGCACATCGACGATCGGCCCGATGCCCTCGAGCAGCACGCAGCGCTCGATCCGCTGGGGCACGGCTCCAGCGGTCAGGGTCGAGATGCCCGCGCCCATCGAGTGGCCCAGGAGCGTGAAGCGGTCCCAGCCGAGCGCGTCGGCGGCCTGGATCAGATCTGCGACCGAGTCGACGAAGTGGTAGGGCCCGCGCTTGTGCTCGGACAGGCCGTGGCCCGGAAGATCGAGGCTGACGATGCGCAGCTCGAGGGCCTCGCACAGGAGCGGGGCGAGGCGCGACATCGTGGTCGCGTTGTCGAGCCAGCCGTGGCTTGCGAGGACCGGGCGGCCGTGTTTGGGGCCCCACGCGAGCCCGCTCAGTTTGAGGTCTGGAAGATCGAGCTCGACGGCGTCCGGCACGGGCGACTCATGGCGCGAATTCGAGGGCCGCGCAAGGGCCAGCCCGGAGCCCGCCGCTCAGCAGGTCGCGCCGCACGAGGCGATCGCCGCGTCGACGCACAACACGTCCCACAGCGTGTCGCAGCAGTAGGTGTCGAGGGCGCACACGCAGGCCCGGACCGCCGCGACCTCGCAGCCGGGGTAGAGGTTGTCGGTGCAGCAGTCGCCCGAGCCGTTGAAGCAGCCCGCGGTGTTGTAGCCCGTGCAGCTGCCGTTGCACGCCAGGGCCCCGCCCGCGAAGCCCTGGGTCAGGCAGATCTCACCGTCGAGGTCGTTTCCGTCGCAGACCTCGTCACCCTCGGCGACGCCGTTGCCACAGGTCGCGTCGACGCAGCCGCTGGTGTTGAAGGAGAGGCAGTTGGGGTTGCAGCCGAGCTGCCCGCCCGCGAAGCCGATGCTCTGGCAGGTCTGGCCCTGGAGCTCGGGCCCGTCGCACAGCTCGCCCTCGTCGATGACCCCGTTGCCGCAGAACTGGTTTGTGCAGCCGCTGACGTCGAAGTCGGAGCAGTCGCCCGCGCACGCGAGCGCGCCGCCGCTGAACCCGAGCGACACGCAGGTCTCGCCCGCGAGGTCGCTGCCGTCGCAGGCCTCGCCCACGCTCACCTGCCCGTCCCCGCAGCTGGGCTCGCCGTCGCCGTCGCCCGTGTCGCCGTCGCCCGTGTCGCCGTCGCCGTCGCCCGTGTCGCCCTCGCCCGTGTCGTCGTCGTCGCTGTTCGAGCTGTTGGTGTCGTTGCCGAAGGTCGTGGGGTTGCCGAAGGTGCTGAAGCCGCCGTCATCACTGGGCTCAGCGGCGCAGGCTAGAGCGAAAGCGCCAAGCAAGGGCAACAGTGATGTCCGAACGGGCAAAGAGAGTTTGTGCATGGGGGACTTCACCGCCAACGTGTACGCTCGGAAGCAGTGTACCCGCCTCCAGCCTGGGACACGAAAAAGAGAGATTTTGCCATGATTTCACCGCTTCGTACCGAAACCTGCCGTTCGCGCGCGCCGTGGGCTGGCCTCGTGACCCTCGCGCTTTGGCTCCCCGCGTCGGCCTGCGGGCTGGTCGGCGTCGAACCCGAGGAGATCGATTTCCTCGACGAGGGGTCCGACTCGGGCCTCGGGGACGAGACGGGCGACGAGGGCGGGGCCGCGACCCAGGGCAGCGAGGGTCCCGAGGGAGAAGACGACGACGCGGGCACCACCGATCCCGGCGACGGCGACGGCGACGGCGACAGCGACGGCGACAGCGATAGCGGGCAGGAGGACACCGGGACCGGCGACGGCGACGGCGACGGCGACGGTGGGCTTCCGTGTGGGGAGCTCGGGGTCCTCCCGCTGAGCGAGGGCGCGAACGATGTCAGCATCCCGGCCGCGGTCTCGACGCTCGAGGCGGTCTGCGGCGCCCCCGGGCCGGAGATGGTGTTCAGCTACGAGGCCGAGGCCGCCGTCAGCGTCGAGTTCTCCCTGACCGACGCCACCTTTGATGGGGTCTTGTACACGGTCGACGGCGAGTGTGCGCCGCTCGCCGAGGGCGACTGCGTGGTCCCGCCCGAGCTTCTGATCGTCGACCTCGCGCCTGGCGAGATCGTCTACGTGGTCGTCGACTCGGCCGTCGACGGCGGCGACGCGACCCTCAACGTCACGCTGATCTAGCAGCCCGGGCTGCTAGTCGAAGCGGCTCATGATCTCGAGCCCCCAGTCGAGCAGCGTGCCCCCGCCTCCGCCCGCGTCGGTGACCTTCAGCGTCCACGTGCCGTTGACCTCCTCGTCCCCCGAGAAGCCGACCGGCACGCGCACGAGGCTGAGCTGCTCGCCGTCCGGGTACCAGCTCAGCGCGTAGGGGCTGGGCTCCTGATCCCAGACCATGACCTCGTTGTTCGAGGGGTTGGTCAGCGTGATCGTCAGCGCCGAGGGGTCGGGGTGGGCGAGGTTGATCGTGACGATCACGTCGGTGTCGACGGTCGCGAGGCCATCCGCATCGAGGGTGTCGACGAGCACGTCGGCGTCGGGGATCGGGAGGTCGAGCGCACCGCTGGCGAACTCGCCGCGCAGGCCCGCGTCCATGCAGATGCCCTGCATGTAGCGGGTGACGCCTGCGCAGATCAGCCCGGGCGCGCACCACTGCGACTCGTCGCAGCCCTCAAACGCGGCGGCGCCGTCGGCCTCGCAGTCGAACTCCACCGCAGGCGGCGTCGTCAGCTGCAGCGCGCCGGATCCCGTGAACGGAGCCGGGAAGCTGACCGCCGCCGGGCCGATGCGCGTGTACGAGAAATTGTCGCAGCTCTCGCCGAGGCGCGTGGTCGAGACCGTGGCCTCGAGCTCGCACGCGCCAAGGTTGTCGAGCGCGCTCAGCTCGTAGCGCGTGCCGATCGGGCGGCGCTCGAGGTGGGTCAGCAGCAGCCACGTGCCCTGCAGCGGCAGCGGGGGCTCCTGGCCAAAATAGCCCTGGTAGGCGAGCTCGGCGTCCTCGCCGAACAGCTCGATCGTGGCCGGGTCCGTGAAGAACTCCGAGAGCGGGAGCTCGACGGCCTCGCTCGCAACCGGGCCGAGCTCCCCGGGCTCGAGGCAGGCGTCGCCGTCCCCATCACCGTCGCCGTCGCCGTCGCCGTCGCCGTCGCCGTCGCCGTCCCCGTCGCCATCCCCATCCCCATCGCCGTCGCCATCGCCATCGCCATCGCCATCGCCGTCGCCATCGCCATCGCCGTCGCCGTCGCCGTCGCCGTCGCCGTCGCCGTCGCCGTCGCCGTCGCCGTCGCCGTCGCCGTCGCCGTCGCCCGTACCGGTCTCGGTCTCGTCATCGGTCGAGGACGCGTCGTCGTTGCAGCCGAGCGCGAGGCCCAGCCCCGCGGTGAGCACGAAGAGTCGAGCGTGAGTCATGGGGCGGGATGCTATCAGCTTGACTCCATGCCGCCAGGCACGTCTGGGGCCGCTCCTGCCCTTGTCGACTCGGCGCGCGGTAATCCTGGAGCGGCCTGCGCGACCGACCACGACCGTGACCATAGACGGCATTGAATTGAGCCGTGTGAATACGTGCAAGAGAAAGTGGGGGCAATCCACGTCGGCGTGGGCGTCGAGCCCGACGACCCTTCTGGTCTAGCAGCCCGGGCTGCTAGCCTCGCGTGCGCTTGCCGCTGCCGCCTGGCCGCTACGGCCAGGCCCGCACTCAGGTGCTCGTGTCTGAAGGTCGGCGCGCGAAGTACAGCCCCGCCCAGATCTTCAGGTCGATCACGTAGCCCTCAGCCTGGCGCGCGGCCAGCCACGACTCGACCTCGGCGAGGGGGACCAAGAACACGGTGATGTCCTCGTGCTCGTCGCCGCCACCTTCGCTGACCCGCTCGAGCTCGTGCGCCCGAAAGAAGATCAGGCGCTCGTCGCTGAGCCCGGGGGTGCTCGTGCCCTCGGCCACTCGCTCGAGCCGCGCGGGCTTGAACCCGGTCTCCTCCTCGAGCTCGCGGGCGGCGGCGAGCTCCGGGGCCTCGTCCTCGGACCCGGCGTGGTCGCCGATCAGCCCGGCCGGGAGCTCGATCGTGATCCCCGCGACCGGCGGCCGCGGCTGCGCGATCAAGATCAGCTCGTCGGCCTCGGTGACCGCGACGATCAGCGCCGCGGTCCCGCCGACGGTCCGCTGGGCGAACTCCCAGCGGCCGCGCTTGAGCAGCCGCAGCCACTTGCCCTCGGCGATCAGCTCGGGCTCGGGGAATTCCTGCTTGCTCGGCGGTGCGTCGCTCATGGTCGAGCCTCGCTCAGCAGCGTGGCGCTGTCGAGGATCTCGCCGCCCGCCTCGCGGATCGCCTCGATCGCCCGCTGCCCGTCGCCGGGCTCGAGCTCGACGGGCCGGGTCGCGTCGCGGATCAGCGTGGTCTCGAGCCCGAGCGAGAGCGCGTCGAGGGCCGTGAACTTCACGCAGTAGTCGAGCGCGAGCCCGCAGATCGCAACCGAGCCGACGCCGCGGGCCTCGAGCCACTCGCCGAGCCCCGTCGCCCCGCGCTTGCCGTTGTCGAAGAAGGCGCTGTAGCTGTCGGTCCGCTTGTCGCTGCCCTTGCGGAACACGGCGCCGATCTGCGCTTCGCGTTCGCGCAGCTCGGGGACCAGCTGCGCGCCCTCGCTGTCCTGGACGCAGTGGACCGGCCACAGGACCTGGTCGAGGCCGTGAAGATCGATGACCTCGCCCGGCGCGCGACCGCTGTGGTTGGCGGCGAAGCTGCCGTGGTCGGCCGGGTGCCAGTCCTGGGTCGCGACGACGAGCTCGAAGCGCTTGATCAGCTCGAGCACGACCGGGACGATCGCGTCGCCCTCGGGCACGCCGAGCGGGCCGCCGGGGAGGAAGTCTGGCTGCAGATCCACGATGATCAGGGCCTGGTTGTTGTTGCGCGTCATGGGCACCTCTCTTGTGTTTAGATCTCGAACGAGAAGCCTTGCTTGACCAGCTTGCGGTAGCGCCGGTCGTCGAATTTGTAGAGCCGCGCCGCGCGGTGGGCGACGTCTTTTTGGACCTCGTCGAGCTCGACGAGCAGATCCATGCCGAGGATCTTCTTGCGAAAATTCCGCTTGTCGAGCGTGCGCTCGAGGATGACCTCGTACATGCGCTGCAGCTGGGTCAGGGTGAACTTCTTGGCCAGGAGCTCGAAGCCGATCGGCTGGTAGCGGACCTTGGCGCGCAGCCGATTCAGGGCCATGTCGACGATCTGCGCGTGATCGAAGGCGAGGTCGGGCAGATCGCTGACCGCAAACCACGCCGCGTCGGACGCGTCGGTCGCGGCCCGGACCTTGTGGTCGGACAGCTTGACGAGCGCGTAGTAGGCCACGGTGACCACGCGCTCTCGGGGGTCGCGATCGATGGCGCCGAAGCTGTAGAGCTGCTCGAGGTAGACCTTGCGCAGGCCGGTCTCCTCTTCGAGCTCGCGCAGGGCGGCGTCTTCGAGGGTCTCGTCGATGTGGACGAAGCCGCCCGGCAGCGCCCAGCGATTGGCGAAGGGCTCGAGCGCGCGGCGGATCAGCAGGACCTCGAGCTCGTCCTCGCCGAGGCCAAACACGACGCAGTCGACGGTCAGGGCGGCGCGCGCGTATTCGTAGGTGTGGCTCACGAGGATCAACCTTCGCTGGTGACGATCAGCTCGCGCTTGAGCGCGGCGACGCGGGGTTCGAGGGCGACAGGGTAGGGGCTCGGGTCGTCGAAGCGGCGCAGGCCCTCGGGCAGCTCGGCGAGCAGGGTCTTGGCGCGCTCGCGGATCTGCGTGGCGCTCGGCAGCTCGCAGACTCGGCGACCGCCTCGGAGCACGGGCTCGAGCAGGTCGACGCTCGTGACCTCGGGGTCGTTGGGCAAGGTGAGCTCGGCGTCGCTGAGCGGATCGATGCTGCGCGCGACCACGGGCCCCGAGCCCGTCGCCTCCGGCGGTCCGAAGGCCTCGTCGAAGACCACGTCGAGCTGCGAGGTGCCCCCGCGGCTGAGCCGACGGACCTGCAAGATGCCCGGCGTCGAGGTCTTGATCGGGGTGTTTGAGAGCTTGACCATCCGCCGCCACGGTTCATCGGCGTTCGCGCGCAGGGCCGAGAGCTTGTAGACGCCGCCGAGCGCGGGCTGGTCGTAGGCCGTGGCCAGGCGCGTGCCCACGCCCCACACGTCGATCTTGGCCCCGGCCTGCTTGAGCGCGGTGATCCGGTACTCGTCGAGATCGTTGCTCGCGACGATGGCGGCCTCGGGGAATCCGGCGTCGTCGAGCTTTTGGCGCGCGGCCTTGCTGAGCGCGGCGAGGTCGCCGGAGTCGAGCCGGATCCCGACCATCTCGTGGCCGCGCTCGCGCAGCTTCACGGCCTCGGCGATCGCCCGGTCGACCCCGCGCAGGGTGTCGTAGGTGTCGACCAGGAACACGCAGTTGTTGGGCATGGCCTCGGCGTAGCCCGAGAACGCGGCCTCCTCGTCGGTGAAGGACATGACCCAGGCGTGGGCGTGGGTGCCCTTGACGGGGATCTCGAACGCGGCCGCGGCCGCGACGTTGGACGTGCCCACGCAGCCGCCGATGTAGGCCGCGCGGCTGGCCGAGAGCCCACCGTCGAGGCCCTGGGCCCGGCGGAGGCCAAACTCGAGCACCGCGTCACCGCGGGCGGCGGCGACGATCCGCGCGGCCTTGGTCGCGATCAGGGTCTGAAAATTAATGATCGTCAGCAGCGCTGTCTCGAGCAGCTGGGCCTGAACGAGGGGCCCGCGGACGCGCAGCAGCGGCTCGTGGGCGAAGCAGGGCGTGCCCTCGGGCATCGCGTCGACGTCGACCGTTGGCTTCATCTCACCGAGCCAGGCGAGGAAGCCCGGGTCGAACAGCGGCTCGCCGTCGTTGCCCGTCAGCGTGGCGAGGAACGCCCGCTGCTGGTCCGAGAAGCCGAGGCCCTCGACGAGCTCGACGGCCTGGGCGAGGCCACAGGCGAGGGCGAAGCCGGCCTTGAACGGGGCCCGGCGAAACCCGAGGTGAAACACCGCCTCCTCGTCGGCCCGACCGAGCGACCAGTGACCCTGGGCCATCGTCAGCTGGTAGAGGTCTGTCTGGAGGCCGGTCGGTTCGCGTGAGGTCATGTTTTAATAGTGTACTTCATACACTCAGAAAAGCCACCGCGAGGTGGCGCCCGCGGCTCCGCCCGGGTGTGCGTCCACGCATGTGTCACCCGCGACGGTCGAGCTCGAGCCGCGCAGCCCAGGCCGAGATCGAGTCGATCGTCGTACGTCGCAGCTGGGGCTGGTTGGCGAGCTGCTCGATCTTTCGCTCGAGCAGCTCGCGGCCGCGACGGAGGCGACCGGCGACGGTCCCGGGCGGGATCCCGAGGACCTCGGCGATCTCGGCCCGCGACATCTCCTCGAAGTAGGACAGCTCGATCGCGACCTGCATGTCGATCGGGATCGAGCGCAGCGCGAGCAGGAGCAAGCGTCGCTGCTCGTCGCGGACCAGCAGACGCGAGGCGGTGGGATCGAGATCGGCGACCGAGATCTCGAGGGCTTCGAAGCGCTCGCCCGCGCGCTGCAGACCTCGCAGGTGGTTGCGCAGGTGGTTGTGGGCGATCGCAAACATGTAGGCCCGAAAGGTCCCATCGCCGCGGAAGCTGCCGAGCTTGGCCGCGCACACTTCGAAGGTCTTGGCGACGAGGTCGTCCGCGGCCGAGGGGTCGGACAGCTTGGCGCCAAAGAAGCGCGCGAGCGAGGGCAGGTGGCGGTCGATCAGCCGCCCGCCTGCTCGTCGGTCGCCGCCCGCCCAGGCCGCGTAGAGGGCCTCGTCGCTCGCCATCGGGTCCAGCCTACACCGCCGCGACGACTTTGACCGACGACTGATCAGACGACTCGGCCGCAGATGGCGCTATGATGCGCCGTGCCCACATCTCGCTGTGCTCGCTCGACGCCCGGGGCCATCGCCCTGAGCCTGGTCGTGGTCCCGAGCGCGGTCCGGGCCGAGGGGCCCTGCGACTGCGACCACGTCATCGAGCCCGACACGCCCTCGGCCAACGGCGCCGAGCTTGGTGTCGGCCCCGGCGACAGCGTGTGCGTGCGCGGAGGCGCGCGCGAGTTCCTGCGCCTCTACGACTTCGTCGGCGCCAACGAACAGTGGATCGAGGTCCGCAACTGCGAGGGCCAGGTCGAGATCGACAACGAGGATCGCGGCTACGGCCTGACCATGGACGGCTCGCGCTACGTCCGGATCACGGGCAGCGGCGACACGGACTTCGAGTACGGCTTTCGCGTGCGCGCGTCCCGGACCGGGCCCGACTACTCGGCCAGCGGCGTGGTCGTGGGCGGGCTCAGCAGCGACTACGAGCTCGACCACTTCGAGGTCTACGAGTCGGGCTTCGCCGGCTTCAGCCTCAAGACCGAGCCGACCTGCGACGGCTCGGCCAACCTCGGCAACTTCGTGCAGTACGACACCCGGATCCACCACCACTGGATCCACGACACCCGCGGCGAGGGCATCTACTTCGGGAGCACGGGCTACGGCGGGCGCGACTACAACTGCGACGGCCAGACCACGACCCTCTACCCCCACGAGCACCACGGCGTCGAGATCCACCACAACCTGATCGAGAACACGGGCTGGGACGGGATGCAGGTCGGGGTCTCGCCCGTGGACTGCAAGGTCTGGGCGAACTACATCCACGACGTCGGGCTCGAGGGCGTCGAGTACCAGCAGCAGGGCATGCAGATCGGCGGCGCCTCGCAGTGCGAGATCTGGGGCAACCGGCTCGAGCGCGGACCGACCAACGGGATCTTCATTCAGTTCGCCGATAACACCTACGTCCACGACAACCTGATCGTCGACTTCGGCCAGAGCGGGATCTACTCCAACTCGAACATGCTGCCCGAGCTCGACGGGGCCAGCTACGTGTTCGTGCATAATACGGTCCTGCGATCGGGGCGCTTTGGCCTCGCGGTCTTCGGGCCCAACCTCGTCGGCAACATCGGCTGGAACAACCTCGTGCTCGAGTCTGGCGAGGCCGACATCGCGGCCGCGGGCGACGTCGACTGGGACGCACAGAACAACATCTCCGACATGGCCATCGACGCCGTCGGCTTCGTCGACGCGGGCGGGGGCGACTTTCACCTCATGGCCGACTCGCTCGCCGTCGGCGCGGGCCGAGCCGCGACCGAGTGGAGCACCCAGGACATCGAGGGTGTCGCCCGTGATCTGAGGGCGCCCGACGTCGGCGCCTACGAGTACACCGAGGAGCCCCCGCCCGGCGACGGCGACGGCGACGGCGAGGGCGACGGCGACGGCGGCGACTGGACCGGAGGCAACGAGGATGAGGGCGGCGGAGCCGAGTCCGGCGGCAGCGAAGGCGTCGGCACCGGCGAGGACGGGCCTGGCGCGGACGAGAGCGAGGGCGGCGCAAGCGGGTGCGGGTGCACGACCGACGCGGACTCACGCGGGGGCGCCATCTGGCTGGGGCTGCTCGGGCTGGGCTTTGGCCTCGCGCGTCGACGCCAGCGCTGACAGGTACGCCCCGCAACGGTGATAGAGAGGGGGCATGACGATCGACCAGACGATCACGCTCCGCAACGGCGTCACCATGCCCTCCATCGCCTTTGGCTGCGCGTTCGGCGATTGGGTCGGGGGGTCGGAGTTTCAGGGCTTCTTGCCCGAGCAGGCCTGGCGCGCCATCCCGATGGCCCTCGACGCCGGCTATCGGGCGTTTGATGGCGCGCACGCCTACGGCACCGAGCGGATCGTGGGAGCGAGCCTCGGCCAGCGCTTCGCGTCGGGGGCGCTGACGCGCGAGGATATCTTCATCACCACAAAGCTCGCGCACCCGCGCACGTCGCCCGAGGTCAACATCTCGCACCTGCGGACCTGGAACGCCGACGAGGTCGAGGACATTGGTCAGCGCGTCCTCGACGACATGATGCGCTCGCTCGACGACCTGGCCCTGGGCTACGTCGACCTGCTGTTGATCCACTGGCCCGGTCCGTTTGAAAACCGGGACGCCGCGCTCGCCCGCGACGCGCGGCGGACGATCTGGCGGACCTTCATGGCGCTCCACGACAAGGGCGCGGCCAGGGCGATCGGGGTGTCCAACTTCACGACGGCGCACCTGCGAGAATTGGTCGAGGACGACCAGCTCACCACGCCCATGGTCAACCAGATCGAGGCCCACCCCTACTGCCGAGACCGCGACATCGAGGCCTACTGCCGTGAGCACGGGATCGTCATCACGGCTTACGCTCCCTTCGCCAGCGGTGCCCTCGGGATGCTTGGGGACCCCGTGTTGACGGCCATCGCGAACAAACACGACGTCGCGGTCGGGCAGGTCGTGCTGCGCTGGCACCTCCAGTCGGGCCGCGCGGTCCTGCCCAAGACCTCCAAGGCGCATCGCATGCGGGAGAACCTCGACGTCTTCGGTTTCGCCCTCGACGAGGAAGACATGGCGGCCATCGATGCCCTGGGCAGCGGCGCCCCCCGGCGGACCTGCGCGGACCCCAATGACGTGGTCTAGCAGCCCGTGGTGCAATGCATCGTGTCGCCTCGCGCCGGAAAGTTTTGGCGACAAAGCCCTCGGCGAACAGGCCAAGCGAGGCGGCGCGAGGCATTGCACCCCGGGCTGCTAGCCTTGCGTCGCGCAATTCTTCATCAACGAGCGCGCGACGACGACCCGGACCGGCGGCGGGCCCACCGCCGGTGGTAAGTGTGAGCCGTCGAGTCTTCGCGCCTTCGCCCACGCTGGCACGCGAACACTGATCCCGGGGCGCGGGGGTGCGGAGATTGTCGAGGAAGAGCAACCCTAGCGAGGGAATTACGAATGCAGCTTGCGATAGTCGGGACGAGGCCCCGCAAATCTGTCGCCCTCACTGTCGCGGCGGCCACTTCGTCGCGGGTGGAGGACACGGGCGCGCCCGCGCTGAGTGTGGAGCGCTCGCAGGCGGCTGCGGGGTGTGACGGCGCCGAGGTCGTGACGCTCGCGGTGCCGACGAGCGTGGGGGGGGGCCGCTCGACATCGCCTCGGACGGCTCGGTCGTGCTGGAGCCGGGCGAGTACACCTTGGAGTGGACGGCGAGGGACGGGGCGGGGAACGGGGCCGTCGAGGAGCAGCTGCTAGCAGCCCGGGGTGCAATGCATCGTGTCGCCTCGCGCCGGAATTTTCGCCGAGGGCGCGAAGCCAAAACGCCGCTGTACCGGGCGTACTGCAAGTTTTGGCGACAAAGCCCTCGGCGAAAA
>NZ_PVNK01000193.1 GCF_002994615.1 Enhygromyxa salina | reverse complement strand
CCGCGAGGTCTTGCTGCCCGCCGGCGGCCGCTCGCTCCTCGATCAGATCGACGAGAAGTCGCACAAGCACGCCTTCGCCGTCAGCACCGACCTCAAGTTTGGCGTCCAGCAGGCGATCGAGCTGATCGGCAACGAGGCCGTCCACTACAAGCGCACCGTCGCCAAGGAGAAGCTCTTCGACCGCCCCGAGCTCGCCGCCGAGCTCGCGCGCGAGTGCGTCACCTACCTCTACCGGCTGCTGTTCTTGTTCTACGTCGAGGCCCGCGGCGGCGACATGGGCATCGTGCCGATGAAGGCCGACGCCTACCGCCTCGGCCTCAGCGTCGAGTCGCTCCGCGACCTCGAGCTCGTCCCGCTGACCACCGAGCACGCCCGCAACGGCTTTTTCATCCACCACAGCCTCCACAAGCTGTTCGAGCTCGTCCACCTCGGCTGGCCGGTCAAGCGCCAGCGCGACATCAAGGCCCAGTTCGCCGACGCCGTGGATCTGACCGTCGTCCCCCAGCGCAGCCCCCTGTTCGACCGCGCCCGGACCCCGATCCTGAGCTCGGTCAAGCTGCGCAACTTCGTGCTCCAAGAGGTCATCGCCCTGCTCTCGCTGTCGAGGCCCGGCGCCGGCCGGGCTCGGGGCCAGCGCGGCCGGATCAGCTACGCCCAGCTCGGCATCAACCAGCTCGGCGCGGTCTACGAGGGCCTGCTCTCCTACACCGGCTTTTTCACCCAAGAAGACACCTTTGAGGTCCAAAACCCCAAGGACAAGAAGGACGAGGACGCGCGGGTGTTCTACGTCGGGCGCAGCTCGATCGATGACTACGAGGACGACGAGCTACGCAGGACCGAGACCGGCCAGAAGATCGTTTACCCCAAGGGCAGCTTCTTGTTTCGCCTCGCCGGCCGCGACCGGGAAAAGAGCGCCTCGTACTACACGCCCGAGGTCCTGACCAAGTGCCTGACCAAGTACACCCTCGAGGAGCGCCTCGGCCAGCCCGGCAGCGCCGGCGCCCTGACGGCCGCCGAGATCCTCGAGCTCACGGTCTGCGAGCCTGCGATGGGCTCGGGCGCGTTCTTGAACGAGGCCGTCAGCCAGCTCGCCCACGCCTACCTCGAGCGCAGGCAGGCCGAGCGCGACGAGCTGATCCCGGCCGAGGACTACCAGCGCGAGTGGCTGCGGGTGAAGTATCACTTCGTGGTCAACAACTGCTACGGCGTCGATCTCAACCCCCTCGCCGCCGAGCTCGGCAAGGTCTCGCTGTGGCTCGGCGTGCTCCAGCCCGGCGTCGAGGCGCCCTATCTCGACCAGCGGGTCAAGGTTGGCAACAGCCTGATCGGCGCGCGGCGGGCCGTGTATGCCCCCGCCGATCTGATGCGCAAGCCGAACAAGAAGACCGGCGAGCTCAACTGGCTGGGCAAGGCCCCGACCCGCGTCCCGCCCGGGCAGCCGCGGCCCGAGGGCCACGTCTATCACTTCCTCGTCCCCGACGCCGCCATGGCTGCGTACGAGAAGGACAAGGTGGTCAAGAAGCTGTGGAAGGGGGAGATCGCCAAGCTCAAGGCCTGGCGCAAGCAGGCGAGCAAGCCCTTCACGAAGGCCGAGGTCGCGCGGCTCCAGGAGCTCAGCCGCAAGATTGATGTGCTCTGGGACCTGCACGCGCAGCAGCGCGCGAGCGTGCTCGAGCGGGTCCGGCAGCCGATCGAGGTCTGGGGCGGGCCGGAGGTCGGGACCGGGCTGGAGGCGCGGTGGAAGACGATCGAGGAGTGTGAGCTGGTCGGGCGGGAGATCGAGCGGGAGGGTAGCGCGACCCGACGGGTGCGGGCGGTGATGGATTATTGGTGCGAGCTGTGGTCGTGGCCGCTGGATGACGTGGGCGGGCTGCCGAGTCGGGGGGACTGGGCGGCGAAGGTC
>NZ_PVNK01000192.1 GCF_002994615.1 Enhygromyxa salina | reverse complement strand
GCGCGAGCACGCTCTGGCTGAGGCTCAGCAGCGTGGTGCCGAGGTCGGAGTCCAGAGCCGCGAGCTGCGGAGCTGGGCGCTGCCACAGGCTCCGTGCGTCTGCAAGATGCCTTCACCGACACCTTACCGGGCGGGGGGTGAGCTCGGGCGGGCTCGGTGGCACCGGCGGTATTGAGCCAGGATGCCCAAGCATCGCCCGTCTACCTGTCCCGCTAGCGGAGCTGGTCGCTGCTCAGTCTCCGTCGAGGAGCATGATCTCCTCTCGTGACACGATCTCCATTCGATCGCGGCGAATCAGCGTGCGGAAGGCGTTGCGAATTCCCCGATCAATCTTCCCGTTGCCACGAATCCGCATGTACTCGAGGCCGAGGTTGTCTCGCGCCCAAGCAGCGGCGATGCGCACGGCGTCGTGGCGGGTCGCGGCTTCACCACTGGGCAGCGCACGCTCCACGACCTCGAGCCAGTCTTCGCGAGAGTAGTCCTCGGCGGAGTCGAGTAACGCCCGGACTTCCCCACGCCGAGGGCGGTCGAAGTAGCCCGTACGCACCCCCATCTCGATCGCATCCAAGACGGCAGTATAGACCCGGCCGTGGGTGCGTAGACGCTGATAAGAGAGGCGGCCTGCATCTCGCAGCCCCTCTGCGGCGGCGCGAATGGCCTCGGACTTGGTGAGTGCCCCGTGGAAGAGCAGCTGTTGTGCGACGAGGATCGCGCGTTCTTCCAGGCTCTCGAGCTCGAAAAAGCCCGGCTCGGACGAGGAGTCGTCCAACTCGTCGAGTTCATCGTCAGCATCAACGCTCGGGTAAGCTTGAATGGCGTCTGGCGACAGTCCGGCTTCGACCTCGTCGGCCTCGACCTCGATCTCGACCTCCTCGACCTGCCCTCCGCTGTTGCGCATGATGACCGGAGCGCTCGCAAGGCTCCCGTCCTCGTCCTCCACGAGGATGATGATGAGCCTGACCTTCGTTCCGAGGCTCTGCTCCTCCGCGATCCTTCGTGTGGTCTCCAGGAGCTCGACAGTGGTCCCGAAGACGTGGACACTGGCGCCCCGTCCAAGGCTCTCGGAGATGCGGTTCCCGACGTTCTTTTGGTCGACGATCCGCTTGGTCGGTGCGTGACCACCGATCCCCTCGAGCAGGCTGTTGATCTGAGCGCCAACGGTCTCAACAACCTGTAGTTCGCCGAGCGGAAGAGCGGCGACGGTCTCGACGATATGATTCTCGATGTCGGCCGGGAGTTCGGCTCCGAGGTGTTCTTCCAGCTCGAGTTCCACGAAGCTCGCCGCCGGAAACATCGGGCTGAGGGTGGAGACGAGCGGAGCCTCGGCGAGGCCAGCGATCGTGTCGACGGCCCAGCCTTCATCGTGGCTTGTACACAGCAGGGCGGTCGTCTCGGGACACAGATGCAGCCGGCTGTTCAGCGCGGCGATGACCTCGGCCTCGTCGCCAGAGTGGAGCAAGAGCGCGAGCTCCGGTCGCGGGCGGAGCCCCTCTCCAATCCGGTTGCGATAGTTCTTGGGACTTGCAAGGCGCTTGATGGCGACTCGACTGGACGGGATCCCCAGCTGGAATCCGAGCCACACCTTGAGTTGGTCAAAGCGGAATGGCCCGCTGGAATCGACATCGATTCGGGCAAGGATCCTCGACAGCTGCCGGTTGAGGTCTGACTGCGCGTCGGCGTCGTCGTCGTCGCCGTCCAACTCCACGGCCCCGCCGGGTTCGGGGGCCGCGAGCACCTCGGTGACCGCACTTTGGATTTCGCCGACCGACGCAGGCCGCTCCGGGGCCGCGTAGTCGATCTTTCTGTCGCGGGTGATCGCAACAGCGCTGGCGGTGACGAGGTCCCAGAGGCTGCGCTCGAGTTCGGCCTGCGTGAGCGACTCGAAGGACGCGAAGGACGCGAGCCGAAGAAAGCGCTTCATCGCGTCGCGCATGAGCTCGAAGCGTGCGAAGGCGGGTCCAGCCTCGTGGAACGTCACCACGATGCGCGCGAAGGTAGCGGCGACCCGGCGATTGACCATGGCACGAACGCGACGCGCAAAGCCGACCATTTCGTCGACGCCGAGTTCGAGCAGCAGAGCGTAGGGGTCATCCGGAGAGTCCTCCTCTCGCAGGAGGTGAGCGGCCCACCAGCAACGACCAAGGGCGTTGTCAATGCCTCGGTCTTTGCCGAGGAAGTTCGCGTGACTCGTATCGGCACCGGGAACACGCCAGCGCACGACATCGGGGACGAGCACGCAAGCAAGAAAGCTCCACACGCCGTCGCGACAGGCCTCGCTCGGACTGAGCCCGCTGTCTTCGTGGAGCACGCGCCCGAGGTGGCCATCGAAGTGGTCTCGCGCTCCCTTCACCCGTGGACTGGGGTAGCCGCAGTCGCGGGCGAGCGCGCGGATCGAGCCGGCGAGTTTGTCGAGATTGGAGGCTTGCACACGCATGCCCCCGGTCGGGGCATAGGTCGCGTTTGGGTGGGTGTTATCGGCGACCGCGCGCGCAGCCTCGACGGTCATGGTCGCACGTTCTCCGGCGAGGGTGGCCGCGAGCGCATGGGGGAGGCGTGGGTAGAGGAGAATCATTTGCTACCGTACATTCGCAAGCTGGCCTGGAGCAGAGTCTCGAACTGGGTCCGCGAACGAACGACGAGAGCCCGCAGGGTAGTGATGTTGTGATAGGGAAAGTGAACCTCGATCATACGGCGAACGGTAGCCCCCAGCGTACCCTCGCCGTAGTGCCCAGAATTCTCGACGAAATCGTCGTTGGTTAGCGCGCCTTCGACGAGCTGCCTCGCGATGTCGAAGTGGATCGTGTCCCACAGCAGCTTGGCGGCATCCGAGGGTGGGCTCTCGCGTAACAATGGGGCGGTCACGCGATGACTCTGGTTGAGCAAGAGCTTGACGCCTCCGAGGGTCGAGCACTCGAGTTCCTGGGGATCCCAATCGAGGGCCCAAGCGGCGTCGTCGCTGTAGACGCTCGAGCGAAAGTCCGCCCACTCCATCGGGAAGCGGGACTTCTGCCCCTCGAGCACGAGCTCCTGCTCGAAGGCCCACAGGATCGAACCTGGGATCTTGGCAGCGATCCGTGAACTGCCAGGCCCGGCCTCCACGAGCACGAGGCGGCTCTCGAGACGGACGCTGCGGGCGAGGCTCGGTCCCAAGAGCGAGAAGCTGGGGGTGACGACGAGTTCCTGCGCTGCGCTCTCATCGAGGACGACGTCGTGGGTATGCAGAACCTCGCGGGTTCGGGTGGCCTCGCAATGCCAGCCCGAGCAAAGGCGCAGTCGGCTCCCCCACTCGAGTCCGGTCTCTGCCCGCAACCTCGACGGCTCAATCCGCAGCTCCGTGTGGACGGGCAACTTGGCTGCCGAGTCCCAGTCGTCGAGTTGCTCGGTCAGGGGCTTGTCGGGGGCTTGGGGCTTACCTGCAATCCAGGCCGTGGCCGACACGGCTTGGCGCGCGACGACGAAGGGGAGGCTCGTGGACTTCACCTGCGCACCGCCTCGGCGTTGAGCTCGAGACCGACGACGCACTCGGCACCGCCCTCGACGCGGATCTCCCAGACCCCTTCCTCGTCCTCGCCTGCGATCACCGAGGAGGCGCGCTCGTGCGTGTGGCCGGTGGGGCCACGCCAGCGAGTCACGCGGGGCTGATCGGCGCCCTCGGGTGCATCTCGCTCCTCGGCGCCGCCAACAATCATGGTGAAGGCCCGGGCACACAGCTTCGTTCGGCGCCCGTCCTTGGGATGAGTGAGCTCGGCGCGGAACAGCCGGACGAGCGTGCCCTGCTCGTCGAGCAAGGTCACCTCGGGCTCGAGGATGATCTTGGGCCTGGCCTGGCGCCTGATCCGTTTGGGGGGGTCCTGCTCCCCGGTTGCGCCCGTGGAGTTCGATGGGTTCTCGGGCTGGGTCTGAGAGGCCGGCCACACACGAGGGCCGGTGGGCCCCCCAGCGTCGACCAGCAGGGGTCCGAGATGCTTCGAGAGGGCGGCCAGGGGTCGATCCTCGTCGGCTGCGTAGCTCGTTGACGCTGGCGCGACGAACTCGCGAGTCCTGGCATCGATACGGCGAAAGGTCGTACGTACGAAAGTCTTTGCCCGCCTGTCAGCGAGGTTCTCGGGCCGCCACTCGTCGTGGGTTGGCGGCTCGGATGCCGCGTAGACGCGATCCATCTCGTCGTTGGCGAGGAACACGCCAACGTACTCGACATAGTTGTTCGGGATCGGAGGGCCTGGGTGGTAAGTGATGACCAGCTCGGCGCGCCGCAGCAGCGCCACGTGGTGGCAGCGATCCATGAACTCGGGGAGCTCCGTTACTTCGCCGTAGTCGGTCTCGGGCCGCTCCTTGTAGACGATGCGCTGGAGACTGAGCAGCCCGAGGGTCTGCTTGGGTTTGCCGCACAACAAGGTGGTGACGTCGCTCGCGTCCTGCCCTCGCCCGCCCCGCTCCGCCTGACGAACGGTCTGCAAGGCCTTGACGAAGCCATTGAGGGGGTGGACCTTTGCCGGGCTGGGGATGGAGAGCTGCTCGCCATCGAGCAAGGTCTCAAAGCGCATGCGAGGCGCCTCCTCGTCCTCCCACGGGATCATCTTGGGCCAGAAATTCCACAGCATCTGAGCCTGGATGTAGGCCATGGCCTGGGCAGGAGTGCGCCCGCCGAGGCGTGGAGCGAGCAAGAGGATGGTCGTGCCCAGCTCCCCCGCGGGGGCGATCGGCATCCCGAGACGTTGCGCGAGCTTGTCAGCCTCGCGCCCGAGCAGAGGGTCAACCACACCGTCGGGCTCGCGCCGACCCCACCAGTGGCGTCCCGTGTAGCTCGTCCCCTCGACCTCGTAGTGGGGCGTCAGCGCTGACACCATGAAACGGCTCTGGAGTCGGCCACCGACGCGGCAGCGGGTGTGGACCAAGATCGTGTCGACTCGACTCGACAGGTACAGCGCGGCCTTTCCATAGCCGAAGGTGCCGCCGCCGCGGGACTTGTCCGGGGGCTGCCCGACATTGCGCAAGAAGTCGACGAAGTCGCGCACCTCGCCCGGACACGCAGGCGAGTCGGCTCGAGTCGGACCGCCGAGACCAGTGGTGCCGCGGTCGTAGAGCACCAGGGCTCGGAGCGCCTCGCTCTCGTGCGACCCCGATGAGGAAGCGGCGAGGAGCGAGGCGAGCTCCTGGCTCGGGTTGGTCGGCGTGTCAGCGAACACCTGCTCACGCAGGGCTCGGAGCTTGTCGTCGTCGAAGGCGTAGCACGAAGCACCAAAGGTCACGGTCTGCGCATCCTGCTGCTTGGCATCCCACGCGTTCTGGGCGGCTTCGCGGATGAGCACGGCGATGCGGTCGAGGCGAGGGCGCCCGAGCTGGTTGCGCATGCCCTCCGATGCGATGTTGCCAGTGGCGGTGAAGCGCTCGGCTTGAAGGTCGAGGGGTCTCATGGGGCGTCTCCGGCGAGAAATTGGCGTTGAAGAGCAGAGAGCTCGGTGTCCGACAGGACGCATGGCCCTGCGGCAGCGAGCTCAATCTCGTAGCGAAGGTTGTGGATACCAGGCGGAAGCGAGGGGGAGAAACTCGCGGGTGTGACGCGCGGAAAGCCCTCGCTGACGCGGTAGGCCGTACACGCGGCGACCCGCCAGCGGAGCTTGGCCACGTCTGCGAGGTCGGCCTCTTGCACACCAGCCTTGGCGAGCTGGTCGAGCAACCGCTCACGCTGCGCCCCCGCGTCGACGACGACATCAATCAGCCCCTCGACCGAAGTCCCCTTGGGATCCTCGACGAGAGAGAGGACGACGAGGCTCGAGAAGGGGTGCAGGCTGTCGTCGAGCTGGTCGATGCTGCTGATTGGCACCCGCCGCGCCGGGTTGCGCGCGGTCGTCTTGATCTCGAACGCCCCGTGAGCCGAGATGAAGTCCTGCGGGGCGTCATCGGGGCCGGTCCAGTAGTCCACGGCCGCCGCACTGTGCTGCGCGAGCTGGGCGAGGAACCACAGCTCGCCAAAGACACCTCGCAGGGCTGAGGGGGACAGAGGCTTGGATGCGCGGCGCAGGAGGGCGCGCCAGCTGGCGAGGATGCGGGCGCAGGTCGCCGCGACAGGCCCCTCGTCGGCGGTGAGGCCGTCGAGCATCGAAGCCGCGATCTGGTTGAACACCCGGTGCAGTCGCGGCTCGGGGCAGCGAATGTCGACGAAGTGGCGACGCTTGCCTTTGTCGCTGAAGCTGGTCTTGACCAGCTGGACGCCGCGGCTGTTGGTGTCTGGCGTCACGACCTCGTCGGCCGCGATGGGCACGAGGACGTGGCGGGTGCCCTCAGAGTCCTGAGACAGCAGCACGCTGCCGTGAGGGGTCTGGAGCTCGGGGATGTCGCGGGCCTGGTTGCCCGCGCTCAGATCCAAGGTGGCGAGAAAGTCCCAGGAGTCCTCGATCGTCCGCCGACGGCTGGAGCTCATGCGCTCTCCTCTTCTTCGTCGATGTACTCGTCTTCCTCATCGACCTCGATCTTCGACAGATCGACGGTGACGTACCTCTGCGGAGTCTGAACCTTCGCCGGGGGGAAGCACAGGGCGATGCCGAGGATGTCCTCGACCGCGTCGAGAGCGGCGCGAGCCTTCCCTTTGCCCTCGCCCTTGGTCCGCGTGCTCATCTCGCTCGAGGTCCTGGAGATCGGGATGATGACGAGCAGAGGGTTGTCTTCGACCGTACGCGAGCTCAATTTCTGACTACGCCGGTCCTCGTCGAGATCGAGGTTGTAGTAGCTCTGCGTTGCGATCGTACCGAGGTTGGCGAAGCTCTTGTCGGACTGCACCAGCTTGGACCGGCTTACCAAGTTGAGGGTGAGTCCTTCGCTGAGCGTGAGTTGGCCAAGCGCCTCGCTTGGAGTGCCCCTCTGCACGAGCGCGACGTTCCAGCGCGTCAGCGAGTTGTTGGCCCTCTGCGCCCGAATGTAGGCCCCAAGGGTGTTGGGCTGGAGCATCGGGTGGCTCTCGTGGACCTTGTAGTTGGCGAAGAACTCCAGGATTCGTTCGACCGGGACGTCACGATAGACGCGGTTCAGCCCGAGCATCCCGGGCTCGCCCGCGGCCTCGAGCAGATCACGCGCGGCTTGCTGGTTGGCTCGCAACCACTCGGCGTCCTTGTGCTTGAAGAAGCGGGTCTGCTTGGTCTGGTTGGCGTAGGAGACGTTGCAGTCTACTGCCGACCGCATCTTCAGTCGGGACGTGATCCCCAGTCCCGGATGCGTGCGGATGCGGACGCCAAAGTCCTTGGGGGTCAGAGATTCGGCGTCGTAGCGAGCGATGTCGTTGCGGATCTCCTGCTCGACCGTGGCGAGGAGGAAAAAGGCGCTCCGCAGCTCCTCGGTCATCCAGATGCGCGGGAGATCCTCGTAGCCCATGCGGTAGCCGAACCAGCGTCCCATCTGCAGCAAGGTGTCGTAGGCCGAGGCCGAGCGTACAAAGAAGCTGACGAGCAAGCCCTCGAGGGTCAGCCCACGGGACAGCGTGTTGCCACCGACGGCGATCTGGATCTTGGCGTCCTTTCCAAACGCGAGACGGGACAGGCTCTGGGCGTTCTCGACGACGACTTCCGTCTCGGAGGCCACGTCGACGAGGAGCGGCCGAAGGTCTTCGAAGTCGTGCGTGGGGTTACCCCAAGACGAAGCGGGGACGCACGGAGCCTCGTCCACCCATAGGTCACGGAGCCGGCCGATGAGGCTCTTCTTGTCCTTCTTCAGCGAGCGCAGGCGGTCGTGGCAGTACTCTTCGACCTTGGCAGCGATGCTCTCGTGGGGATCGGCGTAGAGGGTGGTGTGGATGAGCATGGAGGCGTGGCTCTCGGAGCCACGCAGGCGCCGCGCCGCGCACGCGAGGAGGAAGTAGTCGAGGGCCTGCTCGAGCGAGGGCGAGATCTCGGCCTCGAAGCTCAGGCGGTCCTTGGCCGACTTCGGGCGGAGGAAGTCGATCTCGTCATCGGGGACGACACGGATCATGTCGAGGCCCTCCCGTTCGCTGCTGTCCGCGTCCTCGTCGAGCGGTTCGCGCCCGAACAAGGTCTCGGCCCCGAAGTAGGCCGCAGACTGCGGGAGCGAAGCGATGAAGCTCGACGGGTAGAGGTCGTCGCCCGAAGGGTCGACGAGGACGTTGGCGAAAGGAGTCGCCGTATAGCCGACGTAGGCGACCTTGGGCAGCAGGTCGATGATCTCGAGGACGCGGCGATTGATGACAGTGCGACTGTTCGGATCACGCGAGGCGTTGAGGCCGGCCTGATCAGCCTCGTCATCGATGATCAGCACGGGGCAGCCAGCGAGCACGGAGCTCTCGCCGGCCTTCAACCACTTCAAGAGGCGGGCGAGGACATGGGCGTTCTTCTTGACGACGCAAAGGATCCTGAGATTGGTGCTATCGGACAAAAAGACGTTGGTATTGCCGCCAGCGGAAGGGCGAAAGTCCTCCTCGAGCGAGGTCAGCGTGGCCCACTGGTTCTTGTTGAGCGCGACGAGTTCGTTCCGTAGGCGCTGTTCCGTCTGGCGCCGGAGGCTGTTGTGAACCCCCGCGAGGACGATGAACAGACGGTATCCGACGTCGGCGGCTTTGGCGATGAGCGCCGTGTAGTTCGCGGTCTTCCCGCTTTGCACATAGCCGACGACGAGGCCCCGAGTGTCGACCGAGCCGAGACCGGGGGGCTGCATCAGCGAGAGGATCTTCGTCGTCGCGTCATCGATGGCCTTGACCGTTTCGTCGGGCCATCCTTTTCTTTCGCGGATGTATTTCTCGAGCGCCGGCCAGAAGCGGTCGCCCTCGCTCGGCCCGGCATACCAGCCGTGGACCCTGCCATCGGAGAACGTGATGGGGTCCTCCAGAACTCGGATGAGCCCGACCTTCTGCTCGTAGCGGGCGTAGACGGTCTTGGCGACCTCGTCGCCAAACATGCTGCGGAACATGTCGTACGCAGCTTTGGGTGTTTGACCTCCACGGATCATGGAGGTGAACGCGGTGTACTGGGTGTCCTCGGTCATCGCGCTGGAGGGTAGCAGGATCCCCGCTTGAGCGGGGTCCAAAGCCTCGTCCTTTGTAGCCCCAGCCGGCGTTGGACCACTTGCGGCCTCGCCATCGGCGCGCTCGCGTACAGCAGCACCGGCCCTGGACCACGGTGCGTAGCCGCCTACACAGGTGATGGGAGACAATTTGAGTGGAGGAAATAGCCACTGGCCGCTACTTGGCCGCCGTCGCTCGCATCCTCTCTATATGGACGTCGAGCGCATCGAGAAATCCAGGCTCAAAATTTAGTTTCGCCGCGTCAGTCCGCAAGCGGAAACCCGCAGTCGCACGCAACGAGAGGGGAACCGTAGGGTATTTCAGGAACTCCGCCAGATGCTTGTACGAATGATGCACCGGCCAGTTCGACAGATCGACCGCAAATGCTTCGCTACCGTAGCCCCAGCCTGCCGACGGCCATCGCCGTCCCTTGGCGATGGGGCGCTCGTCGAAGTTGGGCTTCTTTGGGTGCTTCAGCCGCCGCCCCACCCACTTCGCCACCGGTACGCTGACTGCATTTCCGACCATCTTCCATCGCGCCGCGAGCGTCTTGCGGGCTGTGGGGCCCTCATGTTTGGTCCACCCCACGGGAAATCCCTGGAGCCGCTCCGCATCACGAATGTCGGGGGTCACAATCGACCCGTCGGGCATCCAGATAGCGGGTGGTGACGGAATTCCGATCGATGAGCCTCCCTTGAGCGGAGGCACTGCGTCGACCCCCCAGCCGAGACCACGTCGCCCCTCCGTCCAGTAGAAACCGTACGCGACCCCATCCTCCGAGAATTCGCGTGGTCCTGCCTCATCGGCGAACAACACATGCCGCGGATCACAGCTCTTGGATGCCAGGAAGATGACTCGCTTGCGCCGTTGCGGCAGACCGAAGGCCCGCGTGTCCACAACTCGGTAGGCCCACACCCACCCCAAGTTTGCGAGCGTCTCGGTCAGATAGGCCATCGCCTGCCCACCGTCGAGTTGGAGCATGAACGGAACGTTCTCGAACAGGACCCAGGTGGGCGTCGGGCAAAGTTCCTCGAGCAGTCGAACCATGTGGTCGACAAGCCCCGATCGGCTACCGCCGATACCCTTTGTTCGACCCGCCTGGCTGAGATCCTGGCAAGGGAAGCCACCAGCGAGCAGGTCAATCTCGGGGACAACGCTCGCGGTCAAGTCTCCAACGTTGCCATGCGGCGTGAGTCCAAAGTGCCGCTCGAGGACCATCGACGCCGCCGGCTCGATCTCGCAGAGGAGCTCCGTCTGATGCCCAGCCTGATGCAAGCCGCGCTCGATCCCACCGATACCCGCGAACAACCCGGCCACGCGAAGGGAGTTAGGCCAGGCGACCTCGAGCGGCGAGCCGGGCGGCGTCTCGAGCCGAAGCGGAAGTTGAGGGGCGCTGCGGAGCATCGGTCTGAATATAGACGAGGATGGGCGGAGCACCTGCCTGATGGTAAGCCAAGAAGGCCACAGAACACTGTCCAACGCAGTTTTCACGTTTCTCTACCGGGCGTAGCGGCCTGATTGCGAGCCACAGACCGCGCAGATCACGCAAGAGAGATCTCTCCTTCCTCGCGGTACACCTCGTGCGAGAGCCTCGCTGGCACGGCCTCCGCGCATGGCCAAGAAGTACGCAAAGCCCAAGCCACTGAGCACCTCGGTCCGCGATGGCTTCACCCTCGAGGTCGATCCCGAGACCTCCCGCCGCATGGCCGGGATCCGCCAAAAGGGCACCAAGCCCGAGCTGATCGTGCGCCGTATCCTCCGCCGACTCGGCATCCACTACCGCCTCGCCAACCGCGACCTCCCGGGCAGCCCCGACCTCGCCAACCGGCGGCGCAAGTGGGCCCTCTTCGTCCACGGCTGCTTCTGGCACCGACACCCGGGCTGTCGACTCACGACCACCCCGACGCGCAACCGAGAGTTCTGGTTGGCGAAGTTCGAGCGCAACCAAGAACGTGATCGACAGCGCGCCGCCGAGCTGCGCGAGCGCGGCATCGAGGTCGTCACGGTGTGGGAGTGCGAGACACGCGACCCCGAGACGCTCGCCACCAGGCTGCTCTCCGAGCTCGGCCAACGCTAGCGAAGCGCAATGATGTTGGCCGCTGTAGAGGATGGCGAGGATCCGCGAGGACCCGCGGGAATCCGAGCTCGACCAACGCTGGAGAAGCACGGTGATACTGACCGCATCCGGCTCGCCGGGGTTGGCGGTCTGGTCGGGCCGTAACCCCTCCGGCTCGCCGAGAGCCGGCCGGAGCCCGACACGTAACCCCTTTGGCTCGCCGGGAGCGGCGCGGAGCCCGAGCCGTAACCCCTTTGGCTCGCCGGGAGCGGCGCGGAGCCCGAGCCGTAACCCCTTTGGCTCGCCGGGAGCCGCGCGGAGCCCGAGCCGGAGCCCCTTTGGCTCGCCGGGAGCCGCGCGGAGCCCGAGCCGGAGCCCCTTTGGCTCGCCGAGAGCCGCCCGAAGCCCAAGCCGGAGCCCCTCCCGCTCGCCGGAAGCCGCCCGAAGCCCAAGCCGTACCCCCTCCGGCTCGCCGGAAGCCGCCCGAAGCCCGAGCCGGAGCCCCTCCGGCTCGCCGAGAGCCGCCCGAAGCCTGGACGCTCACCGTTTTGGCTCGCCGAGAGCCGAGCGCAGCCCCGGCCGCACCGAATCTGGCTCGCCGCGAGCCCAGCTCAGCCTCAGACGCGCCAAAACCGTGCCGCCGCGGCTACCGACCGGCCCTCGGCGAACCAAAACCGTCCCGCCGCGGCTACCGACCAGCCCTCGGCGAACCAAAACCGTCCCGCCGCGGCTACCGACCAGCCCTCGGCGAACCAAAACCGTCCCGCCGCGGCTACCGCGACACATCGCTCACCGCCCAACTGCGCCCGTCTGCCCCCTCGCTGATAGAGTGCCAGCCATGGCGGTCAAGCTCGACCCCGCAGAGCTACGCAGAGGCAACCCCGCCGTCGTCGCAGCGTTCGAGGCCATCCTTCGCAGGCGCATTCGCGCCTTCTTCCGCAAGCAGAGCCAGGTCAACGTCCTGACCAACACGGCTCTGATGGAGCTCCTCGATAAACTCGCCCGCGGGGAGCAGCCATCCCGACCGCTCTACAGGGCCCTCAACGCGGCCAACAACGTCGTGCGACGCGAATTGACCCGCCTGCGCAGGGTCGTCGTCAGCTTCGATTCACAACTCCACAGCCACACCGCGACCCCCGACGCGTCCCTCGGGGCACGTGAAGAGCTCGAGCGGATCGATACCCTGCTCGAAGAGGTCGACGAGGTGCCACGGCAGATCCTCGCCGCGGCCGCGAGGGGTCACACCCACGTCGAGATCGCGGCCGAGTTCGGGATCAGTCCGGGCGCAGCTCGGGCATCTCTGTCACGACTTCGGGCCCAGCTGCGGGGTGAGCTCGCGTCTCGCGACCAGCTCGACAAGCTGCGGCGTCTTGCACGCGAGGCCGGTCTAATCCCGAACATGGCCAGCTCGGGCGAGCTGGCACGGCCGGAGTCGTCGAGCTCGTAGCGCAGGGAGTTCAGCAGCCGAGCGATCGGCCAAACACCTTTGGCAGGCCGAGACCCGAGTTGTTACCGACTTTCTCGATCTCTTTGAGGATGCGCGGCCCTGATACCATCCCGGTCCCGTGACCACCGCCCGTGAGGACTCCGAAGAGCATCTGCAGGTGTTCCCCGTGGATCGCTTCCGGGAAGTGAAGCTGATCGGCGAAGGCCGAAACGCGACCGTCTTCTCCGCATTCGACCGCGACCTTCGCCGCCGGGTCGCCCTCAAGCTCGCGGCCCAGGACGGCCTCCTGATCGCCTTGGACCGTGAGAGACTCGATGAGCTCGGCATCGAAGAGGGCTTCACGGCCCTTGTCGAGGAGACCCGCGCCGCCCAAGGCCGCTACACGCTCCTGCGTGAGGCCCGGCTCCTCGCCCGCATCGACCACCCAAATGTGGTGCCTGTGATCGACGTCGGTCGCCTCGACGACGGCTCGATCGCGGTCGTGATGCCGCTGCTAATGGGTGGCTCGCTCGCCGACCAAGCGCTCGGCGAACGCTGGCGGGACGTACTCGGCGTCGCCCTGCAGATCGGCGACGGGCTCGCGGCGATCCATGAAGCCGGCATCCTCCATCGGGACCTCAAGCCCAGCAACGTGCTGTTCGATGACCACGGGCGGCCTCGGATCGCCGACCTCGGGCTCGCCTGTGATCTCGACGACGCCGAGGCGATGGCCGAGCGGGCGGGTACCGGCTACTACATGGCCCCCGAGCTGCTCCGCGGCCGATCGAGCGACCGACGCGACGATCTCTACGCGTACTGCATGCTCGTGTTCGAGATGTTCTACGGGCACTCGCCCTTCGCGTCGATCGAGCACAGGTTCAAGGGCGCGGTCTCCGACATCCGACGACCGGGCGGCATGTCGGCGGAGCTGCGCGAGGTCTTGGTCCGGGGCCTACACCCCGACCCCGACGCGCGCTGGCCGGACATGCCCACGCTGCTCGCCGCGATGCGACACACGACGAGGTCGCGGCGCGCGTGGGTGTACGTCGCAACCACGGTCGCGGCTGCGCTGGCGATCGCTGCGCTCGCGTCGATGCCCACGGCCGAGGCCAACGCGTGTGAGGAGGTGACCGAGGAGCTCGCGCAGATCTGGAACGACGACACCCAGGCGGAGCTCGAGCTCGCCCTCGGCACCCGCGTGGCCGGCGACAACCTGCAAAGCTGGACGAGTCGTTGGGTCACGGTTCGCGCCAACGAGTGCGACGCCGCCAGGCGCGACGGTCGAGAGACCACGCCCTCGCCCTGCATGGCCCAGATGCGTGATCGTCTGCGCGCGACCGCCAACGCCTTCCAGACGCCGCACACGAACGACAATTTGAGCTTCGCGGCGGTGATCGCCGAGCTCCCCCCACCGGAACACTGCATCGCGCACCCAGACGACGGCGACTGGGCACCCGGCGACCTCCGCGACATGGACGTCGAAGTCAGCGCCCTCGTGTTGATGGGCGATCTCGACGGAGCGCGGGCGCGGGAGCGCGACTACATGGAGCTCGCGCGCGAGCAGTCGTCGGACTACGGGCGCTCTCGGGCGCTCTTCTGGCGCGCGGAGATCCATCGGCGCGAGGGTGAACTCGACCAGGCTGAGGTCGAGTTCGAGCGGGTCTACCAGAACGCGCAACGCCTCGGCGCGCCGGTGCTCGGCGCGGAGGCGATGATGAAGCTAGCTGCGATCGCAGGCGCGCGCGGGAACATCGAGGCCATGGATGTGCACGCCTTCGCGGCCTGGGCTGTGTTCGAGGAGCGCGAGCCCAACCGCGTCGCGGAGATGTTGCAGATCCAGGGTCTCGCGCTGATGTCCGGATCGAGCGCGGCACAGGAGCGAGGCCTCGAGCTGCTGAACACGGCGATCGAGCAGCGCGAGCGCCAGGTGCGGCGCTACGGCGGGACCCACGAGCTGCTCAGCCAGGCCCACGAGAGCTACGCTCGGGGGCTCCTGGCTGTCGGGCGCAACGTCGAGGCGCTCGAGTACCTCGACCGAGCCCTGGCGGTTCACCAGGCCGAGTTTGGCCACGGTACTTGGCGGGTCAGCAGGATCCAGCGGCAGCAGTTTCTCGGGCTGCTCGGTCTGGGCCGAGTCCGAGAGGCCGAAGTCGTCGCGTATTCCCTCATCCGCTACCACATCGACCGCGAAGACTGGCGGCGTCTGGTCGCCGACGTCAAGTGGCTCGCCGAGGAGTACGCGACGGCCGAACAACCTCACCACGCCACGCAAGTCCTCAGGCTGGGGCTCGACGCCATCTCCCAAGCCGGCGTCGACGATGGCCGACGCGAACTCGAGTCTCAGCTGCGTCGAGTGCAGCAGTAGACGAGGCGGGGTGACGCCCCGCCCCGTCTCGCCCAGCTATCAATCGAAACAGCTGACCGTCCCGTCGGGGTTCGACTGGCCGCTGCTGCACCAATAGATGTCGTCGAGCTCGCAGTCGTTGGAGCCGAGGACGTGGGGCCAGCACACGCCCTCGTAGCAGCACATCGCCTCTTCGAGGGGCTGGGACTCGAAGGTCGGCGAACACGAGAACATCTCGCAGTAGTCCGGGACTTCAAAGTAACAGCTGACCGCGCCGTCGGCCCGGGCCTCCCCGAGGTAGCAGTAATAGGAGTCACCCCTACATGACGAGCTCGCGGCGACGCACGAAGACTCGTCACAGCAAACATCCCCGTCGTAGACTGGCGCTCCGTCTGGGCGAGGCTCGCACCTCAGCGGGACTCCGGTCGCAGTATCGACGATGTCGCACAGATCGGCGCTCGTGTCGGTCCTGAGCGGGGTGATGGTGGTGATGAACGAGAGCAGTAGCTCGAGTGTGATGGACATGGTGGTTCTCCTGCCCGCGTGTTCGCGAGCAGAAGAAGCGTCGCACTCTCGCCGCCGCCGCGCTCAGCCTCCGCTGCCCCGGCAGCCCAAGCTGTGCTCGCAGACTCCGACCCTGCGGTGACAAGGGCGAGGAGCGCTTCCAACTCGCGCCCCCCGCCCCGCCAGGAGCTCAGGGCAGCTCGTCCGCGCCGACGTCGGGCGCGCCGTCGCGCGCGTCGCCGTCGTAGTCCGTCGGCGCCCAGTCGACCCCGCCCCGCTCGGATCCCCGGCGTCGACCGCCGCCGAGCCCTCGACCAGGTGCAGATCCCCGCCCGCGGCGTCGACGAAGTGCTTCGCAATCAATCGAAACAGCTGACCGTCCCGTCGGGGTTCGACTGGCCGCTCCAGCACCAATAAATGTCGTCGAGCTCGCAGTCGTTGGAGCCGAGGACGTGGGGCCAGCACACGCCCTCGTAGCAACACATTGGCTCTTCGAGGGGCAGGGACTCGAAGGACAGCGGACACGAGAACATCTCGCAGTAGTCCGGGACTTCAAAGTAACAGCTGACGGCGCCGTCGGCCCGGGCCTCCCCGAGGTAGCAGTAATAGGAGTCACCCCTACATGACGAGCTCGCGGCGACGCACGAAGACTCGTCACAGCAAACATCCCCGTCGTAGACTGGCGCTCCGTCTGAGCGAGGCTCGCACCTCAGCGGGACTCCGGTCGCAGTATCGACGATGTCGCACAGGTCGGCGCTCGTGTCGGTCCTGAGCGGGGTGATGGTGGTGATGAACGAGAGCAGTAGCTCGAGTGTGATGGACATGGTGGTTCTCCTGCCCGCGTGTTCGCGAGCAGAAGAAGCGTCGCACTCTCGCCGCCGCCGCGCTCAGCCACCGCTGCCCCGACAGCCCAAGCTGTGCTCGCAGACTCCGGCCCTGCGGTGACAAGGGCGAGGAGCGCTTCCAAATCGCGCCCCCCGCCCCGCCAGGAGCTCAGGGCAGCTCGTCCGCGCCGACGTCGGGCGCGCCGTCGCGCGCGTCGCCGTCGTAGTCCGTCGGCGCCCAGTCGACCCCGCTCGGATCCCCGGCGTCGACCGCCGCCGAGCCCTCGACCAGGTGCAGATCCCCGCCCGCGGCGTCGACGAAGTGCTCGAGGCCCTGATCCTCGAGGTTCCCGACGAGGCTGGCCTGGCCGCCGTCGCGCATGACGATCCCGTGGGTGGTCAGGTTGTTGACGATCGTCGCGTCGGTGTTCGGGAAGCGGTACTCCATCGCCACGAAGGGCGGCTGCAGCGAGGCGACGGTGTTGTGGGCGACGACGGTCCCGCAGGCCTGCTCGAGCGCGACGCCAGAGTCAAAGCCCGACTGCGACGCGAACAGCTCCGGGCGCCCGGCGAAGATCATGTTGTCGCGGATGACCCCGTCGACGTGGCCGAGGTAGTCGGCGCCCGGGCAGGGGTCGTCGTCGTAGACCCGCTGCTTGCCGTTGCCGTTTTGGCCGAGGCCAAAGCCGACCCCGCGCGCGCAGTCGACGATCGTGTTGCGCTCGACGACCGTGTCGCGCCCGGTGATCCAAAAGTGCACCGCGTGCTCCGAGAGCCCCACGTCGCACCAAAAGCCCTCGAAGTAGTTGTCACGCACGACCCAGCCCCGGGCCGAGTGGGCGTCGACGCCCCCGGTGTAGCAGTTTTGAACCTGCGCGCGGCCAGCGTCGGTCATGACCACCGACGAGCAGGCGACGGTGCCATAGTCCGAGAAGTAGCCCGCGCCCGAGGCGTTGATCTTGATCGCCTGCTCGCCGGGGTCGATCACGGCGACGTCATAGATCATCGTGTTCTCAGTGTTGGCCTGATCCCCGCCGGTCACGTGGATCGGGTGCCAAGTGGCCCGCTGCAGGGTCATGTGGGCGATCGTGGTGTCCGAGGCCGTGACCAGGAAGATCTCGCCGATGCCGTAGTCGGCGTCGAGGATCACGGCGTCGCGGTCGTTGCTGGCCCCGACGAAGCGCAGGCCCGGAGTCCGCACCTGGATCTGGCTACCGCCCGACAGATCGTAGGTGCCGTCGGCGAACATGAAGGTGGTGTTGGGCTCGGCCTCGGCGACCATCTGCGGGAGCGCGCCAGCGTCGGCCGGCGCGACCATGACGATCGGGGCCTCAGGCGGCGGCTCACCGATCGGCCCGCAGTCCATGTCGCCGTCTCCGGTGTCGCCGTCTCCGGTGTCGCCGTCTCCGGTGTCGCCGTCTCCGGTGTCGCCGTCGCCCGGGTCGCCGTCTCCGTCGCCCGGGTCTCCGTCTCCGTCGCCCGGGTCTCCGTCTCCGTCTCCGTCGCCGTATCCGGTCTCGCTCGCCCCCTCGCCGTCAGTGGCAGAGGAGTCGCCGCAGGCGATCGGCGAGAGGATCAGGCAGGTACCGAAAAGCAGCCGCAAGCTGTTCGTCATCGCGCGAAGCTATCACGCCTCACTCACGCCTCGCTGGGCTCGTCGTCGGCGAGCGCGGGCCGCTCGATGACCCCGGCCTCGGCGAGCTCGTCGAGATCCTCGGCCGCGAACCCGAGCAGTTGCCGCAGCACCGCGTCGGTGTGCTCGCCGATCGCCGGCCCGATCCAGCGCGTGCGCCCGGGCGTGTGCGACAGCTTCGGGACAATCGCGGGGATCTCGAGCTTGGCTCCGTCGGGCAGCTCGACCGACTCGAACATCTCGCGGGCGAGGAACTGCGGATCTGCGGCGATGTCGGCGATGCTCTGGATCGGTCCGGCCGCGACCTGGGCGGCGTCGAGCTCACGCAGCGCCTGCTCGGGCGAGCGCATGGCCGTGAACCCCGCGATGAGCTCGTCGAGCATCGCCTCGTGTTCCACGCGCCCGTCGTTGTGGCGCAAGCGAGGATCTTCGGCGAGATCCTCGCGGCCGATCACTCGCATCAGGCGCTGGAACATCGAGTCGGAGTTGGCCCCGATCGCAACCCAGCGATCTTCACCCCCGGGCCCCGGGCTGCACGGGTAGGTGCCGGTCGGGACGATGCCCTCGAGCTTGCTCCCGGCGCGCTGGCGGACGTGGCCGAACAAGCTGTACTCGGGCAGCAGCGACTCGAGCATGTTGAACACGCTCTCGCTCAGGGCCACGTCGACGAGCTGACCCACGCCGGTCCCGCGCCTGCGCGGACCGCCGTCCCGGGCCTGCACGGCCGCGAGCGCGCCAAAGGCCGCGTGGAGGCCCGAGACCGTGTCGCCGAGGCTGACCCCGGCCCGGACCGGAGGCCGCCCGGGCTCGCCGCTGAGGAAGCGCAGGCCGCCGACCGCCTCGGCGATGTTGGCGAACCCGGGCTGGGCCGCGCGCGGGCCGGTCTGACCGTAGCCAGAGATCGAGACCATGATCAGCCGCCGATCGAGGGCGCGCAGATCGTCCCAGCCGAGGCCCCACTCCTGCATGCGGCCCGGGCGAAAGTTCTCGATCAGCACGTCGACCTCGCCGGTCGCTACCATGTTGCGGATCAGCCAGCGGCCCTGCTCGGTCCGCAGATCGATCGCAACCGACTTCTTGTTGCGCGCCATCGACCGCCACCACAGCGAGGTCCCGTCGTGGAGCTTTCGCCACTTTCGCAGGGGATCGCCAGCGCCCGGGGGCTCGACCTTGATGACCTCGGCGCCGAAGCCCGCGAGCATCGCTCCGGCGAAGGGGCCGGCGATCAGCTGCCCGAGCTCGAGCACGCGGAGTCCGGCGAGGGCGTGGTCGCTTGTCACCTTTGGGGCTCCCCTGCTCTTCTAGTCGTCGGCGTGGACGTGGGCGTGCAGCGTCTCGAGCCGGCCCTCGAGCTTGCGCAGCTTGTCGCGCAGCTCGTCGAGCTCCTTCTCGGCCGCGCGCAGGCGCGGCTCCTCGGACTTGCGCAGGTTTGCGATCGCGCGATCGATGCGGACCTGCTCTTGGTGGGTGAGCGTGTCGCGGAAGGCCTCGAGCGCGCCGATCGCCTGCTTGGCCCGGGCCGCCTCGAGCCCCTGGACCGCGCCGAGCTGGACCCGGGGCGCGCGGTCGCGGAGCAGATCGACGAGGCGCTCGATCGCCCGCTCGCGGGGCCGCTTGTCGAGGCGCCGGGCGAGCAGACCGAGGGCGTAGGCCGCGGTCGGGCGCGCGCGATCGGAGGTCGCCCCCGGCACAGTCCGGGCGATGAGCAGCTCGAGGGCCCGCGGATCGCGGGTCGCGGCCAGGGCTCGGAGGGCGCCGGACTGCTCGAAGCCGTTGTAGCTGTCGCGCGCGGCCGCGTCGGCGATCAGGTCGAAGGGCGCCTGCTCCCGCTGGGCGCCGAGGACCTCCCAGGCGGCCATCGACGCCCGGTGCGGGAGCCCCCGCTCGAAGCGTTGGACGACCGCGGCCGCGAGCCCCGGATCGCGCAGGCCCACGCACGCCCGCAGCAGGCCCTCGAGCACCCGATGATCCTGCTCCTCGTCGATCGCGGCGACCAGCTGCTCGAGCGCCGCGGTCGAGCCCGCGCGACCGAGGGCCTGGCCCCACTCGAGGCGCACGCCCCAAAACGGCTCCGTGGCCCAGAGCTCGCCGATCTTGACCAGCGCGCGACGCTTGCCTTTGTTGATCAGCTCGCGCCCGGCGAGGATCCGCCCGAGCACGTCGGGGGCCTCGAGCTGGGCCTCGAGCTTGTCGGTGCCCGGATCGAAGTCGAGCTTGTGGAGGACCTCGAAGTCGGGGTCGACCCGGACCATGTCGGGCTCGCTGTCGATCTCGAACGTGAAGCTGTGGCGCTCGCGCTCGATCTCGACCCGGCGGGTGGTCGTCTCGCCGTCGACGGTCCACCCGAGCGTGAGCGGGAACGAGAACAACCCGACCTTGCAGCCCTCGTCTTGACTCTGGCCCTCGCTGGCCTCGACCTGGGTCTGCCTGATCGTGAAGGTCCCGCGGCCGTGCTCGTCGTCCCAGTCGAAGTCGGCCTCGAGCATCGGGTAGCCCGCGCCGTGGATCCACTGATCGAAGAACTTGCCGAGCGAGCGCCCGCTGACCCGCTCCATGACCCGGCGAAAGTCGTCGGTCTCGACGACCTGGCCCGCGAACTCCTTCAGGTAGGCCCGCGCGCCCTCCCAGAAGGTCTCGTCGCCGAGCATGCAGCGCAGGGTGTGCAGCCGCGCGGCCCCGCCCGGGTAGATGTGCATGTCGTACATCTCGAACGAGTTGTGAAACTCGCGCATGACGATCGGACGCTTGTAGCGGCCGTCGGCCTCGCGGAAGTAGGCCTGGGCGTTGAGCCACAGCTCGTAGAGCTGCTCGTCGCGGCCGAGCGCGTCCTCGAACCAGCAGACCTCCATGTAGGTCGCCCAGCTCTCCTTGAGCCACGCGTGGGCGTAGTCGCGGCAGACCACGAGGTCGCCGAACCAGCTGTGGGCCATCTCGTGGACGTTGATCTGATCGATGAGCCGACCCCACTCGCCCGCGAGGACCTCGTCGAGCAAGAACTGGTCGTCCCAGCTGACCAGCGAGATGTTCTCCATCGCCCCGCCGAAGTGTGGGAGCGCGAACTGGTAGTACTTGGGGAAGGGAAAGGGCGTGCCGAGCTTGTCGACCATCCAGCGCATCATGTCGGCGGTCCCGCCGAAGCTGCGCGCGAGGTGGTCGACGCTGTGGTCCTTGCTCGCGTAGTAGGCCAGCGACACGCCGCTGCCGTCACCGATGTGATCGCCGTCGTCGCACTCGACGAAGTCGCCGATCGCAAAGCAGGTCAGGTAGCTCGGGCACGGGTGATCGAGGGTCCAGTGCGCGGTCTTGGTCCCGTCGCCGTGGGCCTCTTCGGACGCGAGCACGCCGTTGGCGAGGATCGTGAGCTCCTCGTCGGCGCGCAGGTGGAAGCTCAGGGTCGGGCGCACCGAGGGCAGATCGATCGTCGGGAGCCAGTGGCGCGCGCGCTCGGTCTCGTGGTCGGTCGCGGCGAAGCGGGGCGCCCCCGAACCGGAACCCGAACCCGAACCCGAGCCCGAGCCCGAGCCCGAACCCGAGAAAAACAGGCCCGAGATCGGGTTGACCACGCGGTAGCGGATCGCCAGCTTCCGCGTCGCGCCGCGCGGGGCCCCCTCGATCCAGCTCACGTTGATGCGCTCGCCGTCGTAGCGCCAGCCGAACTCGTGGCCGTCGAGATCCTCGAGCCCGAGGATCTCGAAGTCCAGCGCGTGGAGCTCGAGGCGCGCGGCCCCGGCTCGGCGCCACTCGAGCGTGTGGGTCACGACCCCGGCGGCGCTGCGCTGGTCGAGATCGATGCGCAGATCGATGTCGAGGTGGACCGGCTCGATCTCGAGATCCGGGGGGTAGTGGGCCTGGGCACCGGGCAGCGTGAAGATCGACGCCCGCCGGTGGTGCGCCCAGACAAAGCGATGGTTCGAGTCGTCGGCGATGGTCACGGCGGCGCGCTCGGGCTCAGCTCAGGTTCAGGACCGTGGCCGCGAGCACGGCGACCCCGAAGCCGGTCGCGCGGTCCTTGCGAAAGGCCGGGCCCGCGAGATCCACGTGGCCCCAGCGCACGTCGGCGCCGTCGAGGTGGTTGTAGACGAACTGCGCGGCGCAGGCCGACTGCGCGTTCATCCGATTGCGCACGGAGTTGCACATGTCGGCGACCTGGCTCGAGAACTCCTGCTTGTAGAGCTCGGGCGCGAAGGGCAGCGGGTGCAAGAGATCTCCGCTGTGGTGACCGGCGGCGATCATCGTTTGCTCGAGCTCGGCGTCGTTGGTCACGACCGCGCCGTGGACGACCCCCGTGGAGATCATCTGGGCGCCGGTCAGGGTCGCGGCGTCGAAGATCGTGTCGGCCTCGAGCTCGCGCGCGGCGAAGCTGACGCCATCGGCCAGCAGCAGCCGGCCCTCGGCGTCGGTGTTGTTGATCTCGACGGTCTTGCCCGAGTGCATCGTGAGGATGTCGTCGGGCTTGTAGGACGCCGGCCCGATCGCGTTCTCGGCCATGCACAGGACCAGGCTGACGCGATGGCGGCAGCGGGCGGCGACCAGGACCCGAAACGCGCCGAGCGTGGCCGCGGCCCCGCCCATGTCGCACTTCATGCCCTCCATGCCGCCGCGCGGCTTGAGGTGGAGGCCGCCGGTGTCGTAGGTCACGCCCTTGCCGACCAGGGCGACGTGGCGCTGGTCTTCGGCGTCCTCGCTCGAGCCTGCGGGGGTGTAGCTGGCCACGAACAGCCGCGGAGCCGAGAGCGCGGCCCGGCCGACGGCGTGAATGCCCCCCAGCCCGCGCTCGGCCAGCTCGTCGCCGACGATCTCCTCGATCTCGACATCCGTGCCCTCGAGCAGCTCACGCGCCCGGTTGGCGAAGGCCTCGGGGTGGAGCTCGCTCGGCGGCGTGTCGACGAGCTCGGCGCTGTCGCGCACGGCCGCGACGGTCCCGGTCACCCCGGACTCGGGCTTGATGACCGCGCCCTTGCGGTCGACCGCCAGGAGCTGGACCCGCCGCGACTTGGCCTTGCTCTTGCCGCTGAACTGCGGAAAGCAGCGGCCAATGGCGATCGCCTGGGCCAGGATGTGGCTCGGATCGTCGACCACGAGGATGATCGCGAGCTTGCCCTTTCCGGCCGCGAGCCCGCCCATGGCCCGCCGAACGCACTCTGCACGGCTGGCGGCGTTGTAGCGCGACACGCTGTCGGGCAGCACGCCGACGCCGAGCTTGGCGGGCTCGCCCCCCGTCAGCGTCGTCGCGGATGCGCCCAGATCCCCGGCCTCGACGGTCTTGGCCAGCTCGACCGTCAACGCGTCGAGCTTCTTGCCCAGGAGCTTGGGGAAGCGCCGCTTGTTGAACACGGCCGCCGCACCGACCACCGCGATGGTCTTGGCACCCTTGAGTAGAGTCTTGGTTGAGGAAGCAAAGCCGATCGACGACACCGCGGCGAGTATGCCCAAAAATGAGCGCTGTGGGCAGTCGGTCCGGGGATTTTTATGCCACGCGCGATTGAGCTCGACCCTCGAGCATTGACAACGGGCTGTCCCGACCGGGATCCTCGCTCTGAGCTGGCCCTTCGCGCTCGCTCCCCTTCTCTCCTCGCTGGCCATGACAACTCTGCTCCGTCGCCTGTCCCTCCCCTACGTCACCTTCGGACTCACGACGTTGCTGTCGCTGACGGCTTCGGCGTCCGGCGGCGCCCCCGCCGACGCCCCCGCCGATGAAGACAGCGACGAGGTCGACGCCCCCGCCGACGCGGGCGCGCTCGCGGCCAGCGACGAGAAGTCGGCCCCGCCCGAGGACGATGCGGTCCCCGAGCCGAAGCTTCAGCCCGAGCCGACCGAAGCCGAGGGCCCGGCCGGGGCCCCGACAGAGGGCGCAGACCAGCCGCCGCCCGACGAAGTCGAGGGGAGCCAGAGCCAGAGCCCGAGCGGCATCGGTGACAAGCACAGCCTCGTCTACACGAGCCTGCTCGCCCCGCGCATCAACCCCCTCGGCCTCGAGGAGCGGCTGTGGCTCGGCTACCAGTACCGGCTCTACAACAAGGACAAGGCGATCCTCAACGGCAGCAACATCGGCATCATGTTCCGGCCGATCGTCAGCCCCGCGATCGCCCTGATCGGCGCGACCTTCCAGTTCCAGCCGGCCGCCGTGTTTCGGTTCCGCGCGAGCTACAGCTTCGTGCAGTGGTTCGGGACCTTCCAATACATGCAGTCGTACAAGTCGCCCCACGACGACTACTCCGAGACCCGGCTCGGCGCCCAGGCCGACGCCGGCGAGAACTACGTGACCAACGGCCACCAGGTCGAGCTCGAGGCCCTCGTCCAGGCCAAGGTCAAGAACCTCGCCATCCGCAGCGCGACCTTTGCCATCTACAACCACTACGATCTGCGCGGCGAGGACGACGTGTTCTACGCCGTCCGCTACGACATCCTCGCGCCCGGGCAGGGCTGGATGCTCAGCAACGACAGCGACGTGCTCTGGCTGCAGCCGCTGAAGGGCCCCCGCAACGCCACCTTCATCGCCGGGGCCCGAGCCTCCACGCTCATGCCCTTCTTCAAAGAAGAGGTCTACGAAGAGGGCGACGAGATCGACAACCCCGTCGGCCCCCAGTTTCGCCTCGGCCCGGTCCTCGGCTACACCTTCTTCGACCGGCCGCAACGCAACCCGCGCTTCAACAAGCCCACGCTGCTGGTGATCCCGGGCTGGAACATCAAGCACCGCTGGCGCACGGGTCGCGACGTGAACACGGCCTTCCCCACGGTGGTCCTCGCCTTCGTCTTCTCAGGTAAGCTCTGGGGCAAGGACTAGGGGGCTATTTTTGACCCCCACAGCCGTCAGCGACTCTGCCACGCACGGCCGCAAGCGGCCGGTCGCTCGGTCGCTGCGCTCCCTCCCTCGGTGGGCTGGGGTGAGCTTCGCTGTCGCCTGCGTGGCCCCCTAAAAGGGGGCTGGCTCCTTTAGACCCCCACAGGCGTCAGCGACTCTGCCACGCACGGCCGCAAGCGGCCGGTCGCTCGGTCGCTGCGCTCCCTCCCTCGGTGGGCTGGGTATGAGCTTCGCTGTCGCCTGCGTGGCCCCCTAAAGGGGGCTGGTTCCTTTAGACCCCCACAGGCGTCAGCAACTCTGCCACGCACGGCCGCAAGCGGCCGGTCGCTCGGTCGCTGCGCTCCCTCCCTCGGTGGGCTGGGGTGAGCTTCGCTGTCGCCTGCGTGGCCCCCTAAAAGGGGGCTGGCTCCTTTAGACCCCC
>NZ_PVNK01000191.1 GCF_002994615.1 Enhygromyxa salina | reverse complement strand
CGAGCGCACGCACGGCCTCGCGCGCCTCCGCGCCCGTCAGCCCGCTCGGCACCACGCTCGCGGGCAGCTCGAACGCCTTGTCATCACCACCCCAATACTCCCGAGCAAAGCGCTCCGCGAGCTCCTCCCCACCCAAATACGCCCCCGTGTGAAACCAGCTCTTGGTGTAAACCGGCGGCTGGTGCAGCTGCTCCTCCACCGCATCGAATTGCTCGAACGCGAACAACCCATCCCCCACAAAGTCCTCGAACGACTCGGTGTCCCAGCTCTCGACCATCCCGAACCCTCGGAACTCCCGCTCCTGTCCGTCGAAGTACCCGTGGTGGTACGCAAAGTGCTGCACATATCGCTGGCGCGTGACGTGGTCGATGCTCTCGACCCGCTCGACCACCTGAACCGGAAACGGCAGCTTCGTCGCCCATGGCTTCCCGGCCGCCTTGTCGGCCAAGTAGAACTTGGTCGAGGGCGCGTACGCAACCTTGGTCTCGGCCCCCATGTTGTTGCGCGACCCGATCAGCAGGTGCGGCTTTTGACCGCCCATCAGATCGATGTAGCGCAGCACCCCGCCCCGGCCCGAGGCCGACGACGACGACCAGACCAGGTGCCCGGTCCCCGTCCCCTTCAGATCCACGACCTCGGCCCAGTCGACGCTGCGCACGCCCGGGAAGCTCACGATCGCCTCGGCCGCAGCGAAGCCGTTGCCCGCGAGGTTGCGGTAGAGCGTGGCCCCGCGGTCGCCGAGGTAGATCAGATCCGTCGCCCCGCTCCCGTCGACGTCGGCGAGCCGCACACGCCCGGGCTCGAACGACCTCCCGGCCGCGAACGCCGACAGCCCGCCCATGCGGATCATCGGCCCAAAGCGCCCGTACCCGAGGTTCGACCAGTACACCACCTCGCCGTTGCGGATCCGGACGATGTCGACCAGCCCGTCGCCGCTCATGTCCGCGTACTGGATCGCCATGCGCGGATCCGAGAACAGCACGACCGGCTTGCTCCGTTCATCCCCGGGGTTTGGCACGACCCGCGGGCTCTCGAACCCCTCCGCGCCCTTGCTCCGATACCAGACGAAGTCGCGGCCGCGATCGAGCAGTAGATCGGGAAACCCGTCGCCGGACAGGTCGATCAGCTGCACTCGCGGATCTTGCCAGTCGACGTTGGGCACCGACGTGAACGCCCGAAAGTTGCCCCAGCCCTCCTGCTCGGTCCGCCGAAAAAAACCAGGCGCAGGCGCGACGAAGCTGACCAGATCCTTGCGGCCGTCGCCGTCGAGGTCCATCAGCTGGGTCCCCTCCATGCCCAGGTTCACGGGCCGCGAGGGCAACGCGACGAGCGGACCGAAGCGACCATCGCCGAGGCCACGCTTGAAGTACCAGCTGCCAGCTTGCTCGGTGACCACGCCAGGCAAGCCCTCGCCGTCGAGATCCACGAGCCGATGCTGCCGCCCGTCGATCCCCGCGGGCAGGTTTCGCAGCGTCATCGGATCGTCGATCTCGTGCAGCCACGGATCGATGACGGCCTCGCTGTACTCCAACTCGAGCGTCGGCAGCTGCGCGCTCTCGAAGTGCTGCGTCTGCTCGTCGCGCCGATAGCTGCGCTGGATCACCCCGGTCAGCCGCGTGAGCGCCGGGCCCTCGTCGTGGATGAAGTCCGTCGACGCGACCAGGTACGGCGCGGGCCCGAGCTCCGCGGCAAAATGGTAAAACATCAACACACGCCGACACAGCCGACGCGTGCGCAGCTCGAAACCCGGGCGGTTCGTCGAGAACGTGTCTTGTCGCGTGGGCCAGTCCCGGTCTTCGGTCGGCGAGACCTCGAGCTGCTCGCCATGCATGACGCCGTGCTCGCCGTAGTCGAGGACCACCTCGAACAGCCAGCCGCCCTTCACGAAGGGCGTGGCGTTGCTGTATTTGATGCGCTTGAGGTAGCGCTGCGCTTGCACACTCGTCTGGGCCAGGCGCGGTCGCTCCTCGAGCGCGTCTTGGTCCACACCCGCGAGGTCCTCTTGCTTGTACTCGTAGACAATGATGTTGCCGCGATCGTCGTGGCTCTCTTCGAGCAACCACGAGAACACGCGCTTGGGATCTCGAGGATCCGAGACCCGCGCGGACGCGGTCCGCCCGAAAAAACTCGTCACGTTCCCGGGCGAGATCGTCCGCCAGTGGACATCCCCGGTCGCCTGCGAGGTCCACCGCTCGATCCGCGCGAAGCCGCCCTCGACCCGCGGCATGAACCGCTGGATCACGTGGCCATCGCGGATCTGCGACCAGACCTGACCCTGGTCGTCGAGCTGGTGCACGAGATCCTCGGCGCCCGCGAGCACGAAGGTGTCGCGGCGCTCGAGCTGGGGGTCCTCATCGC
>NZ_PVNK01000190.1 GCF_002994615.1 Enhygromyxa salina | reverse complement strand
GCGCGAGCACGCTCTGGCTGAGGCTCAGCAGCGTGGTGCCGAGGTCGGAGTCCAGAGCCGCGAGCTGCGGAGCTGGGCGCTGCCACAGGCTCCGTGCGTCTGCAAGATGCCTTCACCGACACCTTACTGCGCAATCGTTGAACTTCAACACCAGCGACGTGTCGCTGGTCGTCGAGGGGTTTATCGAGCTACTGGCGTGATCGGATCGAGTCCATCTGATCGCGACCAACGTCTCTCCAAGATTTCTCCACGAGCCCAGCCGACGTCCCCGAAACCAGCGGATTTTAGCGGATTACGAGCGATTCCCGGGCCCCGACACCAGGACCGAATTCGAGGCCGATGCTGCGATCGATCCCCGCCGCCCGTGCGGCGCGCTGGACCGCGCCGAACAGATCCTTGTGGGACCAGGGACATGACGCCCTCCCGAGGAGACCCGAGCCCGGAAGCGACCGGCGAGGACCTTGCGGCCGAGGACGTGGCGGCAGAGGAGGCGCCCTGACTCGGTGGGCGTCACGGGGTCAGCTCAGACGCTTGAACAGTTTCTTCCAAGCTTCGTTCTGTGGCCACTCTTGGATGCCGATCGTCTCCAGCGCGACGTGCTCTCGAAAGCGATGGAGCTTCTCGATGCGGCCGAGCCCCTCGTAGCCGTCGTCTGCATGAGGCAGCGTCGCGGCGCTCATCTCCTCGACGCTCGGGGCGCCATCGCTGCATCGCAGAACGAACAGACCGTCCAGGTCGGAGAACGACCATAGGTAGACGACCTCGTCCCCGTTTCCGAGCTTGAAGGCGCGATGCACCACGAAGCCGACGTCGTCCGCCGCTGCCTGATGCGCGACCGTGGCTTCGGTCGTCGTGCCGTCCTCGAGCGTGAAGGTGTAGGGGCCGTCGCCGAGCTGCTTGAGCGAGCGTGCGAGGTTGTTCCATACATCGCCGAAGGCGTAGGGGCGGACGAACTGGAACGCGGCGGCGTCGGCCGCTTCGGCCGCTTCGGCTTCGGTCTCGAAGGCAGCCTTGTCGATGACCTTCCGCTTTCCGTAGGGCCCCTGTTTGAAGGTGAGCTTCTTTCCGCGGACGGCGACCTCCCACTCCATGTCCGAAGCGGAGTCGTCGTCCCAGTAGTTGTAGATGTAGCCGGTAGTGAGTCGTGCCATCGCGCGAACACCACTATGCCGGGCGAGTGATCAGCGTCAATTATTTTTCCGATTGGCGACGATTATTCCTGCCGGTGCGAGACTTGCGCACCCGCGTTCGACGACTCTCACGCGGGGTAGTTGTCGTTGGGTCCTTTTTGAGCTCGTGCGTCGCCGCCGACATGTTGTCGAGGGTCAGCTGCTTTGGTTCCCCGCCCAGAGCCCACAGCGCCCGCTGCAAGCCCTCCACGAGCGCCTCGAAGCTCTCCGAGAAGGCCACGCAGGCCCAGGTCCAGATGTTGGCGACCAGGACGAGCTCGAAGAGCAGGTGGCGGAAGGGCTCGCCCGCGATCGTCACGCCGAGCTCGTTGCAGTTGGTGAAGTCGAGCTCCGCTTCCTCGCCGGGAGCATGGACTTGCTCGAAGTAGACCTCCTTGTCCGGCCCGTGCAGCGCCCGCCAGTCCCGGACCCGCCGCTGCATGATCCGCAGCTGGGCCTCGTGGAAGCGCTCGGGGTCGTCGTCGATGAGCAGCGCGAGTCTGGCTCTCCAGGGTCACGAGGGTTCGGATCTGCTGCTCGGGAATCCCGCGGCTTGTCGGGCGATCTGCCGCGCGTTCGGGGTATCATCTCCGCCGCGATGCCCACCGCGCGCTGCATCCTCGAACACCTCAGCCTCGGCGAGCCTCTCGAGGTCTCGTCGGAGTGTGAGCTTGCCGCGCGGCTCCTCGGCAAGAGCAGCTGCGACCGTCGCCCCCTGCGCTGGAACTGCGCCAAAAAGAAGTCCGCCAAGACCAAGGCCACGCAGCCCGAGCAGGTGTCCCTGCTCGGGGACGACTGAGCGACCTCCATTCATGCAGATCACCCGCAACACCACCCGCATGGTCGCGGGCGTCTGCGCCCAGGTCGACGGCGACGCTCGCTACTGGTGCGTGGTCGTCGTCAAGGGCACCTTCGAGACCAGCCCGGGCGGGACCCTTCGCCTCGCCAGCGAGCAGCGCCCGCTCGTCGAGACCGACGAGAGCACTACGGCGCCCCCGAGACCACGCCCGTTCGGTTCGAGAACGACTTCGCCCTGCACAAGCCACTCACCGACGTGCTCGTCGAGGGCAAGGCCGTGGCCCCGGGCCGACAGCCCGTCCGCGAGCTCCTCGTTCGCCTCGAGGTCGCGGGCAAGACCAAAGACGTGCTCGTCGTCGGCGACCGCCGCTGGGTCCACGTGGTCGGCGAGCTGCGACCATCGCCAGCGGTGCCCTTCGTCGAGATGCCGCTGCGCTTCGATCGGGCATTCGGAGGTGTCGACGCGCCCCGGGGGCCCGACTCATCGCAGGCCGAGCGCAGAAACCTCAGCGCCGTCGGCTTCTCGGCGGCCCCGCGCGGCGCGAGGCTCGACGGCTCGCCGCTGCCCAACCTCGAACATCCCCGCGCACGAATTCGCGCAGCGTCGGACCGCCCGACGCCCGTCGGCTTTGGGCCGGTCGGCCGCTCCTGGCTGCCGCGCCTGGCCCACGCGGGCACCTACGACGAGCGCTGGCAGCGAACGCGGCGGCCGTTCTTGCCCGAGGACTTCGACGCGCGCTTTTTTCAGTCGGCGCCCGAGGATCAGCAGCACCCGCGACTGCGCGGCGGCGAGCTCATTCGCTGCCATCACATGGCCGACGAGGCGATCGTCGAGTACCTGGTGCCGAAGGTCGACCTCCCGGTTCAAGCGGTCCACGCGAGCCACAGCGTGGCGCTGCACCCCGAGCTCGACACGATCGTGCTCGAGCCCCACGCGGGACTGGCCACGCTGACCTGGCGAGCGCGGACGGCCATGCCGCGCAAACCCTCCCGCTTGCGCGAGATCTGGATCGGACCGCCGCCGCCGGGTGAGCCCGTCGAGATCCGCGCGGGTCGACCGGTCTTCGCCCGCCTCGGCGACGCGACCTCGTGGCTAGCGAGGCAGACCCGGGAGGCGGACGCGTGACTCGCTGCCAGGTTCGAAACACGGGGCTCGTCTGTCCCGTCGGTCTCACGGGCCCGACGGCCTGCGCCGCGATTTGCTGCGAGATCACGAAGATCGAGGAGCTCGAGATCGACGACGAGCATGGCGAGCCCTACTACGCGTCGGCGATGGCGGAGCTCGACCCGGGCCTGAGCGGACGGCAGCGCGTGCTCGGCCTGCTCGCCCGGACCCTCGACCAGGCCGTCGCCCCCCTTCGCTACGAACACCCCGTGGCGCTGTTCATCGCCCTGCCAGAGATCTTCGCGGGCGCCGATCTCTCGGGCTCGCTGCGAGCGCTGGTCGAGCGCTTCGAGTCGCCGGTCGCCCTCGACCTGTCCCGGGTGCTGGTCGGTGGGCCCGTGACGGCCTTCAACGCGCTCGCGCTGGCTCAGGAGACCCTCGCTACCGGGCGCGTCGCCGCCTGCGTCGTCGCGGCCTCCGACTAGTGGGTCAGCCCCCGCCGCTTGCTCGAGCTCCAGCGCGCCGGACGTCTGCGTCGGCCCGAGGACCCCGACAGCGTGGTGCCCGGCGAGGCCGCCGCGTGCCTGCTCGTCGACCGCTTCCCACAGCGAGCGCTCGCCAGCCTCGGCGCGCCGGGCTTCGGCCTCGAGTCGGCGACGCTGTGGAACGAGCTGCCCCACCGCGCCGACGGCCTCGTCGAAGCGGCCGCCAACGCCCTCGCCGCTTCCGGCTATGATCTCGCCGACATGGACGCCCGGATCAGCGACGCCGCGGGCGAGAGCCTCGACTTTCGCGAGCAGGCGCTGCTGATCTCGCGGCTGCTCGACCGCCGCAAGCTCAGCTTCCCGCTGCTCCTGCCCTGCGCCGTGCTCGGTGACGTCGGCGTCGCGGGGCCCTTGTGCGGTGTGGTCCAGGCCATCGCAACTTACCAACGCCGCTACGCCGCCGGCCCACGCTCGATCGTCTTCGCGCGCGATCATCAGGGTCCGCGGGCCGCCGTGGTCGTCGAGGCACCAGGAGAGCACCGACAATGAGCAAGGTCTACGCCAACTCGATGGAGATCGCCGCCAAGGCCCAGGCGGGCAAGGCCGTCGCCGCGCTCCCGGACGTCTGCCTCAGCCCCCCCCACTGCGCCCGCCGGACCCGTGCCCGTGCCCTACCCGAACACGTCCCACTGCCGGGACATGAAGGCCGGCAGCAAGCGGGTCAAGATCGGCGGCAAGCCCGTCATGCTCGCCGACCAGAGCTACTACGCGACCTCGCCGCTCGGCAACGAGGCCGCGACCAAGAGCTTCGGCGGCAGCATCGTCACCCACACGATCACGGGAAAGACCTACTTCGGCGCGTGGTCGACGGACGTCAAGTTCGAGGGCAAAGGGGTCTGCCGACACCTCGACCTGACGACCTCCAACCACGCCAGCTACCCCGGAAGCACCCCGCCGTGGCTCAACGCTGCGACCCTGAACATGGTCAAGGTCGCCGAGGCCGCGATCGCCAAGGGCCGCTGCGCGTGCTGTGGTGGGGACAAACACTCGACCGCGGCGCCGATGGGGCGGGATGAGTGGTACGAGGACAACATCGACAAGAAGGCGCAGACGGGCGGGTGGACCAAGGCTCAGCTTCGCGCGGAGAAGCGGGCGTACCGCGCGCTGATCAAAGATGCGATGGCGCGAGCGGGGTGCACCTGCGAGAAACGGACCCGCCTCCTGCCGAATCCGCCTTGCGATGTGTTCTACGGTCGACAGCCTGACCGTTCACCACAGCGGAAAGAGCAGAAGAAGAAGATTCATGCTGCATGGCGCGCATTTCGTCTACGCTTTCAGTTCCAGCAAGGCCTGCCAGAGGTCGGGGCACATCGCTCGCAGCTCGAGCGCCAACTCGGACGACCAGTGACTGAATTCGAGTTCAATGAGGCACGCAAAACAAATCACCTGACACCCAAGTCCGCCGGGGGTTGCCCCACCGGAGCAGGCAACCTCCAGCTACACGCTGCGCTCTGCCCCCCCTGTCAGGCGCTCGACGATCGGTTCAAACGCTTCCAGTGAAAGATCTGATGGGTCGTCTCCCAAAGAAAATCAAGCGGCCGCTGTGGCTCGACTGGGACGGAAGGGGCTACTTCGGCGTTCCGCACGAACCGGTGACGCCGTTCCCCTCCACGCCGCTCGCCGAACCCACCCTCGCCTGGCTTTCGGCCTTCCAACATGCGCGACTGGGAGATTTTCGATACGTCGACCGCATCTCTCGAATCGTCGGGCAGGAGGGTGAGTTCGTTCCATATGACACCTGCTCGGACCTGCTCGCCGATGCTGGCCCGTCTGCTGCGTTCCCCGAACTGCTGGACTTCATCGCCCAGCACCACTGGAACTTCGAGCTCACCTACGCTTGGTGCCAGGCGGTCGCGGCCCGTGGCCGTCTCAGGGACATCCCAATCCTGGTCGACGCGTATGAAGCGAACGTCACTCCCGTCACCGATGACCATGAGATCATCCTGATGTACATCTCGCAGGTCATCGACGAGCACGAGCTGTCGCGCTTCGACGACGTCGTCGGTTTTGCAAGCTTCGAAGAGTACCGCGCCGCCGTCGAGGAGCACTGCAGCATGCTCGCAGAGCGATTTGGCGGCGAGGATGTGCTGCTCTGGCGCGGACAGCCCACCAGCGTGCGCCGGATGGCCCGCATGTTCCTCGAGTGCGCGGGCCAACGAAAGATCGTCCTCCCAGCCTGGAACCGCCACCGCTTCGAGGCCTCGACCGGCATCGACTGCACGGCGATGTTCGATCGCCGCGGCAGCTTCAAGCCGCTCGAGGCCGCCGCGATCGCCGAGGCCTTCCTCGACAGCCCCGCCGCCGAGAACTACGTCGACGGCGCTCGCTACTTCTTCGGCCATCGGGTGCCGTGACAAACAGTCTCGAAGAACGCTTCACCATCGCGCCACCACGATCCGGTGGGTGTCGTCTGAAGAACCGGTGGCGTAGACCGTGATGGCACCCCCCACCTACGCAGTCGTGCTCGCAGTCACCGCGACCACCCAGGCCTGTCAGCCCGACTCAACCGACACGCCGGACGAGTGCTACACGCTCGACGGCAACGGGGATTGGCCGGTCAGCCCGACGGACTTCGTCCAAAACTACTGCGGGCGCGGCCCCACCATCGTCGACGAGCCGGGGTTGGGCCGCGAGGTCGTGAATCTGTGTGTGGCCGCGCCAGCGAGCGGATGCGACCCGTGCATGTGGAGCGCGCAAGATGCGGACACACGACTTCAAACAGAGATTTCGTCCGTGTTCGCGGCCGCGGGTTGCCCATCGGACTACGAGCCGGAGCGCTTCATCCGTGGCTGCTTCGCGCCCAACCCCGGCGCGGCCGAGTGTTGCTACACCGCCGAATACGTGACGGACGAGGGCATCTGTGATCCGACCCCGGACGAGAGCCCCTGAAGCCCGCCGGCACCTCGTGGCCGATGTCGGGTACCCTCATCGCGAATGCTCCCCGCACAAGCCCGCGCCGAGCTCATCACCGTCGCCGCGGGGCGGCTGCTACCCTTGGCGAGTCGAGCGCAATGAAGACATCATTGATGTCAAAACCTCCGCAAGTCACCGCAACCGCCCTCAGAACACCGTCCCAAGCCAGCACAAGCCTGGCACCGGACCTGCACAGCCCCTCCCCCATGCTCACTCGCGCCCTCCCAATCGCGTCCGCCCTCGCCCTCACCCTCACCCTCTTGACCCCCAGCACCGCCGCCGCCTGCTGGGACGGCATCTCGCTGAAGACCGAACGCCTCAGCGCGTCGATCTACGACGAGAGCGCCGAGTGGTCGGTCGACGAGGCCCACCGCTACGCCAACTGGATGGCGCGGGTCGAAGCACTGCTCCCCGAGGGCGTCGAGGCCTCGTACTTCTTCGGCGGGTTCGAGTTCACCGGGGCCGGGGACCTGTGCGAGCTCGCCGTCAGCGCGGACTTCGACGGCAGCATCGAATTCAACGAGGTGTTCGATGTCGTCGCGCGAAGCTGCGGCAGCACCAAGGCCGAGATCAAAGCCGCGCGAGCGATCGAAGCCCCGGTCTACACGGTCCAGCTGCTCTCGACGAGCGACGAGGACGCCGCGAAGTCGGCCGCCTACGCGATCAACGATCTCGGCGAGTACTGGCACGGCTTCTACGAGGTCGGCGGGTTCCCGGACACGAACCCCTCCGCCCACGTCGAGCCCGCGACCCTCGACGACGGCCGCGTGGTCTATCGCGTGATCGTCGGGGCGTTCACGAGCGCGGCGGCGGCCAAGGCCACGCGCGCCGACATCCAGGCCACGCTCGGCCGCGAGGGCATGGTCCGCCGCCTGTAGCCGCCCGCGCTCACACTTCGTTGACGGCTTCGATCAGCTCTTCGCCCTCGAGCGGCTTCTCGAGGAAGCGGTCGACGAGGCCCGGATCCAACCACCGCGACAGCTCGGAGTACGAGCTCCCCGACAGCAAGATCCGCTCGATCTCCGGGTACTTGTCCCGGACCTGGCGCAGCAACCACCCGCCGTGCGGGCCCTTCATGTTGAAGTCGACGACGACGGTGTCGAAGTGCTTCGAGGCGAGGACCTTGAGCGCAGCCTCGGCGCCGAGGGCGATCTTGACGTCGGCGCAGTCCTCGAGCAGGCGCATGAACGAGCGAAGGACGTCGGGATCGTCATCCACCACCAACACTTCCTTGCGCCCGTCCTTCATCGAGGCGGCGAGTATACGTCATTCGGAACAAGAGATAGCTGGCGCCGCGTCGGTATTATCCGGCCCCCGCAGACCTGATGGACTCCACACCCCGAGCCGAGAAGGCCGAGACCGCCCGAGACCCCGCCCCGCCCCGCCACCGCAAGGTCCGGCGGATGCTCGGGCGGGCCTGCCTCGCGCTCGGGTCGCTGACCGTGCTCGGCGCGCTGTCCGTCGTGGCCGTGGTCTGGTGGTACGGGCGCGCGGCCGACAACATCGATCCCCGGGTCCTGCTCGACTACAACCCGCCGCAGGTCACGCACGTGCTCGCCCGTGACGGGACCCTGATCGGCGAGCTCCACAGCGGCGAGCGGCGCAGGGTCGTCCCCTACGACGCGCTCCCGGACCAGCTGGTCCTCGCCTTCCTCGCAGCCGAGGACGCCGACTTCTTCGAGCACGACGGGCTCGACTGGCCAGGCATCGCCCGGGCGATCACCCACAACCTCCGCAAGGGCCACCGGCGAGAGGGCGCCTCGACGATCACCCAGCAGGTCGTCAAAAACACGCTGTTGACGCGGGCCCGCACGATCGAGCGCAAGAGCCAGGAGGTGGTCCTCGCCGGTCGGGTCGAGGCGGTCCTGACCAAGGCGCAGATCCTCGAGATCTACGTCAACGAGATCTACTTCGGCGAGGGCCGCTACGGCGTGGCCGAGGCGGCCCGCTACTACTTTGGCAAGCAGCTCGACGAGCTCGATCTCGGCGAGATGGCCACCCTCGCGGCGCTGCCCAACGCGCCCGGCGTGGTCACCTGCTACCGCCGCCGCGAGCGGCTCGAGGCGCGGCGGGACTACGTGCTCGAGCAGATGGTCGAGCACGGCTTCGCCGACGCGTCCGCGGCCCGTCGCTTCATCGGCCGCCCGATCCAGGCCCTGGATCAGGGCCAGTCCTGGCGCGGTCTCGGCGAGGCCGACGAGTTCGTCGAGCTCGCGCGCGCCGAGCTGATCGCCCGCTACGGCGAAGACGCGCTCGCAACCCTCGGCGCCACGGTCACGACCAGCGTCGACCTCGACGTTCAGATCGCGGCCCGGGCCGCCGGTCGTCGGGAGCTCGACGCGCTCGAGGCCCGCCACGGCTACGGCGCCCACGCTCGGCCCCTGTCGCCGCGGGCGCGGGCGCGACTCGACGCCCGCGCGCCCGCCAAGCTCGAGACCGGCGCCCGCTACCAGGTCGTCGTCGCCGCCGCCGAGCGCCGAGCGCAAGTCGGTCGAGTCCGCGCCACGCTCGGGGAACACGAGCTCGAGATCGAGACTGAGGGGCTCGGCCTGAGCGAGGCCGAGCTCGCCGAGCGCTTCACGCCTGGCCACGCGATCGCGGTCCGCGTGGTCGCCCCCGCCCGCGACGGGGGCCCGGCTCGCGCGCGCCTCGAGCCCGGCCCGGAGCTGGCTGTGGCCGTGGCCGACCTCCGCTCGGGCGAGCTCCTCGCGCTGATCGGCGGGCGGAGCTTCCAGCGCGGCGAGTTCGATCGGGCCCGGCTCGCGCACCGCCAGCCCGGCAGCGCGTTCAAGCCCGTGGTCTACGGCGCGGCCCTGCGCGCGGGCGCGTTCACGGCCGCGTCGCTCGTGCCCGGCGACGCCGAGGGCGAGCCGATCAGCCTGCGCGAGGCCCTGGCCCAGTCCGACAACGCGGTCGCCCTCGCGCTGATGGAGGCGGTCGGCCCCGAGCGCGTCCACGCCTTCGCCCGCGACCTCGGGCTCGTCTCAGCGCTCGGCGACGAGCCCTCGCTCGCGCTCGGGACCAGCGAGCTCACCCCCCTCGAGCTCCTGACCGCGTACCTGACCCTCGGCCGCGGGGGCGTCGGCGTCGAGCCGAGCGCGATCCTGACCATCGAGGCGCCCGCCGATCTTCAGGGCCCCGAGGTCCCCCTTCCCCAGCCCGAGCCGCGCGCCCGGGCCTTCGGCGTCGAGCCCGAGATCGCGGCGGCGCTGACCGACATGCTCCAGGCCGCGGTCGAAGATGGCACCGGTCAGGGCGCGCGCGCGCTCGGGCGACCGGTCGCGGCCAAGACCGGCACGACCGACGAGGCCCGCGACGCGTGGGTCGCGGGCTACACGAGCGAGCACGCCGCGGTCGCCTGGGTCGGCTTCGACGTGCCCCAGAGCCTCGGCCGCAACGAGAGCGGCAGCTCGCTCGCAATGCAGATCTGGCTGGCCGCGATCGAAGCGGCGACCAGCGACTCCGCTCAGGACCGGCCGTAGACCGGGACCACGGCCCCCCGCGCGCAGCGGTTGTCGGGGCTCGCGAGGCTGAGGATCGTCTGCGCGAGCGCCTCGGTGCTCGGCCAGCGATCGTGGTCGGCGTCGGGCATCGCCGCGCGATTGACCGGAGTGTCGATGATCGAGGGCGCGATCGCGTTGACCCAGATCTTCTCGTCGGCGAGCTCCTCGGCGAGGGCCCGGGTTAGGGCCGCGACCCCGCTCTTGGCCGCGGTGTAGGCGATCATGCCCGGCGTTGGGATCAACGCCGGTCGGGCGGCGACGTTGACGATGCGCCCGCCCTCGTCGGCCTCGCGCATCCGTCGGACCGACTCGCGACACGACAAGAAGCACGAGACCACGTTCATCCGCCACATCCGCTCGAAGTCCGCGAGCGAGGTCTCGACCAGCGGGGCCATCGCAAAGCCGCCCGCGAGGTTGATCGTCGCCCACGGCCGCGGGACCCCGGCGAAGTAGTCCACGGCCGCGCGCTCATCGGAGAGATCGACCCCGTGCTCGGTGTGGATCTGGGCGTGGCCGGCGAGCCCGAAGCTCGCGGGCGGCTTTGCCTCGAGCAGCGGGATGTGAACGTGAGCCCCGACCTCGACCAACGCAGCGCTCACGGCCTGCCCGAGCGCTCCTGCCCCGCCCGTGACGACCACCGCCCGATCCTCGAGAGATCCAGTCATGGGCGCAGTCTACGGGAGCACGAAGAATTCATATTAGCAGCGCTCAAAATTGTATTTTGCCTTTCTACCAATGGGCCAATCAAAATCTCCGCTGCTCGCGCACAACCTCGTTCTGGGCCGTTTAGTTATTGAGTCTCGGCGCCGATCATGGAATGTTGGAGTTGTAGTGCGTGACATTTTCTCCTCAAACTACGCTTCGCTTGGACTGACGACGCTCGCCCTGAGCAGCTGCTTCGCCCTGGCCCTCGGCTGCGCCACCAGGCCGGTCGCGGACGACGGCGAGACCCTCGGTGAGGGCGACTCCGGCGAGACCAGCGCTGGCGGCGGCGACGGCAACGGCGACGGCGACACCACCGAGGTACCTCAGGGCAAGCGCGCCCGCGGGATCCACCTGACCGAGGTCGAGGCCAACCAGGGCACGGCGATCTTGATCGGCAAGGACGGCGCCTGGGTCGGCCCCGAAGAGCGCAACGCGTTCATGATCCGCGATCGCGACACTCTGATCCGGACCCAGCACGTCGTCGACGACGACTGGATCCCCCGCGAGATCACGGGTGTCCTCCACCTGCGCGACGCCGACGGCGTCGAGCTCGGGGTCCGGACCCGCGAGCTCTTCGTCGAGGGCCCCTCGGATCCGAAGTCGCTCGGCAGCGAGTTCTACTTCAGCATCCTCGCCGATGAGGCCCAGCCGGGGCTGTCGTACTGGGTCGAGCTGATCGACACCAGCGAGGTCGACGCGTCCGAGCTGAGCGAGGGCACCAACGTCACCCCCGAAGACTACGAGCTGGTCGGCTACGAGCAGACGCCGCTCGAGATGAAGGTGATGTTCGTGCCGATCCACTACACCTACATCGACCCGCCGACCCTCGTCGAGCCGACCGACGAGGACCTGCAGTACGTGTCCGACGACCTGCTCCAAAACAACCCGCTCCAGAGCGTGAGCTACGAGCTCCACGAGGTCTACGAGTACGACAACCAACTGACCAACCTCGGCGCGCTGCTCAGCCCGATGGCGGCCTTGCGCGCCAACGATGCCGCCGATCCCAACGTCTACTATCACGCGCTCGTCGATGTGAACGGTCCGGCGGTCAACATGGTCGCGGGCATCGCCCAGCTCACGGGCGAGTCGAAGTCGGGGGCCAGCTCGCGCGTCGCCGCGACCGTGTGGTTCAAGAGCCCGCCCGACACCCCGCCGGTCGGGAGCTCGGGCACGATCGTCCACGAGATCGGCCACAACCAGGGGCTCCAGCACGTGTTTTGCCCCCAGGCCGCGACCGAGGCCGCCAGCCCCGATCCAAACTACCCCCACGAGGGCGGGAAGATCGGGGTCTACGGGTTCGGGATCCGCAGCTTCAAGCTCTACACCCCGACCGCCGCCCACGACTACATGACCTACTGCGGCAACGCGTGGGTCTCGGACTGGACCTGGAACAAGACCTACCGCCGCATCCGGATCCTAACGGAGTGGGACTACGAAGGCGCTCCCGGAGGTGAGGGCGCGCTCGCCCCGAATGTCCCGCTGCTCGTCGGGACCTTGTTCCCCGACGGCACGGAGGACTGGTGGGTGATGATGGGCCCGGCCCCGAGCGTCGAGGAGATCGGCGCCGAGCATCGGATCGCGCTCGGCCAGGACGGCGAGCTCGTCGACGAGCTCTACACCTCGGTCTCGCTCCTGAGCGACAACGCGACCGTCGTCGTGACCGCGGCGCTGACGGTCCCGGTCACCGAGGTCGAGGCGATCGTCCGGGTCGACGAGCAGGGCGAAAGCCACCCGATCGCGCTCGAGTCCATCCACGTCGACCGCGGCGTGAAGCTCGGCCTCTGAGCCACCACCATTTGTCACGACCGGCCGACCCCAAGCCGGGTATGATCCCCGCGTCTTTAACCTTTACCCGAGGCCTATCATGAACCGCGCCCTTCGTATCTGTGTCCTGAGCTCTGCCCCCTACTTCGCCTTCACCGGCCTCGCCGCCGCGGGCAACATCTCCAGCGAGGGCGCCGTCACGGCGCTCGACAACGTCAACCAGCTCCAGGGGATCGTCGGGACCGGCGACTTCAACGAGGGCAACGGCGGCGGCGTCCCGGCCAACGTCTACGCGGGCCAGGGCATGACCTGGCAGTCCGGGCAGCTGACCGTGATCTTGCCGGGCTCCGCGACGGGGGGCTCGGCGAGCATCCCCAGCTATCAGGTCAACGGCGACTACTTCCCCGAACCGATCGCCGGCGGCGGCGTGGCCGACGGGACCTTCGCCTATCACGCCGGGGTCGTGACCTTCGATCAGCCGATCACCCAGGTCGGCCTGACCGCGAGCCGCAACGGCACCCAGTACCTGACCGCGTGGGACACCATGGGCAACATGATCGGTCAGGTCCGCTGGCAGCCGTCCAACGACGCGGCGTTCATCGGCATCGACACCAACGGCGTGCCCGTGGGCATGGTCGCCTACGGCAACGACGACCTGTGGGGCGGCGGCTCCTACGGCATCGGCGGCTCGACGATCATCTCGGACACCTGGATGTGGGCGGTCGGGACCCCGTGCAACAACGACAACGACTGCGTCGACGACATGAACCCCTGCACGGCGCCGCCGACCTGCGTCGACGGAGCCTGCGTCCACGCGCCCGACGACAACGGCGTGTGCCCCGACGACGGTGAGAGCTGCACCTTCGACGAGTGCCAAGACGGCTTTTGCGTCCACCCCAACAACCCCGACGGCGAGTGCCCCGACGACGGCAACGAGTGCACCGACGACATGTGCGTCGAGGGCGAGTGCGCCCACCCCGACAACGCCAACCCCTGCGACGACATGGACGCGTGCACCGAGAACGACGTGTGCAGCAACGGCTCATGCGACGGCGACGACGTCGTCTGCGAAGACATGAACCTGTGCACCGTCGCATCGTGCGATCCGATGATGGGCTGCGGCTTCGACTGGCAGATGGGCTGCTGCATCTCGGATGAGGACTGCGCCGACGGTGAGATCTGCCTGTTGGGCTCGAACTCTTGCATCCCCGATCCCAACCCCGGCGACGGCGACGGCGACGGCGACTCCGGCGACGGCGACGGCGACTCCGGCGACGGCGACGGCGACGGCGATCCCGGGGACGGTGACGGCGATCCCGGGGACGGCGACGGCGACTCCGGCGACGGCGACGGCGATACGGCCGAGACCAGCGGCGACGAGGGCAGCGACAGCGGCGACGAGGGCAGCGACGACGGCGGGGACACGGGCGGGACCGGGTTCAACACCTTCGGCGGAGACGATGTCCTCGACGAGGGCTGCAACTGCTCGACCGACAGCCGGGGCGCGGGGGCGCTGTTTGGTCTGCTCGGGCTCGCGCTGCTCGGCGGCGTCCGGCGCCGCCGCGACGACTGATCGCTCGAGTCCAGCGAGCCCAACAGGCCCAACGAGACAACGCCCACCCCGGCAGTGCCGGGCGTGGGCGTCGTCGCAGAGCCAGCTTGGCTCAGACACACTGCTCGAGGTTGGCGTGGCAACCGTTGATGCAGTCGGCGTTGAGCGTGCACGGAGAGCCGACCTCGCCGGTCGTGCACTCGTAGCTCTTGTTCGAACAGTAGGGCGCGCTGGCCGAACAGTCCGAGTCGTAGGCGCAGGCGTCGCCGGCCTCGCCCGCCGAGCAGACATCGACGGAACACAGCGGCGCCTCCTCGGCGCAGTCGTTGTCGTAGTCGCACGCGTCGCCCTCGCCGCCCTCGGAGCACAGCCCCTGCGAGCACAGCGGGGCCTCCTCGGCGCAGTCTCCATCGTAGCCGCACGCGTCCCCGACCTGCCCGGCCGAACAGACATCGTTGTTGTTGCAGATCGGCGCCGACGGAGAGCAGTCGATGTTGATCTCGCAGTCGTCGCCCGCGAGGCCCTCGGAGCAATAGCCGAACGCGCAGTAGTTGGCCGCTGGCGAGCAGTCGTCGTTGTAGAGGCAGGCGTCGCCGAGGTCGCCGGCCGAGCACGAGCCGTCGGAGCAGTAGGGCGACCCCGCGGCGCAGTCGGCGTCGCCGTTGCAGGAGTCGCCTACCCCACCCTCGGAGCACTGACCGAAGGCACACAGCGGGCTCGACTCGCTGCAGTCCGCGTCACTCGCGCAGCTGTCGCCGACCCCGCCCGCGGAGCACGAGCCGCTGGCGCAGAACGGCGCCTCGGCGCTGCAGTCTCCGTCGTAGCCGCACGGGTCCCCGACGCCTCCGCCCGAGCACTCGCCGCTGACGCAGCTGTCGCTCGCGCAGTCATCGTTGAACACGCAGGCGTCGCCCGCCTCTCCGGCCGAGCAGGCGCCATCCGAGCAATAGGGGGCGTCCTCGTTGCAGTGCGAGTTGTAGGTGCACGGGTCGCCGACGCCACCGTCGTAGCAAGTCCCCGCCGCGCACCGGTTGTCCCCCGCACAGTCGGAGTTGTAGTCGCAGGGATCGCCGTCGCTGCCGTCGTAGCACAGGTTGTCGACGCAGGCCGGGGCTCCAGCCGGGCAGTCCGCGTTGTAGGTGCACGCCTCGCCCTCGTGGGGCGAGGGCGCCGGGGTCTCGGGCGACAGGACCTCGCCGACTTCCGAGAGGGGCTGCCCGTCAATCTGGAGCTCGGCGTCGAGATCTTCAACGCCGTCCTCGACGGCGCAGGAGCTGGACAGGCCAACCAGGGCGAGGGTTGCAAACAGAGGACGAGCCCAACGGCGGGCTCCACGGAGATCGATCGGTGCGTTTTCCATGCGCCCCATCCTATTTAATACCTCTATTTATTCAATACATATTTTATGCATACATTTGAGCACAATGGCACCGGCCCCTTGGCCGATTGTCCGATTGGTCACATTCCTGTCACTAGGCGACAAAAAAAACCGAAAGTGCATATTGAGTTCGGTTCGTGGGACGGTGATGAGCGCTCATTCGCGGGTATTCGCGAATGAGCGCCGCGTGGGCGCGCGGCCGCCAGGGTCTACCGCGCGAGCCGCACGACGACGTCGTGCGAGGGCGGGTAGATGCCCAACCCCGCGCGGCTGAGGTCGAAGCCCGGAAGCGGCCCGGGCGCAGCGAGCTCGAGCTCGAAGCGCGAGAGCATCAGGGCCACGAGCAGCTTGACCTCGTTGATCGCGAAGAAGCGCCCAGGACACATGCTGACCCCGGCCCCAAAGGGCATCAGCGGCATCGGGACCCGCTCGCCGCCCTTGAAGAACTGCTTGACCCCGCGCTCGATGTAGAAGCGATCGTGGCGGTAGCGCTCGGGTTCTTCGAAGATCTCGGGGTCGCGGTGGCTGAGGTAGGGCGCGATGCAGACCCGATCCCCCTCGCGCAGGGCCCAGCTGCCCGAGGGCGTGCCAAGCTCGAAATCGAGCATGGCCCGGCGCACGGTCAGCGAGCCGCTGCTCAGGCGCAGGGCCTCTCGGATCGCGCTGTCGAGCAAGCGCAAGGAGTCGAGCGCCTCGGTGTCGAAGGTGTCGCAAGCGGCGAGCTCGGCCCGGACCGCGGCCCCGGCCTCGCGGTCGTGGATGAGGTGGACCAGGGCCCAAAACGCGGCCGGGATCGTGTTGGCGTGGGCGGCCCACAGCACCGCCGCCTGCATGCAGCCGATCTGCTCGGGCTCGAGCGCGCACGCGCGGATGATCTCGCGACGCCGCTTCATCCACTCGCTGAGCTCGGGGGCGCCGGCCTCGATGTTGGCCCCGAGCCGCCCGACGAGCGCCTCGCGACCGACCACGCCCTGCTTGACCATGAAGTCGGGCATGCCCGCGACCATCAGCGGGAAGTCGCGGTCGAAGTCTTCAAAGGCCCGGGCCAGCTCCGGATCGGCGAGCGCGTCGCCGAACAGCGCGTCGGTACCGGCCGCGAACATCAGCTCCCAGATGAAGCGATAGAGCTCGAGCTCGCGCCGCTCGCCGAGCAGCTCGGGCAGCAGGCGACGCAGCCGAGCCTCCATCCGCCCGGTCACGGGTCCGAGGTGCTGGCCCTTGAGGTACACCCGGGCCAGCTTCTCGAGCGGCTCTTGACCGTCGAGGTCGCGGATCTCGGGCAGCCCGAACGCGCTGGCCATGACCTCGTCGCCGATCGGCTCGAAGCTGAGCGGCTTGGCCTTGAGCACCTCGGGGACGCCCATCGGGTCGAGCACGAAGGTCATGCGCCGACCGCCGACCAAGAGCGTGAACACGTCGCCGTGGTCCTCGCGGGCCTGGGCGAGGAAGCCCATCGCGTCGCGGCCGAAGGGCAACGCGACGCCCAGAAAAGGCAGCGAGCCCCGGAGCAGCGGCGGCTCGCCCCGCCGTCGGCTCCCGTTGAAGGCGCGGAGGCTGCCGAGATACGCGGCTGGGATGGCGAGGCAGGTTGCGAGGACTGCTGGCCAGGCCATGTTCAGATCCTCGCGGGCCCACGCTGTGAGGTCAACTCCGAGGCGTCGAGTCTGACCCCGCTGAATTCGCGGGGCTCAGCCGCTCGTGCCCTCGGTGCCAATTTCGTCGGGCTTGGCCCCCAGCAGCCCGGGGTGCAATCCATCGTGTCGCCTCGCGCCGGAATTTTCGCCGAGGGCGCGAAGCCAAAACGCCGCTGTACCGGGCGTACTGCAAGTTTTGGCGACAAAGCCATCGGCGAAAAGGCCAAGCGAGGCGGCGCGAGGGATTGCACCCCGGGCTGCCAGGCCACGCTATCATCCGAGGCGATGCGCACAGCCCTCTTCTTGCTCGCTGGCGCGCTGATGAGTGGAGGCTGTCATGCCGAGGGCCAGCCCCCGAAGCCGACGGTCGCCGAGCCGACGGTCGCCGAGCCGACGGTCGCCGAGCCGACGGTCGCCGAGCCGCGCGAGCGCGCGCCGGATCCCGAGCTGGTCGCCGCGCTGCGTGGCCACGTGCAGGTGCTCGCCGGGGAGATCGGCGGGCGCGGGATCGGCCCGGGTGACGCCGGGACCTCGACCCTCGACGCGGCCGCGGCCTACCTGCGCCAGCAGTGGACCGCGCAGGGCTACGAGGTCCACGCGCAGGCCTACACCGTCGGCGAGCAGCAGGTCGAGAACCTGTTCGTACGCGTGCCCGGTCGCTCGCCTGCGCTGGTGGTCGTCGGCGCCCACTACGACACCTGCGATGGCAACCCCGGCGCCGACGACAACGCCTCGGGCGTCGCCGCGCTGCTCGAGCTCTCGCGCCGCCTCGCCGCGACCGAGCCCGAGCGGACCCTGCACCTGGTCGCGTTCGCCAACGAGGAGCCGCCCTACTTCAAAGATCCGCAGACGATGGGCAGCGCCGTCCATGCCCGGGCCCTGCGCGAACAGGGCGAGGAGGTCGAGGCCATGCTCAGCCTCGAGAGCATCGGCTACTTCAGCGATGTCCGCGGCAGCCAGCACTACCCGGCGATCCTCGCCCCCCTCTACCCCGAGACCGGCGACTTCGTGGCCGTGGTCGGCAAGAACGGCTCGCGTCCGCTGGTCCGTCGGGTTGTGCGCGGGCTCGAGACCCACGGCCCGATCCCGGTCGAGTCGATCGCCGCGCCGGCCAGCATCACGGGCATCGACTGGAGCGACCACTGGAGCTTCTGGCGCGAGGGCTGGGCGCAGGCCGTGATGGTCACCGACACGGCGACCTATCGAAACCCGAACTATCACGAGATGAGCGACCTGCCCGAGACCCTCGACTACCGCCGGCTCGCGCTCGTGACCGAGGCGCTCGAGGCTACGATCCGCGAGCTCGCGGGTAGCTGATCCCCGGCGCGCTTTGATAGCCTGACAACCTCGGATGACTGGCGAAGACAAGGCGCAGCCGTCAGACGAGGTCACGCTGGTCGTCGATCCCGACGCGCCCGACGAAGATGATCCGGGCACCCCACCCTCGGTCGGGCGCTACTTGCTGCTCGAGCAGATCGGCGAGGGCGGGATGGGCACGGTTTACTCGGCCTTCGATCCGGAGCTCGAGCGCACCGTTGCGATCAAGCTGATGTACGCGAGCGGCTCGGCCGATCGACTCCGGCGCGAGGCCCAGGCGATCGCGCGGGTCTCCCACCATCCAAACGTGATCTCGGTCCACGACGTCGGCTACTTCGAGTTTGGCCCGAAGCTCGGCGTGTTCATGGTCATGGAGCTCATCGACGGCCTCGACCTCGACGCCTGGGTCACACAGGAGCAGCGGACCTGGCGTGAGGTGATCGGGGTGTTCGCCCAGGCCGGTCGCGGGCTCGAGGCGGCCCACGCCGAGGGCGTCGTCCACCGCGACTTCAAGCCCTCAAACGTGCTCATCGACAGGCGTGGCCGCGTCCACGTGCTCGACTTTGGCCTCGCCCGCGGGGTCGAGCAGGACGCTCCGCCGCGCGAGGACCCGGGCCCCGAAGCCGCGACGACGCTCAGCTCGGGCGAGTCGCCAAGCTCGGACTCGGGCACCTTCCAGACCGCGGACTCCGGCTCGCGCTCGCGCTCGGCCGTCAGCCCGAGCACGGTCCCGGGCTCCGGCGCGCGCTCGGTCGTCGGCGCGGGATCGGACCTCCTGTCGCGGCCGCTCACGCGCCACGGCGCGATCATGGGCACCCCGCGCTTCATGTCGCCCGAGCAGCATCGCACCAGCGTCGTCGACGCGCGCAGCGATCAATACAGCTTCTGCCTCGCGCTCTACATCGCGCTCTACAACAAGCGCCCCTTCGAGCGATACGAGCGCAAGCTCGACCTGCTCGCGGCCGCCAAGGAGGCCGGGATCAACGACTGGGACGGGCCGGGCGTGCCCGACCACGTCGAGCAGGCCCTGCGTCGCGGCCTCGACCCCAAGCCGGACCTGCGCTTCCCCGACATGGGCGCGCTCGTGCGAGCGCTCGACAACGATCCCTCGATCCGGCGACGACGACGACTCGCCAGCGCGGGCGTGGTCACGACGCTGGCGGCGATCCTCGCGGCCGGGCTCGGGTGGAATCGCCACGCGGTCTCGGCCTGCGAAGATCAGTCCGGGTGGATCGGCGAGGCCTGGGGACCGGCTCCTCAGCGCGCCGTCGAGGCCGCGTTCGCGGCCGTCGATCGCCCCTACGCCGCGACCGCGCTCGCGCAGGTCCACGCCGAGCTCGACGGCTACGCGCAGGAGCTCGGGCAGACCCGCGCGCAGCTGTGCCTCGACGAACATCGCGGCTCGCTCGAGGGCTCGATCGCCACCGCGCGCATGCGCTGCCTCGACGAGCGCCGCGAGCAGCTCGGGGCCGTCGTCGAGCGCCTCCGCGACGCCGACGCGACCCTCGTCGAGCACACCGTCGACGTGCTCTCGGCCCTGCCCAAGATCGCGCCGTGCGCGGAGATCGTCGAGTATGCGGACAACGCCAGCGTCGATCCAAAGCTGCGCGCGCAGATCGAGCGTGACCTCTTTGGTCTCCGCCTGACCGCCGCTCAAGGCCGCGAACAGCAGGCCCTCGACGAGCTCGACCCGGTCATCGCCCGCGCCCGCGAGCTCGGCGATCCCCACACCCTCACCCTGGTCCTCGCCCACGGCGGAGAGATGGTCGGCTCCGCTCGCCGACAGCAGCGAGCCGAGGAGCTCCTGAGCGAGGCGGTGCTGCTGGCCGAGCGCCACGGCGAGCACGACCTCTCGATCGACGCGCTGACCAGCCTGACGATGACGACCAAGGATCTGCGCGGGCGCTGGGACGACGCCGAGCGCACCCTCGATCTGGCCGAGGCCAAGTACCAGCGCGAGCCCGGCGGCCGCCGGGGCGACTGGTACTTCCACTATCTGCGCGGCGGCCTCCACATCCAGCACTCTCGCTGGGACGAGGCCCTCGCCGAGAGCTTGATCGCGATTGAGGGTGTCCGCGCCGAGGGCTCGGCCTTCGAGCTCGCCAAGGTCCTGCAGGCGACCGCGCTCGAAGAGGTCGAGCTCGGCAAGATCGACGAGGCCAAGGCTCACGTGAGCGAGTCGATCGAGATCCGGGCCCGGCTCTACGGCCTCGATCACCCCAACCTCATGTACCCCTACCGGACGCTGTCGAGGATCGCCGTCAAGCAGGGCGAGTTCGCCGACGCGATCGCCCACCTCGATCGCGTGATCGAACTCGGCCGCCGCCACCACGGCCACAACGCCCCGGGCCTGGTCGAGCCGCACAATGAGAAGGCCAGGATCATGCGTCGCCTCGGTCGCTACGAGCAGGCCCTCGCGATCTACGACGAGTCGCGGCGCCTCCGAGCGGTCAACGCCGACCCGACCAGCGAGATCCTGCGGCTCGAGTCGCAGGTACTGCTCCGCCTGCGTCGACCCGAGCGCGCGCTCGAGGCCGCCGAAGACGCCCTCGACCGCCACCGCGAGGAGCTCGGCCCCGACGAGCAGGTCCCGTGGCTGCGCGCGCGCTTCGTGATGCATCGCGGCGAGGCGCTGCTGGCCCTCGGCCGCCACGACGAGGCGCTGATCGATTTCGAGCGAGCGGCCGAGCTGCGCGCGGCCGAGAAGCGCGACGGGCTGTTGATCCGGATCTGGACCGACGAGGGCGCGTGTCGCCTCGCGCAGGGTCAGCGCGAGGGCGCGGCCAAAGCGTACGAGCGGGCCCGCGCGCACATGGAGGCGGACCACGAGACCGATCTGCGGACCCAGGGTCAGCTCTATCTCGGCCTCGCCAAGCTCAGCGACGATCCGAGCGCGAGCCGGGCCTGGGCCGACAAGGCGATCGCCGCGTTCGAGGACCACGGCGGCGACGACGATCTCGCCGACGAGGTTCGCGACTGGATCGCAAACGAGTAGTCGCGCGAATTCGACCAGTCGCGAAATCAATGTGGGTTGAGCCACTCGATCTCGATAAAATTGAGAAGATCGTTGACGCGGCGCCTGGCACTCATGGTAGTTGAACACCTGGACCTACACGTAGGTCGAAGTGCTCAACGGTGATCCACATGTCTCGTCAAACCCGCCTCACTGTCCATATCTCGCTATTTTTGCCGCTGCTCGCGCTCTCGGCCTGCCTCGACCCCGACGGTCGGGACATGGGCCAGCCGGGGATCGCCGACGCGGGTGAAGACGGCTCCGACGAGGGCGAGGGCGAGAACGAGCAGCCGAGCCCGCCCGAAGATCTCGTCGAGATGTTCGACGCCGCCGCGGTCGAGTTCGACGTGCCCGCCACGATCCTCACCGCGGTCGCCCAGATCGAGACCCAGTGGCAGATGGTCCGGGGCACGGTCGAGTTCGAGGGGCAGGCCGTGGGCACCGGGATCATGGCCCTGCGCGGGGCCGATCTCAGCGAGGGGGCGGCGCTGGCCGGGGTCTCGATCGCGGACGCGAGCAACGACCCGCTGTCCAACATCCGCGCGGGCGCGGCCTTCTTGTCGGCGCTCGCCGACGAGCACGGCGTCGCCGACCGCGACGACCTCAGCGCGTGGGAGCCCGTGCTCCGGACCTACAGCGGCATCCAGAGCGAGGAGGGCCGCGACGCCTACGTGTTCGACGAGGTCCTCCCGGCCGCGTACGGGCGGCCCGTCGGCGCCGCGCCGGGCGACACGCCGCTGGCCGTCGACGCTGGCAACGGCGAGCCGACGCCGACCCTCGCCGCCGGCCCCGACTACGAGGGATCAGTGTGGCGTCCCTCGCCCAACCACAGCGCCCGCTCGGCCGGCTCGATCGGCGACCCGGCGATGGTCATCATCCACACCTGCGAGGGCTCCTACAGCGGCTGCTGGAGCTGGCTCAAGAACAGCAACTCGGGCGTCAGCGCCCACTACGTCATCAACAACACCGGGTCTGAGATCTCGCAGCTGGTCGAGGAGAGCCGCAAGGCCTGGCACATCGGCGCGTCCTACGACTGCACGCGCAACTCCAACGTCGACTGCGGCAAGAACGGCTACAGCAGCAACAACTTCACGATCGGGATCGAGCACGCGGGCTACGCCAACCAGGAGTCCTGGGATGACGATATGATCGACGCCTCGGCCGAGCTGGTCTGCGACATCACCAACGACCAGGGCATCCCGCGCGACCAGTATCACATCGTCGGTCACGGCCAGCTCCAGCCCTACAACCGCATCGACCCCGGGCCGAACTGGCCGTGGAACGACTACCTCGCGCTGATCGACAGCTACTGCGGCGACGACCCGGCGCCCGAGCCCGACCCGGATCCCGAGCCCGAGCCGGATCCCGATCCCGAGCCCGATCCCGATCCCGAGCCCGACCCCGATCCGGATCCCGACCCCGATCCCGACCCGATCGAGATCATCATCGACAGCAACAACAGCCTCAACGGGGCCAACGCCAGCATCTTCGTGTCGAACGCGTGGACCTCGGCGAGCGGGCCGACCGATTGGGAGACCGGCTACTGGTGGCACTCGACCCAGGCGATCTCCGACGCGGCTGAGTTCGCGTTCTACCTCGAGGCCCCAGCCGAGCTGACCGTCGAGGCCTGGTGGACCTCGGGCATGAACCGCTCGGCCTCAGCGCCCTTCTTGATCTACGACGCGAGCCCCGATCTGCTCGACACGGTCTACGTCGACCAGCGCGAGGGCGGCGGGCAGTGGAACACGCTGGGCACCTACCAGTTCGAGGCCGGCTGGAACTACGTCGACCTCTCGGTCTGGGCTCCGGGCGGCTCCGTCGTCATCGCCGACGCGGTCCGCGTGCACACCCCGTGAACCGGACCCGAGCGTCATCCTGCGCGCTGGCCTTGCTCGCCTGCGCGTGCTCGAAGCCAGACTCCGAGCGCGCGCGCGCGGGCGCGGCCCGCTCTGCACCCGCCGATGTCTGTGGCCGCGTCGTGTTCGCATCGACCGGCGCGGACGAGCGCACCTCGATCGAGATCCTGGCCGCGGGCGCGGGCCCGTCGAGCCCCGTGATCCCGGCCGGGCAACGCTCGCTGTTCCCCGCCGCGGTCGCGCCAGATGGCCGCTCCTTGCTGCTGCTGAGCTCGAGCCCACAACCCGACGGCAGGACCCGCGATCAGCTCGCGCTCGTGGACTTGCATGGGCTCCCGCGCGAGGCCAGCGAGATCGGCCCGACCGGGGCCCAGCTGCGCAACCCGGCGTGGTCCCCCGACGGTAGCTTCATCGTGTTCGAGAGCGACGCCGAGAGCTTCCGCGACCTCTATCGCCTCCAGCTTGGCTCGGGTCAGCTCCTGCGGCTGACCGACAACCCCGAGGGCAACTTCGAGCCCGCGGTCTCCCCCGACAGCCAGCGGATCGCGTTCGCGTCGAGCCGCGATGGCAACGCAGAGATCTACGTCATGAACGCCGACGGCGGCGCGCCGCAGCGGCTGACCGACAGCCGGGGCGACGACGCCTCGCCGACCTGGTCGCCCGACGGCCGCGCGCTCGCGTTCACCAGCGCGCGCGAGCGCGCGCGCGGCATCGACGTGTTCGTGCTCGCAATTGATGGCGGCGAGGTCCGCCCCGCTGTCCGCGAGGGCTCGCGCGAGGGCTCGATCATCGCCAACGATCTGGCCTGGTCCCCCGACGGCACGCGCCTCGCGTTCACCGAGCTCACGCCCGCGGGCGGCGGCGCGGTGATCGCGATCGTGGACCCCGAACGCGGCGAGGTCATCGCCCGGACTCGCGGACCCGGGATCGACGAGCAGCCCGCGTGGTCACCCGACGGCGCGCACCTGGTCTTCACCCGTGGCCACGGCCAGCGCTCGGATCTGTTCCGCATGCGCGCCGACGCCAGCGAGCTCGCGCGCTTGACCGACGGCGAGGGCAGCTACTGGCTGCCGCGCTGGGTCGCCGACCCCGACTGTGCCCGCGCGCAGCCAGCCCTGCCCGCGCCCGCCCACGCAGGCCAGGGCTAAGTCGGCTCCGGGCTAGCCATCCCAGGGCACGACCAGCGACCAGGGTCCGCGATAGGTCCGCTCGACCGAGCGCACCCGGCCCTCGGCGTCGAGCTCGTAGTCCGAGGCCAGCGCGTCGCCCGGGATCACATGGACCACGAAGGCGTTGTACAGGTCGTCGCCGTAGCGCGGGCTGTTGGCGTCGTTGACCTCGGCTGGCGCCTCGACCCCGAACAGGCCGAAGTCGACGCCGAGCGCGGCCCAGGGCGCCGCGTTGTTGGTGTTGGCGTCGGTGTCGGTCACGAACAGCGGCCGCCCGCCAAGCAGGTCGTCGCGGCCGTGGACCTGCTGCCAGCTGAGGTCCTCGAGCTCGGGCCACATCAGCGGGCACCCGGGGCTGAAGAACACGGCGCGCGTCGGCTGCCCGCGCCCGGCGAGATCGAAGAGCTCGTAGTCGGTCGCGGCCAGCATGACCGGCGGCAAGAGCTCGCCGGGCGGCGGCGGCGTCTCGGCGCCGGGCTCGGGTTGGGCGATGACAAAGGAGCTGATCGCCAGGGGCTCGCCCTCGCGGGCGACGGCCGGGTCGTGGATCCGAACCGCCAGCGGCAAGACGACATCGTCGCCCGGCATGTGCTCGGCGAGCGCGTCGGCGTCGAGCGAGTAGATCTCGCTGGACTCGGCGGGGACCACAAACTCGAAGCGGTGCTCGCCGCGAAACCAAAATTCGACGCGCAGATCGACGACCCCGGGGTTGCGCATGCGCCAGCGGGCGGGCTCTCCTGCCCGAAGGTAGACGCCGCGCGGGAAGTCGAGGTTCGCGGCCTCGCCCTCGGGCTCGATCGCCCAGCGCTCGACCCAGGTCCAGTCCGAGGTCAGCAGCTCCCCCTCGTGCAAGACCGCGTGGAGCATGTTGCCGGTTCGCTCGTAGGCGCCAGCGCTCTCGGGGCCAAAGCCAAACAGGCGCTCGCCTTCGAAGGTCTGGGCGAACGCGCCGCTGAGGGTGACCACGATCGCCAGGTCGTCGGCCTTGGAGATCACCGCAGCCGTCGCGACTCCCGGGGCCTCGAGGGTCCGGTTGAGCGCGAGCGTGTCGCCGTTTAGATCGACGAGCGCGACACCGAGGGACCCCTGGGCCACCGCCACCTGCGAGGCCCCCGAGCTGTCGGCGTTCAGGCCGATCAGCGGACCTTCGAGCTCGAGGCGATCGAGCTCGGCGAAGGTCTGGGGATCGAGCACGCGCAGCTGGGTCCCGGGCCCCTGCATGTCGGCGACGCCGAGCACGATCCGCTCGCCCACGCTCGCGACGAGGCGCGCGTTGCCCTCGGCGCGCTGCTCGAGCGGCGCGGGCGCGCCCCCGGGATCCAGCTCGGCGCTCCACAGCCCGTCCTCGAAGGCCGCGAGGACCAAGGTGTCACCGACGACCTCGAGGTCGCGGATCGTCCACTGCTCGAGCAAGATGCGCTCGCGGAGCACGGGCGCGCCCGGAACCGAGACGTCGTAGACCAGCAGGTCGGGGTTGAAGATCGGCGAGTCGGACGCGCAGTAGAGCGTGTCCGAGGACGCGTGCAGGGCGAGGGTGGTGCAGCGGACCCACTCTTCCTGGGGCAGGTTGTCGGGGTTGCTGCCGGCCTCCGTCAGCGTGAGCCCGCCGTCTTCCTCCAAACGCATGACCGCGATCCCGAACCCGCTGTTGGCGACGTAGACGTGGCCCTCGTGGACGAGCAGCTCGACGAAGTGGTCGATCGGCGTCGCGCGCTCGGTCCCGAGCAGCTCGAGACCCAAGACGGTCTCACTGGCGAGCTGCGTCGTCGGCTCGGGCTCGGGCGCGACACAGCCGAAGCTGCATCCCAGCCCGAGAGCCAGCCCGAGGTCTCGCCAGCTCGCGCACTTCAAGCCAAGACGATAGCACGGGCCACGGGCCCCAGGCTGCTGATAGCCTGCCTCCGTGCTCGAGCCTCGCGCCTCGCTGCTTGCCGAGTCCAGCGCGCCTCTTGCGTCGCCTTCGATGATGGTGGCCGCGCTCGCGGTCCTCGTCGTGCTCGGCTTGGCGGCGCTGCTCGTCGAGTTGCGCGAGCCAGCCCGAGGGTCTGCCTCGCTCGCGCCGCGGGCCAGGCCCGAGGGCCCGAGGCAGCGGGTCATCCTGATCGTGGGGCTGTTGTTGCTCGCGCGCGCGGCGTTCGGGGAGCTGGCCGATCTGTTCGAGGCCGGCGCGGTCCGTGACTGGGACCTCGCGGTCTACTACCACGCCGGCCCCGCGCTGCTCGCAGGCTTCGATCCTTACGACGCGGTACAGCTCGCCGCGGCCTCTGGCCGCGACGATCTGCTGAGCTGCTACTACCCGCCGCTGACCGTGGCCGCGTTCACGCCCCTCTCACGCGTGGACTTGGCGATCGCGGGCCGGGCCTTGCTCGGGCTCAAGCTGGTCCTGCTCGGGGGCATGATCTGGGCGTGGACCCGCCAGCTCGGGCCCTGGGTCGTGGTCGTGACCGCGGCGCTGTGGCTCTACGCGATCCAGATCGACCTCGGCAGCGGCAACGTATCGGTGTTCGAGCAGGCGCTGCTGTGGGCCGGGGTCGGGGCGCTGCTCGCAGATCGCCGCCTGGCCTTCGCCGTGCTGATCGCGTGCGCGGCGGTGTTCAAGATCCAGCTGATCAGCATGGCTGCGCTCGCGCTGGTCGTCGACCCGCGCCACGGCTGGCGCCCGGTCTGCGTCGCGCTCGGCGGGCTGTCGGCCTACCTGCTGATCGGCGTGGGGGCGTTCCCCGGACCGAGCGTGACCTGGTACACGATGGCGCAGGGCGCCGCGCTGAGCGAGGGAGGCTTTCACTCGCCCTCGCTCGTCGCCGCGCTGCGTCACCTCGGAGCCGGCTCCACTGCGAGCGCGCTCGCGGTGGCCCTCGTGCTCGCGAGCTCGACCTGGCTGCTGTGGCGGACCCGCGAGCGCCCGCTGAGCGAGCGGCTGATGGTTGCGATCTTGGCGTTGACCCTCGCCTGGCCACGACTCAAGGACTACAGCTTCATCGTGTTGATCCCGCCTGCGGCGAGCTCGATCGCGCGCCTCTCGGCGCACCCCGGGCGCTGGGCGCCGAAGCTTGGGATCGCCGCCGTGCTCGCGCTCCTCGTCTTGCTCACGCGAGAGCGTCCAGACATCGCCAACGAGGACTACCGCCCGACGCTGCTGCTGCTCTCGCTGTGGCTCACGAGCGCGGCGCTGCTGGTTTGGCCGCCGGGGCCGCAAAAATTTTAGGAGCCGACAATTTCTCTTGCTAGACCATGCACAGATGGAGGGCACCGCTGCGTGGTGGAAGCACGATGCCTTCCGGATCTCGCTGAGCTTGGCCTTGGCCTTCGCGTACCTGTGGCTCAGCGGACCGGCGCCGCCGCTGCAAGACGACTCCATCCAAGACTTCAGCCTGGCCCGACAGTGCGCCGAAGGTGGAGCTTGCTACGCCCACGGCACCTCGATCGAGGGGCTCAGCCAGGGCCGCCTGCTGCTGGTGCTGATCGCGGCCTCGCTCCGGGTCGGCGTCAGTGTCCATGCGCAGCACCTCTTGCTCATGGCGCTCACGGCGGTCGCGGTCGTGGTCCTCGCCGAGCTCGCCCGTTCGCTCGCGGGGATGTGGGCGGGGCTGGTCACGGGGGCGCTCGCGGTCTGGGCGCTGCCCGCCGCGGCAGACCACCCGCTGCTGTGGAACCCAACCCTGGCGAGCCTGCCCCTCGCGCTGGTGACCGTGAGCTGTGTGCAGCTCGCTCGTACCGAGCAGCTTCGCTGGGCCTTCGGCGTCGTGGTTGGGATCGTCGCCGCGTATCACGGGCACGTCGTGAACCTGGTCACCTGGCCGGTCGCGGCCACGCTCGCGGGCATGACCACAAACAGGCGCGCGGCGCAGGCGATCGTCGTGCTCGGCCCCGCGGCCGGGCTCCTCGCCTTCGACACCGCGGTGTTCGTGAGCAACTGCGCGACGATCCTCGGCTCACCGATCGGCTGGATGTTCCCGCTCGCGATCCCCGCTGGCCTCGTCGTTGGGATGCGGCTGCGGCACCGGCTCGTGGCGCAACCGGAGTCGCGGCGCCCCCGGCTGGTGCTCGCGGGTCTCGCCGGAGCCCCCGCCCTCGCCCTCGGGTTGGGCTCGGTCGTCGCCGACATGCCGATCGAAGGCCGGTACTTCGCGGCGGCCTTGCCCGCGTTGGCGGTGCTCGGCGGCCTCACGCTCGAGTGGGCGCCCGCGCGGGCCCGTCCGATCATCAGCGCCCTCGCCGTGCTCGTCGTCGTCTCGCGCCTCGACCTCGGCGTCGACCTCGACCGCATGTGGACCCTCGCCGACGTCGAGCGCCTCGACCGCGACCTGCGCGAGCATCGAGGCCTGCCCCTCGCACAGCTCGGCACGTCGATTCGGGCCCCCGACGGTCAAAACCTGGTCAACATGGCGCGTGTGCTCGGGCCCGAGGCCCCAAGTCGAGCTGGCGATGGGACCACCACGAGGATCTTGCCGCTGCCGCCCGCCGCGTGTGCGGAGCTCGGCGACGACTGGCGCTGCGTCGCGCTGGGCTGGAGGTCGAGCGCGGCGTGGTCGATCAACCGCGCCCCGTGGATCGACCCCGCTCGCTTCGAGGCTTGCGCGTCCAGCTTCGAGCAGCGCGAGTCCTGTGTCGTCGTCGAGGTCGATGATCCGCGCTTCGATCGACCGATGGGCTACCCCCGCGTCGTCGAGGATGAGCAGCTCACGGGCGCAGGCCCGGTCGAGACCTGGGCCCAGCGGCTGTCCGTGACCGCTGGCGACGGTGGCTACCGGTGGGTGATCCTCGCGCGTGGCTGGAGCCTGCGGGACGCCCAGGGTGTCGAGGCCGAGCTCGGCGAGCCGCTCTTTGGTCGCACCACAGTTCGGATCAGCGCCGAGCGAGGCGCCCGTGGGGTGGTGACGATCGAGCAATTCGCCGATGGCGGCGTCGTCGCCCCAGCGACCCCGAGCATCGTCGCCGAGCTCGGCCCCGCAGACGAGCAGCTGGTCGCGGCCGCCCGCGAGGCTGGCAGCTCAGACCTCTGGGGTCGGTGATCGGCGCTCGACGACCGGGCAGAGTGCGGCTGTGATCGCGACTCGTGCGGCGAGGGCTGATGCCTGGCCCTCCGTGCGGCGAGTCGATTCTGCGGTACCATGCGTGCCCGACGCGCCGCCGCCTGGCCGCCGACAGGACCCCCATGACCGACGATAACGTCCGGACCACGAAGCACGACGACGAACTCGAGGAAGACGCGGCCCTCATCGCGCCGCCCGAGCCCGAGCCCGAGCCCGAGCCCGAGCCCGAGCCCGAACTCGAGCCCGCGCCCGCCGAGGGCGCCCCGCCGTCGAAGCTGCTCGGCGTGCTCGGCTTTGTCGCCGTGGCCCTGCTCGCGATCGGCGCCCTGTTCGCGTACCAGCGCTGGTCGGCCAAGCCGCCGCCCGAGCGCGCCGCGAGCATCGGCGCCAAGCTCGAGCTCGCGGCCGGCGAGGTCGTGCTGCTGTCCGACTCCGAAGACAGCGACCGCCTCCTGTCCGGCACCCCCCTGCCCCTCGGCGCCAAGCTGCGCACGGGCAGGGGCGCGCGCGCGCTGATCCGCCTGTCCGACGGCAGCCGCATCTTCCTCAACGAGGCGACCTCGATCGAGCTCGGCGAGGACACGGGCGTGACCGTGCTCGCCGGCCAGATCTGGCTCGAGACCCCGCCCCTCGACGAGAAGCGCGAGCCCCTCCAGCACCGCGTCGGCCCGGCCTCGCTCGCGCTGACCGACGGCGGCGCGAGCCTGACCCTGACCGACGAGGGCGCGACCGTCTACGTGGCCGAGGGCGTCGCCACGGTCACCAGCCCGAGCGGGCCCAAGGAGGTCCGCTCCGGTGAGCAAGCCCGGGTCAAGTCCGGCGGCGCGACCGTGGTCGAGCCGGTCGCGTTCTGGGACGACTGGACCGGCGGCATGGCCGATCGCCGCGCGGGCGGCCGGATCGGCGGCGGCTCGGGCTCGCTCTACGCGGTCGATCGCCACGCCGCGCCCGGAACCCCCGCCCTGCCCCTGCAGATCTCGAGTCAGAGCGTCGACATTGCGATCGACGGCGGCCTCGCCGAGACCCGCGTCGACCAGCGCTTCTTCAACCCCTCCGACCGCGACGTCGAGGGCTGGTACTGGTTCACGGTCCCCGAGGGCGCGACCCTGGTCGGGTTCTTGCTCGAGACCAACGGCGAGCTCGTCGAGGGTGAGATCGTCGAGAAGAAGAAGGCCGCCGCCACCTACGAGCGCGCGGTCGTCAGCAACGACAACCCCGCCCTGCTCGAGTGGATCGACGAGCGGACCGTCCGCGCGCGCATCTACCCGGTGCCCTCGATGGGCGAGCGGCGGATCGTCGTGCGCTACCAGCAGCTGCTCAGCGAGAGCCGCGGCAAGCTGCGCTACAGCTACCCCCTGGCCGGAGCCGGCGGCCGCGAGGCCCCGACGATCGGCGAGTTCGCCCTCGCCGTCGAGCTGCGCGGCGAGCTCGGCCAGCACTACACGGTCTCGACCCTCGACGAGGCCAAGGTCTCGAACGACGACGCGCTGATCACCATGCGCCGGACCGGGTTCACCCCCCGCGCGGACTTCGAGCTCGAGCTGACCCGCGAGGCCGACGAGGAGCCGGCCTCGCCCCTGCGCCTGAGCCAGTACGAGGGCGGCAGCGATCAAGCCCGCTTCGTCATGGTCCGCTGGCTCCCGGATCTCGACTTCGCCGCCCTCGCAACCCCGCGCGCCGACGTGGTCGTGGTCGTCGACACCTCGGCCTTCGGCGACGACGCCGAACACCAGAGCCGCGTCGCCGTGGCCGAGGCCCTGCTGCGCAGCCTGTCGAGCGACGATCGCTTCGCGCTGATGGCCGCAGATCTGACCGCCGAGGTCCTGTACCCGGCCGAGGCCCTCAGCCCCGCGACCCCCGAGGCGATCAGCGAGGCGCTCGAGACCCTCCAGAGCCACCGCCCCGGCGGCGCGACGGATCTGGGCGCGATCTTCGAGCGCGCCCTGACCCGGGTCCACGACGCCGAGCAGCCCGCGCTCGTCTACGTCGGCGACGGGCTCGCGACCTCCGGGGAGCGCGGCGCCGACGAGCTGACCGAGCGCCTCCGTCGGGCCCTGTCGGGCTCGCGCGCCCGGCTGTTCACGGTCGGCGTCGGGCCTGCCGTCGAAGATCGCCTGCTCGCCCGCCTCGCCCGGGTCGGCGGCGGCGAGAGCCTCCGGGTCGAGACCCCCGACGAGGCGGTCGTGCGCGCGCTCGAGCTCTCGGGCGCGCTCAAGACCCCGACGATCACCGACCTCGAGATCGACCTCGGGGCCGGGCTCGACGATCGCTTCGACAACGCGACCGGCAAGCTCGCCCGCGGGCAAGAGCTCGTCGTGCTCGCCCGGACCCACGCCGAGCTGCCCGACACGGTCACGGTCCGCGGGCGCCTCGGCGGCGAGGCCTTCGAGCGCGACTACCCCCTGACCCGGCGCAAGGGCGCGCTCGACTTCGTCGTCCCCAAGCTGTGGGCGGCTGCCCGGATCGAGCGCCTGCTCGGCGACGGCCGCGGGCCCGAGGCCGTGCGCGGCAAGGTCTTGTCGCTCGGGCTCGAGTACGGGCTGATGACGCCCTTCACCTCGTTCCTGGCCCTCGAGAGCGAGCGCGCCTACGCCCGCCAGGGCGTCGAGCGCCGCGAACGCCCCTGGGACTTCCAGCTGCTCGGCGCGGTCTTGCCCAACCACTGGGAGATCGAGCCCAATCGGGCCCACGATCTGAGCGACGCGCCGACCCCCGGCGAGCTCCTGCTCGGGGCCCTGACCGCGCCAATGGGCTGCAGCGAGGCCGCCCCCGACTCGGCCGCGCGCCGGGAGGAGGCGCCCGCGTCCGATGCCGACGACTCCCGCGACGCCACGGCCAGGAGCCAGCGCCCCAAGGGCGGGGAGGGCCGGATGGACACACCCACGAGCGAGTCCAAGTCTGGCCTCCACGCGATGAAGGGCCCGTCGTCGGCCACCCCGAAGCTGGCCGAAGAGGAGATGGCCGAAGACTACGTCGAGGCCCCGCCCGAGTACGACGAGGCCCCGGCCGAGGCGCCCCCGGCTGCGCCCAAGCCCTCGGCTGCGCCCAGCGGCGGTGGCTCTGGCTCGCTCGCCAAAGGTCGCAGGAGCAGGCCTGCTAGCGGGAGCGCGGGTCTCGGCGACATGGATGGCTCGATCGCGCCGTCCGCCCCCGAGTCCGAGCCCGAGCCGATGCCCGAAGACTCCCCCGCGTTCATCGACGACCCCGCGTTCATCGACGACCTCGTCGCTGAGCAGGGCGCCGCGGGCTACGGTGGCCGCAAGGACGTCGACAAGGAGCGGAGCGAGAGCACGCTCGCAAAAAAGAATGAGCTGCGACCCAGCGGTGGCGCCGAGAAGTCGGCCAAGAAGCGGCCCGCCTCGCGCCGCCAACGTAGCCAGGTCGTGTCCCCAGTCGCGCGCAATCAAAAGCGCCCGTGCAGCGACGCCTCGGCCCGCTCGCTGGCCCAGCGCAAGGTCTTGTGGGAGCAACGGCTCGAGCGCGCGCCCGACATGGTCGCGCGCCTGAGCGCCTACGAGAACGCGGCCGCCAGCTGCGAGCTCGAGAACTGGAAGCAGCAGCGGGTGTTCTTGCAGCTGCTCCAGGCCGGCGCCGCGACCGAGGCCGAGATCGAGCTGCTCCTCGCCCACTTTCGCGCCGAGGCCGAAGCCCAGGCCTTCGTGGCCCGCTCGCTGCTCCGCCGCCTGGTCGAGCCCGGCCTGACCGGCGCGGTCGAGCGCAGCATGTACGGCGGCTCGCTCGACTGGGAGACCGTCGCCGAGTCCGCCGCCCGAGCGACAAGCGCGAGCGCGGCCCTCGACATCGTCGAGCAGGCGCTGACCAGGCACGCGGACGTCAGCGAGGACGAGCGCCTGCCCCTGGATCTGCTGCGCATCGACTTGCTCTTCGAGCTCGATCGGGTCGACGACGCGATCGCGGCCGGGCGCAAGCTTCGGGCCCAGGGCCTGATCACGCCGCTGCTGGCCCAGCGCCTCGGCGAGCTCCTCGTCGCGGCCGGCGAGGACGACGAGGCCAAGCGCGTGTTCTCGGAGATCGTCGAGTACGACCCCAGCGGCGAGTACACCCGGCGCCTGCTCGGCGACATCTTCTTGCGCCACGGGTGGTTCCAGGAGGCGTACCGCCAGTATCAGGATCTGGTCTCGCTGACGGCCGAGCCGACCGACGCGATCCGCATGGCCCGAGCCGCGGCCGGGGCCGGGCGCGTGGACGAGGGCCTGAGGCTGCTGCGCAAGGTCGCGGGCGGCGAGGGCCGGCCGGGCGTCGACGATCCGCGCCGCTTCGCCCGGCTCCACGCGGCCGCGCTGATCGGCGAGATGCTCGCGAGCGACGAGGGCCTGCCGAAGGACAAGCTCGAGCGCGAGCTCAAGCGCCTCCAGCTCTTCGACGCCCCGACGACCTGGACCTTCGTCAGCTGGCGCGACCTCGAGCACGAGCTCACCCTCGGCGTCGAGCCGCTCGCGCCCGACGCCGACAAGGCCACGATCGCGGCGGCGCAAAAGGCCGCGCTCCGGACTCGCGCGGGCCGGGTCGTCGGCGACACCGGGCTGTGGGCGATCCAAGCCGGCGGGCTCGAGGATCTCGTCGTCCGCCACCGCGGGTCCGTGCCCGCGCGGGCCGTCAGCTTCGAGCGCCTGACGCTTCGCTGGGATGGCGAGCACTTCAGCGTCGACCGGCAGCTCGGCACGATCGCCGCCAAGCAAGCCCGCGAGGGCGACGAGGGCGACGAGGGCGACGACAGCGACGAGGCTGCCGACGAGCTCGTGCGCGTCGATCCCTGATCGAGCTCCGACGGGTCCACGCGACCGATGGCGTCGAGCGGCGCTACAGCTGTTCGCTCGCCTCGGCCCTTCACTCGACCTTCCGGCCCCCGTGCGAGGCGAAGACCTCGTCCGCGGCCTCCTCGAGCTCGTCGGCGTCGGTCTCGACGGCGATGAGGATCTTGCCTGCGTTGACCTCGGCCTCGATCTTGCGCAGGGCCTCGTCGGGATCCGACGCGCCCGAGATCGAGCCGAGCATCGCGCCAAAGGTCGCGCCCCAGGCGGCGCCGAAGGCTGCGGCGACCAGCGGTCCGAACCCGAGCAAGCCGCCGGGCAGCGCGACCACCCCCGCGACCAACGCACCCGCGACTCCGGCCGCGAGCGCGCCCTTCTTCGCCCCCTCCTTGGCGGCCGTCTCGCTCATCGTCAGCTCTTCGTCGTCGAGCAGGTCTCGCTGCATCAAGGCGCTGCAATGCTCGCCTCGGCAACCTCGCTGCTGAACCTCCTCGAACGCGGCCTCCGCCGCCTCGCGGTCCTCGAACAGAGCGTAGACGTGTCGTTTCTTGGCCCCCATGTCGGCGGGATGATCCCTCCGAGCGCGCGAGCGTCCCACAGCAAACAATGCACCGAGCTCAGGCAACTGGAGCGCCGCGGTCGCTGAGCTACCCCTTGGCCCCGTAGCGCCGCGCGAGGGCCTCGATCCGCGCCTCGATCTCGGCCGGCTCGACCTCGCGCTGACGCATCTGCGCGAACTTGTCGGCGAAGCTGCACGGGTTGCCGTAGCGCGGCTGCTCGTAGTTCGCCCCCTCGCCCGGGCTCTCGCCCATGGCCGCGAACCAGCTCTCGACCCGCACATCCTCGGCGAGCGGGTCGGCGACGATGCTGGTGTGGACCTGCTCGTCGGGCACGCGCAGGTACTCGCCGATCGAGCCAAAGGCGAGGCTGTCACGACCGAGGCGGAGCGCGTCGACGTGACAGTCAATCGCGACCGAGCCGCGCTCGAGCCCGGCGAGGCCGAGGCTCGAGCGCAGGAGCACGGCCCCCTCGGCGCGACCGCGATCGACGATCGACTCGATGACCACGCACCCGCGCACGCTGCCGTCGTCGGGCACGCGCGACTGACCGAGCAGGTAGTTCCCGTGGCGGTCGGTCTCGACCGCGTCGAGGCCCGCGAGGACCCGCGCGAACGCGGCCGCCTCGCCCTCCCCCGCGAGCGCGGCCCAGACCTCGCGGGCCTTGGCCAGCTGACCGACGTCGCCCCAGTAGGGATCGGAGCCAAAGTCGAGCACGGCGATCCGCAGCGGGTGGCCGCGCTCGGCCTCGATCCGGCGCCGAAGCTCGCGCACGCGGGCGTAGAAGTCGGGGCACTGCTCGAGCACCGCCGCGAGCCCAGGGTCGCGGGCGAGCTCGGCCGCCCACGCGTCCGCATCGTGGGTCAGGGCCTCGAACAGGTAGCCGTCGACGTCGAGCCAGCCCTCGCAGTCGGCGAACACCTGGGCGGCGTGGCGCAGGAACAGATGCGAGAAGGCCGGGCTGCCAATGTGGACGAGGCGGTCGAGCCGAGGCCCGCTCGCGTACCCGCGGATCCGCTCGAGCAGCTCGCCGCGCTCGCGCCGACGGAGCTGGACGACCAGCTCGCCGGTCTCGGGGTCGACCAAGAGCAGCTCCTTGTTGCGGGCGATATCCTCGCTGAGCTCCATCCGCGCGCCGAAGCGGACGGCGTCGACGTCGGACAGATCGTAGTCGATCGCCGACAGCCGGCGCCCGGCGATCTGGACCTCGTCGCCCCACTTCCACGCGACCCCGCGAAAGCCCTGGCGCTCGAGCGTGGCCGCGATCAGGGTCCAGCTCCACAGCGAGGCCGTCGCGCCGTCGAGCCACACGGGGCCGAGGCCGCCCTGAGCCCGCACGGGCATCGGGAACAGCGGCTTGATGCCGTGCAGGCGCTGGGTCAGCGGGCTCGAGCGCGTGCCCTTGCCCGGGAGCATGATGCCCAGCGCGACGCGACCCTGGTCGAGGCCGCCGTGCTGCTCGCGCTGGCCTCGGAGGGCGTCGAGGAGGCCGAGGAGCTGGCCGCGACGCCTGGGCTCTTCGTGGGCGTAGATCTGCGTGTCGCCCTCGGCCCGGAAGATCGCGGACGCCAGGTCCCGCAGCCGCGCGCACAGCTGCGGACCGTCGCCGCCGTTGACGATCGCGAGGACCTGCGTCGGCCCCCGGGACTCCTCGACCAGCCCACGCATGTGCCCGAGGTTGTCGCGCTTGGCTTCGATCGGCGGGTCTTCGAGGAGCTCGGCCTCGACCGGCGGCGGCAGCGGGATCGTGACCTGGACGAACTCGGCGTCGGGCGTCTGGGCGTCGAGGCGGAGGCCGCCGACTCCGGCCGGCAGCACCATCGACTCGCCCGCGCGGAGGATCCCCCAGCTCCGATCCTTGGGCCCGAACAGCCGGGCCGAGCCCCGGATCCCGTGGACCGTGGTCGGGAGCCCCTCGGCGGCGGCGTGGACCGACAGGCCCGGCCGCGGCCGCAGGTGATCGATGATGAACGCGGGGCACTCGACCGAGCGAAACACGCCTGGCCGTCGCTCGACCGGGCGGGCCTCGACCACGAAGTCCTCGGGCCGCGTGGCCGCGCAGCTCATCGCCGCGAAGGCCGCGTCGATGTCGAGCTCGCGCAGCGGGAAGCGGACGTGATCCCAGGCCCGATGCGTGGGCCCGGGCCGGCGGACCTCGAGCAGCAGCAGCGCGCGGCCCTCGGGGTTGCCGAGGCAGTGAACCTGGGCCGAGGGCGTGCGCTCGGCCGTGGCGCCGGGCGGGTCGGCGTTGAACAGGACCATGCCCGGCGCGACCTCGATCGTGTTGAGCGCGGCGAGGGTCTCGCGGTAGCAGGCGTCGAGGCGCGTGAGGACCTCGAGCAGCTCCGGGCGCGCCTCGGCCCTGCGCAGCATCGGCCCGAGGCGCTCGCCGAGGCGCCGGGCCGCGTCGGGCGTGCCGAGCAGCTCGGCGAACATCGGAGCGTAGTGCTCCTCGGACACCCACAGCAGCGAGGCGAGGCGCTCCTGATCGCCGCGACCTGCTCGGAGCGCCTCGGCCATGCGCTCGGGATCGACGTCACGAGCAAAACCGATCTGCAGGGTCGCCCCGGGCTCGCAGTCGATGATCACGTAGGCCTCGGGGTTGCCCGCCGGGTGGCTCTGGACCGAGAGCAAGCCCTCGATGTCGAGGAATTTGGGCAGCAGCGGGATGTTGGGCCCGTAGGCCGCGAAGAAGCCCGGCCCGAGCACGGTCTCGCCCGCGCGCCCGAGCAGCTCGCTCAGGCGCATCGACGAGCCGTCGCCAAACTCGACGATGCTCGGGTAGCGCGCGGCCTCGGGGTCGGCGGGGAAGGCCGCGACCTCAAACGACTCGCCGTGGCGACCGGGACGCGTCGCGCCCTCGAGGCCCTTGTAGGCGATCAGCCCGCGCCCGCCCCACGGTCGGGGCACGAGGTTGTCCGAGCGCAGGCGCAGCGGCTCCGAGGCGAGGCGCGCGAGCACCTCCTTGACCTCGCCACGGTTGAGCTTGCGGAGCCCGCCGCTGTCGTAGGACGCGCTCAGCTCGTCCTCGATCGCGGCGGTCGACTCGTCGGACGGGGGCAGGTCGGCGCGGTCCTTCGGCATCGGCCAAGGGTACCGCGACCCCGGCCTTGCGTCCGCGCCCGGGCGCTCGCGCTCACCTGACCCTGGTCACGTCGAGACCCACGCGGTTGGGGCTGGGCTTGTCGGTGACGTCGATGCGATAGACCCGCCCCGCGTCATCTTCGGTGTAGACCGTGTCCCCGGCCTGGATCCGGAGCTTCTCGTGGGAGTCGTCGCCGTCGACCTCGGCGGTGCTCGACAGCTTCTGGCTCAGGCCCTCGTCGGCGAAGAAGCCCGGGTTCTCGTAGCCGTAGGCCCGCGCGGGCCCGCTGTCGTCGACCGGGATGTCGTCGGCGGTGACGAAGAACAGCCAGTCCCCCTCCCACTCGACCGGGCCGCCGGGCGCGGGCTTCCAGTAGTAGAAATCGGCGAAGCCCTCGGTGTTGGCGCTCAGGTTCTCGGCGAGCTCCTGGAGCGCGAGGGGGTCGGCGGCCATGTTGGCCCGGATCTCGTCGACGATCTCGTCGGCCTCGACCCCGAGGGGTACGTCGGTCAGCGTGAACGCGATGTCCGCGTCGCCCTCTTTGAGCCCGCCGTCGTGGAGCCGGACCTGCGCGAGCTCGAGGACCACGTCCCAGGCGTAGCTCGGCGGGGGTGGGTTGCCGACGTCGTTGAAGGTCTCGAACTCGACCCAGTGGCTGGCGTCGATGCAGGCCGAGAACGCCTGGACGCCGGTCCCGAGCTCGTACTCGGTGCAGTGGTCCGAGATGCTCTTCGCCGCGAGCATGGTCATCTCGGCCACGACCCGCTCAAACTCCCACGGCGGCAGCTCCCAGGCCGGCGAGTTGCCCCCTGGCAGCGGATCTTTGGCGGTGCCGCTGGCGATGAACTGATCGTTCTCGACCATGACCACCGTCATCAGCGAGATCGACGGGCTCGGGACCAGGCCCTCGACGCGCATCCAGTCGGGATCCTCGACCGGGAACACCGTGGCGATCTGGCTGGCGATGCTGTTGACGCTGGCGCCGCTGAGATCGGTCAGGTCGGCGCCCTTGTAGGGCAAGGCGTTGAGGTTGACCTTGACGGTCATCTCGAACTCGTCCTCGACCACCGACAGCCCGGCCGCCTCCTCGATGAAGCCCGGGTGCATGCCAAACTCGGTCTCGATCGGGCCAAAGCGGGCCGAGAGATCGTCGAAGTTGGAGACCACGTCGCCGAGGGTGATCGGCAGCGAGTTGGGCGCGACCGGCCACAGCCCCTCGGGGTGCTCGGCGTCGACCGGGCCCTCGCGCAGCTGCGTGGCCGGGTGGCTGCCGATCAGGCCCTCGACCACGGCCTGGGTGTTGGCCTCGATCGGGATGAAATTATCGGTCACGCCGATCTCGAAGATGTCGCCGAGGGCCTTGGCCGGGGGCAGGCCGACGGCCGACGACAGGCCGATCAGCTCGTCGAGCGAGGTCCCCGAGAGGTCGACGTTGTCGGGCGTGATGTTGAGCAGCGTGCGCATGTTCTGGGCCGGGAGCGGCAGCTCCACGACCTCGTCGGCGGGCAGCTGCTTGAGCTGCGTGAGCGCGTTTTGGACCAGCGGGGTCAGCTCGAGATCGAGGAGCCAGACCCCGTCGAGGGTCGACTGCGGCAGCGCGCGCAGATCGTCGAGGCTCAGGTGCTGCTCGAAGCCCTCGACGTCGAAGCGGAGGTAGCGAAGCTCGATGTGGCGGGTCTCGCTGACCGAGAGCTCGGGCGCGGGCGCGGGCGGCTCGAGCTCGAGCGGCTCGATGCAGCCCGTGGCGAACAGGCCGAACGAGAGGGTGCCGAGCAGAGCGAAGCGAGGGGCGTGCATGATCGAGTTGGCTCAGTTGGTCCGCTTGGCGACGTAGGCCGTGATCTCGCTCGGGTCCCCCGCGGGCGCGACGATCCGAATTCGGTAGGAGGCGCCCTCGTCGTCGGCCGCGTAGACGGTGGTCTCGCCCGGCTCGATCCGCAGCTTCTCGTGGCTCGAGTCGCCGACGCCGGGGAGCTCGGTCGCCGACAGCTTGGTGGTCAGCGCCGCGTCGGCGAAGAAGCCTGGCGTGTCCCAGCCGTAGTCCAGCCCGTCGAGCAGGTCCTCGGGCGCGACCCAAAACAGGTAGGGCGCGCCGTCTTCGGCCCGGCGGAAGTAAAAGTCGACGGGGCCGCTGTTTTGCTTGTAGTTGCCGAGCAGGTAGCCGGCGATGTCGGAGGCCTGGGCCTGAAGGAAGGGCCGGACCGCGGCCTCGGCCTGCTCGCCCGTGAGGCCGCAGGGGATGTCGTCGAGGGTGAACTCGACGTTCGCGGCGCCCTCCTCGAAGGTCGCGGGGCCGTCTGGATCGAGGTGGTGCAGATCGTGCTGGGCGACCTCGTTGATCATCTCCCACACGTACTGCGCGGGCGGCTCGCCAAACAGCCAGCCGAGCGGCACGTTGAACACCGCCCAGCCGCCCGGGTTGCCGTCTTGGCCGACCTCGACCACGTCGGTGAACAGCTTGGTCACGACGCTCTCGAGCCCGCCGTAGCGGAGCCGGCCCGCGTAGGCGACCATGTACTCGAGGTCCCAGGGATCGAGGGTCCAGACGAGGCTGTCGCCGATCGGCAGGTCCGGGGCGTTGTTGACACAGGCCGGGCTGATGTCTTCGGTGCACGAGACGACGAAGCCCGGGTGCTCGGAGATCGCAAAGCGCAGGTCGAGGCTCGGGTTGGACGCCAGCCCGGTCATCGAGAACTTGTCGGGGTCGTTGAAGTCGAACTCGGCCTCGTCGTCGTAGCTCGGCCCGGTCACGTCGGCGATGACCGAGATGAAGTCCTTGCCGGCCGAGAGGTCGGCGCCGTCGAGCACCCGGAGGTTCGACGCGGCGGTGACCTTCATCTCGAAGTCGGGGCCAAAGACCTCGCCGTGGGTCGGGTAGTCGGGCACGAGCACGCCCGGGTGATCGCCGACGGGCCCGAGCCGGGTCGCCATCGTGGCCATGTCTTCGAGCGCGTCCTGCAAGGTCACGGTGATCTTGCCCTCGTCCGAGATCTCGGGGTGGGTCGCGAGCAGGTTGACCTTGAGCGAGGCGACGACCGACTCGGTGTCGAGGAATTCCTCGTTCACGGGGATCTTCAGCGACTCGGCCATCAGCTCGGAGAAGCCGCCCGTGAACAGGGCGAGGAAGTCGGTCAGGCCCTGCACGCTCTCGAGGCTCGTGCCTTTGACGACCGAGTTGGCCGGGGTCATCGTCAGGATCCGGACCATCGAGAACTCGGGCGAGGTCTGCCAGTTGCCGCCGCCGAAGCTCTGACCGAGCGCCGTCTGCGAGCAGTCGTGGTTGGGGTCCTCGCTGTCGAGCTCCCAGTCGTCGCCGCACGCGTACTTGATCGCGTTGAGGGTGTTGGTCAGCAGCGGGGTCGAGTCGAGCTCGAGCAGCTCGATCTCGCTGGCGACCTCGCCGAACAGCTCCGCGACCTCGTCGCGGCCCATCTGCAGGACCAGGTCCGGCGGCGCCTCGTCGTTGATGCGCAAGGTCAGCTCGGTCTCGGGGCCGAACTCGCCCTCGCCCTCCGAGCCCTCGGTCTCGCCCCCGGTCTCGCCCGTGCCCGCGCCCTCCTCCCCCAGGTCTGCGCTCCCGCCTCCGACGTCGTCGTCACCACAGGCCGGGGTCAGCAAGCAGAGCGAGACCAGTGGAGATCCGAGACGAAACGAGCGAGGTAGGTGCAAAGCGACAAACTCCTGGACGACCCAACTTACCACCCCTGAAGGCTGGTTCGGGGCCAGATTCAGAGTCGGGTCACGGAAGAGTCAGCGCAGCGCGGTGAGCGCCGCTCGCAAAGATGCGGAGCAATGTCCGTTCTTGACGGACCACTGCTCGGTCTCGCTCACGGGTCACTCCGCGGCCGGCTCCGGCGCCGCCTCGGCCTTGGCCCCGAGCACCTTGCCGCCCTTGCCGAACTTGACGACCAGGTGCAAGTGCACGCCGCCGAGGACCATCTCGTAGGTGCCGTTGCCGAGGTCGAAGGCCGAGCTGGTGACCGTGCGCGGCAAGATGCCCTGGACCTCGCCATCGGCGAGAACGCCGATCCGCTCGTTGATCTGCACGGCGACGCCGAGGGCCCCGAGCAGGCGGTGGCCGTCGGGTGAGGCCACGTCGACGGTCGCGTCGGGGCTCGCGCCCGAGTGATAGCCGACGGTGCCCGACAGCCGCACGCGCTCGCGGGCGCCCACGCTCGCGCGGACGCTGAGCTCGGCGTGGACGGTGCCCTTCCAGTCGCGGCGCAGGGCGACCGTGGTCTTGGCCGGGAGCCCGATCGCGGGCTGGGCGAGATCGGGCGAGTCGAGGGTGATCTCGAAGGCGTCGAGATCCGACCAGAACACGTAGGCGAAATTGCCGTCGACGCGGAGGCGCTCGCTGATGTCGTAGGCGACGCCGAGCATGATCCGCTTGGCCAGGCGAAAGCTGAGCTTGGCGTCGCCCGTGACCAGCGGCGGGAACGACAGCCCCTGACCGGCGAGGTCCTGGGTGAAGAACTCGTCGTCCATGTCGAGCTGAAACTGGCCGTTGAAGTTCAGCCGCGAGCCGTGGTCGTAGGTCAGCCCGAGCCACAGCGGGTCGATCGGGTTGGCGGCGAGCGCGACGTTGAAGGTGGCGTTGTGCGAGTAGGCGTCGGTCAGCGCGAAGGGCCGCGCGAGCACCGACAGCTCGCGGACGGTCGACGGCGCGTCGTCGCCAAAGTCATTGGGCTGGTTGATCGGCGGGTTCTCGAGCGCGTCGCCGAACACGGGCACCGCGGCGAAGTCTTGGATCCGTTTGAGCGCCGCGACACCGAACACGTAAGACCCACTCGCGCCGAGCGAGACCCGATCGTGAACCTTGACCCCGAGCCCGGCCGAGACCCGCGCGACCGCGATGAACACATCCTGGAGGGCGAAGCGCTGGGGCCCGTCCTCGGCGAAGCTCAGCGGCGCGGCGTAGGGCACGTAGGCGCCGAACCCGAGGGTCAGGCGGTCTTTGATGACCGGGGCCGACACGAAGGTCCCAAAGTTGGGCGAAAAGATCGGCGAGCTGACCTTGGGGTAGGCGCCGGTCTTGCTCGCGTCGAGGTAGGCTGGATCGATCGGCTCGGCGAACTCGAGCGAGTCCTCGAGCTGGTAGACGCCGAGGCGATCGCGCTGGTAGCCGACCGCGCCGGCCACGACCCCGAGGGTCAGCATGACCTCGCCCCGCTCGGAGAAGCCGAGCATCGCCGGGTTCCAGTACAGCGCGGCGGCGTCGTTGGTCGTCGGGCTCGAGAAGGTCGTGCCGATCTGGGGCACGTCGAGCCCCGAGGCCTGGGCCGACGCCGGGCCGAGGAGCAGCGCGAGGGACCCGACCCCAGCGAGGGCTCTGAGGGCTCCGAGGCGACCGGCGCGAAAACGCATGTCGACCATGCTCGCACGGCCACGTCCGCAGGCGCCAGCCAATCGGTGCTTTCGAGGACCCCAGGCGATCGACTACATTGACCGGGCATGGACGAGCATGAACGAGGAGACGCGTTCGAGCTGCGCGGGCGCCCGGCGGCGCTCGCCATCACGCTGGTCGTCATCTCCCTCGGCGGCGGCAGCTTGTTGGGCTGGAGCTACGCGGGGCCCCTCGGCGGCCTCCTCGGCGTGCTGATCGGCGCGGCGATCGGTGCCCTGGCGTTCACGATCATCCGGGTCCGGGCCTCGGCCGAGCGCCTCGCCGATCCGCCGGCGCCCGACGTCCGCGAGCTTCCGCCTGATCAAGCCATGCAAGTGTTGTCGGCGCTGATGACGGCCAGCGCCAGCGGCTCGTACACCAAGCTCGAGCTCAGCGGCGGCCTCCTCGGAGAGATCGCCAAGGCTCGCAGTCGCTTCAAGGGCGGCGACCTCGACGGCGCGCTGGCCAAGCTCCGCGCCCTGGCTGAAGAGCACCCGCGCTCGCCCGCCGTCCCGGCCGAGATCGCCCGGATCCTCGCGGGCGAGGAGGGGCACGAGAGCGAGCGTCGCAAGGCCGCCGCCTCGGCGATCTCGCTCGCGCTCCACGGCGGCATGAACCGCCTGGCCGGCAAAATTTACCGCGAGGTCGACGAGCTCGAGCGCGAACACCTGACGCTCGAGGCCAAAGATTGGGAGCGTCTGGCCCAGGTGTTCACGGCCCGCGACGACGAAGAGACGGCGGCCGCGTGTCGACGGCGGGCCGAGCTCAAATCGGGCTGAACCACATCGCCGCCAGCAAGATCACCATGAAGACGATGAAGCACACGCCCATCCCGATCGTGCCCTGCCCGATCGTGTCTTCGATCTTGTAGTACCAGCCATCAAATGCGCTCGGGCGGCTGACTCGTGTCGCCGCGTCGACAAAGGCGATCGCCCCCTCGCCCGGGTCGGCTGTCGGAGCTTCACCCACGCCACCGTCGTGATCGCTGCTCATTGATCCTCCGCGCGCCGGGGCCACTGCATACCAGCATCGTGGCGCGGGACGGCCGTTCGGTCAATGACTGCGCGCCTGCGCGAGCTTCGCTGCGAGGATCGAGCACAGCGACGGGTCCGCCCCACAGCCGACCAGCGCGGCCTCGTAGACCGACGCCGCCCGCGCGCGGTCATCGGGCCCGGCCCGCATCACGAGCGCGTCGCCGAGGTCGAGCCGGTTCGACCGGAGCAGCTCGGGATCGCCCCCCTCCCCGGCCTCGAGCAGCTCGACCTCGCAGATCACCTTGGCCTTGATCGCGTGCTCGCGGGCTGCCTCGACCTGGGCGTCGGCGAGCTCGACGCTCGCGCGCAGGAGCTCGACCGCGCCGACGTCGCGACCTCGCTCCGGCCCAGCCCTCGCCGCTGGCCGGCTACAGCTTTGCGATCCTCGAGGCCCTGATCCTCGGGCTGTACTTACCGCTGGTGTTGCTCGTGGTGCCGATCAACCGCGTGGTCTTGTGGGTGTTCGTGTTCTTCTTCACCTTCGTCGAGGCCTACGTCCACCTCGGCTTCGAGATCCTCCCTCGCTGGGTCGCGCGCAGCCGCATCGGGAAGTACCTGGGGACCTCGGTCTTTCACAACATGCACCACGAAGACGGCGCCTATAACTTCGCCGCTTACTTCACCTGGTGGGATCGCATCTTCGGGACCATCCACCCGGACTACGCCGAGCGCTACGAAGCGGTGACCGAGCGGCCCTTGTTCTGGCGGCGGCCGCCCGAGCCGGACGCGGCCGAGCCCTCGGCCTGAACGCGGGCGGGGCTCGGGCTCGCGCTGGCGCCGAGCTCAACGCCCGGGGTCGAAGCGCTCGGCCGACTCGCCGAAGCTCCGGGTCTCGAGCGTGGCCTCGCCCCCGGCGAGCTTGACGACCCACAGGTCACCGTACTGATCCTCGGGGATCGCGACGGCGTCCTCGACCCCGAGGCCCTTCAGCAGCGGCGGGATCGTGTTCGAGTGTCCGACCACGAGGACGCTCTGTCCGTGGCGCTTGCGCAGGCGCTGAACGAGGCCCTCGACGTCGCGCGGGGGGTAGTGGATCGGATCGACGCCGATCAGCGCGACGACGGCCGAGGCGGTGTCCTCGCTGCGCTTGGTCTTGGTCACGTAGACGGCGTCGAGCTCGTTGACGGGGATGTCTTCGGTCAGGCTCATCGCCCGCAGCTGCCCCTCGCGCGACAAGGGCGGGTCTTTGTCCCTTGCACCCATCGCGTCGCCGGGCAGCTGCTGCTTTTCGGCGTGGCGCACGACGTAGACCGTGACCTCGGCGGCCTCGGGCACCGGGTTGTTGCAGGCGCAGGACTCCCCGCAGCCGATCGCGAACAGGCCCGCGATGCCGAGCGCGCCCACCAGCAGCCGACGACGAGTCATGGTTTGGGAGGCTGTCATTCGATCCTCAGCGAGACGAGCTCGGCCCCCGCGGGCTCGAGCTCCTTGTTGGGCTCGTCCTCGCCCTCGGCGCGGTCGAGCGCCGGATCCCACAGGTGCGAGGGTTTGACGTTGCCGACGGCGGCGAGCAGGTTCTTGCGCAACAGCGGGTTGTCGCGCTCGAGCGTGGCGAGCAGGCGCTTGACCTCCTGGCGCTTGAGCTGGGCCTGGGAGCCGCACAGGTCGCAGGGCACGATCGGGAACGCCTGCTCCTGCGCGTAGGCGGCGATCTCGGCCTCGGCGCAGCTCGCGAGCGGCCGGATGATCACGTTGCGCCCGTCGTCGGAGCGCAGCTTGGCCGGCATCGCCTTGAGCTGACCGGCGTAGAACATGTTGAGCAGCAAGGTCTCGATCACGTCGTCGCGGTGGTGGCCGAGGGCGATCTTGGTCGCGCCGAGCGAAGCGGCGACGTCGTACAAGATCCCGCGACGCAGGCGCGAGCACAGCGAGCAGTAGGCCTTGCCCGGCTTGGTGTTGGCCTTGACGACCGTCGCGGTGTCGCGCGCGACGAGGTGGTGGGCGAAGCCGTGGGTGTCGAGATGCTCGCGCAGGACCTCGACCGGGAAGCCGGGGTGGCCCTGGTCGAGGTTGACGGCGACGAGCTCGTAGTCGAAGGGCAGCATCCGCGCGTAGGCGCGCAGGAGGTGGAGCATGGCCCACGAGTCCTTGCCGCCCGAGATCGCAACCATGATCTTGTCGCCGGGCTCGATCAGCGTGAACCGCCGGTTCAGGCGCGAGATCTGACGCAGCAGTCGGCGTTCGAGGCTCACAGCACCCCCTGCGCGAGGCTCAGCAGGTGCGGCGCCTCTTCGACCATCTTGTCGATGTTGATCCGCTTGCGCGAGCGGTAGACCAGGCCGAGGAGGCGCTCGTCGGCTCGCCATAAAATCAGGTAGGCCGACTCGGTCTCGCGCCCGCCCGAGTCCCACTGGGTCACGTCCTTGAACCCCACGTCGACGCCGTCGATCGTCTCGACCCGGGGCATGTCCTTGATGCGCAGGTCGAGCTGCGCCTGCGCGTCGTCATCGTCGAGCTTCTGGACAATCGGCTCGATGTCGACGTCGCTGTCGATCATCGACTGGAGCGACTTGCCGATCTCGACGGCGACCGGCGCGACCTGCTGGCCCTTGCTCAGCAGCGCCTCGACGCCCTCGCCCGAGGCGCTCGCGCCCTTGGCGAAGATGCTCTTGGCCCCCTCGCTGAGCTCGCCGTTGCGCTCGGCCCACAGCTCCTTGCTCTTGTCGACCGCGTCCTCGGCGAGCTCGCCCGCCTTGTCCTTGGCCTGCTCACCGACCTCCTTGGCCCTGTCCTTGGCCCTGTCCTTGGCCGCGTCCGGCTCACAGGCGAGGGCCGGCGCGAGCAGCAGCGCGGCCACGATGATCAGCGGGCGTCGGGCGGTCACCTGCTCGACGTTAGGCAAATCTGGGCGCCGTGGCTACTCGTGCAACTCTCGCCGATCTCAGCGTGCGCCCGGCGCCTCGCGCCTGGTCTGCGCGACGTACTCGAGGTACCCGCCGCCGTAGCTCCGCGCGCCCTCGGGGCCGATCTCCAACACGCGGTTGGACAGCTGGGCCAAGAAGGCCCGGTCGTGCGACACGAACACCATCGTGCCCTCGAAGTCTTTCAGCGCCCGGACCAACATCTGCTTGGTGTCGAGATCGAGGTGGTTGCTCGGCTCGTCGAGGACCAGGAAGTTTGGCGGCACGTAGAGCATCTTGGCCAGCGCGACCCGGGCCTTCTCGCCGCCCGAGAGCACGCGGCAGGGCTTGTCGACGTCGTCGCCCGAGAACCCGAACGCGCCCAGGAGGTTGCGCAGCGAGCCCTGCGAGGCCCGGGGGTGCTCGACCTGCAGCGCCTCGAGCACGGTCTGGGTCGGGTCGAGCAGCTCCATCGCGTGCTGGGCGTAGTAGCCGAGGGTCACGCTCGCGCCGATCGTCACGCTGCCCGCGTCAGCCTGGGTGCGCCCGGCGATCAGCTTGAGCAGCGTCGACTTGCCGGCCCCGTTGATGCCCATGATCGCCCAGCGCTCGAGCCGACGCACGGTCAGCGAGAAGCCCTCGTAGATCACCTTGGCCCCGTAGCGCTTGTCGACGCCCTCGAAGCGGACGACGTCGTTGCCCGAGCGCGGCGGCTTGGGGAACTCGAAGTCGACGATCTTGCGGCGGCGCGGCGGATCGAGCTTCTCGATCTTGTCGAGCTTCTTGACCCGCGACTGGACCTGGGCGGCGTGGCTGGCCCGCGCGGCGAAGCGAGCGATGAACGCCCGCTCCTTGGCCAGCGCGGCCTCCTGGCGCGCGTACTGGGCCTCGTGCTGGGCCGCCGCGAGCTCGCGCTGCTGCTCGTAGAAGTCGAAGTCGCCCGTGTAGGTCGTGAGCTCGCCGCCGTCGATCTCGACGATCTTGGTCACGAGGCGGTTGAGCAGCTCACGGTCGTGCGAGGTCATCACGACCGCGCCCGAGAACTCGCGCAAGAAGCCCTCGAGCCACAGGATCGACTCGATGTCGAGGTGGTTGGTCGGCTCGTCGAGCAGCAGGACGTCGGGGCCCATGAGCAGGATCCGCGCGAGGGCCACGCGCATCTTCCAGCCGCCCGAGAGCTCACCGACGTCGGCGGCGACGCGATCGGCCTCGAAGCCGAGCCCGGCCAGGATCGCGTGCGCGCGCGGCTCGAGCTCGTAGCCGCCGAGCGCGTCGTAGCGGGGCTGAACCTCGCCGTAGCGCTCGACGAGGGCCTCGAGCTCGTCGCCGCGGGCGGGGTCGGCCATGGCCTGCTCGAGCGCGGCGAGCTCGGTCGCGAGGGCCGAGACCTCGCCGGCCCCGGCCATCGTCGCGCGCAGGACCGAGCAGCCCGAGAGCTCGCCGACGTCCTGATCGAAGTAGCCGATCGTCAGGCCCCGCTCGACCGAGACCGCGCCCTCATCGGGCTCGTCCTCGCCGACGATCAACCGGAAGATCGTCGACTTGCCCGCGCCGTTGGGCCCGACGAGCCCGATCTTCTCGCCCCGGAACACGCTCATCGAGGCGTCGACGTAGAGCAGCTGCGAGCCGTAGCGCTTGGAGATGTTGTCGAGGGTGATCATGCGTCCTCAATCACGTAGTCGCCGCGCTCGAACTTCGCCCGGCGCATGTACGAGAAGGTTGACCACGGCCACAGCGTGGAGTTGCGCCCGGTCCCGTCGAGGTACCAGCTCGAGCAGCCCCCGGCCGTCCACACCGTGCCCGCACCGCCGCGCTCGATCTCCTCGACGAAGCGGGCCTGGACCTGCGGATCCGGCTCGATCGTGACCGCCCCGCGGCCAAGCTCGCGCACGGCCCCGAGGATCAGCTCGAGCTGGGCCTCGATCATCAGGAGCATCGAGCTGTGACCGAGCCCCGTGTTCGGCCCGGTCAGCAAGAACAGGTTGGGGAAGCCCGCGACCGTGGTCCCGAGGTAGGCCTTGGGGCTGCCGCGCCAGACCTGCGCGAGGCTGTCGCCGCTGCGCCCGCGCACGTAGCGGGCGAAGGGCGGCTCGGCGACCTCGAAGCCGGTCGCCCAGATGATCGTGTCCACCTCGTGGGTCCGGCCCTCGGTGTCGACGAGGCCCGAGCCCACGACCTCGCGGACCCCCGCGCTGACGACCTCGACCTTGTCTCGGGTGAGCGCCGGGTAGTAGTCGTCCGAGACCAGGATGCGCTTGCACCCCAAGGTGAAGTTGGGCCGCAGGCGCGCGCGCAGCTCGCGGTCGGGGACCTGGTCGGCGAGGTAGCGCAGCGCCCGACGCTGGACGAGCCTCATCAGCGCGGGGTTGCGAAACCCGAGCAGGAAGCTCTCGTGACGCAGGTACAGCTGCGCCCGCAGCATCCGCTGGGTGAAGGGCGCGAGCGCGAACATCCGCTGCTCGAGCCTGCTAAAGGCCCGATCCTTGCGCGGGACCACCCACGCGGGGGTCCGCTGAAACAGCTTGAGCTGCCCGACCCGGTCGACGATGTTGGGCACGATCTGGACCGCCGAGGCCCCGGTCCCGACGACCGCGACGCGACCGCTCAGCGGCGCCTCCGCGTCCCAGCGCGCCGAGTGAAACGCGCGGCCCTCGAAGCGCTCGCGCCCGCGCAGCTCGGGCACGCGCGGCTCGCTCAACCCGCCCGTCCCGGCGATCAGCACGTCGGCGGTGAAGCGTCCGCGCGAGGTCTCGAGCGCCCAGCGCCTGTGGTCAGGATCCCACACCGCCTCGCTGACCGCGTGGCCAAGGCGCAAGTGCGCGCGGACCCCGTGTTCGTCGGCGCAGCGCCGGAGATAGGCGAGGATCTCCGCCTGCGGGGAGTACATCCGCGACCAGCCCGGGTTCGGCGCGAACGAGAAGCTATAGAGCGGCGACTCGACGTCGCAGGCGCAGCCCGGATAGAGGTTGTCGCGCCAGACCCCGCCGATCTCCTCGTCGCGCTCGAGGATCACGAACTCGTGGATGCCGGCCTGGCGGAGGCGTATGGCCGCGCCGAGCCCCGAGAACCCCGCGCCGACGATCGCAATGTGAACGTGCTCGCTCGTCACTTGCGGCCGAGGGTAGCAGGAACTCGCGACCTGACTCGGCCTCGAGGCTGTCTTTATCGTCTCCAAGACTGTTATGTGGGAATGTGCGCGCGTGTAATGTCATCGCCCACATTCAGCCTATTTCATCAAACCTCAAACTATTTGCATAGTACCACGTGACTGTGGCGTAGCGCCCCAGCGTTTTCGCACACTTACATGATGAAAACTACACACTATTCAAAAAAGGTCAGACCATGGTAATCGTTGATTGAGGATGGAGGGTGTTTCAGTAGCAATCCAGAACACCTCCAAATATTGTCGACATGTCAATTTTCGCTCGTTACCCCCACAGCTGCCCCTTCTGGATCGGCTTGACCGCAGCTGCCCTCACCTCCGTGATCGCCGCCCCGCTGGTTCACGCGTACCAATTCGACGACGAGGAACAAGCCTACCAGGATCTGGTCTTGGCCACGCCGATCGCGCTCCACGGCCGCGTCGTCGACAGCGAGGGCCTGCCGGTCGAGGGCGCGCAGCTGCGCTTGATCGCGTGGGGTGACAACATCGCCAACGACGGCGAAGCGACGATGGCGTGGAGCGGGGGCGACTTCGAGCTCAACGGCCTCGAGCGCCGCAACGCGCTGCTCGAGGTCAGCATGCCCGGCTACTACAGCGAGATCTTGCCGGTCAACCTTCAGGTCGAGCTCGGCGAAACCACCGTGGAATTCGGCGACATCGAGCTCGTGGCCGAGCAATTTGGCCGCGCGCGCATGACCTTCGCGGGCGACACGATGTTCGACCGGCGGATGTTCGACGACGGTCTGCTCCACCTCGAGAGCCTCGAGTCAGACACCGAGGCGCTGTTTCGCTACATCGAGCCGCTGCTCGAGGCCGACGATCACACGGCGATCAACCTCGAGACCCCGGTGACCGACGACCTCTCGACGCCGCACCCCAGCAAGAGCTACGTGTTCGCCGCGCACTCCGAGAGCGCCGCCGAGCTCCCGGGCGTTGGGGTCGACTCGGTCAGCCTCGGCAACAACCACATCTACGACCACCTCGATCTCGGCCTGGCCGAGACCCTGTTTCACCTCGACACGATCGGCCTCCCCGCCTACGGGGCGGGCATGGACCCCGACAGCACCCGCGCCGCCGTCCACCGCCCCAACATCAACGGCGTCGAGGTCTCGCTTCAGGGCTTCTCGAATTTCATCGGCTACAGCTACGGCGGGACCGAGCTGCAGGTCGTGACCCGGCCCGCCCCGCTCAAGGGCGGGGCGCTGCCTTCGTTCTCGTCCGAGCTCGACGCCTTTGTCGACGCCGAGGTCGCCGCGGGCCGGTTTGCGATCCCGGTCATCCACGGCGGCACCGAGTACGCCCTCACCCAGAGCTCGGGCATGCACACGGACTTCGAGCGGGTCGTCGAGCACGGCGCGGGCTTGGTCGTCGCCCATCACCCCCACGTGACCCACGGGGTCTCGGTCATCGACGCGGGCGACGGACCGCGCTTCGTGTTCGGCTCGCTCGGCAACATCGTGTTCGACCAGGAGATCTACGAGACCTTTCGGTCCTACCTCGCGATCGTCGACATCGCCGAGGGCCCCAGCGGCCCCGCCGTCGAGCGCGTTCGGCTCGCCCCGGTCCGCCTCGACGACTACGCCCCGCGCCCCCTCGTCGGTGCCGGGCTCGCCGACATGGGCCGCCACGTCGCGCACCTGTCGACCGCCGAGGCTTCGGTCAGCGGCTTCGATCGCGCCGTCGTCTTCGCCGAGGGCGGCCGCCTGGTCGTCGCCGCTGACGAGAGCGAGGTCTTGACCACGGATCTCCTCGACGCTCGCGACGTCGACGTCGTCGACGGCTCGACCGGCCTCGTGACCCTCGATCCCTACACCAGCACCGACGCGCTCGCGGCCCTGTCGAGCGACGCCCCCGCGACCTGCGAGCTCGGCCGCGATCTGCTCGGGATCGGGGACTTCGAGGACCCAGACGTCGACAACGCCTACCTCGAGGGCGATCTGTGGGTCCAGTCGAGCAGCCGCTACATCCAGGGCAGCGAGACCCACACGGGCACCGGCGCGGCCGTGCTCCTGCGCAAGGACTCCTACTCCAGCCGCACGAGCCTGTGGATGGGCAACAGCCTCGAGATCAACGCGGGCCGCGACATGACGATCAGCGGCTGGCACAAGGGCGAGAACGCCGGCGAGTTCAGCGTGACCGTGCTCTGGATGACCAGCAGCGGCTCCACAATCTCCCACACGATCCAGTACCAGAACTTCGACGGCGACTTCGACTGGTCGCGGTTCACGATCGACGTCACGGCCCCCGCCAACGCCGACAAGCTCAAGGTCTACTTCCGTCACTACCCCCCGGCCGGCGGCGGCGACGGCGAGCTGTTCCTCGACGACATCAACTTCATCGAGTGGGACCCCGGCACCCACGCAGTCGATGGCAGCGGCGTGAACGTTGCGACGCCGAACGCCTGGGACTTCGTGCGCTGCGCCGCCGCCGACGGGCCGCTCGAGCTCAACCTGACCCACCGAGTCTACGAGAGCTACCTTTAGACCCGGCTCCTTTAGACCCCCCCGACTATCTGCGACTCTGCCACGCACGGCCGCAAGCGGCCGGTCGCTCGGTCGCTGCGCTCCCTCCCTCGGTGGGCTGGTATGAGCTTCGCCGTGGTCTCCGTGGCCCCCTAAAAGGGGGCTCCTTTAGCGCCCCCAAGCGTCTGCAACTTTGCCACGCACGGCCGCCGAGATGCCCCCCAGCGCTTCGGAGCGGGGTCCCCCCCGCAATGAGCAGAGCGCAAGAAAGGCTGGAGGTGGTCCGAGTTCGGGGTATCGCCGTACGAAAAGCACCTTCGACGCCCACCCGACCGACATGGGGGTTTCCCACCAAGAGCCTTCTGCACCCCAGATGGAGAGGCGACGCCCCGAACTCGGACCTCCTCCAGCCATGCGCGGACCCCAACGGCCAAGACTCAGCCTCATCAACGACCCCGAGCTCCCCACCGCGGATGCCCCCCAGCGCTTCGGAGCGGGGTCACCCCCCGCAATGAGCAGAGCGCAAGAAAGGCTGGAGGTGGTCCGAGTTCGGGGTATCGCCGTACGAAAAGCACCTTCGACGCCCACCCGACCGACATGGCGATGCCGCACCAAGAGCCCTCTGCACCCCAGATGGAGAGGCGACGCCCCGAACTCGGACCTCCTCCAGCCATGCGCGGACCCCAACGGCCAAGGCTCAGCCTCATCAACGAACGATGGAGAGGCGCCGCCCCGAACTCGGACCTCCTCCAGCCATGCGCGGACCCCAACGGCCAAGACTCAGCCTCACCCACCGCGAACCCCAAAACAGAGGGTCCCAGTTTCGCGCGGGACCTCGAGGCTCCCCTCTGGCACGAGCGCTGGCCGTATCATAACCTGCGAGCATGCGCCTCGAGCTCGCAGCGACGATCTTCCTCACGACCCTCTCGCTCGGCTGCGGCAGCGAAGAGGTCGTCTGGCCGATCGCCAATTCCGCCGAGTCCGACGCCGACCAAGTCAGCGCCCCCTTCGGCCCCCGTGATCAAAGCGGCAGCTACGACTTCCACGCGGGCATCGACTTCCCCGTGCCCGAGGGCACCAAGGTCCGCGCGATCAAGGCCGGGACCGTCGAGAAGACCGTCGAGTGGAACGGCCAGACCGGCCCCGGCAACTGGGTCCTGATCGACCACGGCGGAGGCGAGAAGTCCGCGTACCTCCACCTGAGCAAGATCTCGGTCGACGCTGGCGACACCGTCAACGCCGGGACCACGCTCGGGCGCAGCGGCAGCACGGGCTCCAGCTCGGAGCACCTCCACATGAACTACATGCTCGGCGTCGAGCACAAGGGCGCCGACGAGAGCCTGGCCCACAACCCCCTCGAGCTCCTGCCCCACGCCGACATGCCCACGCCGGGGGTCGAGTTCAACGGCAACGCGGTCGTGCTCGACATCCCCGACCACCCCATGACCATCCAGGCGATCACCCTCGAGGGCGGCGGCGAGTCGCGGACCGTCGACTATGCCGACGTGGTCGCGGTCGGCAACCCCGACCGTGATACCCAGACACAGTTCGGCCTTCACCTCGAGATCGGAGAGTCCGACCCGGGCCGCTTCACGCTGACGCTGCGCCCCAGCCCCGCCAACTTCACGCCCGAGCGGGTGATCGTCGAGGACTACGCCGGCGAGCTCGTCCTCGACGAGAAGCGCTAGCAGCTTGGAGTCCACGCGCTGCGAGCTCGCAATGCTCGTCTTGCGCAGCATGCAAGAAAACCGCCTCGACGCGGAGCTTGCGCTACCCCCCTCGGCGGCGACAGCTGCACGCCGACCATCTTGCAGAAGCGGTCGTTTGCGTTGTCACCTGCTCAGCGTCACGGCCCCTTGCACTAACTTCGGGGTGGTGTGGTCTTGCCCCAAAAATTCGGACATCTCAAAAGTGGGCGCGCCGACCTCCGTCGCCCCGCGCGAGTCCGGGCGCGACGCGCCGGCTCGATCTGCGCGCCCCCTGGGCGCTCACGCGTTGACTGCTAGCTTGCCTGCATGTTGCGTGATTGCCGCGGCCTGCGAAGGTCAACCATGGTGTTCGTGGCTGCGCTCGCGCTCGTTGGCTGCTCGGACGACGAGGTCCCCTACCCGACCGAACTCGAGCTCGAGCTCGTCGGCTTTGACCTCTCGACCTGTTCGATCCGCAGCGACGGCGAGCTGCGCTGCTGGGGAACCGGCTACAAGGGCCTGCTCGGCTACGGCGAGCTCGAGACCGTCGGCGACGACGAAGACCCCTGCGACGTGGGCCCCGTCGACATCGGCGCGCCGGTCCGCGCGCTGTACACGATCAGCCACGGGGACCGCTGCGCCATCCTCGACTCGGGTCAGGCGCGATGCTGGGGGCGGGGCTTCTCCGCGGGATACCAGGAGGGCACCGAGCTGCTGCCTCGACAAGGGACGACGCTGACCGCCGAGCGCGACATCCTTCAGCTCGCCGGCGGCAGCGATCATGCCTGCGCGCTCTTGGCCGGCGGCGTCGTTCGCTGCTGGGGACAGGGGGCGCTGTTGGGTTATGGGGACGGCGTCGATCGGGGGGAGCGCGAGGATCTGAGCGAGGTGCTCACGACGCTTCCCGACGTGGAGCTCGGGGGCCCCGCGATCGCGATCGTCGCGGGCGATTTCCACTCCACCTGCGCGTTGCTGGCCGCGGGCGGGGTCCGCTGCTGGGGCACCGCCACGAGCCTCGGCTACGGCACCGGCGAGGCGATCGGTGACGACGAGACCCCGGCGCAAGCAGGCGACGTGCCGCTCGGCGGGCGGGCGACGAGCTTGGTCGCCGGTCGCGGATCGCAGTGCGCGCTGCTGGAAGACAAGACCCTGCGCTGCTGGGGAGAACACGCCGCCTACGGCGGGCTCGGCTACGGCGACATCTTCACCGCGCTCGAGGCGGTCGGCGACGACGAGACCCCGATGGACATGGGCCCGGTTCCCGTCGGCGAGCCGATCGAGCGCGTGGTCATGGGCGACCTCAAGACCTGCGTCTTGCTCGCGGGCGGGCGCCTGCGCTGCTGGGGAGACGGCGGCCCCGGGGCGCTCGGCTACGGCCCCTCGGTCTCGCGCCTCTACGCCCCGCCGGACGAAGACATCGAGGTCGGGGGCCCCGTGCACAGCGTGGCGTTGAGCCGGACGCACACCTGCGCCGTGCTCGACGAAGGGATCCGGTGCTGGGGCATCAATAACTACGGTCAGTTCGGCCTCGGTACCTCGAACCCGAGCCCGCTGTTCATCGCCTTTCCCGTCGACGTGCCCTTTCGGCCCAGCTGTGAAGAGTGAGCCGGCCGGTCGGCGCGCGGCTCACCCGAGCGAGGCGAGCCGCGCGATGTCGTCCGCGATTTGGATCTGATCCCGGCTGCGCCGCGAAGAAGTATCGGCGGCTCGATCTGCGCGCCCCCTGGGCGCTCGCGCGTTGACTGCTAGCTTGCCTGCATGTTGCGTGATTGCCGCGACCTGCGAAGGTCAACCATGGTGTTCGTGGCTGCGCTCGCGCTCGTTGGCTGCTCGGACGACGAGGTCCCCTACCCGACCGAACTCGAGCTCGAGCTCGTCGGCTTTGACTACTCGACCTGTTCGATCCGCAGCGACGGCGAGCTGCGCTGCTGGGGAAACGGCTACAAGGGCGTGCTCGGCTACGGCGAGCTCGAGCCCATCGGCGACGACGAAGACCCCTGCGACATGGGCCCCGTCGACATCGGCGCGCCGGTCCGCGCGCTGTACTCGATCAGCCACGGGGAGCGCTGCGCCATCCTCGACTCGGGTCAGGCTCAATGCTGGGGGTGGAGCTTCTCCGCGGGATACCAGGAGGGCACCGATCTGCTGCCTCGACAAGGGACGACGCTGACCGCCGAGCGCGACATCCTTCAGCTCGCCGGCGGCAACGATCACGCCTGCGCGCTCTTGGCCGGCGGCGTCGTTCGCTGCTGGGGACAGGGGGCGCTGTTGGGTTATGGGGACGGCGTCGATCGGGGGGAGCGCGAGGTGCTGAGCGAGGTGCTCACGACGCTTCCCGACGTGGAGCTCGGGGGCCCCGCGATCGCGCTCGTAGCGAGCGACGACTACTCCACCTGCGCGTTGCTGGCCGCGGGCGGCGTCCGCTGCTGGGGCATCTCCAGGAGCCTCGGCTACGGAACCGGAGAGGTGATCGGTGACGACGAGACCCCGGCGCAAGCAGGCGACGTGCCGCTCGGCGGGCGGGCGACGAGCTTGGTCGCCGGTCGCGGATCGCAGTGCGCGCTGCTGGAAGACAAGACCCTGCGCTGCTGGGGACAGCACGCCGCCTACGGCGGGCTCGGCTACGGCGACATCTTCACCGCGATCGAGGGGCTTGGCGACGACGAGACCCCGATGGACATGGGCCCGGTTCCCGTCGGCGAGCCGGTCGAGCGCGTGGTCATGGGCGGCCACAAGACCTGCGTCTTGCTCGCGGGCGGGCGCCTGCGCTGCTGGGGAAACGGCAGCCCCGGGGAGCTCGGCTACGGCCCCACGGTCTCGCGCCTCTACACCCCGCCGGACGAAGACATCGAGGTCGGGGGCCCCGTGCACAGCGTGGCGTTGAGCCGGACGCACACCTGCGCCGTGCTCGACGAAGGGATCCGGTGCTGGGGCATCAATAACTACGGCCAGCTCGGCCTCGGTACCTCGAACCCGAGCCCGCTGTTCATCGCCTTTCCCGTCGACGTGCCCTTTCGGCCCAGCTGTGAAGAGTGAGCCGGCCGGTCGGCGCGCCGCTCACCCGAGCGAGGCGAGCCGCGCGATGTCGTCCGCGATTTGGATCTGATCCCGGCTGCGCCGCGAAGAAGTCTCGGCGGCTCGATCTGCGCGCCCCCTGGGCGCTCGCGCGTTGACTGCTAGCTTGCCTGCATGTTGCGTGTGTTTCGTAGCGTGGTCGTCACGCTCGCGTCGAGCGTCGTGTTCTTGCTTGCGTCGACCGATCATTGCGAGGCCATGGACCCGGTCTCGGCGCCGCTGGTGCCAACGTGCGCGTTTCCTTCTACGGTGAAGGTCTCGGCCCAATGTACCGGGTCTTACCTCGGCAACGGCGTCGTCCTCACCGCGGGACATTGCGTGATCCCGGGAAAGACGAACTTTGTGACTTTCGGCGACGCCGACACCGACATCGACAGGTTCACAGTCAGCGTCGACCTGGAATTGGGGTGTATGCGGCATCCGAACGGAGACTCGGTCATTCTCGCCAACAGCATCCCTCACTACGCCGGCGTCGACCTCGCCTATTGTATGCTGGACCCGACCGACGCCAATTACCCAAGGTTGGCGAGCGTGCCGACGGTGCCGCTGATTGCCCCGACCGGATGCATTCGGGACTGGATCCGGGAGGAGCTGTGGGTGGCCGAGAGCTGCGAGCTCATCCAGTCCAAGTCGCGGAGCGGCTGCGCGCCGAGCATCGGCTCGCCGCTGGACCACACCTACCCGGGCCTCGACACGGCCGCCGTCGGCATGGGCTACGAGTCCGGCGTGTACAGCGGCCACAAGCGCTCGTTCAACCCGACCTTCTACGTGCAGGTGGACAACGAGGGCCTCGGCGGGTTTGGTGCGACGAAGCCGGGCAGCCCGACACAGCTCGTGACCCAGTCCGAGTTCGAGTGGGACGGCACACCGATCCCAGGCGTCGGGACCAAGGTCGGCGACTCGGGCGGCCCGCTCATGTATCGCCTCCCCGACGACAGCTGGAGGGTCGTGGGCGACCTCAACGGCGGCGGCCTCCACGGTTTGAATTTGTACGAGGCGGCTCCGGCCTACATCCACTGGATCGAGCGAGAGGCCAAACGGGACGTGACGCCCTGCCACGACTTCAACAGCGAGGACGAGCTGGTCTGGACCGGCGAGTGTGTCGGGGCCCTCCCGACCTCCGTGCACGAAGCGGGGGGAGGAGACTGGGCCAACAGCTGCTCGGCGCACAGCGTCGGCGGGGCGACCTGCGGCGGCTGGGGGCTGAGCCCACCTCTCGATGTCGCGGCGGGGCTGGTCCCGATGCCCAACCACCTCTGGGTCAGCTTCGCGGCGATCGAGGCCCACGTCGGCCCGGCCTTGGCGCTGGCCGAGCAGGGGAGCTTCGGTGATCCGATCGACGTCGACGCGGTCCAGGCTCATCTGTACGACGCCGCCTACCTCGACTCTGCCTACACCTTCTTGGCGGACATCTTTCAGGCCGGGGGGCTCGGCGGCTACCTCGGCGCCGGGCTGCTCGCGGACTTCGACGGCGACGGGTACGACGACGAGGTGTTCTCGGATCCCGACCACGACTGCGGCAAGGGTCGGGTGATCGTCGTCAGCGGAGGCGAGCGAGTGATCTGGTCGCCGGACACGGACCGGGTGCTCGGCGCGGCCGACTGCGAGGACTTCTTTGGGGCGGGCCTCGCGGTTGGCGACTTCGACGGTGACGGCTACGACGACCTCGCCGTCAGCGCGCCCGGGGAGGCGCGCAGCGGGAGCGCCGGGGCTGGGAGCTTGCACATCTTGTACGGCTCGAGCGTCGGGCTGACCGCGTCGGGCGACCAGATCATGGATCTGGATACCCCCGGGCTCGGCGGTGCGACCGCGCCGTGGAGCTTCTTCGCCGAGACCCTCGTCAGCGCCGACTTCGATTGCGACGGGCGCGAGGACCTCGCGATCGGCAGCCCGCGGGCGACGGTCGACGGGGTCCACGAGGCCGGGACCGTGCACGTGCTCTACGGGACCGAGGGCGGCCTGAGCAGCTTTTATGGGGCGTACTTCGAGGGCCGCGCCAGCGTCGGTGAGCTCGTCCAGACCGAGGGGCACTTCGGAGCGAGCGTCGCCGCGGGCGACTTCGACAACCTCGGCTGCGCCGACCTGGCGATCGGCGTCCCCGACCACGACGAGGGCCCGGCCGAGGACGCCGGACAGGTTCATGTCTTCTACGGCACCCCGGCCGGGCTGGCTCAATACGCGGACGCCAGCTTGATCCACAGCCACGACGGCTTCACGGATCTGGCCGGCGCGAACGACCGCTTCGGCGCTCGGCTCGAGGTCGTCCCGGGCGACTCGGGCGACGCGCTGCGGATCTTGGCGCCCAATGAGCCGTGTGAGCTGGGGAGCGAGTCCGCCGTGGTCTGGCACGTGGTTGCGGGCGGTGAGGCGGGCCTGGACCACGGCAGCGGCTCCCGCGAGTGCGAGCTGCTCGCGCGGACGTCGATGTCGACCGCGCGCTGGGGGGACCTCGAGCAGCTCGCCCGACTGCACGCGGTCCGGATCAGTCGCGCGGCGAGCTTGTGAGTGACTCGAGTTGGCGACGGCCTCGGTGGCGCACGGAGGGATCCGGCAGGCCTCTTCAATGAGACGCGATCGTTTGAAGACGACGCAGCTGGTGGCTCTGTTTGGTGTCCCGCGGCGATCGTCGCGCGGGACTCCATGGTCTCGCTCGATGGTTGGCCCTCGATCGCCGTGCCCGGCCAAACCCGGCCAAACCTGGGCCGAGGCCTGCGACTGCTGGGCGTCCCGCTGGCATCCGGTGACGACGGTCGGGGTCGACTCGTGCATGTTTCAGCACAGGCAGCCCGCGGTGTACAAAACTGCGTTAACGCCCCCTTCCAGGGGTCCACGCAGGCGATTGCGAAGCTCATCTCAGCCCACCGAGGGACAGAGCGCCGCGACCGACCGGCCGGCCGCTCGCGGCCGGGGGTGACAGAGTCACTGACGGCCACGGGGCCCCCTCCCCTGGCGTCCGTGTGGTCCGGCACGTTCATCCGGGTTCGGATGGTGTACCCTGGCTCCGTGCTCAACACTGACCTGCGAGCGATCCAGCCCTGAGCCTCGGCGATGCCTGTGGAGTGGAACATCGACGAAGACGCGAGGCTGACCACCGTCCGAGTCGATGGGCCCCTGACCCTCACCATCGGCCGGGAGACCCTCGCAGCGCTCTACGCTGAGCCAGGCTACCACTCCCCGATGGCCAGCCTGTGGGACCTGAGAAAAGCCCAGCTCGACCCCAGGCCCGGGGAGGTCCAGCAATTCGTCGAGTTCATTCGCACCCATCGCGGGGCTCGAGGCACCGACCAGACCGCCCTCGTCGTCGCCCGGCCCGCCGACTTCGGCATCTCGCGCATGTACCAGGCCTACGCCGAGACAACCCTCGACTTCCCGGTCCGCGTGTTCCTCGACCTCGACGAAGCCCGGGCGTGGTTGGCGGACTCGGCCTGAGCTCGGCGGGCCAGACTCAGGCCGAAGCCAGGCACACGCCGCCGCCTTGCCACGGCGTACAGACACCGCTCGCGCAGGGGTGGGCGTCGTCGCAGGCCGCGAAGCAAGCGTTGCTCGCGAACGCCTGGACCGACCCCTCCGCGCACGGTGGCGCGGTCAAAGGGTCGTTTTGCCCTTGCGCGCCTGCGCCTTGAGCAACTTCTTCAATTGGGCGTCACGCTCGCGCGCGGCCTTGCGGATCAACCCCGCCGTCAGCCGGACCGAGCGGCTCACCTCGCCGAGGTCAGCTTGGCCGAGAAGGTGTCCTGATCCTCGACCCCGAGCCCGAACACCTGCGCGGGACAGCGGTCATCGGCTCGACTCGGGACGCACGGGTCCGTCGAGCATATTCCACCGCGAAGCGCGGGGGCGGCCCCTACTCGAAGAATTGACCGAGCAGCTCACCGAGCTCTGCGGGCCGCTCCTCCTGAAGGAAGTGCCCACAATCGTCGAATACGCTGACCTCGGCCTGGGGCAGGTCGCGCACCAGGCGGTCCACGGTCTTGCGGATGTCGGGCAAGATCCGGTCGCGGGCCCCGTAGATGATCCGCACGGGTACGTCGACCCGCGGCAGCCAGCTCGCGATGGTCTCGAGCCCGTCCTGGCTCAGCCCCCGACCGGCGGCGAGCAGGGCCTTGCGGGCCGCGGCCGTTTGAAACGGCCGCTGGATGCCCTCGATCGCGTCGGGCGGCAGGCGCGAGCGGTCGCTGACGCCGAGGCGCAGGGCCTGGGCGAGGCCCCACTGGCTCGTGAGCGCCCGGCGAAAGCCCGGGGTCACGGTCGCGGCCAGGAAGGCCTTCGCGGCCCACGACAGCTCCGGGTACGCGAGCGTGTTGCAGAGCGCCAGTCGCTCGATCCGGGCGCTGTTTTGGCTCGCCCAGTACAGCCCGATCGGACCGCCGAGGTCGTGAACGCACAGCCCGAGTTCGTCGACCGAGAGCGCGTCGAGGAAGCCGTCGAGCACGCGCTCGTACATGCGAAAGCTGTAGCTGCGGTCGAGCGGCTTCGACGAGTCGCCGAAGCCCGGCAGGTCGATCGCAATCACCCGGCGGTGCGCGGCGATGCCCGGCATCACGTTGCGCCACAGAAAGGACGAGGTCGGCCAGCCGTGGATCAGCAGGACCGGGCGGCCCTCGCCGCACTCGCGGTAGGCAATCTCGAGGCCGTCGACGCTTACCTTGGCGACTTCAATCACGCGGCAACAGCCCCTTGTGTCGAACCAGGGTCGCGTTGAACAGCAGCGCCAGGCTCCAGAACACCACGCTCAGCCACGGGATGCCCGAGAACGCGATCGGCAGGGTCTCGACGCCGATGACCACCGTCCCGCAGACCAACAGTGAGATCGACAGCGCCGCCCGAATCGCTCGGCCGACGCGAAAGTCCGCGGCCTTGTGCTGAAGCTCGAGGGTCTTGTCGTTGACCCCAAAGGCGAGCTTGCCGCCTTGCAGGTCGTCGAACAGCATCGGCACCGTGTTGGGGATGCTGCGGGCCATGCCCGAGAACGCGACGAGGTCGCGGATCGCCTGGGCCTTGAGCCGCTCGGGGCTGTAGCGCTCGGTCACCATCTGGGTGATGAAGGGCCGGGCGAGCTCGATCGGATCGACGTCGGGGGCGATGGCCTTGGCCAGGCCCTCGGTCGTGATGATCGCCTTGAACATCATCGTGAAGTCGGTCGGCATCCGCAGCGAGTGCCGCGACGCGCCCTCGACGAGGCGCTGAAACAGCTCGCCGATCTCGATCTGCGACAGCGGCACGCCGATCAGGTACTGCTCGGCGATCGCCACGCAGTCGTTCTCGAACGCGGCATAGTCGACGGGCACGGTCGGGATCCCGAGCTGGTAGAAGGTCCGCGTGAGCTGCTCGAGATCTTCGTTGATGACCGCGTGGATGATGTCGACGACCTTGTCTTTGCGGCTCGGCGCGAGGCGCCCGACCATCCCGCAGTCGAGCAGGCCGAGGCGCCCGTCGTCCATCAACAACACGTTGCCCGGGTGGAGATCGCCGTGGAAGAAGCCGTCGATGAACAGCATCTTGTAGGCGACGTTGAAGTAGCGACGGGCGAGCTCGTCGGGCGCCTCGCCCTCGGCGATCACGACGTCGAACTTCTTGCCCTCGATGAACTCCATGGTCAGGACCGAGTCGGTGCTGAGCTCGCGGTAGATCTCGGGCACCCGCACGTCCTCGCTGTCGGCGAAGTTTCGCCGGAAGCGCTCCATGTTGTTGGCCTCGACGCGGTAGTCGAGCTCCTGCGAGAGCGACTTGGCGAAGTCCCGGACCATCCCGCGCAGGTCCATGATGTGGGCCTCTTCGAAGGCCTCTTCGAGGTAGCCCGCGGTCGTGTGCAGGATGTTGACGTCGCTCTCGATCTTCGAGCGGATGTCGGGGCGCTGGATCTTGAGGACCACGCGGGTCCCGTCGTTGAGCGTCGCCTCGTGGACCTGACCGATGCTCGCCGACGCCAGCGGCGCTTCGCTGAAGGACTCGAACTTGGTCCGCCAGTCCTTGCCGAGGTGACGCTGGAGCTGCCCGTCGATGTCCTCGAAGAGCACCGGCTCGACGTCGTCTTGCAGGGTCTGGAGCTCGGCGATGATCGCCGCGGGCAGCACGTCGGGCCGGGTCGACAGGATCTGCCCGAACTTGACCCAGGTCGGCCCGAGCGTGGTCAGGGCCTTGACCAGGCGCTTGCCCGTGTCGGGGCTGGTCATCGCCGCGCGGCCGAGATCCTCGCCCTCGTGCTCGACCTGCAGCTCTCGCCGCAGCCGCAGCTGGGCCACGACCCAGCCGAAGCCGTGGGTCATGAACACCTGGGCGATCTCGCGGAAGCGCGCGGCGTCCTTGGCCGTGGTCACGAGCGCGCGCGAGGAGTGGACGATGGTACGAAGGACGGACACGGGCGAGCTCGGCGATGATAGCCGCTGGGCCAGCCGAGAGCACGCGGAGCCGAGCCGCTACCAGGGAGTCAGCTTGTCGGGATCGAGGGTGACGACCGCTGGCGTGCGCACGACGCAGCCCGGCGACTCGTAGCTGGCCCAGGCCAGGACCAGCTCGCCGTGGTCGCGGGGCTCGGTCAGATCGATGTCGCCCCCGTAGGAGAAGCTCTGGCCCTCGAGGCCCGCGAGCACCGGGTGCGCCCCCTCGGTCTCGAAGAAGCTCACGCGGTAGGTCTCGCCGCCCTCCTCGATCGACTCGCCGCAGGCGACGGTCCCGTTGCCCTCGTAGCGGAGGTAGGTCAGCGGCTCCATGAAGCGCGGGTTGGCCCGGAAGCGAGAGATGTCGTCGCCTTGCAGGACCACGCCGCCGCCGAGCTGACGAAAGCGCAGCAGCGCGGTGTGGGTGTCGACGTCATCCATCCCGTGGCTCGGGTTGACCAACCACACGACGGAGTAGATCTCGCTCAGCTTCTCGAACTCGAGCCCGGTCGGCGGCTCGAGCATGTAGTCGCTGGCGTAGCCGGCGTCGAGCAGGGTCTGGAGGATGAACTCGCCCTCGCCCTCGTCCTCGCCACGGTGGTTGTCATCGAGGACCACGAGCACCCGCGGCGCCGCGGGGCCGTCCTCGACCAGCCACGCGAGGGTGTTCTCAATCAGGGTCGGGGCGCTGGGTGCGTCGGCGAGGGTCATGAGGATGACCGCCGATCGTCCGGTCGGCGCGCAGTCGAGGCTCGCCTCGACCTCCACGGACTCGGTCGCGACCGACAGACCGCCGTACATCTCCTCGATCCGGCTCGGTCGCTCATCGGCGCGCGGGCGGACGAGGTCGTAGACGTTGACCGTCACGTCGTAGGATCCGGCCGCCTCGGCCTGGACCCCGATGCACTGCGTCACCGAGCGATCTTCGTTGAACGCGTGGTAGACGATCGTCGGCCACGACGCCGCGTCCGGGCCCTGGTCGAGGCCGAGGGGCTCGGGCCAGGCGAACTCGACCATGTCGAAGTCGGGGTCGCGGGCCGTCGCACAGATCTTCACGATCTCGCAGGGCGAGACGACCGACGCGACCTTCAGGGCGTCGATCTCCGGCGCGAGGTTGGCCTCGACCTCGGCCGGGCTCAGCTCCATGCGCGGGGTCTCACCACACAGGATCTGCGGGCTCAGAGCCAGCGAGGCGTGGTCCTCGACCGTGATCTCGCTCGAGCTGTCGACGCAGCGAGACAGCAGCTCGCCGTCGGCGTCAACCGGCTGGGCGAAGAGCTCGTAGCAGCCAGGGTCCACGTCGACGAACACGGTCTCGGCCAGGAGCTCGGTGTAGCCCTTGGGCGCCTCGCTCGACCGCGCGCCGTCGGACCAGACCATGCGATCGAGTTCGACGACCTCCGCCCACGTGGCCACCCCCTCGGCCTGGGCGTCGTCCCAGTGGCCCTCACAGGTCATCGTCGGGTTGAGCGCGAGGCGCACGCCCGCGAGCCCCTCGATGTCAGCCTGGACCGCGGCGCTGACCCGGACGTCGGTCCTCTCGGGCGTCTTGAACTCGTCAGGGGGAGTTGTCGAGCAAGAGACGGTGAGCCCGGCGGCAATTAGAGAGACCACAATCGACGTCTTCATGCATTCGCCTCGGCAGGAGACTCAACATGATGTCGATGGCGCGCGCGTGAAAACGCAACGATGGAACGCCCGCGCCTCGCGCGGACGAAAAATTCGCGACGGCGCCGTCGGCGACTGAGGACTGAGCGCCGAGCCCGGCGCTACTCGCCCTCGCCCTTGTCTTGCTTCATCCGATTGAGCAGCAGACCGAGCTCATAGCGTCGGCGCGCCTCCTCGGCGTCTTCGTCTTCGGTCTCGACGGGCTCGTAGCCGAGGCGCTCGAGGGTGGGATTGCAGATCCCCGCGAGCTTGACCTGCACCGGGGTCGGGAGGGTCTTCCAGCGCCCGACGCTCGAGCGATCGACCTTGGCCCGGGCGTAGGTCTTCCAGTCGCCGAACCCGACCCCGCCCGTGCCCGCGAGCGCCCGACCGAGGAGCTCCTCGTCGTAGGGCTCGTCGAGGAACTCGAACACCCGGCGCAGCTCGACCTCGGGTGCCGCGGTCAGATCTTCGTAGCGCAAGCTCAGCGCGTCGTCGCTGGCCTCGGCGAGCTCGGCCACGGCGGTGGCCGCGTCGACCCACGCCCGCGCCATGGCCTCGAGCGGCTCGGGGTAGCGGCGCATGTAGGCGTGGAGCTCGTCGACGTAGCCGCCGGTCTTGGCGACCAGGTCGCCGAGCGAGAGCGCGACGTCGAGGCCGTGGCGATGAATGCACACGAACTTGACGTGGCCCTCGCACAGGCGGCGGATCGCGTCGAGGTGGAACGCGTCAAACGCGGTCTTCTCGGCCCAGCGCGGCTTGCCGATCTTTTTGGCGTAGTCCTCGAGGAAGCCGAACACCAGCCCACGCAGGCGCCCGAGCACCTCGTCCTCGGGGAAGCCCGCGAAGGACAGGCCGTCGACCACGCCGATGCGCAGCCCGGCCGCGAACTCGTCGGCGTGGAGGAAGCGGGCCGCGGCGCCGAACAGGTAGGTCTCGGGCGGGCACGCGATGTTGGGGTGGGCGTCGAGGACCCGGCGCAGCAAGGTCGTGCCCGAGCGCGGGCTGCCGACCACGACGATACCGGGGGCTGTGCCGGAGCTTGAGGCTGCGCTCATGTGGCCCTGCTCAGCGCTTGCGCGACGCCGCGTAGGCGAGGATGCGCTCGATCGAGTCGAGGTTGTCGATGCTGACGTCGTCGGGGTTGACCCGCGCCCCCGTCTGCTTCTCGAGCCACATCAGGAGGTCGACCATCGCGAAGGAGTCGACCATCCCGCTCGAGAACAGCTCGGTGGTGTCGTCGATCTTGCTCAGATCGGCGCGGGTCTTCTTGCTCAGGTACTTCAGGAGTGCTTCTCGGGTGACCGCCACAGTTGGTGTCCTCGCGCGGACCGTAGCAGGAACCGTCGTCGGCGCCTACTCGGGCAGGGCGCCGAAGCTGGGGGGCTTCGCCGCGAGCCTGAAGTCGTCCCGAGCGAAGCTGAGCGGGCTCGCTGCGAGCCTGGGAGGCTTCGCCGCGAGCCTGGGAGGCTTCGCCGCGTCCCCGCGGGGCCTCCCCGCGAGCCTGGAGTCAGCGGCGCCGAGCAAGCTGCGCAGCTCCGCGACCCAGGGGCCACGCCAGCGGCGTCCCGGGCCCGCGCGAGCCGCGGTCGTCGATCGCACACGCCGTCTTGCGAGGCGAGAGGGCGCGGTCAGGGGTCGAGGCCCTCGATGACCGCGATGATCTCGGCCAGCAGCTCTTCGCCGCTGATGTTCTCGTTGCCGCCCGGCGTCCCGTGGTTGGTCGTGAACGCGATCGCCATCGTCTGCCGCGGCACGATGATGTCGAAGCCGCGGCCGACGCTGAACGGTGAGTTGTCGAAGGTGCCCGGCATCGGCTGGGTCTCGCTGTCGCCCACGCACCAACCCAGGGTGCTCCCGGCCCCGTCGAGGAAGTCCCGGCAGCCCTCGGCGGTGCCGGGCTGCAAGAAGGAGTCTTGCTCGAGGACCCAGACGATCTCTGCGCCCGCGTCGAGGATCTGCTGCTCCACTTGCACGACCGAACTGGTGTGCGAGACGCAAGCTGGTCACCACGCGGGTATCGAGATGAAGACCAGGACCTCGTGCGGGCTCCAGTCGATGACCTCGTCGCTCGCGCACGGGACGTGCTGAAGATCGAGGGACGTGATCCTGCCGTCACCGTGGATCGCGCTCGGCCATGAGTAGGGCGTCAGGACCTCGCCGAGAGCCATCGGCTCGACCGCGCCCGTGGGGTAAGTGCACTGGCCGTCGCCGTCGCCGTCGCCCGGGTCGGCGAACACGATCAGGGGAGCCAGGCCGTGGCCGACGTAGGCGTCGCCCTGCGGCTGCTCGATCGTGGCCCGAAGCACGAGCGTCTGGCCCCAGCTCGAC
>NZ_PVNK01000189.1 GCF_002994615.1 Enhygromyxa salina | reverse complement strand
TGCCACGCACGGCCGCTGCGCGGCCGGTCGTTCGGTCGCTGCGCTCCCTCTCTCGGTGGGCTGGGGTGAGCTGCGCGATCGTTTGCGTGGCCCCCTAGAAGGGGGCTCGATTTGACCCCCACAGGCGTCAGCGACTGTGCCACGCACGGCCGCTGCGCGGCCGGTCGTTCGGTCGCTGCGCTCCCTCTCTCGGTGGGCTGGGGTGAGCTGCGCGATCGTTTGCGTGGCCCCCTAGAAGGGGGCTCGATTTGACCCCCACAGGCGTCGGCGACTCTGCCACGCACGGCCGCTGCGCGGCCGGAAGAGTCTATTGCTGAGCTTCGAGGGCTTCGGTGACCGCGTCGACGACGATCGCCGCGAGGGCGTCGTAGGTGGCGTGGCCCTCGGCCGCGCTCGCCCCGGCCGGGTCGCCGCAGTAGGCCTGGTCGAGCCCGCAGTCGGCGAAGCTCGTGGCCCCGCGGGCGATGTGCTCGTGGAGCGGGACGTGGTGCTCGGGCAGCGCGCGGGCGAGCTCGGTGCGGACGAGGCTCGGGTCGACGGCCAGGACCAGCGAGGTCTCGTACTGACCCGCGTGGCACGAGCCGCTGCGGAATTCGTCGGTCAGTCGGGCGGCGTTGCGCCGCCGCGTGTTGTCGGGGAACAAGAGCCTGCCCGGGGCGCCGGACTCGGCGTAGGCGCGAGTGACCCCGCGCAAGGTTGCGATGTTGTCGGGCTCGAGGTGGGCGTTGATCAGCACGGTCGCGTCGAAGCCCAGCGTCCCGCAGCGGCGCGCGAGCTCGAGCAGGGTGGCTTGTGCGGTGTCCTTGGTGATCCCGGCCGAGCCGGCGAAGTCGGCGGCCCAGTCGGTGACCGCGTAGTGCAGGGCCGGCAGACGCACGGCGATCATGCCGCGGCCCGCGAGCTGCTCGGCCGCGCGCCTCGCCATCTCCTCGGAGATGATCGAGTCCGTGGCCAGGGGCAGGTGGGGCCCGTGGGCTTCGGTGCTGCCCGTCGGGAGCAGGGCGATCTTGGGCTCGGGCCGGGCGAGGGCGGCCTCGACCTCGACGTAGGTCATGCGCGCGAGCTCGAGCGCCTGGCCTCCTGGCGGCGGATCGGGCTCGGTCACGCGCCACCCCTTGCGAGCTCGCGCAGCGCGGCGCGACGGATCTTGCCGGTCTCGGTCCGCGGGAGATCGGTGACGAACTCGATCTTGCGCGGCGCCTTGAACGCGGCGATCAGCTCGCGGCAGTGGGCGATGATCTCGGCCGCGAGCGCCTCGCTGCCCGCGTGGCCCGGCCCGAGCTCGACGAAGGCCATGGTCTTCTCGAGCCCGTCGGCGTCGCGGACCCCGACGACCCCGGCCTCGCGCACCGCCGGGTGCCCGATCAGCGCGTTCTCGACCTCGACCGGCGACACGTACACGCCCGAGCACTTGAGCATGTCGTCGCCGCGGCCGCAGTACCAAAAGTAGCCGTCGGCATCGACCATGAACTTGTCGCCGCCGACGACCGCGTCGCCGTGGAAGGTCTCGCGGCTCTTGTCGCGCATCCGCCAGTAGCACAGCCCGGCCGAGCCCCCGCGGATGACGAGGGTCCCGATCTCGCCCTGGGCGACGGGCTGGCCGTCGTCGCCGATGAGCTCGTAGTCGTAGCCCTCGACGAGCTTGCCGAGGCTGCCCTCCTTGACGTCGCCGGGCCGGTTGGTGATGTACACGTGGAACATCTCGGCTGACCCGATGCCGTCGTAGATCTCGGCCTCGAAGCGGTCGCGCCAGGCCCGGTAGACCCGCGGGGGCAGGGCCTCGCCGGCCGAGATCAGCGAGTGGAGCTTGCTCAGGTCGCGGCCCTCGGCGGCGCCCTTGGACTCGGCCGCGGCGACCATCTTGGAGATCGTCGTTGGCACGGTCACGAATTGGGTCGCGCCGTAGCGCTCGAGCAGCTCGTAGTACTCGGCCGGCTTGACCCGGTGGGGCAGGAGCACGCAGCTGCCGCCGACGCTGAAGGGGAACAGCATGTTGCTGGCCAGCGCGTAGCCAAAGAACAGCTTCGGCGCCGACAAGGTCAGGTCGTCGGGCCCGAGCTTCAGCGTGCGCTGGGCGTAGGCGATCGTGTTCCACACGAAGTCGTGGTGCATGTGGACCACGCACTTGGGGTTGCCGGTCGATCCGCTCGAGCTCAACCAGGTCGAGACGTCGTCGCGGTAGGTCGGCTCGGTCTCGGCCACGCTCGGGAGCTTGGCGCAGGCCCGCGCGATGTCGACGGTGCCCTCGGGCGTGGCCGCGTAGCTGCGATCGTGGACAATGTAGTGCTTGGTGTGGCGGCCCTCGGTCTTGCGCGCCTCGTCGACCGCTGGCCAGATCTCGGCGTCGACGATCACGGCCTTGGGCCGGGCGTACTCGAGGTAGTAGGCGTAGTCCTTGGCCTTGAGCCAGGTGTTGGCCGGGACGGCCACGCACCCGGCCCGGAGCACGCCGAAGTAGCAGGCCGCGAACGCGGGGGTGTCGGGCAGCAAGATCAGCACGCGATCTTCGATGCCGAGCCCGAGCTCACGCAGCAAGTTGGTGACCTTGCAGCTCTCGGCCACGAGCTGGGCGTAGCTGACCTCGCGGGCGGGGTCGCCGGGCCCGCTGCCGTGGTAGTAGATCGCGGTCTTGTCGCCGAGGCCCTCCTCGAGCCGGCGATCGAGGAACCACTCGGCCATGTTGAGGCGGTCTGGGATCTTGATGTCGGCGGGATCGCTGGCGCCTGATCGCATGGTGCGAAGTGTACACTCCGTGGGTGGCGACGGCCTGCTACCCAACGCTGCGCTTCGACCTCGAGCGCGACAGCTTCGTCGTCTGGCTGCGCTGGGTCTCGATGGAGCGCCCGCCCTCGCCGGACGCCCCGCCGAGCCAGGGCATCCGGGTCGAGCTCCAGCTCAACCGCAACCCGGTGCTCGGCCCGACGATCCTCTACCGCAGGGATCTCGACGCGCCGGTGTACCTGCGGGCGAACGGCGCGCGGACCCGCGATGTCCTGCGCCGCGCGGCGGGCCGCGGCGGCTTCGTCGACGTCCAGCTCGTCATCCACGGCTCGGTCGCCAACGCGCCCTACGCCGCGCTCTATCTCGTCCGCGACTACGAGGGCGAGGCCATCTCGACCACGGCCCTCGCCGCCACGCCGCTGCTTCAGCTCCAGCCCTCGACGCCCGGCGATCAGTGGCACGTCGCGGCCCAGGCCAACCTTCGGGTCGCGATCGAGCTCGAGGGGGCTCGGGTCCACCTCGAAGTGTTGGGGTAGTTTGGACCCCCACAGGCGTCAGCGACTCTGCCACGCACGGCCGCAAGCGGCCGGTCGCTCGGGGGGCTGGTCTAGCAGGCAGCCTGAATGGGAGTTCGGACAGTGCGAACGACAGTGCGAACGACGGTGTGAGCGACGGTGCGAACGACAGTGCGAACGACGGTGTGAGCGACGGTGTGAGCGACGGTCGAGGTCTGCTAGCGTAGCGACGCGATGAATGTGAGGGTAGCGAGCGCGTGTGATCAGGACTGGGCGAGCGACGACGAGCGCCTCGCCTCGCTATGTGCCGAGCTCGACGCGATCCATGATCGTGTCCGCGCGGAGATCGGCGACGAGGACGTCGAGTACATCGTCGGGGTCGACAAGCTCGCGCGTCGGCTCGAGCTCGCTGGCCGCGTGCTGATCCACGTCAGCCTCGATCCGCTGAGCTTCGGCGCCGGGGTCCTCGCGCTCGCGGCCTCGCACCAGCTGCAGGTCATGGAGATCGGCCACACGGCGCTGCACGGGGCCTACGACGGCCTGGCCGGGGCCGAGAAGTTCGACTCGAAGCGCTTTCGTTGGGTCGGGGAGATCGACGAGGAGTCCTGGCGGCACGCGCACAACCACCTCCACCATGGCTTCACCAACATCGCCGGGCGTGACTCGGATCTGCAGGTCGGGCTCGCGCGCTGGAGCCCCGAGGTGCCCTACCGCCTTCACCATCGGCTCCAGATCCCGAGCTCGCTGGCCTACTTCCTGTTTTGGTGGGCGGGCATGAGCCTCCACAGCGCGGGCGTGCTCGACATCTACGCGCGTCGGCGCGAAGACCAGGTCATCGCGCCGGACAAGTCGCTGCGTACGATCCTCGACGTTCACCGCAAGGCGCTGCGCAAGATCGTGCCCTACAAGCTCGAGAACTACGTGCTCTACCCGGCTCTGGCCGGCCCGCTGTTCTTCAAGGTCCTGCTCGGCAACGCCCTCGCCGACGGGCTCCGCGACATCTACAGCGCGATGACCAACTACAGCAACCACATCGGCGAGGACGTGGTCCACTACCCCGCGTCGCATCGGGTCCGCTCGCGCGCGCAGTGGTATCGGCTCCAGATCGAGTCGACCAACAACTTCGAGGTCCCGCGCTGGATGTCGGTCCTCAGCGGCGGCATCGATCTCCACATCGAGCACCACCTGTTCCCCAAGCTGCCCCCCAACCGCTTGCGGGAGATCGCACCCGAGGTCCGCGCCGCGTGTGAGCGCCACGGGCTGCGCTACCGCAGCGACACCTGGCCGCGGACCCTGGCCAAGTCCTTTCGCATGCTCGCGCGACTCGGTCGCCCGATCGAGAACCCGTGCCCGCCGGAGCCAGCGTGAACGCCTCGTCTGCCATGTCTGATCGCTACGATCTCATCGTCCTCGGCGCCGGGCTCGGTGGCACGATGCTCGGCGCGATCATGGCTCGCCACGGGCGTCGCGTGCTGCTGGTCGACGCGGGCAGCCACCCGCGCTTTGCGATCGGCGAGGCGACGACGCCGGACACCAGCTTTCGCCTCAAGCTCCTGGCCAAGAAGTACGAGGTCCCCGAGCTCGCCCACCTGTCGGCGTTTTACGATCTGCGCGATCACGTCGGCCCGGCGAGCGGGGTCAAGCGCGCGTTCAGCTTCCTGTACCACCGGATGGGCGCGGCCCACGATCCGACGCAGTCGCACCAGTTCCCGACCGGCGCGCCGCCGTGGGGGCCCGACTGCCACCTGTTTCGCCAAGACACCGACGCCTACATGTTGGCCGTCGCGGCGCGCTACGGGGCCGAGCTTCGCCAGTCCACGCGGGTCGAGAACATCGAGCTCAGCGACGAGGGCGTCGAGATCGTCACCCACACAGGCGAGCGGATCGGCGCCGAGTTCTTGGTCGACGCGGCCGGGTTTCGCTCGCCCTTGGCGCGGCAGCTCGGGCTGCGCGGCGACCCCGGCGCGATGCGGACCAACTCGCGGGCGATCTTCACCCACATGGTCGACGTCGCCCCCTACGATCGCGTCGGCGAGGGCCGCGACGCGCACGGGCTGATCTATCCGCTGTCCCAGACGACCTTGCATCACGTGTTCGATGGCGGCTGGCTGTGGGTCATCCCCTTCAACAACCACGTCGACGCGGTCAACCACCTGTGCAGCGTCGGGCTGCTGCTCGACCGCGACGCGCACCCCGAGCGCGGCCTCGAGCCCGAGCAGGAGTTTTACGAGTTCATCGAGCGCTTGCCCGGCGCGGCCCGGCAGTTCGAGCGCGCGCGGGCGGTCCGGGGCTGGGTCTCGACCGGGCGCTTGCAGTACTGGTCGCCGCGGACCGCAGGCGACCGTTGGTTGCTGCTCGCCCACGCCGCCGGCTTCGTCGATCCGCTCTACTCCTCGGGCCTCAACCTGACCGTTGGCGTGATCGATCTCTTCGCCGACGAGCTGCTCGCGGCGCTCGACGACCGCCGCTTCGAGGCCGCGCGCTTCGATCGCGTTGACGCGTTCTTCCGCGACAACCTGCGCCTCTACGACGAGCTGGTCGCCAACTCCTACCTCGCCTGGCGCGACTACGATCTGTGGGACGCCTACTACCGGGTCTGGGTCGCGGCCCTGCAGGTCGGCACCTACCTCAACGGCACGCAGCTGATGCAGCACCTCGAGTCGGGCGAGCGGGCGGTGCTCGAGCGCTCACGCGAGGCGCCTTTCACCTCGCTGCTCGGCACCGCGGTGCCCGAGTGTCGGCGGATGATGGACGACGCCAACGCCTGGATGCGGCGCTTCGAGGCCGGTGAGCTCGACGCCTCGGCCGCAGCCGAGGGCATCCGCGGGGTCCTGCGCGAGGTCGAGTTTTGCCCGAGCTACTGGCGCCTCGACGATCCCCAGGTCCGCACGACGCCGCCCTACACGATGGTCGAGATGGTCCGGGCCTACGCGTGGTACCAGCGCCACGCGCCCGCGCAGATCCGCGAGCTGATGGTCGGGTTCTCGCCCTGGGCGCCGTGCGTGCATACGCTGGGGGCGCTGCGGGGCGCGGGCGAGCGAGAGCTTCGCCGCGCGGCGCTGTTCGTCCGCGACTCGCTGGTCGCGTGGAACCGCGACTGGCGCTGAGCTCGACCTTCGCGAGAGGAAGGACTCCGAGAGATCCGGACTCCGAGTCTCCAATTTGGTCGTTGGATCAGATCCACGAGAGAGATCCGGACTCCGAGAGATCCGGACTCCGAGTCTCCAATTTGGTCGTTGGATCAAACGATCCGAGAGATCCGGACTCCGAGTCTCCAATTTGGTCGTTGGATCATCCAGAGATCCGGACTCCGAGTCTCCAATTGGACTCAAAAAGAGATCCGGACTCCGAGTCTCCAATTTGGTCGTTGGATCAGAGGCTCCTCCAAGACGGCCCACCCCGCGCAGAAATGATCAAAAACTCCGCAACAAGACCGTCCGCGGGCCGATGACCTCTGCGTGGCCACGTCCGCGCACAAGCAAGCCAGCGCCGACCGTCGGGAGACCAACCGCGCCCGAGGCGCCGCGCGCGGCTACGAACGTGTCCGCGCGCGGCCGATCTACGCCGGCCGTCGCTACAAGATCAACCGCCGTTGCATCGGCCGAATGATGCTGTTCGCGCCGGGCGCTCATCCAGCGGAGCTCGCCAACTTCATCGGCTATTGCCTCGCTCACAACGCTGAACGCTATGGCATTCAAGTCCACGCCAGCCTGTGGATGTCCGACCACCACCACACGGACGTGACCGACCCCGATGCCAACCTGGTCCCGTTCAAGCAACAACTCCACAGTGTGGTGGCCCGTGCCCGCAACGCCCGATTGGGCCGATTCGACAGCGTGTGGAGCGGCGACGATCCCTGCGATACCGGTCGATCGAGTGACGACGAGTCGCTGATGGATCTCGTCTACACGCTCACCAACCCCGTCAAGGCGGGGCTCGTCAAGTGGTCGCGGCAGTGGCCGGGGTTCACCACGATCGGCTGGCGCTTTGGCGAGACCCGGACCTTCAGGCGGCCTGATTGGTTCTTTGACGCGGCCGGCGACATGCCCGAGGAAGTGTCGCTGACCTTGGTCCGGCCGCCGATCTTTCCAGAGCTCGACGACGACGCGCTCTATGCCAAGTTGATGGAAGCGGTCCGCGAGCGCGAGCTCGAGATCCACCGAAGCATGCGTCGGCGAGGACGGCGGTTCATGGGACTGCGCAAGCTTGCCCGGCAGCGCTGGAGCTGTGTGGCCAAGAGCGTCGAGGAGCGGTTCACGGTCGCGCCCAAGCATGCGGCCTCGAGCAAAGGGCGGGTGCGGGTGGCGATCGCGCGAGACCGTGAGTGGGAGCGAAAGTATGCGGCAGCGAGGGCGTTGCTGCTGGCCGGGAAGCCGGCGGTGTTTCCTGCGGGCACGTACTGGCTGCGGCGCTTCGCGGGGGTCAGCGTGGCCGGGCAGGCTCCGTAGCGGGCGGACAATTGAGTGACGGCGGGGTCGCGCGAGTTATCCCGCTGTCGTGTATTGGTTCGGCGGGGTTGAGCTACGAGTCGAGCGGTGGATCGCCTGGTTTCTTGAGCTTCGGTGGTCGAAATTTGGCGCGAGGTTGTGACTCAAACGTGCACGGAGGGCCAACTCGGGCTCGGCCGGGCCGGCCGACGAGAATGACTCCCCGTCCGGATCTTCCCACGACGACGCGCTCTATGCCAAGTTGATGGAAGCGGTCCGCGAGCGCGAGCTCGAGATCCACCGAAGCATGCGTCGGCGAGGACGGCGGTTCATGGGACTGCGCAAGCTAGCCCGGCAGCGCTGGAGCTGTGTGGCCAAGAGCGTCGAGGAGCGGTTCACGGTCGCGCCCAAGCATGCGGCCTCGAGCAAAGGGCGGGTGCGGGTGGAGATCGCGCGAGACCGTGAGTGGGAGCGACAGTATGCGGAGGCGAGGGCGTTGCTGCTCGCCGGGAAGCCGGCGGTGTTTCCTGCGGGCACGTACTGGCTGCGGCGCTTCGCGGGTGTCAGCGTGGCCGGGCAGGCTCCGTAGCGGGCGGACAATTGAGTGATGGCGGGGTCGCGCGAGTCATCCCGCCGTCGTGTTTTGGTTCGGCGGGGTTGAGCTACGAGTCGAGCGGTGGGTCGCTTGGATTTTTGGGCTTCGGTGGTCGAAATTTGGCGCGAGGTTGTGACTCAAACGTGCGCGGAGGGCCAACTCGGGCTCGGCCGGGCCGGCCGACGAGAACGACTCCCCGTCCGGATCCTCCTATGTGCCGAGGCGCGTTGGACTGAAGACGACCGCCCCCCCGGGCCGTCACCGCGAGGGCTCCGGCTCGTCGAGCGCTGCGCGGGCCCGGAGCCGGCCGAGCGCCGCGAGGGCCTCGGGGCTCGGGCTGTCGAAGCGCAACCACGCGCCCTGAAACCCGACGCGCTCAACCTCGGCGGTGAGCCCATCGAGGGCGGCGAGGCTCGCCGGCTTGCCCCGCCGACCGGCCTCGGCAACCACGAGCTCGACCAGCTCGACCCGCGCGCCCGGCCCGAGCGCGCTGGGGGTGCCGTCGTCGAGCTCGACAAAGGTCTGTCGCAAGCTCAGACCCGCGAGGCTGCCGGCGAGCCGCCGCCCCTCGAAGTCGAGCTCGAGCTCGACCCGCCGCGCCCAGCCAACCTCGCTCGCGTGGTCCGGAGGCGTACGCAGATCACTGACCCATCCAAGCCGCGCGAAGGCGGCGAGCGCGAGGCCCGAGACGTCGATCTGCGACGGCCGCATCGAGGTCGTCGCCGAGCCGGGGAAGGTGTGGTGGTTGTGGTGCCAACCGGCCCCGAAGCTGATCGCCGCGACCCAGGCGTTGTTGGTGCTGCGATCGCGGGCATGGAGCGCGAAGGGTCGGCGGCCGTAGACGTGGCAGATCGAGTTGACGGCCCAGATCGCGTGGTTGACGAGGAACACGCGGACCAGCCCACCCCACAAAAAGCCCATCCACGCGCCGTGCCACGACCAGGTCGCGAGCCCGCCGACGACCGCGGGCAGCGAGATCCCGAGCACGAGCAGGCGCAGGTAGTGGCGATGCAGCGACCAGATCCGCGGGTTGTCCAGGAGGTCGGGGACGTAGCGCGCCCACGTCGACTTGCGGCTGATCGAGTCGACCTCGGCGAACAGCCAGCCCATGTGCGCGTCCCAGAGGCCCGCGAGCGCGCCGACGTGACCGGTGCCGCGCAAGTGGGGAGAGTGGGGATCGCCCGGCTGATCGGAGTGTTCGTGGTGGCGCCGATGCATCGCCGCCCACCAGATCACCGGGCCCTGAAATGCCATCGAGCCGAGCAGCGCGAGGGCGTATTCGAACGCGGGCGTGGCTCGAAACGCGCGGTGCGAGAAGTAGCGGTGGTAGCCCGCCTCGATCGCAAACAGGGTCGAGGCCCACAGGACCACGAATACGACCAGGTTGACGGTCTCGAGCGTGTCGCCGGACCATGCCGACCACGCGGCCCCGATCACGCCGAGGGTCGGGAGCGTGAGCACGAGCGCGACCGCGGCTCGATCGACGGCCCGTCGAACTCGTCGGGCGCGAGCCCGCGAAGTGCCAGAGCTCGGCATGTCGTCACCATGCTTTCACGTTCGCGCGCGCCTTGCCAGGGCGTTCCCTCCCTCAGCTGGGGCCGAGCTTCGTGCACCCTTGGCCTGAGCCTGGACGATCTACGGCCATCATGGCGGGCCAGCTCTGTTAACCTGTCGGTGATGGCGAATGGTCTTCCCGAGGATTGGTCTCGTGCACTGGCGGCGACCGGCGTGCTGGAGGCGGCGGACGCAAAATCGCTGGAGCTGCTGGGCGCGGCCCTGCGCGAGGTCGAGGTCCCGGCCGGGCAGGCGCTCATCCGTCAGGGCGAAACCGGTGACAGCATGTATGTGATCGTCGAGGGCCAGCTGCGGGTCAGCGTGCTCGACGACGACGGCAACGAGATCGAGCTGCCTCCGGTCGGGCCCGGTGACATGGTCGGCGAGATCGCGCTCGTGCTCGGCGGAACGCGAGGGACGACGATCACGGCGCAGACGCCCTCCCGCGTGCTCGAGCTCGGCCGCGAGACTTGCATGACGATCGCGGAGCGCCACCCGCAGCTGATCAAGCCGCTGACCGATCACCTCCGGGTTCGCCTCCGTCGGAGTCGGCTCGCCGGTCTGCTCGACAACATCTTCGGCGTGCTCGAGCCGGACTCACTCCGCACGCTCGAGGACAACCTCGAGTGGGTCCACCTCGAGAGCGGCCAGGAGCTGTTCGGCGAGGGCGACGAGGCCGGCGGGGCCTACATCGTCATCATCGGCACCGTCCGCGTCGTCGTGAGCGAGCCCGACGGCAGCGAGCGCGTGCTCAACGACGTCGGCGCGGGCGAGTGGGTCGGCGAGATGGCGCTGCTGGCCGACGGCCGCCGGGCCGCGACGGTCTACGCCCTGCGCGACACCGAGCTGGTCTCGATCTCGCGTGAGGCCTTCGAGAAGCTGGTGCTCACCGACCCCGAGGCCATGCTCCACACTGCGCAGCTGCTGGTCCGGCGCCTCCGCGGCATGGTCGATCCCGAGGCCAAGACCTGCGCGAGTGGCCGGGGGATCGCGCTCGTGCCGATCCACCCAGGCGTCGACATCGAGCCCTTCGCCGCCCAGCTCGAGGCCGCGCTCGGGCGCCACGGCTCGGTCGCGCGTCTGACCTCGGCGGGCGTCGACGCGATCTTCGATCGCCCGGGCCTCTCGCACCACAGCCACGACGAGCCCGTCCAGCTGCGCCTCGGCCCGTGGCTGACCCAGCAAGAAGACGAGCACGACCACCTCATCTATCAGGCCGACCGAAGTTGGACCGGCTGGAGCGAGCGCGCGATCCGACACGCGAGCCGGATCGTGTTCGTGGCCGAAGCCAGCGGCGACGCGGCGCTCGGCTCCAACGAGCAGCGCGTCGTCGAACGCTTCGCGCGGGGCCGCTCACCCAAGCTCAGCCTGGTCCTGCTCCAGCCCCGCGGGCGCACGACCTTCCCGGGGACCAAGCGCTGGCTCGCCCCTCGCGGTCACGTCGACCAGCACCATCACCTGCGCCACGGCGAAGCCCACGACGTCGAGCGTGTCGCGCGAATCCTGACCGGTCGCGCGATCACCTTGGTGCTCGGCGGCGGTGGCTCGCGCGGCTACGCCCACGTCGGTGTGCTCCGGGCCTTCGAGGAGCTCGGGATCCCCGTCGACGCGGTCGCGGGCGCGAGCATCGGCGCGATCGTGGCCGGCTCGCACGCGCTCGGTCTACCCCACGTCGAGCTGCTCCGGGTCCTGCGCCCGGTGTTCGACAACCTCATCGATCCGACCCTGCCGCTGGTCTCGCTGGCCTCGGGCAAGAACGCGATGGACGGCTGCGCGCGCGTGGTCGGGGATCTCGACATCGAGGATCTGCGCATTCCCTACTTTGCGATCTCGACCAACCTGACCCGCAGCACCGAGGTCGTACACCGCCGCGGTCCCCTGGCGTTCGCGGCCCGGGCCAGCGGCTCGCTGCCCGGCGTGTTTCCGCCGGTCCCGTGGACGGGCGGCGACCTGCTCGTCGACGGCGGGGTGATCAACAACGTCCCGATCGACCGCATGGCCGAGCTCTACCCCGGGGCGATCGTCGCGGTCGATGTGATGCCCGACGTCGACCTCGTCGCGGGTGACGAGCTGCCGATGAGCCTCTCGGGCTGGGAGGTCGCGCGGCGCATGATCACGCCGCGGCGCTCGAAGGTCCCGATGCCGAACATCATCAGCATCCTGATGCGCAGCGCCAACGCGGCCAGCCACGCGGCCCACCGCGCGCAGGCGACCGCGCAGCGGGCCTCGCTGATGCTCAAGCCCGAGGTCTCGCACTGGAACATGCTCGATTTCAAGGCCGCGCCGGTCATCGCCGAGCAGGGCTACCAGGCGAGCCACGATCAGATCCGTCGCTGGTGGGAGCACAACCGCGACGAGCTCTTGGGTCGCAGGCCACAGGCGTGAAGGAGCCGACGATGCACGAACAACTCGCCCGCTATCTCGAGGACCCGCTCTTGCGTCGGCTCTACGACGATCTCCAGCGCGCCGGGCCGCTGCGCGCGATCCTGGTCGACATCACCCACGTCTGCAACCTGCGCTGCAAGGGCTGCTACTTCTTCGAAGACAACATGGACCGCTTCGAGGCGCCGAAGGACGAGGCGGTGTTCGACGCGTGGATCGAGGCCGAGAAGACGCGCGGGACCAACTTCGTGACCGTGGTCGGCGGCGAGCCGAGCTTGCAGCTCGGCCGCGTCAAGAAGATCTACGACAACTTCTGGATGACGGTCGTGACCAACGGGATCCGCAGGATCCCGCGCGAGGGCTTCGAGACCATGCCGATCGGGCTGTCGGTCTGGGGCGACCACGAGACCGACACCTACCTGCGCGGCAACGACAAGATCCGCGTGTTCGAGAAGGCGCTGCGCAACTATCGCGACGACCCGCGCGCGATCTGGTACTACACGACGACCCCGCAAAACGCCCACGAGATCGAGGCCGTCGTCGAGCAGTGCGTCGACAACGGCAATTTCGTGACCTTCAATTTTTATGGCGACATCTCCGGGCTTGGCGGAAGCTACGACCACGGGCGGGGCTTCGAGCAGGTCCGGCGCAACATCGACAAGATGATCCGCCGCTACCCCGAGCGGATCTTGATGTCCTCGTACATCGCCGAGGTCGTCTCGACGGGGCGCCTGTTCGACGAGCGCTGGGGCTACGACGTGTGCTGCTCGATCACCCCCGACAACCCCCTCAACGCCGCGCGAGTCGAGAACGGCCAGCCCTACAACACCCACTTTCGGGCCTACAACCCCGATCTGCAGACCACCCGCCGCTGCTGCGTTGGCGACGAACGCGACTGCAACAATTGCTACGACGTCTACGCGCACATCTCGTGGATCATGATGAACCTCCAGCGCCACCTCGGCTCGCGCGAGGACTTCAGCAATTGGCTGACGACCATGTACATGTTTTACGTCGGCAACCGGATTGTCGACTTCGACGAGGGCGTCGCGCTGTTGCCCGAGATCCACGCGCGCGCCGGGCACTGGCGCGAGCGCCCGAGCCCGCGCGCGCTCGGTCCGCTCGACGCCAGCGTCCAGCATCTCGTCGAAGACGTGCTCTGAGGGGTGAACGCCATGGACATGCCAACGATGGGAGCAAAAGACTTGGGCGCAGGCGCGAGCTCGACCCTGGTCGAGGTCGCGCGTCGGCGGGGCCTCGAGCAGCCCGAGCTGGGCGTGTACACCTTCCTCAACGATGGTGAGCGCGACGAAGCTCGGCTCGACGCGGGCGGGCTCGATCGCCGGGCCCGGGCCGTGGCCGCGGCGCTGCAGCAGCGCGTCGAGCCTGGCGCCCGCGCGCTGCTCTTGTACCCGCCAGGTCTCGACTACATCGTCGCGTTCTTCGGGTGCCTGTACGCGGGGGTCATCGCGGTCCCGGCCTATCCGCCGGATCCGCGGGCGCTCGCGCGTACGCTCCCGCGGCTGCAGGCGATCCTCGCCGACTGCGAGGCCGAGCTGGTCCTGACCAACGCAGAGCTGATCGCCATGGGCAAGGCGCTGCTCGACGAAGCGGGCGCGCTCGCGTGGCTCGCGAGCGACGGCGTCGACGAGGCCGAAGCGGCGAGCTGGCGCGCGCTCGCGCCGACGCCCGATGACCTCGCGTTCTTGCAGTACACCTCGGGCTCGACCGACACGCCCAAGGGCGTGATGCTGACCCACGCCAACCTGGTCCACAATTCGGCCCACATCCGCGACTGCTTTGGCCACACGCGCGACAGCCAGGGCGTGATCTGGCTGCCGCCCTACCACGACATGGGCCTGATCGGCGGCATCATCCAGCCGCTCTACGTCGGGTTCCCGGTCACCTTGATGTCGCCGCTGCACTTCCTCCAGCGACCGATGCGCTGGCTCGAGGCGATCTCGCGCTACGGGGCCACGACCAGCGGCGGGCCCAACTTCGCCTACGATCTGTGCGTGCGCCGCAGCAGCGCCGCCGAGCGCGACGCCCTCGAGCTGAGCAGCTGGGATCTGGCGTTCAACGGCGCCGAGCCGATCCGGCCCGAGACGCTCGCGCGCTTCGCCGAGCACTTCGCGGGCGCGGGGTTTCAGCCTGCGGCCTTCTACCCCTGCTACGGGCTCGCCGAGGCCACGCTGATCGCGTCGGGCGGCGACAAGCGCGACGCAGCGGTGCACGGTGAGATCGAAGGGGCGTCGCTGGTCTCGTGCGGGCGGGCCCTCGACGAGCTGGCGGTCGTGCACGCCCACGATGACGGCGGCGGGCGGCGCTGCGCCCCCGCTGAGGTCGGCGAGATCTGGGTCGCCGGACCGAGCGTCGCGCGGGGCTACTGGGGCCGCGAGACTGACTCCGCGGCGGTGTTCGACGCTCGCCTCGACGGCGAGCCCGGGGCGTGGCTGCGGACCGGTGACCTCGGCGCGCTCGACGAGCGCGGCGAGCTGTTCGTGACCGGGCGCTGCAAGGATCTGATCATCATCCGCGGGCGCAACCTGTACCCCCACGATCTCGAGCGCACGGTCGAGGCCTGCGACCCCGGGCTCCGGCCCGGCTGCGGGGCCGTGTTCGGGGTCGAGGGCGAGGGGCAGGGCGAGTCACTCGCGGTCGTGCAAGAGTTCGATCCGCGCCGCAGCGCCGACACCCCCGCGCAGGTCATCGACACGATCCGCGCGGCGATCCTCGCGGCCCACGCCGTCGCGCCCGCGGTCGTGGTCTTGGTCGAGGCCCGCACGATCCCCAAGACCTCGAGCGGGAAGATCCAGCGCTTTGCGTGCCGTGAGGGGCTCGCGCGCAGGGAGCTGAAGGAGCTCCAGCGGTGGACGCGAGGCCGCAGGGCAGGCGGGGCAGGCGAGGCCCGCGCGCGAGCTCAGGGCCACGAGCTGCGGGCGTGGATGGTCGCTCGGGTCGCGGCGCGGCTCGGCGTCGAGCCCGGGCGAGTCGACACCGCCCGGCCGCTCGCGGAGCTCGGCCTCGACTCGGCCGAGGCCGTCGGTCTGTCCGGTGAGCTCGAGGCCCGCGTGGGCCGTCGCTTGCCGCCGACGCTGGTCTACGAGCACCCCAGCATCGACGCGCTCGTCGCGAAGCTCGACGGCGAGGCCTCCGGGCACAGCCCGGCGACCCGCGAGGCCCGGCGCGGCGGGCACGAGCCCCTGGCGATCGTCGGGATCGGCTGTCGCTTCCCTGGCGCCGACGGGCCCGCGGCGTTTTGGCAGCTGCTGCGCGAGGGCGTCGACGCGGTCGGCGAGGTCAGCTCGGCCCGCGAGCAGCTGTGCGGGCGCTTCGAGGGCGCGGCGCGTCACGGCGCCTTCCTGCCCGAGGATCAGGTCGTTGGCTTCGACGCCGAATTCTTCGGGATCACGCCGCGCGAGGCCGCGGCCATGGATCCGCAGCAGCGCCTGCTGCTCGAGCTCGCGTGGGAGACGATCGAAGACGCGGGCCTGCGCGCCGAGGAGCTGCGCGGCACCGACATGGGCGTGTTCGTGGGCGTCAGCACCGGGGACTACGCGCGCCTCGGGGCGGGGCGCGAGGGCGTCGACGAGCCCCACGCGGCGGCCGGCAACGCGTCGAGCGTCGTGGCCAACCGCTTGTCCTACGCCCTCGACCTGCGCGGCCCGAGCCTCGCGGTCGACAGCGCGTGCTCGTCGTCGCTGGTCGCCGTGCACCTCGCCTGTCGCAGCCTGTGGTCGGGCGAGTCGCGGCGGGCGATCGCGGCGGGCGTCAACCTCGTGCTCGCGCCCGCGCTCAGCCACACCCTCGCGCGGGCCGGGTTCCTGGCGCCCGGCGGGCGCTGCCGGACCTTCGCCGCCGACGCCGAGGGCTACGTGCGCGGCGAGGGGGCCGGGGTCGTCGTGCTCGAGCCGCTCGCCCAGGCCCTGGCCGGAGGCCGACGGATCTACGCGACGATCCGCGGGACCGCGGTCAACAGCGACGGGCGCAGCAACGGGCTCACGGCGCCGAACCTCGCCGCGCAGGTCGAGGTGATCCGCGCCGCGCACCGCGACGCCGGGGTCCGCGGCCGCGAGCTCGGCTACGTCGAAGCCCACGGGACGGGCACGGTGCTCGGTGATCCGATCGAGATCGCCGCGCTCGCGCGCGCGCTCGGACCCCGCGACGCAAGCACGCGCGCCTGCGCGCTGGGCTCGGTCAAGACCAACATCGGCCACCTCGAGGCCGCGGCGGGCGTCGCCGGGCTGATCAAGACCGCGCTCGCGCTCCACCACGGCGAGCTGCCGCCCAGCCTCCACGCCTCGCCTCACAACCCGCACATCGAGTTCGAGGCCGCGGGGCTGCGCGTGGTCGAGGACCGCGAGGCGTGGCCTGTCGAGCTGCGGCGCGCGGGCGTGAGCTCGTTCGGGTTCGGGGGGACCAACGCCCACGTGGTGCTCGAGCGGGCGCCGAGCCGGGCCGAGGTGGCGAGCGTCGACGAAGCACCGGCGGTGGTCTTGCCGATCTCCGCGCGCAGCGAGGCCGCCCTGCGCGAGCTCGCGGGGCGCCACGCGGGGCTGCTCGACGAAAGCCCATCGATCTCGGCGGCCGCGCTCGCCCGCGCGGCCGCGACCACGCGCAGCGCCCTCGACCTGCGCGCGGCCGTGCTCGCGTCGTCGCGCGTCGAGCTGCGAGACTCGCTGCGGGCGCTCGCCGAGGGCAGGGGAGACGCCGCGCTGCGCGGCCAAAGGCCGACGGAGGGGCTGCCCCGCGTGGCCTTCGTGTTTGGCGGCCAGGGCAACCAGTGGCACGGCATGGGTCGGGCGCTGCTCGAGTCCTCGCCCGCGTTTCGCGGGGATCTCGAGGCCTGTGATGACGCGCTGAGGCCCCTGCTTGGCTGGTCGGTGCTGGACCTGCTCGGCCGGCCCGAAGACGACGAGGCGAGGTGGCTCGACGACTCGAGCGTGGCCCAGCCAGTGTTGTTCGCGCTGCAGGTCGCGCTCGCGCGCTGCTGGCAGCGGCTCGGCGTCGCGCCGGACTTCGTCGTCGGGCACAGCCTCGGCGAGCTCGCGGCTGCCCACGTCGCGGGCGCGCTGTCGCTGGCGGACGCGGCCCGACTCGTGGCCGAGCGCGCCCGCGCGACCGCCGGGGTCGCTGGCCTGGCCAAGCTCGCGGTCCTCTCGCTCGGGCCGGATCGCGTCGCGCCCTTGCTCGGCGACGACCTCGAGATCGTCGCCCACAACGGCCCCGCGCAGACGGTGGTCTGCGGCCCGGCGGCGCGGCTCGAGCAGCTCGAGGGGGCGCGCCTGCTCGCCCACGAGTACCCGTTTCACAGCCGCCACATGGCCGCGACCGCCGACCTGCTCGCGCAGGCGCTGGCCCGTGAGCCGCTGTCGCCCCGCAGCGCGGCGATCCCCTTCGTGTCGACGCTGACCGGCGCCGAGCTCGACGGGACCCGGCTCGATGCCGGCTACTGGGTCGCCCAGGTCCGCGAGCCCGTCCGCTTCGCCGCCGCGATCTCGACCGCGCTCGCCGGGGGGTGTCGGCACTTCGTGGAGATCGGCGCGCACCCGGCCCTCGCGGGGGCGATGCTCAGCGCGCTCGACGATCACGACGGAGGGTCAGCGGGCGTGGTCGTGCACTCGCTGCGTCGCAAGCTCGACGCCCGACGCTCGATGTTGGAGGCGCTCGCAGAGCTGTTCGTGGCCGGGCACGCGCCGCGCTGGTCCGAGCTGATGCCCGAGGTCCCCGGCGCGGGCGAGCTGAGGCTCCCGCGCATGGCCTGGCAGCGGGTTCGGGCCTGGCAGCGAAGGTCGGTGGCGGGGACTGAGGGCCCGGGAGCACACCCGCTGCTCGGGCGCCGCGTCGAGCTCGGGCACCGCCGCGGCGAGCTCGTGTGGGCGTCCGAGCTGTCGCTCGAGGGCGCGCCCTACCTCGGGGATCATCGCTTCGAGGGCGCCGCGATCGTCCCGGCCGCCGTGTTCCTCGAGCTCGCGCTCGCGGCCGCGCTGACCCGGCGCGGCGCGAGCTTGGCGACGCCGGACGAGGCAGCTGGTGAGGCCGTGGTCTTGCGCGAGGTCGAGATCCTCGCGCCGCTGCGCGTGCCCGACCGCGGCGAGCCGGCCCGCGCGCTGCAGCTGGCCCTCGTCGGCGAGCGCTTCGAGATCCGCAGCAAGGCGGCGGAGTCGAGCGCGTGGATCCTTCACGCCCGCGGCGCGATCGCCTCGACTACGGTCGAGCGCGAGCCTGGCCCCTGCGCGCGCGAGCCCGACGAGGGCTCGCGCAGCGCGGCCGATCACTACGCTGATCTGCGCGCGCGGGGCCTCGACTACGGTCCGGCGTTTCGTGGGGTCGAGCGCGTCGGCCTCGCGGGTGACGACGCCCTCGCCGAGCTGCGCGCGACGGCGGCGGTTCGTGCCGAGACCGGCTACCACGTCCACCCCGCGCTGCTCGACGCCGCCGCGCAGATCGTCGCGGCGTTGCCCGGCGACGAGCGGCGCCCCTTCTTGCCGGCCGCGATGGGCGAGGTTCGGTTTCTGGCCCGTCCACAGGCCCGGGCGTGGAGCCGCGCGCGGGTCACGAGCCAACGCGAAGGCTCGCGCACGGCCGAGGTCGAGCTGCGTGACGAGCACGGTCGCCTGCTCATGGATGTCTGCGGCCTCGAGCTGCGCTACCTCGACGCCGAGCTCGCCCGGGATCACGGCCGCGAGCGCGGCGTGCTCTACGAGCTCGGCTGGGCTGCCAAGCCGCTGCGGACGCTCCCGCACGCGCAGCCCCCGGGCACCTGGCTGATCCTCGCCCACGAGGCTGACGAGGCCGACGACGACACGACGCTGGCGGCCGCGCGCGAGGGCCTCGCCGCGATCGGCGAGCGCTGCGTGTGGGTGCGGCCCGGCTCGGGCTACGCGTGCGAGGGCGAGGACCGCTACCGCGTCGATCCAACCAGCGAGGTGGACATCCGCGAGCTGTTCGAGCTGCTGCGCGCTCCAGGCCGGCCGCCGCTGCGTGGCGTGGTGTTTGGTTGGGGCCTCGCGCGCGAGCCCGATGGCCCCCTGGCCCAAGAGCTCGAGCAGCTCGAGCGGGCCCGCGACCTCGAGGTCGGCGCGGTCGTGCTCTTGCTGCGCGAGCTCGTCGGCGCGCGCTGGCCGAGCCCGCCGCAGCTGTGGTTGCTCAGCCGCGGCGCCGTCGCGACGGCGACGCCCGATCAACCGTCGGCTTCAGTCCCGGGGACGATCGGCGCGGCGCTGTGGGGCCTCGGCCGGACGATCGCGCAGGAGCACCCCGACGTGTTCGGTGGGCTCGTCGATCTCGATCCGGCGGCGGCCCCCGACGCGAGCGCCCGCGCGCTGCTGCGAGAGCTGCGGGCGCCCGACGGCGAGCCGCAGATCGCCTACCGTGGCGGCCGACGCCACGCCGCCCGCGTGACCCGCTCGGGCCTGCGCGAGAGCGGCGTCGGCGAGCTGCGCTGCCGCGTCGACGCGAGCTACCTGATCACCGGGGGCCTCGGCGGGCTCGGCCTCGAGGTCGCGCGCGCGCTCGTCGATCGTGGCGCGCGGCGGCTGGTGCTGATGGGGCGCTCGCGGCTGCCCGCGCGGGCGCAGTGGGCCTCGCTCGATCCGAGCACCCGCGTCGGGGCCCAGGTCGCCGCGATCCGGGCGCTCGAGCGCGAGGGCGTCAGCGTCCACGTCGCGGCCGTCGACGTCGGCGACGCCGAGCAGGTCCGCGCCTTCGTCGAGCGCTACCGCGGCGAGGGCTGGCCCGAGATCCGCGGGGTCGTCCACCTCGCGGGCGTGCTCCAAGATCAGATCCTGGTCCGCCTCGACCCGCAGATGCTCGCGGCGGTGTTCCGGGCCAAGGTCATGGGCGCGTGGGTCCTGCACCGGGTGTTCGAGGACGCCGAGCTGTTCGTGCTGTTCTCCTCGGTCGCGGCCGTGCTGGGGTCGGCGGGGCAGGGCAACTACGCGGCCGCCAACAGCTTCCTCGACGCGCTCGCTCAGCATCGGCGCGCGCGGGGCCTGGCGGCGCACGCCATCGACTGGGGTCCGTGGGCCGAGGTCGGGCTCGCGCGCGCCGATCGGCAGCTTGCGCGACGTGGCATCCACGGGCTCGCGCCCGAGCGCGCGCTGGGTTTGCTCGGGGCCCTGCTCGGGCCCGCGCAGGCCCCTGGCTGGGCCCAGGTCACTGTCATGGATGTCGACTGGGTCCGCTTCGCTCGCGCGCACCCGACCCTGAGCGCGTCGGCGCCGATCGCCGAGCTGGTCGCCTCGGCCCAGCCGGACCCGAGCACGGAGGGCGGCCAGACCGACGCGTCCTCGCTGCGCGCCGAGCTCCTCGCCGTGCCCGCGAGCGAGCGACCGGCACGCATCGAGGGCGTGCTCGCGAGCCACGTGGCCCGGGCGGTCGGACGTGGCGAGGCCGAGGTCGAGCCCGAGCGCCCGTTGGCCGAGCTCGGCCTCGACTCGCTGATGGGCGTCGAGCTGCGCTCGCGCATCGAGGTCGAGCTCGGCGTCACGCTGCCGATGACCGCGCTGCTCGACGGCGCCTCGATCCGCACGCTCGCGGCCGAGCTGAACCGCGGCCTGGGCTCGGCTGCGTCGGCCGCGTCCGCCCGGCTCACGCCGACCCCCGCGCTGCGACGGACGCAGCTGCGCGCGGGCTCGGGGTCCGGCGTGAGCCTGATTCACCCGGGCGCCCTCGACGTAGAAGTCTACGCGCCGCTCGCCGCCGCGCTCGACGGTCACCGGGTCGAGGTCCTCGAGCTGCCCGAGCTCGACGCTGGCGTCGAGGACGGGGCCCGCGAGCTCGCGACGATCGAGCAGCTGGCCACGCGCTGCGCCGAGCACCTGGCCGCGCACGGTCCGCTGCCCTCGGTCCTCGGTGGCTGGTCGCTCGGCGGGGTCTTGGCCTACGAGGTCGCCGTGCAGCTGCGCGCGCGCGGCCAGGAGATCGAGCGCGTGGTCCTGCTCGACAGCCCGACGCCGCGGGTCGATCGCGCGGCCGAGGGCTACGACGAGCCCGCGCTGGTCGCCGCGTTTTGCAGCTACCTGCGCGCCCGAGCCCGACGCCGCGGGTCGATCGCGCCGCCGAGCCCGGCGGCCGACTCACTCGACGCCCAGACCCAGGCCGAGCTGCTCGCGCGCGCCCGGGCCTGGGCCCTCGACGTCGAGCTGTTGCCGCCGACCACCGACGAGGCTGGCGTCCGCACGCTGTTCGAGATCTTCGTCGACGGTCTGCGTCGCTCGGTCCGTCGTCTCGCCGCCTACCGCCCGCGCGCCTACGTCGGGCCGGTCACTTACCTTCGCGCCGCCGACACGCTGACGGCCTTCGCCGAGGTCTTTCCCGCCAGCGTCGACGCCTGGACCGAGCTGTGCGAGGTGCTGGTCTCGCGCGACGTCCCCGGCGATCACTACGGCATGTTCGAGGCCCGCCACGCCGCGCGCCTGGCCGCGGCGCTCGTGACTCGCTGAGCGAGGGATCGGAGCCCATCCCGACATGGACGAGCGAGACATCCACCGCATCCGCTGGCGCGACGGCCTCGAGGATCTCGTGTACCTCTACCGTCACCCCGAGGACACCGGACGCATCACCCGTGTGATCGAGGCCTGGCAGGGGCGCTCGCTGCCGCGCACGCTCACGCGCATGCGTGCGCGCGCCAAGGGCCGGGACCTGCTGCGGCGCAAGCCCTCGCTCGGCGACGCGCTGGCCGACTGGGACCGGCTCGAGAGGCTGCCCGCCGGGACCCTCGGCGCCGCCTACCTCGACAGCTGCGCGCAGCTCGGGACCACGCGCCGGGGCATGAGCGACTACGTCGAGACGGGCACCAGCGCCGAGCGCACGGCGGCGCTCGAGCCCGACGAGCGCTTCTTGCAGGACACGCTGTTCTTCAGCCACGACCTGTATCACCTCGTGACCGGCTACCAGACCGACCTGCTCGGTGAGGTCTGCCTGCTCGCGTTCACGGCGGCCCAGACCCGCAACACGGGGGTGCTCGCGATGGCCGGACTCGGCGCCTACTCGATCCGGCTCCCGCGCCTCGCCGGCCAGCGCAGGATGCTCGACGCGTCCGCCCGCGCGCTGCGAGCCGAGTGGCTGGTCGAGCAGGACTGGCCGTCGCTCCTGGCCCGGCCGCTGACCGCCGTCCAGCGCGAGCTCGGCCTGTGGCCGCCACCCGTCTACGAGCCGGTCTGGGTCGGGAAGGCCGCGCGCGCGCGGGCCAAAGGTGGGGCGTGATGGTCCGCCCGAGTCAGTTGAGGCCCGAGATCTCTTTGGCCCGCGCCATCAAGGCATGCATTCGCTCGACGAGGTACGCGTGATGCTCGAGCACGTGGGCCTCGCTGACCTCGTCGGGCGGCACGTCCGAGAGGATCGGCTCGTCGAACACGTGCCAGAGCTTGACCGGTCGCGGGATCAACGTGGGTCCGAGCCCGCGAAACACGGGCAGCGGCAAGTGGTAACGCGCGTAGAACTTCTCGGTCAGCTCGAGCTCCGCGACGTCGAAGATGTCGTCGGCCGCCGGGCAGGCCGCGAGGATGATCGGCGCGCCCGTCTGCATCGCAACCCACACGAAGCCGTAGCGCCCCTCCCAGTCGAAGCTGTACTTGCGCGACGTCCCGCGCAGCGCCTCGCGCATGCCCCCGGGCCCGAGCCCGAGCAGCCCGCCGCGGCGGAGGATCTCGACGGCCTTGTCGCGCTTGCCCGGCCAGATGCCGATGTCGCGCAGCGCGTCGCCGACCGGCGGCAGCTTGAAGGCCAGGTCGTCGGCCAAGATGATCGGACGGCGGCCGAGCACGTCGAGCGCGGTCGAGCCGAGCATGAAGTTCTCGTAGGTCGCGAGGCTGTGGGTGCTGGCGACGAGCGCCGGGCCCGAGCGCGGGAAGCTCGACAGGCCGACGACCTCATAGGAGTGGTACGCACGCAGCAGTCGCATCGCTCGATCCCACGCCCGGGATGTCAGCCTCGTCTCCCTCGCCATCTCGTCATCGTAGCGCAACAAGGACCAAGCTCGTGAAATTGTCGGTGCCCGTATTCGAAGACCCCATCGTGTTCGTGCTCGGCGTCGCGCGCAGCGGCACGACCTTGCTGCGCCTGATGCTGGCCGGTCACTCGCGGCTGTTTTGCCCGCCCGAGATGGTCCTCGCCCCCTTCGAGACCATGGCCGAGCGCCACGCGTTGCTCGAGCGCCGGTTTTGGGAGAAGGGCGGCCTGCGCCGGACCTTCATCGAGCTCGAGGGCCTCGAGGTGCCGGCCGCCAAGCAGCGCGTCGCCGAGCTCCACGAGCGCAGCGTCGCCGAGGTCTACGCGCTGCTCAACGAGGGCATCGGCGAGCGCGTGCTCGTCGACAAGTGCCCGCACCTGGTCAACTACCCCGACGCGCTCCGGCGCCTCGCCAGGTGGTTTCCCAACGCCCGCTTCTTGTGGATCGTCCGCAACCCCGGATCGGTCATCCGCAGCCTCCACAACGTCAACATGTCCGAGGCGCTGTTCGAGGGCTCGGCCTACACCAGCGCCGAGCAGCTGTGGCGCGGCGGCAACCAGGCGATCGCGTCGTTCGTGGCCGAGCTGCCCGCGCGCAGCTGGCTGCGCTTTCGCTACGAGGATCTGGTGACCGCGCCCGAGGCGACGATGCGGGACATCTGCGCGCTGCTTGGCGTCGACTACGAGCCCGCGCTCGTCCAGCCCTACGCGGGCGACCGCATGCGCAGCGGGCCCAAGGGCGCGCGGGCGGTCGGCGATCCCAACACCGCCCTGCGCAGCGAGATCGATCCCGAGCTGGCCACGCGCTGGCTCGCCGGCTTCGACCACCGCAGCGTCGACGCGCAGACCAAGGCGCTCGCGCGCGGCTACGGCTACGAACTCGACGAGATCCCGCTGCCGGGCCTGTCCGCGGTCTCCGACGCGATGGCGCAGCTGTTCGCCAAGGTCGTCGAGCTCGAGCAGGGCATCGGGATGCCCGATGATCTCCATGACCTCGAGGCGCGGCGCTTCTTGATGCGGATGCTCGCCGCGACCGTCGAGACCTTCACCGAGTACGGCGACCCCGATCACCCCAGCTTTCACCACGTGATCGGCCCGACCCGGAAGATGTTCGGCGACTGCCCCGACAGCGACGTCGTGCGTGCGCGCCTGCGCCTCGGGCCTGGCCGCAGCTACCGAATCTCGGGTCGGATTCCGCCGGGCACGGTCTACGTGGGCGCGCTCTTGCATCGGCGCGGGGGCAAGATCGGCGCCCACTGCAACGACGCCGCGATCACCCGCGACGAGGAGGGCCGCTTCGAGCTGCGGGTCAGCGCCGACGAGATCGCGGCCGCGCCGGGCGTGACCCCGCTGCGCGGCGAGGGCGACGAGACCGAGATCGTGATCCGCCAGTACTTCGGCGATCGTCGGTCCGAGGCGCCGATCGAGCTCGACATCGAGCTGCTCGGTGATCCGATCCCCGCCGCCCCGCTCACGCCCGAGCGCTACGCCAAGGGCCTGCAACACGCCGGGCGCATGCTCGCGACCACCGTCGAGCGCAGCCAGCTGTTTCACAAGTTCGTGACCGCGGGCGCGCTGCCGATCAAGCAGTTCCACAGCGGCTCGGGCGAGCGCCTGTTCCCCACGCCCGACAACGACTACCGGATCTGCTGGTATCGCTTCGGGCCCGAGCAGGCCTTCGTGATCCGCGGCGCGTTGCCCAAGGCGCGCTACTTCAGCTTGTGCCTGTACAACGCGTGGCTCGAGAGCTTCGACTACACGCGGCACACGATCTGCCTCAACCACACCCAGCTTCGGACCAACGCCGACGGCGAGTTCAGCGTGGTGTTGGCCGAGCGCGATCCCGGGGTGCCGAACTGGCTCGACACCGCCGGGCATCACGCCGGCTTCGTGCTCGCGCGCGCGCTGCTGCTCGACGGCGAGGCCCCGGCGCTGACGACCGAGACCCTGTGGCTGAAGGACCTCGCGTAGCGTAGCGAGGCCTCGGTGCTGCACAGCAGCGCCGAGGCCTCGAGACGATGGGGGATAGGGGCAGGCTCAGGAGCCGGCGAGCATGTCTTGGAGGTTCTGCGGGATCGTCGGCATCAGGACGATCTCGATCCGGCGGTTCTGCGCGCGGCCCTCGGGCGCCGAGTTGTCGGCGACCGGATCGAACTCTGCGTAGCCCGCGGCGCCGAGGTTCTCGGCCGGCATGCCCTTCTCGATCAGGAAGTTGACGACCTCGAGCGCGCGGGCCGAGCTCAGCTCCCAGTTGCTCTGGAACCGGGCCGTCTTGATCGGGACGTTGTCGGTGTGGCCGCCGACGATCCAGTCGCGCTTGACCTGGTTGAGCGGCTCGACGAGCTCGGCGAGGGCGTCCTGGCCGGTGGACTTGAGCTTGGAGCGGCCCGAGTCGAACAAGATGGCGTCGTCGAGCTCGACGACCAGGCGCCCCTTGCGGAACCCGACCTTGATCGTGCCCGCGTCGACCATTTTCTTGAGGCTGGCGAACAAGTTGCGGTAGACCGCGAGCTCCTTCTCGCGCTTGGCCTTCTCGGCGCGGAGCTCGGCGAGCTCGCGCTCGGTGATGCCGGCCTTGTCAGCCAGATCTTTGATCTGGGTGTTGAGCTGGACAATCTCGCCCTCGAGCTGGACGATCTTCTCCTCGAGGGTCTGGTTCTCGGCCTGAAGCTCGGCGTTGGCCTGTTTCTGGGCCTCGAGATCCTGGCGGGTCTGGGCGAGCTCGGCCTCTGCCTTGGCCAGGGCCGCCTCGAGTTCATCTTTTTTGCACCCTCCGAGCATGAGGGCGAAAAGGGGGAGCAGGATGGCGGCGCGTCGCATGGTGCGACGGACACTAACCTGCTCCGCCGACCGCCGCGACTCCCCCGCTTCGAAAATGTAGTAGGATGTAGGCAAACATCCCACTGCAGCGCCCGGAGCCCTCACCGGAGACCCCGCAACTACTCGAGATCACTGGACAAAATGGCCAAGAAGCAGCGCAGTCGAGAGTCCGAGCCGAATGATCCGGGGATCCCTCGCGGGTGGAGCGAGTTCCTGGGCGTGGCCCTGCTGGCGATCGGCGCGCTGATGTTTGGTGGCCTGGTCTCCTACCAGTTCGGCGACGGCAACCTCATGGGCCCGGTCGGGCGCCTGGTCGCGTCGGCCCTCTATGCCGGGTTCGGGATGGCCGCGTACCTGGTCGTGCTCGGGGTCGTCGGGATCGGCGTCAAGGCGCTGCTCGGGCATCGCATGGAGCTGCGCGTCGGCGAGGGCGTCGGCTTCTCATCGGCGACCCTGGCCGGCTGCGTGCTCCTGCACGTGATGTTCCCGAGCTACCGGGTCCACGGCTACACCGCGGGCGGGCTCTCGGGTGAGCTGCTCGGCGAGGTCAGCCTCGGGCTCTTCGACCACGCCGGGACCTATCTGCTGACCGCGACGATCATGTGCCTGGGGCTGATCGCGTCGACGCCGCTGACCTTCGCGCACCTGCTGGTCGCGGGCCGGGCCGTCGGTCGTGGCGGGCTGTGGGTGGTGCGCTATCTGTGGTCGGGCGTGGTCGGCATCGCCCAGGCTCAGCGTGAGTACGCCGAGCAGAACTGGGACGACGACGAGTTCGACGAGGACTTCGCCGAAGCCGAGCAAGAGGCGCAAGACGAGGAATTCGAGCTCGAAGAGGCCGAAGAGGTCGAAGAGGTCGAAGAGGCCGAAGACGAGGAAGTCGAGGAGGCCGCTGAAGACGAGGACGAAGAAGCCGAGGAAGAGGCCCCTGCGCGCAAGTCGAAGTCGAAGTCCAAGTCCAAGTCCAAGTCGAAGTCCAAGAAGAAGACCTCCAAGCGGGCGTCCAGCGCGAGGGCGGCCCATGGCAAGCGCGCGCGAAAGAACCGCAAGCGTCAGGCCGCGGCCCCGCCTGTGGACATCGACGAGGACGGCGAGGTCGAGGACGGCGAGGAGCTGCCCGAGGTGGCGACGGACCCCAAGCCCAGCGAGGCCCCCCAGAAGACCGCCGACGAGCGCCCCGAGATCTGCGTGACCGAGCACCCCGACGGCGACGACGCGACCCGCGACGACGACGACGAGGACGCAGACGGTCCCGAGCGCGCGGCCAACGAGGAGCCGGCCGCCAACGCCGTCGGCGACAAGTCAGGGCGCAAGAAGGCGCCGCTGACCCCGGCCGAGCTCGCCGCCCGGGCCCGGGCCAAGCGGGCCGAGGCCGCCGCGAGCCAGGCCCAGCCTGCGCAAAAGCGCGACGGCGCCCAGCGGGTTCAGTATCTGTCGGGTGACTACGAGCTCCCGCCGCTGCAGCTGTTCGCCGCCGTCGACAACAACAACAAGATCGAGATCGACAAGGACTTCATCTACGAGCAGGCCGAGCGCATCGTCGAGTCCTTCGCGCACTTCAAGATCCGCGGCAAGGTGACCAAGATCCACCCGGGCCCGGTCATCACGCGCTACGAGTTCAAGCCCGAGGCCGGCGTCAAGGTCTCGCGCATCCAGAACCTCGAGAACGACCTGGCGATGGCGCTCGAGGCCATCCGGATCCGGATCCTCGCCCCGATCCCCGGCAAGTCCACGGTCGGCCTCGAGGTCCCGAACAAGACCCGCGAGACCGTCTACCTGCAGGAGAACCTCGCCGACCCCAGCTACCAGGAGGGCTCGGCCCACCTGCCGATCGTGCTCGGCAAGGACATCGTCGGCAAGGCGGTGTCGGTCGATCTGGCCAAGGCGCCGCACCTCCTGGTCGCGGGCGCGACCGGCTCGGGCAAGTCCGTCGGCGTCAACGCGATGCTGTGCTCGCTGCTGTACTCGTGCGCGCCCGAGGATCTGCGCATGATCCTGATCGACCCGAAGATGCTCGAGTTCAGCATCTACTGCGACATCCCGCACCTGCTGCTCCCGGTCATCACCGACGCCGAGAAGGCCAACCTCGCCCTGCGCTGGGCGGTCAACGAGATGGAGCGTCGCTACGCGCTGCTGTCCGCGGCCAAGGTCCGCGACATCAAGGGCTACAACAAGAAGATGCCCCAGCTCCAGGCCGAGTGGGACGCCGAGAGCAAGGCGCTCGAGGCCGAGGCCGCCGCGATGACGGCCACGGCCACCGCCGACGGCGAGGACGCGGTCGACGCGACCAAGCTCAGCGGCGTGCAGTTCGACGGCGAGGGCAACGCGGTCGCGATCACGGGCGGCGTCGAGCTGCCCCCGCGGCCCGAGTCGATGCCCTTCATCGTCATCGTGATCGACGAGTTCGCCGATCTCATGATGGTCGCGAGCAAGGAGGTCGAGGCCAACGTCGCGCGCCTCGCCGCCAAGGCCCGCGCCGCTGGCCTCCACCTGATCCTCGCGACCCAGCGGCCCTCGGTCGACGTCATCACGGGCACGATCAAGAACAACTTCCCGTCGCGGATCGCGTTTCAGGTCACCTCCGACGTCGACTCGCGCACGATCCTCGACCAAAAGGGCGCCAAGCAGCTGCTCGGCATGGGCGACATGCTCTACATGGATCGCGGCAAGGAGCCGCGCCGCATCCACGGCTGCTTCGTGTCCGAGGCCGAGATCGAGAAGGTCGTCGACTTCGTCCGCAAGCAGGCCAAGCCGGCCTACAACATGGAGATCACCAAGGCCGAGGTCGAGACCGACGACACCGAGGACGAGCGCCCGGTCGATCCGCTCTACGACAAGGCCGTGCAGCTCGTCGCCGAGGCCCAGAAGGTCTCGACCTCGATGATCCAGCGGCGCCTCAACGTCGGCTACAACCGCGCGGCCAAGATCGTCGAGCGGATGGAAGACGAGGGCGCGATCGGCCCGTCGAACGGCAGCAAGCCGCGTGAGGTCTACGTCTCGGCGGCCTGAACGCCTGAACGCCGTGAGCTGAGGCTGCGTTGGGGGAATCACCCCGGCGAAGCTGGGCTCCGTGGGGCCGAATCCAGCGCTCGCGCAGTGGGCGCTGACCCGATCACGTGGCCTTTACGACCATTCGCCAATAAGCTGGGGGCGATGGCCGTCCGAAACCGACGCGGGCACACCGCCCGTTCGAGGAGAACCACATGAACGCAGCATTCGCTTCCATGTTGTCGCTGTCCGTCCTGCTCGGCTCCGGCTTCTCAGCCGTCGAGCGCGACACGCTCACCGACGTGATTCGAGCGCAGAACCCGAGCAAGGACGACAAGCCGACCGCGCCCGCCTGGCGCCCCGACAACGCCTCCGACGTCCTCGTCATGGTCCAGGCCTTCTACGACGGGACCTCGGATCTCGCGGCCAAGTTCAAGCAGACCTACTGGAACCCGACCTACGGCGAGGCCAAGAAGACCTCGGGCAAGCTCAAGCTCAAGAAGCCGGGCAAGATGGTCTGGGACTACGGCGACGGTCAGGACGCCGACTACTACGCCAACGGCGACACCTTGTGGATGGTCGAGCACGACACCCGCCAGGTCATCAAGACCACCGTCGCGGGCAACTCCGAGGTCAACGCGGCGCTCAAATTTTTGTTTGGTGGCGAGCAGCTGACCCGCGAGTTCAAGGTCCGCTACGCCAAGACCGACAAGCGCGACCGCTACGGCGACGCCGACCACTACGTGCTCGAGCTCAAGCCCAAGGCGAGCAACAAGCACTACAAGGGCCTCGTGCTGATGGTCCACGCCACGACCGGCCGGGTCGACAGCTTCGTGGTCTACAACACCGACGGCTCGTCGAACTACTTTCAGCTCCAGAACATCAAGACCAACGTCGGGATCAGCGACAAGCTGTTCGACTTCAAGCTTCCGTCCGGCTACGTCGAGACCGTCGAGTAGCCGCTCGCCCCAATCTGCCTCAGTTCGAGCCCGAGCGCCGCGAGAGCGCGCTCGGGCTCGTCGCGTGCTTGGGTCCAGTCGAAGCTGCGAGCTCGGCGCGAGCGCACGCCAGGGCGGCTCGGTCGGGCCTTGTTTGCGCCTAGACCGCCCTGCTACGCTGCCCGCGCCCGTCCCAACACCCCAACCCCGCGGACGGCCCCCTCGCATACCAAGACTGGGAAAACATGATGCCTCGCATGAACAACGATCTACTCGGCAAGCTCGGGATCCTCGGAGTCGCCCTGGTCCTCTCGACCCCGGCGCTCAACGGTTGCTCCTCAGACGGTGAAGAGGCTGGTGACGGCAGCGGCGACACGACCGGCGACGGCGACGGCGACACCGGCGACGGCGACGGCGACACTGGTGACGGCGACGGCGACACTGGTGACGGCGACGGCGATCCCGGCGACGGAGACGGAGACGGCGACGGCGATCCCGTCGACTGCTCGGCGACCCACACCCCCGGAGACGGCGCGCCCGACGGTGATTCCTGCTTCACGAATGAGGAGTGCGCCTCGCGGCTGTGCGAGGTCTTCCAGGACTCGCCGCCGGTCGAGGGCACCTGCCAGCCCGCGCCCGAGGGCTGCGAGACCCGGATCATGGGTCGCGTGCTCAACTTCGGAAGCCGCGAGCCGATCGCGGGCGTCGACCTGCGCGTGGCCCAGGCCATCCAGGCCTCCACCGATCCAATCAACGCTGAGGCGCTTGCGAGCGGGACCAGCGACGCCGACGGCGAGATCGACACGCTCAGCGACGGACAGATCGCCTCGGCGCTCGGTATCGTCGGCCTCGCCGGGGGCGACGACGACTACTTCCTGACCGCGACCGGCCTCGCGAGCCCCGCCGACGGCATCAACTACGGGCCCGCCAACGCGATCCACGACATCTGGGTGGTCCCGACGCAGTTGCTCGACCAATGGAGCGACGCTCTGATGTCGGATCCCGAGTTCGAAGACCATCTCCCGCTCGGCGAGGCGGGTGGCGTCGTCGGCCTCGTCCGCGCGGCGGACCTCGGCACGCCCGTCCCCGGTGCGGTCGTCGTCCCGACCTCGCCCGACGACTCGGACGCGGTCATTCGCTACCTCAACGACGCTGGCGACGGCTTCCAAGACACCATGACCTCGGTCCACGGCATCTTCGTGATCGTCAAGCCGGGCCTCGCTGAGACCTTCGACGTCGAGCTCCTCGACATGCCTCAGGGCATCGCTGGGACCGCGGGCTCGGCCAACGGCGCGGTCTTCACGTTGATCATGGACGTCACCCCGTGAGCGAAGCTCGCGCGTGACTCGAGCGGGCGCTCCCGAAGCCGGGGCCGCCCGCTCGCTGCATCTGCTAATCGTCCAACTCAGCCGCGGTAGGGCGCCCAGTCGGAGCTGTAGAAGACCTCGGTCTCGAGCACGAACTTGCGGCCGCGCTCGAGCACGTGGTCGATGTGCCGCAGCGAATGGGGAAACACGCACGCGCGCCCAACTCGGGCCTCGACGGTGCGCCCGAGGTCGGGGAACTCGATCCCGCCGCCGACGAAGCGGTCGTTGAGGAACACGACCACACTCAGCTGACTGCGCTGACCGTCGGAGGTCTCGCGCGTGGGGTCACAGTGGGCCCGCGTGCCTTCGCCGCGCCGGTACTCGAGACAGCGAAGCAGGGGCTTGAGCCCGGCGAGCTCGGCGTCTTCGCGCGAGGACGAGAGCTGCGCGGACAGGCGGTAGAACAGCCGCAGCGCCAGGACTGGGGCGTCGATCACGGCGAAGCGGGGGCGGTCGTCCTCGCCGCCGAGCAGCCGACAGGGTCGATCGGACTCGGCGACGCGCCGCGGGGGGCAGGTGTGTGGACCGTTGGCCGCCCTCGGGATCTCCGCGGTCGTGGTCAGCCAGCGGTCGACGTCGGCCTCGCGGATCAGCGTCCGGCAGGTCGCGGGAGCGAGCACGCCGTCGATCACCGACAATTCGGCTGCTCGAGGGGCGCAGCGCAGGGCCGCGAGGTGGCGCGGGCGCGGGGCGGGCTGACTGGGCCAGACGGTCATGGTCTGGACTAGAGCACCACGCGTACCAAGCGAGTCTCCGATCACAAACCCTGGAGATCATTGGGGTTTGGATGCGCAGTAGGCTCACACGGAGCCCGCGTGCGGGACACCTGGGTCATGCGGCGATGGATCTGGCCACTGGGCTGACGATCGAGCACAGGTCATCAAAGGGCGGGGCTTGGGCTCCTGGCACCTCGTTCGGCGTGCCAGCTTTCTTGGGTATGCTTCCGAGGAGCCACGACTCTGGAGATCTCTCGCCATGAACTATCGCCCGACTCCCTTCAACTTGACTCGCACCCTCTTGCTCGCGCTGCCCCTCGCGCTGCTGCTCTCGGCCTGCGGCGATGACGGTGGCGCCGATGGGGCCGACGAGACGACCGGTGACGGTGACGGTGACACGGGTGACGGCGACACGGGCGACGGCGACACGGGCGATGGCGATGGCGATGGCGACGGTGATACTGGCGCGGATCCGAACTTCCCCCTGTGCTCCTGCGCACAGTTTGAGGGCGACTGCGTCGAAGTCGCTGCGGACGACGAGGACGGCCTGCAGATCGCGGCAAACTCGCTCGAGGACGGGACCGCGCTCGTGCTCGGCCTCGGCGTGTTCGAGCTCGACAACCAGGTCACGATCCGCGCCGACGACATCACCGTCTGCGGTCAGGGCATGGGCACCGAGGGCAGCTTCGACGAGGGCACGACCCTCGACTTCGCGGCCCAGGCGACCCAGTCCAACGGCCTCGACGTCGTCGGCGACAACTTCAGGGTCATGGACCTCGCGATCGTCGACGCCAAGAAGGACGGCCTGAGGGTCGAGGACTCCGACGGCGTGACGATCCAGCGGGTCCGCGTGACCTGGCGGCTCGAGAGCGACTCGAGCAACGGCTCCTACGGGCTCTACCCGGTCAAGGTCTCGCACGTGCTGATCGAGGACTCGGAGGCCTACAACTCGTCCGACGCCGGCATCTACGTCGGCCAGTGCCAGCACGCGATCGTGCGCAACAACGTCGCCAAGGGCAACGTCGCCGGGATCGAGATCGAGAACACGCAGTTCGCCGACGTCTACGGCAACCTCGCCGAGAACAACACCGGCGGCCTCCTGATCTTCGATCTGCCCGGCAACCCGGTCATCGGTCGTGACATCCAGATTCACGACAACACGATCATCGACAACAACCAGCCCAACTTCGCGCCGGGCGGCACCGTCAAGTCGATCCCGGTCGGGACCGGGACCTTCGCAATGGCCTCGCGCCGGGTCGAGATCTTCAACAACACCTACGCCGACAACGGGACCACCGACGTCGCGATTCTCAGCGGCCTGGTGGTCGAGATCGACCCCGAGCAGTGGGCGCTGTCGATGGACGAGCTCGTCGGGGACATCGAGGGCCTCGACCTGCCGACCAACGGCGACACGGTCTACAGCTACCGGACCAACAACATCTACGTCCACGACAACGAGCACTCGGGCGGCGGGACCAACCCCTACCTCTCGTCGATGGACCAGGAGTTCGGGGTCCTGCTGGCGCTGGTCTACGGCGCCGACCTGCCCGTCGATCAGATCCTCTACGACACCGTCGAGGAGAGCGCGTTCTCGGCGAGCGACGCGGGCATGAACTCGAACGACAACCACCTGTGCATCGGGACCAACGTCGGCGCGACCTTCGCGAGCATCAACATCGAGCCGCTGTCGATGATGGGCGGCACGGTCGACGACCTGTTCAGGCCCGACGCTCCCTACACGCCCTTCGACTGCGAAGACCTCGGCAGCGGCGGTCCGGTCGTCGCCCCGGAGATGGAGTAGTCCGGGTGCACAACTCGAATTATTTGGTCGCGTTCTCGCTCTCGCTCTCGCTCTCGCTGGCTTTGCTCGGCTGCGGCGACAGCAGCGCAGAGACGGGCGAGAGCGCCGCGGCGGGCAGCGAGTCGAGCACCGACGAGTCGAGCACCGACGACACCGGGGCGACCGAGACCGACACCGGCGAGACCGGCGGCGAGGAGCTGTGTCCGACCCAGGGCGTCGACCTCGACGGCGACGTGCCCGAGCTCCTGAGCGAGATGTGCCTCGTGAGCTGGGACGGCGCGGAGCTGCTCTACGAGGACAACGTCTACGCCTACGATCTCAACACGGTCCTGTTTAGCGACTTCGCGGTCAAGGATCGGGCGATCTACATCCCGCCCGGCGAGACGGCGACCTACGTCGACAACGGCGTGATCGACTTCCCGGTCGGCACGGTGATCCTCAAGTCGTTCATGTTTCCGGCCGACCTGCGCGAGCCGGAGCTCGACATCGATCTGATCGAGACCCGGGCGTTGATCCGCTACGCCGACGAGTGGAAGGGCTACCCCTACATCTGGGATCACGAGCTCGGCGACGCGGTGCTCACGGTTCAGGGCGAGGTCCGGCCGATCGACTTCATCGGGCTCGACGGGATCGAGCGCAACGCCAACTATCTGGTCCCGCAAAAGAACCAGTGCCTGGAGTGTCACGAGATCAAAGACGAGCTCGACGAGACCGTGATGACGGCGATCGGCCCGCGGCCGCGCTACCTCAACCGCGGCGGCGCTCACCTGCCCGAGGGCACCAACCAGCTCACTCACTTCGCCGACGCGGGCTGGCTGACGGGCTTGCCGCCCCTCGCCGAGGTCCCCGCGGCCTGGGACCACCGCTCGCTCGCCGACACGCCGATCGATCAGATGGACTACGAGACCATCACGAGGGCGGCCCGCGACTACCTCGACATCAACTGCGCGTACTGCCACAACCCGAGCGGGGTCAACGGGATCTCGTCGCAGCTGTTCCTGAACTGGGACAACACCGACGAATTTCACCTCGGGTTTTGCAAGAAGCCCGGCTCGGCCGGGAAGGGCGGCGAGAACCGCGAGTTCGACATCGTCCCCGGCGACGCGGAGGCGTCGATCCTCGTCTATCGAACCGAGACGCTCGACCTCGGCTCGATGATGCCGCTGATCGGGCGCAGCTTGCTGCACGATGACGGCTCCGCGCTGCTGCGGGCCTGGATCGACGGGCTGCCCCCGGGCGATTGCACCGAGATGGACATGCCCTGAGCGCTCTCGAGGTCAGCGTGGGCGCGGGCCGCGGGGGACGAAGGCGTCGCCGTCGGCGGCGCCGTCGTGGGGATCGCAGCTGTGACAGGGCTGGATGGTCGGGGTCTCGCGCAGGGCCGGGTGGGGCTCGGGCTGGAGCGGGAGCTCGATCGTCGCGACGCGCCAGCGCCCGGCGACCCGGGCGTGGACGTAGATCTGGACCCGCTCGGGCCCGATGACGAGGCGCGCGAAGCCGAGGTGCTCGGACTCGAGATCGGGCAGCAGCGCGCCGCCGCGGCTGGTCGGGAGGGTGTGGCTGGAGCCGCCCGCGGCCCCGGAGATGACCTCGAAGATCGGCTGGTGAACGAAGGTCCGATGGTTGCGGAGGATCGCATCCGATAGATCTTCACTGACCTGCAGATCGCGCTCGAGCGAGCCGAGCACGCCGACGAACAGGCCCTGCGCGAGGGCGTCCTGGACGAACTCGGGCAGGTAGCGAAACGCGGTCCGCTGGTTGCGACCGCCGACGCCGTGCGCTCCGGCGGACTCGACGGGGATCGGCGAGAGCAGCAGGCGCGGGCGCGGGGGCTGGCGCGCGAGGGCAGCGAGGAGCTCGGCTTGCTGGCTGAGCAGGGAGCTCGCCGCGGCGTCGTCGACGAGCTCGCGGTAGTGCCAGAAGCTAAAGTCGAGGAACACGAGCTCGACGAGGGTGTCGTCGCGCGGCGGGGCGAGGGTGCAGGTCTCGCCTGCGCAGCTCGACGCGAGGCTGAGCTCGGCTCGCTCGCTGACGCGCAGGACGTAGGCGACGCCGGGCTGGGCGTAGGGCGCGGGCGCGGCCGGGGCTTCGAGGCCGCTCATGTCGCAGCGCCAGCCGTCGGGCCCGGGCAGGCCCCAGGCCGTGGCGCCGCGGCCGAGGGCGTCGTCGACCACGCGCGAGAGCTCGGTCAGGGCGGGGCCGGAGTAGGCGAGGGCCGGGTCTGGGCAGGGCTGGCCGCGCTCGGGCCCGCGGCGGCCGAAGTCGGTCCCGAGCCAGGCGAGGATCGGCGCGCGCCCGGCCGCTGCGGCGTCCGCGAGGCTGCGCTCGAGCTCGCGGGCGAGCGCCCGAGTGTGCGGGCTCTCGCGTGGCTGGCCGAGCACGACGATCTCGACTGCGCCCTCGGGCTGCGCGGCGGCCTGGGCCCACGCGGCGCCTCGATGGCGACATCCGGCGAGGGTGAGCAGGACCAGGCTGGCCAGCCCCACGAGCGAGCGAGGACGAAGTCCGGTGGCGAGGCCGCGGCGCACGACCTCAAGCTATCAGCTCCGTGGCGGGAGCGTGCATACTCCCGGCGTGCCGGACGACGCCAGCGAGCGCGAGGTGCCCAGGGCAGGGGCGCGGGCTTCCGATCCTCCCGCGGCGTCTGGCGCGGGCGCCCGGCCGCGACGTGCGTGGCTGGTGCTCGCGGCCTTGCTCGTCCTGTTCTCGCTCCTGCGCCTGTGGAAGCTCGAGCTGGATCCGCCGGGGTTGGTCGTGCCCGGCTACAGCGGCCAGGCCCACTTTCGCGACGAGGCCGCGAAGGCCCACGAGGCCCGCAACTACGCCAAGTGGCAGCGCTGGTCGCTGTCCGAGGTCGACGAGTACGGGTTTTGGCGGGCGCAGTCGCCCGCGTGGGTCTGGGGCGAGTACCTGTGGTTTCGCAGCTTCGGCGTCGGGCTGCTGCAGGCGCGGATGTTCGTGGTCGTGCAGACGATCGTCGCGCTCGCGCTGCTGATGTGGCTGGCGATGATCCGTCACGGGCTCCCGGCCGCGCTCGCAACCGGGCTGCTCCTGGGCTTGAATTGGGCTTACCTCGTCTACTCGCGCCTCGCGTTGATGGAGGGCGCGCTGATCTGCTGGCTGATCGTCGCGACCGTGGCGCTGTCTCAGCTCGAGCGCCAGCCCAGGCAGGCCGGGCGCTGGTCGATGTTGGCGGCGGGCGCGATGCTGATCGCGTGCACGATCAAGCAGACCGGGCTGCTCGTGGTCCCGGCCTTCTCGGTCGCGCTTTGCCTCCTCGGGCTGCGCGCGGCCGGGGTCGTGGCCGGGCTCGACGACGCCGACGCGCCGTGGCGGGCGCGGCTCATGGCCCGGCTGCGCCAACGCGAGGCCCGGGTCACGCTGGTCGCGGTTGGGACCTTGGGTCTGGCGCTGGCGCTGCTGGTCTTCAGCCCGGAGTACCAGCAGCGCCTCGCGTTCAACGCGGTCCACTTCACGGCCGCGGGCGACCAGTCGGTCCTCGGCCGGGCCGCGCAGACGCTGGCGCGCGGCTTCTTTAGCGCTCGCTTGCAGCGGATGTTCCTGCTCCTCGCGCCCTGGATCATGTGGCTGGCGACGCTCGAGCTGGTCCGGGTGGTCGTGCTGGCGCTGCGCGATCGACGGGCGCGCAAGCGCGGCGAGCCCCGGCCCGAGCCGCGCGGGCTGCTCGAGGGCCGCGCCGACCCGATCGATCTGTGGATGCTGGCGTGGGCGATCTTCGCGTTGCTCGCCAACCTCGCCAGCCCTCACCGAGCGATCCGCTTCCAGCTCGTGATGCTCCCGCCCGCGGCGTGGCTGGCGGGCGCGGTGATCGGGCGGGCGTGGCTGCACCGCTGGCCGAGCCCGAGCTGGCGTCGCGTGGTCCGGGGCTCGCTGGTGATCCTGGCGCTGCTCGGGATCACGCTGACCGCGGTCCGCTTCGTGACCTGGACCCGAAACGCCGAGGCCTCGACCGCGTGGATCGGCGACGAGCTCCGCGAGCTGATCGGTGAGCGCGAGGCCGTGGTCGTCGGCGAGTTCGCGGCCCAAGCCGTGTTCGAGACCGACTACCGCCACTTCTACGTGCGCCCCAACCAGTTCAATTTCACGCCCGAGATCCTCTACGAGCTCGGCATCACGCACCTCGTGAGCGAGGGCGAGGACGACTTCGTCGAGGAGCTCTTGCAGGACGCGGTCCCCGAGCTGCTCCTCGGCCGGCGGAGGCTCGGATACGTTGGGTTTCGCGGCCGCCAGCTGGCGGTCTGGGAGCTCGCGTCGCCGGAGCGCCGGGCCGAGGTCGAGGCCTGGATGGCGGGCGAGGCCGAACGCGAGGAGCTCAGCCGCAAGGCCAAGCGCGGGCGCGCGTCGAAGGAGCAGCGCGCCAAGGCTTCGAAGCGCCGCCGAATGGAGCGCAGCGAGGCCCAATGTCTGCCCGAGCCGCTGCCCGAGCCCGAGGCGGTGCCGATGACCAAGCTCCCGGCGCCGCGGCTGCGCGGGCAGCCAGCGCGGGGGCGACCGAGCGCGCCTTCGTTGCCGCGCTGAGCCCCGGACTTCGGCGCACGGGCTAAGCCGAAGCCGAGTCGGGTCGGGCGCTTGGTCGCTGGCGCACGAGCGCCAGCAGCGGCAGGCACACGAGCGAGATCCCGAGCCCGGTAGCGAAGGTCCCGACGAAGCCGAGCGCGTCGGCCAAGACCCCCGAGAGCAGCCCGCCTGGCGCCTTGCCGAGGACCTCGACGCCGGCGAGCAAGGTGTAGTGGGTCGCGCCGATCCGCCGGTCCACGCGGCTCATCATGAACGCGAACATGGCGGTCGTGAGCCCGCCGCCCGCGAGCTCCTCGAGGCCCTTGGCGAGCACGACCTCGGTGTCGCCGATCGCCCCGGGGGCCAGGCTCGCGAGCCACACGATCGCGCCGATCGAGAGCGTGCGCGCGATCGCGAAGCCCACGAGCGCGCGATAGATCCCGACCCGCGTGGCCAGCCACCCGCCGAGGAAGGACCCCGCGAGCGAGAAGAACATGCAGTAGACGCCGAGGATCAGGCCGATCCGGGCCTCGCCCCAGCTGGCGTAGCGGACCAAGAAGGGCTCGAACATCGCGTCGCTGACCGACTCACCGATCTTGTAGGTCGCGACGACCGCCAGCAGCGCGAGGCCGCCGGGGCTGGCGAGGGCCTTGTACAGGGTCGAGAGCATCGCGCGGACGCTGGCCCGGGCCGCCGGGGGGCTCTCGCTGGGGCTCGGCGCGGTGCCGCGCTCACGCCAGATCAGGGTCACGATCAGCGCGACGAAGATCAGCGCGCTCATGGCCTCGAATAGGCCGCGCCAGCCGATCCACTGGCTGGCCCACAGCAAGATCCCGCCGCCGATCTGCATCCCGACCTTGTAGGCCACGACCTGGGCGATGTTGCCCCAGCCGAGCTCCTCGGGCGCGAGCATGTCGATCGCGAGGCCGTCGACGGCGATGTCCATGGTCGCGGCGAACAGGTTCGTCAGCGCGATCATGGCCAGGAAGAGCAGCAGCGCCTCGGCCGGGACGAACGCGAGCCCGAGGCAGGTGCTGGCGAGCGCGGCCTGAAGCGGGACGATCCAGCTGCGTCGCCGGCCGAAGCGCGCGCTGCCAAAGCGGTCGACGAGCGGCGCCCACAAGGGCTTGAGCAGCCACGGGGCCGAGACCGCGCCCGCGAAGCCGATGTGGGTCAGCGACAGGCCGTGGGTCGCGAGGTAGACCGGCAGCGCCTTGGCCTGGAAGCCGAAGGGCAGGCCCTGGACCAGGTAGAAGACCGAGAGGATCCCGAGCCGCGCGGCGAGGGGCTTTTGGGCAGGTGGTTTTGGTCCCCCCGTCGCCACGGGGCACTATGCCACGTGAGGTCGCTACGCGTCCGGTTGCTCGCTCGTGGGAGATCAGACCGGGGGCAGGGCGGCCTGCTCGGCCTCGAGCTCGTTGCGCAGGCGCAGCTCGTAGCGGGTCTGGTCTTCGGGGTCCATGTCGGCGAGCTCGGTCGTGGTCTCGATCCGCAGCGAGTCGTCTCCGGCTCCGCTCTTCTCGTGGACTTCGGTCACCCAGCTGCGGCCGCTGTGGGGGTCATGGTGGAGGGTGCGAACGATCCCCGTACGGCCGTTATCGCGCCGATAGACCTCGAAGCTCTTGACCGCGCTCTTGCGTGCTCCACTCATGCGGGGCGGACCCTAAGGGGTCGAGGGTCTGCGCGCAACTGGTCGCAAGGTCGGTTCGCTGAGATGGGGCGCAGATCCAGCTCAGATCAGCCCTCGGGCGTGAAATTGAGACACGCGTCGTGGATGATCGAGAGCGAGTTGGCGAAGAACTCGGAGTAGTCGTCAGCGCACACGTCCCCGATGTCACCGTAGGTGAATTTTTCGATGAACTGTTCGATGCGATAGGTGATCTGTGCGCCCTCGAAGGGGAGGTTGTTGTCACACTGGTTGGGCGGCGGCAGCCCGGCGAGCGCGAGCACGACCACGTTCGACTCGACGCCCTTGCGCGCGACGATCTTGGCGTACCAATCGACGGGCCCCCCGGCCGATCCCTCGTTGAAGGCCGCGCCGTCGTCCTCGTCGGTGATCACGACCAGGACGAGCAGGGCGTCGTCGCGGATGAAGCCCTCGTTGCAGCCGCCGGGCGCCCCGAGCTCGGGGCCGATCGCCCGCAAGGCGGCGTCGATCTGGCGCTCGTCGGTGTCGCCGTCGACGCCAACATTTGCGGCGCAGGTGAACGCGGGGCCGAGCTCGTCGGCGAGCGAGATGAAGCGGCCGGCGGTCCACGGCCCGCACGCTCCGGCGGCGCTGTGGGTCACGAGCGCGCCGAGCTCGCGACAGCCGTCTTGGTTGAGGCCGTAGGCGTCGGTCGTGACCACGCCGACGTGATAGTCGTTGGCCTCGTCGAGGTTGGCCTGGATGCCCGAGATGAACCCGTCGAAGCTGGCGATGAGGTTGGCCTGCTCGGCGACCATGCTGTTGGAGTTGTCAATGACGAACAGGAGATCGACGACGCTGCACGCGGCCGCGGGCGGCTGGTCGGGCATGTCGAGCTTGGCCGGGCCCGGGTCGCCGTCGTCGCCGTCGCCGTCGCCGCTCGGATCGTCGTCACCGCCGGTCTCGGGCCCGTCCTCCCACCACGGGATCTCGGGTGGCTCCCAGTCGTCGTCAGCGTCGTCGTTGGCGCGGGTGATCTGCTGGCAGCCCGCGAGCGCGATCAGCAGCCCGAGCAGGAGCTGCCTGGGACGGCGCGGGCGTCGAACGCGGAGTGCGGGCATGGGCGGCCACGCCCGCGGCTGCGCGGGCGTCGCGAACCAAGATAGTGGACGGTCAGAGCTTACGCACGCCTAGCAGCCCGTGGTGCAATGCCTCACGCGACCTCGCTTGGCCTCCTCGCCGAGGCTTTGTCGCCAGAACTTGCAGTACGCCCGGTACAGCTGCGTTTTGGCTCCGCACCCTCGACGGAAATTCTGGCGCGAGGAGCCGCGATGCGTTGCACCACGGGCTGCCCGCGCCCGGCCTTTGCCTTGCGAAGCGCGAGGGCGGGCGCGAACCTACCCGCATGGTCGAGGCGCTCCTGTCCTTGCGCATCAACGGCGAGCCGGCCCACGTCGCCGCCCCTGCCCACTGGACCCTGCTCGAGGTGCTCCGCTACCGCCTCGATCTGATCGGGAGCAAGCAGGGCTGCGACAAGGGCGACTGCGGCGCCTGTACGGTGCAGATCGACGGCGAGCCCGTGCTCGCGTGTCTGACCCTGGCCGCGGCTGCGCAGTCGCGCGACATTCGTACAGTCGAGGGGCTCGGTTGGGCGCCCGAGGCGGTCGAGGGCTGCCACCCGCTGCAGGACGCCTTCGATCGCTGGGACGCGGCCCAGTGCGGCTTTTGTACCCCCGGGATCCTGATGAGCGCCGAGGCGCTGCTGCGCAAGGTCGGCGGCGTGGTGACCCGCGAGCAGGTCCGCGAGGCGCTGGCCGGCAACCTGTGTCGCTGCACCGGGTACACCAAGATCATCGACGCGGTCGTCGACGCGAGCGAGCAGCTCCATGCCGAGCGTGAGCAACCCGAGCAGTCAACGGGCACCTGAGGAGCGAGGATGACAGACCAAGCCGAACCCGAGGTCGAGTGGCAGCTCGGCAAGTCGCACCGCAAGGTCGACGCGATGGAGCGCATGCGGGGCGTCACCCGCTACACCGACGACATCAAGCTCCCGGGCATGCTGCACTGCAAGATCCTGCGCAGCCCCCATCCCCACGCCAAGATCCTGCGCATCGACACCAGCCGGGCCGAGGCGATGGACGGCGTCCACGCGGTCATCACGGGCGAGGATCTGTCGACGCCCTACGGCATCATCCCGTGGACGCCCGACGAGACCGCGCTCGCCGTCGCCAAGGTCTGCTTCGTCGGTGACGGGGTCGCGGCCGTGGCCGCCGTCGACGAGGACACAGCCAACGCCGCGTGCGAGGCGATCGAGGTCCTCTACGAGCCGCTCCCGGCCTACTACGATCCCGAGGCCGCGCTCGCGGGCGAGCACAAGATCAACCCCTACGCCAAGCGCGGCAACCTGTCGAAGAAGGTCGTGCTCGAGTTCGGCGACGTCGACAAGGGCCTCGCCGAGGCCGACGTCGTCGTCGCCGGCGACTACTACTTCGAGGGCACGACCCACGGCGCGATCGAGCCCCACTGCGCCGTCGCCATGGTCGAGCCCAAGGGCACGCTCACGGTCTGGTCGGCGACGCAGGTCTCGCACTACCTGCACCGCGAGCTGGCCAAGGTCCTCGGGCGCTCGGCCGCGACGATCCGGGTGATCCAGCCGCCGCTCGGCGGCGCGTTCGGGGGCAAGTCCGAGCCCTTCGACCTCGAGTTTTGCGTCGCCTTGCTGGCGATCCGGACCAAGCGCCCGGTCAAGTGCCTCTACACCCGCGAAGAGGTGTTCTACAGCCACCGCGGCCGCCACCCGATGCGGATGCGCTACGAGACCGGGTTCCGCCGCGACGGCACGATCACCGGGGTCTCGGCCAAGACCTTCATCGACGGCGGCGCCTACTCGAGCTTCGGCCTGGTCACGACCTACTACTCGGGCCAGCTGCTGTGCGCGCCCTACGAGTTCCCGGCCTACCGCTTCCACTCGACCCGGGCCTACACCAACAAGCCCGCGTGCGGGCCCAAGCGCGGCCACGGCTCGGTCCAGCCCCGCTTTGCGATCGAGGTCCAGCTCGACAAGGCCGCCGTCGAGCTCGGCATCGATCCGATCGAGCTGCGCCGCCGCAACGACATCGGGCCCGAGGGCGTGACCGTCAACGAGTTCAAGATCGGCAGCAACGGCTTTCTCGAGTGTCTCGCGCGGGTCGAGGCGGCCTCGGACTGGACCCGGCGCCGGGCCGAGCTGCCCTATGGCCGCGGCCTCGGCGTGGCCGGGAGCACCTACATCTCGGGCACCAACTACCCGATCTACCCCAACGAGATGCCCCAGGCCGCGGTCCAGGTCTGCCTCGATCGCAGCGGCCGCGCGCGGGTGTTCTCGGGCGCCAACGACATCGGCCAGGGCAGCAACACGATGCTCGCGGTCATCGTCGCCCAGGAGCTCGGGCTCGCGCTCGACGACATCCGGGTGCTCTCGGCCGACACCGATCTGTGCCCGGTCGATCTGGGCGCCTACAGCTCGCGGATCACCTTGATGGTCGGCAACGCCTGCCTCGACGCGGCCCAGAAGCTGCGCCGCAAGGTCCGGGCCGCGGTCGCCAAGCGCTGGGAGATCCCGAGCCGCCGGGTCACGCTGATCGAGCGGCGGGCCATGGATCTCGAGGACCCCTCGCGCAGCGTGCCGATCGCCGAGGCCTTCAACTGGGCCGAGGCCGACAACGGCCTCCTCGGCGAGGTCGGCAACTACAACACGCCCAAAGATCGCCACGGGGACTACCGCGGCGGGACGATCGGCGCGTCGCCGGCCTACAGCTTCACCGCCCACGTCGCCGAGGTCGAGGTCGATCCCGACACGGGCGTGGTCGAGGTCAAGCACATCTGGGTCGCGCACGACTGCGGCAAGGCCCTGTCGCGGCGGATCGTCGAGGGCCAGATGGAGGGCTCGGCCTACATGGGCTTCGGCGAGGCGCTGATGGAGCGCCACGACGTCGACCCGGGTCACAACGGGGTCCACATCGGGCCAAGCCTGCTCGACTACCGCATGCCCACCTTTCTCGATACGCCCGAGCTCCACGCGCTGATCGTCGAGGCCCCCGACGCCCAGGGGCCCTACGGGGCCAAGGAGGCCGGGGAGGGGCCGCTGCACCCGAGCATCCCGGCGATCGCCAACGCGATCTACGACGCCGTCGGTGTCCGCCTCGACGCGCTGCCGTTCACGCCGCCGAAGGTCCTGGCCGCGATCGAGGCCCGCCGCCTGCGCGAGGACGCCGACGAGCTGCCGATCTTCAAGGCCGGCCGTGGTCGCCCGGACCAGTCGGATCGGAGGAGCGCCTGATGTTGCGTCTGCCTCAGTTTGGCGTCGAGCTGCCGAGCGCGATCGACGAGGTCGTCGCGCTGCTGCGCGACAACCCCGGCGCGCGGATCGTCGCGGGGGGCACGGATCTGCTGCCCAACCTCAAGCATCAGCTCGAGCAGCCCGCGATGTTGATCAGCCTCGCGCAGGTCGCCGAGCTCCGCGCCATCTCCGAGGTCAGCACCGAGGTCGGGCCGGCGCTCGAGATCGGCGCTGGGGTCACGCTGACCGAGCTCAGCGAGGACCCGCTCGTGCGCGAGCACTTCCCGAGCCTGGCCGCGGCCGCGGGCACCGTTGCGAGCCCGCTGATCCGCAACATGGGCACGATCGGCGGCAACCTCAACCTCGACACGCGCTGCCGCTACGTCAACCAGACCAAGTTCTGGCGCCAGGCGATCGGCGGCGGCTGCCTCAAGTCCGAGGGCGAGGTGTGTCACGTGGTCCCGGGCGGCCGCAACTGCGTGGCCGCGCTCAGCAGCGACTGCGCCCCGGTCCTGATCAGCCTCGACGCCGAGGTCGTGCTCGCCGGGCCGCAGGGCGAGCGCGTGGTCCCGGCCGCGAAGTACTACAAGGCCGACGGCCTCCGCCACACGGTCCGCGAGGACGCCGAGATCACGACCAAGCTCCGCGTGCCCCTGGCGAGCGGCCCGCGGCGCAGCGCCTACGCCAAGTGGACGGTGCGCAAGAGCATCGACTTTCCCCTCGTCTCGGTCGCGCTGCGCTTTGACCTCGCGTCCGACGATGTCGACGCCGCCGTCACCGGTCTGAAGATCGTCGCGGGGGTCCTCGGGGCCAAGCCGCGGATCGTCGCCAAGCTCGACGACGCGATCGGCAAGAAGCTGTCGGATCCGGCGCTCACCAGCATCGTCGCCGCCGCGGTTCACAAGCAGTGCAAGCCGCTCGAGAACGTGCCCTACGAGGCCCCGTACCGCCGGCAGATGTTCGCGGTGTTCACCAAGCGGGCGATCGCGGACCTGGTCGCGGCGGGGTAGAGCTCGGGCAGGGGAGGGCCTCGCTGCAGTGGCAGGGTCGCTGACGGCCGCGGGGGTCAAAAACCAGCTCGACCTCGTCTTCGAGGGGCCTTTCGGAAAGGTCCCTCGCTGCTAGATTCTCCTCGTGCCGACCCACACCGAGCTCATCGAGCGCTTCTACACCTCGTTCGCCAAGGGCGACGCCGAGGGCATGATCGCCTGCTACCACCCCGAGCTTCGCTTCTCGGATCCGGTGTTCGTCGATCTCGACGCCCGCGAGGCGGCTGGCATGTGGAGGATGTTGTGCGCCCGCGCCCAGGACTTCTCGCTCGAGTTCTCCGCGGTCGAGGCCGAGGGGGATCGCGGCTCGGCCCACTGGGAGGCGCGCTATCTGTTCTCCGCCACGGGTCGCCAGGTCCACAACGTGATCGACGCCGAGCTGCGCTTCGCCGACGGCAAGATCATCGAGCACCGCGACCACTTCGACTTCTACCGCTGGTCGCGGCAGGCCCTCGGGCTCCCGGGCTGGCTGCTCGGGTGGACGCCCATGCTTCGCAGCAAGGTCCGCGGGCAGGCGCGCAAGGGGCTCGAGCGCTACCTGCTCGGGTCCCCAAGCTGAGGCCGGCCCTGAGATCGGCCCTGAGATCGGCGCCGAGACCAAAGCCGAAGTCAGCGCCGAGATCGCCGAGCCTTGGCCAGCGCCTCGGCGGCGGTCCGCACCGTCGCCTGGCCATCGAAGTAGCTCGTCGTGGGTACGGGCCTGCGCGCCCTGGCGGCGTGGAGAAGCTGGCGGGCGTCGTCGTCGTGGAGGGCCGCGATGCAGCTGGCGTAGACCCCCTCGGGCCCCTCCTCGGACTCGTTGTGACCGACGAGCAGGGTCTGGATCTCGGCAGCGAGGGCGCGGTCCGGGGTCGGGACCAGGAGGGTCGTGAGCGCGGCGTGCTCGATGCGGAGGTTCGCGAGCCGCTGGGCCTCTCGCTCGGGATCGCGGCTGCGGACGGCCGGGAACAGGAGCCGCTCCTCGATCCCAATGTGGCGCAAGAGTCGCTCGCGGAACCGAGCAAAGGCCGAGGGATCGAAGCCAGCTCCGGCGAGGGCCTCGTTGAGCTGTCTGTCGATCTCGCGGTGGTCGAGGGACAGCCACTCGCGCAGCGCCTCGCGGGGGTCGGCGGCCGGACGCAGGACGCGGTCTTCGCTGACGAGGGCCGTCATCGGCACGTCGTAGGTGGCCCGGGGCAGCGTGGGGACCACCAGGGTCTCGAAGCTCAGCCCGATCGCGGGCAGCGGGTGGGCGGTGAGGAAGCGGTCGACGTAGCCGCTGCCGTGGCCGAGGCGGATGCCCGACGCATCGAAGCCCAGGCCCAAGATGATGGCCACGTCGACCTTGGTCTCGATCTCTTCGGCCGCGAGCTGGGGCGAGGCGCGAGTTGGTTGGTCGAGGCCAAAGCTGAGCGTTCGCAGCTCACACGGCCACCTGTGCAGGTGCAGCTGCCTGTCGCGGCGGTCGGCCCGAGGCAGGTAGACGGCCTTGCCCTCGGCTTGGAGGGCCTCGATCAGGGCGCGGGTCTGGGGCTCGGTGCCGAACGAGAGGCACACCATCACGCCCTTCGCGTCGCGGATCTCGGGCAGCGCGAGGGCGAGCGCCCGCATTCGTGGCTCGGCGGCGTCGCGGCGGTCCGGGGGGATCTGTTCGGCCCGCCGCGCGAGCTTCGGGCGGAGCTCGGCCTTGGCACGAAGGACTTCATTCACTGGCGAGGTCCCAGGACCAGCAAGAACGCGCTGTCGGTCCGGGCCTCGACCCTGTGGGTCTGGCCCTGTCCCATCGCGAGCACCTGGCGCCCGTCGACCCCGACCGTCGCGCTCTCGTTGTCGTGTTCGAACACGACCTCGCCCCGGAGCGGGACGACCAGGGCGGGCGCCGGGGCGCGGTGCTCGTGGAGCTGCTGGCCCTGGCGCAGGACGGTCAGCACGACGGTCAGCGCAGGGGTTTTGGCGAGCGTCCGCGCCGACTTGCCCTCGCGCGAGGTGGGCTCGGAGGCGAGCAGCTCGTCGATGATGGGGTCGAGCTGCCAGCCGTGGAAGGTCTCTGGGGTGATCTCGAGTGGTTCGTTCATGGGGTCCTGTCTTTCGGGTCTCGCGGTCGACCGTGTGGCGGGTGGCGCGGTGATCGGCTCGCGTGCGTGGGACAGGTATCATGAATACTTGTAATTGAAATGCTTGTTTTTGGGCTCGGGCGACGCAACCTTTTCGTCTTGTTCGCGTGCCCGGAGTCCGTTTTGGGTTTTGTGGCGGGTACCTCGAACTCGTTGATGAAACTGCATCGTGGCCGTCAGGCTCCGCGCCCGGCCGCAGGAGGTCCGAGTTCGGGCCGTCGCCTCGCCATCTGGGGTGCAAGAGGCTCTTGGTACAACGTCACCGTTGTGGCCGTGAGGCGAGCGTTTGGGGTGAGCGGAGGGGGCTTCGCCGCCGGAGCGAGGGGCCTTTTTGAAAGGCCCCTTGAAGATCAGAAGACCTGAGTCGAGCGCGCAGCGCTTGATTCAGGGCTAGCACCCCGGGCTGCTAGTCAGCCTGAAACCCGATGGCCTTGTGCGCGCCGTCGCAAAAGGGCTTGTTCTTCGAGGCCCCGCAGCGACACAGGGCCGCCCGAGTGCCGCGCCACGCGACGCGCCCGGAGCCGCCCACGATCGTGAAGCTGCCGTTGACCAGCAGCGGTCCGTTGGGCGCGCGCTTGACCTCGAGGCGGCCGCCCTCTTCGATCGAGGGCTCACCCGTGGACCCGACGGCGCCCTGGTCTTCGAAGCGGAGCTCGCGGTGGCTGTTGTCGCAAAAGGGCTTGGTCTTCGAGGCGCCGCAGCGACACAGGGCCGCGCGGAAGCGGACGCCGGCCATGTCTTCGCTCGCGCCGTCGATCGCGAGGTCGCCGCTCAGGTACAGCGGGCCGTCGTTGGCGACCACGACCTGGTTGCGACCGGGCGCGACCTCGGTCGCGCCGCCTTGTTTGCGGATGTAGGTCAGCGCGCCGGTCGGGCAGCGCTCGACGACGTCGACGACGTGCTCGACATCGTCGCCGACGACGTTGGGATCGCACCACGGCGCGCGCCCACCGACGAAGAGCTCACCCTCGGCGCGGCCGCACTCGCCGACGTGAATGCACAGGCGTCGGTCCCAGCGCACGTCGACCTGCTCGCCCGGATACTCATGGATGTCTTGCTCGTCAGCCATGGCTCCATCCTCGCGCACGCGCGGCGGGATGCCAACGGCATCGATCTGCCCAAGTGGGGGAGTCAGGTCTTTGACCCGAGCGTGCGCAGGACCGCGTCGAGGAGCCCGGCGTCGCTCTGGCGCTCGGCGACGGCGTCAACGCGGACGCCGAGGGCCGTGATCGCGTCGGCGGTCACGGGGCCGATCGCGATGACCTTGGCCCGCGCGAGGTGGGCGAGGGCCCGGGCTTCGCCGAAGGCCTCGGTCGTGGCCTCGACGAAGTGTCGGGCGGTCCGACCGCTGGCGAAGCAGATCGCGTCGTAGCCCTCGCCGCCCTCGTCGACAGCTTGGAGCGAGGCCAGGAGCAGCGGCGAGACCGAGGGCCGGATCGTCGTGTAGCCGACGATGAGCTCGAGCTCGCCGCCGGCCTCGGCGATCGCTTCGCCGAGCAGCGCGCGGCCCTCGTCGGCGCGGATCTGCAGCCAGCTGGCACCGAGAGACCCGCGCTCGCGCAGGGCGTCGATCAGGCCCTCGGCGCGGGCGCGGGAGGGCACGACGTCGGGCCGGAGGCCGCGCTCGATCAGGCGCTCCGCGGTCCCGGTACCGATCGCGGCGATCTCTTTGCCCGCGAAGATCCGGGCGTCGAGCTCGACCCGCGCGAGGGCCTCGACGAGGGCGTGGACGCCGTTGGGGCTCGACACGATCACCCCGGTGAAGCGCTCGCGCATCTCGAGCAGCGCGCGCTCGAGGGCGCGGCGTTGGTCGGGCGGGGCGGGCACGAAGTCGAGGCAGGGAAACGCGACGGCGTCGGCGCCCTCGGCCGTGAGCAGGTTGACGAGTCCGCCGGCCTGGCGCGCCGCACGGGTCACGACCACGCGGCGACCAAAGAGCGGGCGGCGCTCGAGCCACTGGATGCGCTCGCGCAGGGCGACGACCTCGCCGACGACCATCACGGCCGGCGGGCGGATCGCGGCTTCGCTCGCGCGCTCGGCGATGTCGGCGAGGGTCCCGACCACCGTCTGCTGAATGCCGCGTGTGCCCCAGCGCACCATGGCCGCGGGCGTGCTCGGGCTGCGTCCGGCCTCGACGAGGCGCTGAGCGTTTGCGCGCGCGTTCTTGACGCTCATCATCAGGACGAGGGTCCCCGCGCTGTTGGCCAGGTGCTCCCAGGCGACGGTGAGGCCGGCTTTTTCGTAGGCCTCGTAGCCTGACACGAAGCTGACCGAGGGCGTGTGATCGCGGTGCGTGATCGGGATCCCGGCGGCCTCGGGCGCGGCGATCGGAGACGACACGCCCGGCACGAATTCGAACCTGACACCGTGGTCCGCGAGGTATCGGGCTTCTTCGGCCCCGCGACCGAACATCATTGGATCGCCGCCCTTGAGCCGAACGACGTAGCGCCCGGCCCGCGCGTGCTCGACGAGCAGCTCGTTGACCCGGGCCTGATCGAGCCGGTCACTGGGCCGGTTTGCCTGGCCAGGTTGCGGGTGCGGACCGCGGACCCGCTGCAAGATCTCGGCTCGCGGGTGGCAGTGGATCAGCACCGCGGGGTTCACGAGGTAGTCGACGATGACGACGTCCGCGCGCGCGAGGCGATCCCGGGCCGCGAGGGTCAGCAGCTCGGGGTCCCAGGGACCCGCGCCCACGATCGCCACAAAGCCGTCGGTCACGACCGAGGAGATACCCGATCTGAGCGGTGGGAGACAGGGGATGCCGGCCGAGATCTATGCCGCCTAGGTGGGCCGAGGCGCGGGAGGCCGTGTAACCTGGGCCGGGGCCAAGTTGCACCGTCGACGCCAGCTACCTACGTCGAGCGAAGCGCGGGGTTCGTCGTGAACCTCCTGCTCGACGGCTACCGGACGGAGAGGCTGCTGCGCTCGTCGCCGGCGACGCGGGTCTACGAGGCGGTCCGGGACCAGGACCAGCTCGAGGTCGTGATCAAGGTCTACGAGCTCGGCCCGGATGAGGGCGTCGAGGCCCGGGTCGAGCACGAGTTTCGACTGCTCCACGAGCTCCACGTCGACGGGGTCGCGCGGGCCCTGGCGCTCGAGCGTCAGGGCACACAGCTGACGCTCGTGCTCGAGCGTCGCCGCGGGGTCAGCATCAGCGACTACGCCGACGATCGAGCGCTGCCGATCGACCTGGTCCTCGATGTCGCGCAGCAGCTCGCGCGGATCCTGACCGATGTCCACGCCCAGCGCGTGATCCATCGCGACATCAAGCCGGCCAACATCCTGATCGACCCCGAGACCCACCTAGTCGCGCTCGTCGACTTCGGCATCTCGGCGCTGCTCGAGCGTGAGGGCATCAACGACCCCGAGGTCGTGGACGGCACGCTGCCCTACATCTCGCCCGAGCAGACCGGTCGGACGCAGCGCGAGGTCGACCTGCGCAGCGATCTCTACTCGCTCGGGGTCACCCTCTACGAGCTGTTGACGGGGCGGCGCCCGTTCGAGAGCCGCTCCCCCCTCGAGCTCATCCACGCCCACCTCGCGCGCCGGCCCGAGTCGCCCCAGCGGCTCCGCGCCGAGATCCCCACGCCGCTCGCGGCGATCGTGATGAAGCTGCTCGAGAAGGCCCCGGAGCGACGCTACCAGTCGGCCCGGGGCCTGGGCCATGACCTCCGGTGTCTCGCCGCCGCGCTCCGCGACGGGCACCGGCTCGACGAGTTCGAGCTCGGCCTCGCCGACGTGCCGATGACCCTGCAGCTGCCGCACCGACTGTACGGGCGGAGCGAGGAGATCGAGATGCTCGTCGGCGAGTACCGCCGGGCCGGAGAGGGCGAGCCTCGTTTCGCGCTGATCACCGGGCCGGCGGGGATCGGCAAGAGCGCGCTGTTTGGTCAGCTCGCCGAGCCGGTCATCGGTCGTCAGGGCTTCCTCGCCCGCGGCAAGTTCGAGCGCGAGCAGAGCGACAAACCCTACGCGGGCTTCGTGATCGCGTTTAACGATCTCGTCGCCCAGCTCCTGACCGAGACCGACGATCAGCTCGCGCGCTGGCGCCGGGAGCTGATCGACGCCCTCGGTCCGCTCGCCGGCGCGATGTGTGAGCTGGTCCCGACGCTGCGCGCGATCATCGGGGCGCCGCCGGCGATGCCCGAGGTCGGTCTGGCCGAGGCTCACAACCGCGCCGCGTTGGCCTGCGTCCGGATGATGGGGCTGTTCGCCCGCGTCGAGCATCCCCTCGTCCTCGCCCTCGACGACATCCACAGGGCCGACCGGGCCAGCTGTGAGCTGCTCGCAACCCTGCTCGCGGAGCCGAGCGCGGCGCTCCTGATCGTCGGGACCATGCGCATGGACGAGGTCGTCGGCGGCGAGCCGATCCGCGAGGTCATCGACGAGGCCGTGGGCGAGCGCGAAGAGATGCTGTGGCTCGACCTCGCCCCGCTCGCGCGTGCTGACGTCGCGGCGCTGGTCGGAGACTCGCTCGCGCGCAGCCCCGACGAGGTCGCGTCGCTGGCCGAGCTCGTCGGACGCAAGACCAACCACAACCCCCTGTTCATCCGTCAGTTCCTCGCGCACCTCGTCGAACGCTCGCTGCTGCGACCGACCGCCGGGGGCTGGACCTGGGACCTGCAGGCGATCGAGCTCGCGGGCATCCCCGAGGACCTGGTCGAGATGATGACCGAGAAGCTGGCGGGCCTCGACGAGGGGCCCCGCGAGCTCTTGACCGTGGCCGCGGTCATCGGGCCGCGCTTCGACGTCGCGACCCTCGAGCTCGTCGCGGGCTCGCGCGATCTCGGTCGTGGGCTCGTCCGCCTCGTCAACGAGGGGCTGCTGACGGCGGTCGGATCGAGCCGCTACACCTTCGCCCACGATCGGGTCCGCGAGGTCGCGTACCTCATGGTCCCGCTCGAGCGGCGCTGCCTGCTGCATCGCCAGATCGGCCACTTCCGCTTCGGTCGCGTCGGCCTCAGCGATCTGTCCAACGCGGTGTTCGAGCTCGTCGACCACATCGACCTGGGCTACGGGCTGATCCCGCTGGCCGACGAGGATCCGGCCGCGGCCTCGGCTCGCGCCGACCTGCTGCTCGACGAGATGGACGAGTTCGAGCGCAGCAACCTCGCCGAGCTCAACGCGCTCGCGGGCTACAAGGCGCTCAACGGCGCCGCGGCGGTGGCCGCGGCGGGCTACCTCGAGGCCGGGATCACGCTGCTCGAGCGCGACGGCGGGTTCCCGGGCCCGGGCGAGATTGGCTACACCTTGCGCCTCGGCCTCGAGCTCGGCCTGTGTCAGGCGCTGGCGCTGTCGGGACAGCGCGAGCAGGCCGAGGGTCGCTTCGCGGCCTTGCTGCGCCGACCGGTCGGGCCCGCGGACTACGGGCGCATCGTGTCCAAGCGGGTCGAGAGCCACATCCTCGCCAGCGATCGCCGGGCGGCGGTCGAGGCCGGGCTCGCGGGCCTGCGCGAGCTCGGCTACGAGATCGAGCCCCAGCGCGGCGTGGCCGAGGCCGGCGCCGCGGTCTTGCGCCTGGTCCCGCGCCTGCGTCTGCGCGAGCTACGTGAGCTCTCGACCCGGCCGCGGGCCGACGAGCCCACAGCCAAGGCCGCGATGGAGATCCTGATGACGCTGGGCTCGGCGACCCAGTTCGTCGACGTCGCGCTCCACGTCGCGCTGGTCGCAACGCACGTCCACCTGCTCCTGGTCCACGGTCGCCACTCGTCGGGGCCGCTGGCGCTGACCCAGCTCGCGGCGTCGCTGGCGTTCGGGCTCGGCCGCCGCGAGCTCGCGCTCGAGGTCCTGGAGATCGCCCGCGAGCTCGCGGAGCGCGAGGGGCCCGAGTGCATGCGCCACCGCATGGACGCCACGCTGTGGCTGGTCGCGGGCTGGCGGCGCCCCTACTCCGACGCGCTCACGCCCCTGCGCGAGTCGAGCGCGCGGGCGGTCGAGGCTGGCGACATCGAGTTCGCCGGATACACGACGGCGCTGCAGGTCCCGCTTGGGCTCGCGACCGGGCTGCACATGCGCGCGCAGGAGCGGGCGATCGAGCTCGGGCTCCACCGCCTCCAGCAGTGGGGCGCGAGGTCGCTGCTGCCCGAGGTCGAGGCCCACGCCGCGTTCGTTCGTCTGATGCTCGCGGGCGACGAGCGGGCGCTCGCGCAGGCTGATCCGCTCGGGATCGGGGCCCACGAGCGCGACCCCGAGCTGCGTCGGGCGTGGCTGTCGATGCTCGTGCTCCAGGCCCAGCTCTTGTATCTGTTCGGGCGCTATCGCGACGCATGGGACGCGCTGTGTGCCCATGAGCGCGAGCTCGAACAGAAGCTGCGCGGGGCGTGGAAGGTCGGCGCCTACTACGAGGTCCGCGGGCTCCTGGCCGCGGCCCTCTACGCTCGCGCCAGCTTGCTCGAGCGGCCGCGCTTGCTGTGGACGCTCGAGCGCAACTACCGACGCCTGCGCCGCCACGCGCGTCAGGGCACGGTCGGCTTCGAGGCCAGCGCGACCCTGCTCGAGGCCGAGCTCGCCGCGATCCGTGGCCCGATCGATCGGGCCTTCGAGCTGTTCGGGCGGGCCCGACGCGAGGCCGCCGCCCAGCGGGCCCTGATGACCGAGGCCGTCGCGCTCGAGCGCATGGCCGAGCACGCGCGCGCGCGCGGCCTCGACGATCTCGCGCTCGGGCCTCTGCGCGAAGCTCGGTCGCGCTACCAACACTGGGGGGCGCAGACCAAGGTCGTCGCGCTCGAGCGTCGGTGGCCGTTTCTGAGCGGCGACGCAGCCAGCGCCTGGGCGCCCGAGGGCGAGCGCGCCGGGCCCGAGCCGCGCAACTCACGATCGACGGTCCACGCCGGATCGGCGCGCAGCGGTGGGCCGGGCTCGACCTCCGGGCGCGCCCTCGACATGGCGACGATCCTCAAGGCCTCGCAGGCGATCTCGGCCGACATTCACCTCGACGAGGTCGTCGGGCGGGTCATGGCGCTGGCGCTCGAGAACGCGGGCGCCGATCGGGGGGTGCTGCTGCTGACCCACGGGGGCCAAACCGCGATGGTCGCGATCTGCTCGGCCGACCAGCCGCTCCAGAGCTTCCTGCGCGATCCGGTCGCGCTCGCCGAGGCCGGGGACCAGGCGCCGGTCTCGCTCCTTCACTTCGTCGAGCGGACCCGCGAGGCCGCGCTCTTCGACGACATCAGCGCCGACCTGCGCTTCGCCGGCGACGCCTACGTCGCCCGCGAGGGCGTGCGCTCGGCCATGTGCGTGCCGATCCTCAAGCAGACGCGCTACGTCGGCCTGCTCTACCTCGAGAACAAGCTCAGCCCCGGGAGCTTCACCGCCGATCGCCTCGAGGTCCTCGATCTGCTCGTGACCCAGGCCGCGTCTGCGCTCGAGAACGCCCAGCTCTACGAGCAGCTGCGCACGAGCGAGGTCCGCTGGCGCTCGCTGGTCGAGGGCCTCCCGGACGTGATCATGCTCGTCGATCTCGACGGCCGGATCGAGTTCATGAACCACCTCGGCCACGAGCGTGATCTCAGCCGGCGGCTCGGGATGCTGGCCGGGGAGTTCATCGACCCCGCGTACTTGCCCGCGCTGCGCGTGGCCATGAGCGAGGTCATCGACGAGGCCGAGCTGCGCGAGCTCGAGATCGTCGGCAACTTCGTCGGGGCCGAGCCGCGCTGGTACTCGGCCCGGCTCGCGCCGATCGTCGTCGATGGTCGGGTCGAGCGGATCATCGCGGTCGGAACCGACATCACCCGCCGCCGCGAGGCCGAGGCGACCCAGGCCGAGCTCGAGGCGACCTTGCGTCAGCAGCAGCGGCTCGAGTCGATCGGGACCCTGGCCAGCGGCGTCGCCCACGAGATCAACAACCCCGTCCAGGGGATCATGAACTACGCCGAGCTGATCTCGACCTCGCCCGACGCGAGCGAGCTGACCCGAGAGTTCGCCGACGAGATCGGCGTCGAGTCTCAGCGCGTCGCGACGATCGTCCGCAACCTCCTGGCGTTCTCGCGCCAAGAGGGCGATCGCGTGGCGACGCCAGCCAAGCTCGACGCGATCGTCGAGGGCACGCTGTCGCTGATCCGCGCGGTCCTGCGCAAGGATCACATCGACCTGCACGTCGACATCCCCGCCGAGCTGCCCACGGTCGACTGTCACGTCCAACAGATCCAGCAGGTCATCATGAACCTGGTCACCAACGCGCGCGACGCCGTCTGCGGGCGCTGGGGGGATTACCACGACGACAAGCGGATCGAGATCGTCGGTCGGAGCTTCGAGCGCGGCGGGCGAAGCTGGGTTCGGCTCAGCGTGCGGGACCAGGGCGGCGGCGTGCCCGAGGACATCGTCGGGCGGATCTTCGATCCCTTCTTCACCACCAAGGGGCGGGACCAGGGCACGGGCCTCGGGCTCGCGGTCAGCCACGGGATCATCAGCGAGCACGGCGGCGAGCTGTGGCTCGAGAACCACCCGGGCGAGTCGGCGAGCTTCCACGTCGAGCTGTCTGCCTGCGCGGATACGCCTTGACTCGCCGCGCAGGCTGTTACACTCCGCGGTCGTGGTTTCGTCGCGCACACCCGAGGGGGCCGAGCCAACTCCGCGTTCGACCCGCCGCGGCGCCCCCAGCGGTCGCGTCGTGGTTGTCGGGGCCGGTCACGCCGGGCTCGAGGCCGCGTTCGCGGCTGCCCGCGTGGGCGTCCCGGTCACCGTGGTGACCGGGCGCCTCGACACGATCGGCCAGACCCCCTGCAACCCCAGCGTCGGCGGCGTCGCCAAGGGCCACCTCGTCCACGAGATCCACGCGCTCGGCGGCTTCATGGGCCGGGCCGCCGACGCCTGCGCGATCCATGGTCGGGTCCTGAACCTGAGCAAGGGCCCGGCGGTTCACTCCACGCGCCTCCAGGTCGACAAGGCCCGCTACGGCGCGCTCGCGCGGGCGACCTTGCTCGGGCATTCGGGGGTCACCACGGTGCAGGGGCTCGTCGAGGCGGTCCGGGTCGACGACGGCGGTCGGGTCGAGGCGGTGGTCCTCGCGAGCGGCGAGCAGATCGAGGCCGCCGCGGTCGTGGTCACGACCGGGACCTTTCTCGGGGGAATCCTGCACACGGGCGCCGAGCAGACCCCCGGCGGCCGGGTCGGCGAGGCCCCGGCCACGACGCTGTCGGGCCAGCTGCGCGGGCTCGGCTTTCGTCTCGTCCGACTCAAGACCGGGACCCCGCCGCGCCTCGATCGCAGCACGATCAACTGGGACGCGCTCGAGGGCCAGGGCAGCGACGATCCCTTCCCGCGCTTTTGCGCGCCCGACGAGCCCGACGCGCCCGCGCGCCTGCCCGAGGTCCGCTGCCACATCACCTTCACCAACCCGGCCGTCCACGAGCTGATTGGCGAGCACCTCCACGAGTCGCCGATGTACTCGGGCCAGATCGTCGGCGTCGGTCCGCGCTACTGCCCCTCGCTCGAGGACAAGGTCGTGCGCTTCGCCGACAAGCCGCGCCACCAGATCTTCCTCGAGCCCGAGGGCCTCGACGAGGACGCGCTGATCTATCCCAACGGGATCTCGACCTGCCTGCCAGCCGCGGTCCAGCTCGCGTTCGTGCGCCAGATCGAGGGGCTCGCGGACGCGGCGATCGTCCGGCCCGGCTACGCCGTCGAGTACGACGCCGTCGACGCCCGGGCCCTGACCCACGAGCTGTCGAGCAAGGATCACGCGGGCCTGTACTTCGCCGGCCAGATCAACGGGACCTCGGGCTACGAGGAGGCCGGCATCCAGGGCTTGATCGCCGGGGCCAACGCCGCGCTGTGGCTCCGCGGCCAGGCCCCGCTCCACATCGAGCGGGATCAGGGCTACGGGGGCGTGCTCGTCGATGACCTCGTGACCCAGGGCTGCGACGAGCCCTATCGGATGTTCACCTCGCGGGCCGAGTACCGGCTGCTCCTGCGCGAGGACAACGCCGACGCGCGCCTGTCTGGCCTCGCCCACGCCCACGGGTTGATCGACGATCGTCGCCACGAGCTCGTCCGTCGCCGCCTCGAGCTCGTCGACGAGGCCGCGCTCGCGCTCGAGCGCGGCCGCGATCCAGGCGCGGGCCCGACCCCCGCATGGATCGTCGCCAAGGCGCGGGCGCGCCGAACCTACGCGGGCTACCTCGAGCGCCAGCGTCGCGAGGTCGCGCGCATTCGGGGCGAGGCGGGCAACATCCGGCTGCCGGTCGACCTCGACTACTTCGCCCTCGACGGGCTCACCCGCGAGTCCGCCGAGCGCCTCGCGCGGGTCCGCCCGTCGAGCACCCACCAGGCCGCGCGGATCCCCGGGATCACCCCCGCCGCGCTGTCGTGCGTGTGGGCCCACGCCCGCACGCTGACGCGCAAGGCTTGAGTTTTCACAGCTGACAGTCGAGGTGCCAGCCCACCAAACCCAACGCGGGGTCAGGAGCGCGTACGCTTGATGAGCTCCGAGAGCAGCATCTCGTCGAGATCCGACAGATCGCTGAACCGCAGCGCAATGCCCCGTTGGCGCCCGCCATCGGCAGTTCCAGCGCGCACGACCTCGGCGTCGAGCATCAGGGGGTTGCGGTCGCTGCCGCGGTTGAAGGACACGGTGACCGACGCGCCCATCGGCAGCGGTCGGTTGGTCCGGACGAAGGCGCCGTGCGTCGACAGGTCGATCGTCCGGGACATGAGCATGTAGTGATGCTCGGGGGCGTGGAGCTTGATCTCGATCGCAACCGAGATCCGAGGACGTGCTCGACGCTCTGTTCCCGTGAGTTGCTCGGTCACTACGCCTTCCACGCCTCCTCTATAGCATTTTCAGAGCTGTGGGAGAACCTCATAAATGGATGAAACCGGCGTTTTTGGGTCCAATGGACAGTTGGGCGATCGCCGCACCAAGCGCGAAAACTCGTTCTCAGTGACCCGTTCAGTGCGCGATATCGATCGCGGTTGCGCGAAAGTGCGCAGGCTCGTTCCCAATTCGGGACAGGTAGACGGTCCGGCGCCAGGCTGGAGGTCGCGGAGCAAAACCAGCGAATTCCGCTTCACAGGGGTCACACAAGCGGCGCTTGACCAACGTCGCCCGCCGAGCACAATGCACCGGCCTTGGCCGGGATGCCTCAGTATCAATACGCGCTAAACACGCAGGTGCTGCGCGGATCGACCCGCGCAGATGCAGTAGCAAACATCCGACAGTGTGGGACGGCTGCCTCGCCGATCCGAGTGGGGGAGGGGGCTCCTTGAAGGTTCACTTCATCGGGATCGGCGGCACGGGCATGGGCGCGCTCGCGGGCTTGCTGGCGGCGGCGGGCCACGAGGTCCGCGGCTCCGACGGTCCGCTCTATCCCCCGATGTCGACACAGCTGGCGCGGGCGAAGATCCCCGTGTTCGAGGGCTACGCCGCCGACAACCTCAGCTGGGGTCCGGACTGCGTGGTCGTCGGCAACGTCTGTCGCAAGGACCACGTCGAGGTGCTCGCGGCCCGCGACCGAGGCATCGCGCTCGAGAGCTTCCCGAGCATGCTCGCGCGAAGCTTGCTGGGTCGGCGGCGCTCGCTGGTCGTGGCCGGGACCCACGGCAAGACCACGACCTCGAGCTTGCTGACCTGGATGCTGCGCGTGGCCGGCCGCGATCCCTCTTGGCTCGTCGGCGGGGTCCCGCAGAACCTCGGTCGGGGCTTTCACCTCGGCGAGGGCGAGGGCATCGTGCTCGAGGGCGACGAGTACGACACGGCCTTCTTCGACAAGAAGTCGAAGTTCCTCCACTACCGCCCGCAGCGCGCGATCATCACGAGCGTCGAATTCGATCACGCCGACATCTTCGCCAGCTACGAGGAGGTCCGCGACGCGTTCGTCGAGTTCGTGCGCCTGATCCCCGACGACGGCCTGCTGGTCGTCGACGGCGGCAACGCGGGCGCGCTCGAGGTCGCGCAGGCCTGCACCGGCGAGCTCGTCACCTACAAGGTGCTCGAGCGCGACGAGGAGCCCAGCGCGGCGCTCGCAACCTACTGCGTCAAGGTCACGAGCCGTCCGGGGTCCCGCCGGACCAGCTTCGAGCTGTTCGAGCGCGGGGAGCTCTTGGGCAGCTTCTCGACCTTGCTCAGCGGCGCCTACAACCTCGCCAACATCGCGGCGGCCTTCGCCGTGGCCCGGGCCGAGGGCTGCGAGGTCGAGCGCCTCGCCGAGGCGATCCGGCTGTTTCGCGGGGTCAAGCGGCGCCAGGAGCTGCTCGGGGTCGTCGCGGGCGTGCGCATGATCCAGGACTTCGCGCACCACCCGACGGCGGTCGACCTGACGATCAAGGCCACCCGTCGCCGCTACCCCGACCACTCGCTCCACGTGTGCTTCGAGCCGCGCTCGAGCTCGTCGCGCCGCGACGTGTTCTTCGCTGGCTACGTCAAGGCCTTCGACGCCGCCACGCGGGTCTACGTGGCCCCGGTCTACGCGCCCGAGCGGGTCCCGGACGGGCAGCTGCTCAACACCGCGGCGCTCGGGCACGCGCTGCGCGAGCGCGGGGTCGATGCGACCGCGTTCACGACGATCGACGACCTCGGCGGCTCGGTGCTCGAGCGCGCGGCCCCGGGCGACACGGTGTTGTTGCTGTCGTCGGGCAGCTTTGGCGGCCTCGCCGACCATCTGCTCGAGTCGCTCGGCGACGCCGTGACCTTCGCCCAGCCCGAGGACGTGCCCGCGCTCGACGAGCTCCTGGTTCGCTGCGGCATGGCGACCCTGCGCGACCCCGATCAGATCGAGAGCCTGGTGATCCGCCCCAGCCGCGAGCGCCGCGAGGCCGCGACCGTGCCCTTGCCCAGGCTGATCGGCTGCGTCCACTTGCAGCTCGTCGGCGACCGGGCGTTCTTGTTTGGGCTCGCGGTCGCGCCCGGCTGTCGCGGCGAGGGCCTGGGCTGGGTTCTGGCCGACAGCGTGATGCGCCGGGCACGGACCCTCGGCGCCCGCCGGGTCCACCTGATCGCCGGCGAGACCGCCGACTTCTTCACCGACAAGCTCGGGTTCTCCGAGGTCGACGTCGACCAGCTCGACCCCGAGCTGCGCGCGCTGTCCAACTTCGAGGCCGCATACCGCGAGGGCGCGACCTGCATGGCCTTCGAGCTCCCGCCCGGGCAACTATGATGACCCCCGCAGGCGTCAGCAACTCTGCCACGCACTGCCGCTGCGCGGCAGGTCGGTCGGTCGCTTCGCTCCCTCCCTCGGTGGGCTGGTATGTGGCACGCAGTCGTCTGCGTGGCCCCCTAAAGGGGGCTGGGTATCTATGA
>NZ_PVNK01000188.1 GCF_002994615.1 Enhygromyxa salina | reverse complement strand
GTGCGTGGCAGAGTCGCTGACGGTCGGGGAGTCTAAACGAGCCCCCTTTTAGGGGGCCACGCAGACCACGGCGAAGCGCATCCCAGCCCACCGAGGGAGGGAGCGCAGCGACCGACCGACCGGCCGCCTGCGGCCGTGCGTGGCAGAGTCGCTGACGGTCGGGGGGGTCTAAACTAACTACACCCGGAGGTGCCGCCGCAGCTCATGCATTTCATGCATGAGCCGTTGCGGACCAGCGTGAAGCTGCCGCAGGCGTCGCAGGCGTCACCCTCGTAGCCCTGCATCCGCGCCCGGCGGACTTGCTCGCCGAGCGCAGCCTGGGCCTCGAGCTCGGCCTGGCGCCCGCTCTTGCCCCCGTTGCCGTTGGCGTTCACCACGGCCCCGCTCGCAGCCCCGCTCGCGGGGGCTCCGGCCGTGACCGCGCCGAACCCGGCCGAGCCCCCAGCAGCGGTGCGATCTTCGACCTCGATCTTGCCCTGGGCCGCGTCGCTGACGAACAGGTGCGCGGTCCGGGGCATGTCGGTGGTCAGCTTGAGCGGACCGGGGGTCACGACGCGCTCGGACACGACCTCCTCGTCGCGGTACTCGACCTCCTCGCCGCCGGTCGAGTCGGGCGCGAGATCCTGAGGCAGGACGTGGGCGAGGTCGGTCCGGCCGAGGTAGGAGATCGCCAGCTCGCGAAAGATGTAGTCGATGATCGAGGTCGACATCTTCACGTTGGGGTGGCCGGTGACCATGCCGTTGGGCTCGAAGCGCGTGAACACGAAGGCCTCGACGTACTCCTCGAGCGGCACGCCATACTGAAGGCCGAGGCTGATCGCGATCGCAAAGCAGTTCATCAGCGAGCGGAAGGCGGCGCCCTCCTTGTGCATGTCGATGAAGATCTCACCGAGCGTGCCATCTTGATACTCGCCGGTGTGCACGTAGACCTTGTGCCCGCCGATCACGGCCTTTTGGGTGTAGCCCGCCCGGCGGTCGGGCATCCGCCGACGCTTGGCCAGGTAGCGGTGGACGATGCGCTCGGTGACCTTCTCGATCACCTGGGGCTGGCTGCTCGCGGCCGGAGCCCGGTAGCCGTCGGCCTCATCCTCATGATCGAGATCGTCGCTGATGTCGTCGACGATCGAGGCCGACAGCGGCTGGCTGAGCTTGCTGCCGTCGCGGTACAGCGCGATCGCCTTCACGCACAGCTTCCACGAGGCCATGTAGACGCTCTTGACGTCCTCGATCGTGGCCTCGCCGGGCATGTTGATCGTCTTGGAGATCGCGCCCGAGAGGAAGGGCTGAGCCGCGGCCATCATGTAGACGTGGGCCATCGGGCGGATGAAGCGGGTCCCGTAGCGGCCGCAGCGGTTGGCGCAGTCGAACACGGGGAGGTGCTCGTCGCGTAGGTGCGGCGCGCCCTCGACGGTCATCGTCCCGCAGACCCAGTCGTTGGCCTTTTGCACGTCGTCGGCCGAGAACCCGAGCGCGCCGAGCATGTCGAAGGCGGGGTTCGACAGCTGCGCGTCGGAGAAGCCGAGGGTCTCGCGGCAGAACTCGTCGCCGAGGGTGTAGCGGTTGAACGCGAACGAGAGCTCGAAGGCCTGGGCGAGCTCGGACTCGACGCGGTCGATCAGCGCCTGGCTGAAGCCCTTGGCCTTGAGGTCGGCGTGGGTGATCGTCGGCGAGCCTGCGAGGGTCCCGGCGCCCTTGCAGTAGCGCACGATGTCCTCGATCTGGCTGTCGGTGTAGCCGAGCCTGGCGAGGGCGCCGGGCACCGACTGGTTGATGATCTTGAAGTAGCCGCCGCCGGCGAGCTTCTTGAACTTGACGAGCGCGAAGTCGGGCTCGATCCCGGTCGTGTCGCAGTCCATGACCAGGCCGATCGTCCCGGTCGGGGCGATCACGGTGACCTGGGCGTTGCGGTAGCCGCTCTTCTCGCCGCGCTGGAGGGCCTCGTCCCACGCGCCCTGGGCGGCGCGCAGCAGGTAGTTCGGGCAGGTCCGCGAGTCGATGCCCTTGGGCGCGATCGCGAGCGACTCGTACTCCGAGCGCGGCACGTCGTAGGCCGCGCGCCGGTGGTTGCGGATGACCCGGAGCATCGAGTCGCGGTTGTCGGCGTAGCCGGCGAAGGGCCCGTGCTCGGCGGCGAGCTCGGCCGAGGTCGCGTAGCAGACCCCGGTCATCAGCGCCGTGACGCCGCCGCAGATCGCGACGGCCTGCTCGGAGTCGTAGGGCACGCCGCGGACCATGAAGTAGGTCCCGAGGTTGGCGTAGCCGAGCCCGAGGGTCCGGAATTTGTAGCTGAGCTCGGCGATCTGCGGGCTCGGGAACTGGGCCATCAGGACCGAGACCTCGAGCGCGATCGTCCACAGCCGGCAGGCGTGCTGGATCGCGTCGACGTCGAGATCACCGTCGCTGGCGCCGCCCGACTCGACGAATTTCATCAGGTTCAGCGACGCGAGGTTGCAGGCCGTGTCGTCGAGGAACATGTACTCGGAGCAGGGGTTGCTCGCGTTGATCCGTCCGTCGGCCGGGCAGGTGTGCCAGTCGTTGATCGTGGTGTCGAACTGGAGGCCGGGGTCGGCGCAGCTCCACGCCGAGTAGGCGATCTTGTCCCACAGCTCGCTGGCCCGCAGCGTGCGGCTGACCTTGCCGTCGGTCCGGCGGGTCAGATCCCAGGTCCCGTCGTCCTCGACCGCGTGGAGGAAGCCGTCGACGACCCGGACCGAGTTGTTGGAGTTTTGGCCCGAGACGGTCCCGTAGGAGTCGGAGTCCCAGCCGGTCGTGTACTCGGGGAACTCGATCTCGCGGGCGCCCTGCTTGGCCAGCTGGATCGCGCGCTGGATGTAGTTCTCGGCGATCTGGACCTTGCGCGCCCGCTTGATCGCCTTGCGCAGCGGCCCGTTCTTGCGCGGGTCGAAGCGCTCCTTCGGCGCGAGCTCGGCGTCGGTCACGTGGCAGGCGCGGATGATCTGGTTGAGGTGCTCGTTGCACAGGCGCGAGCCGGTGACGAGGGCCGCGACCTTCTGCTCCTCGACGACCTTCCAGTCGATGTAGGCCTCGACGTCGGGGTGGTCGATGTCGACGACGACCATCTTGGCCGCGCGCCGGGTCGTGCCGCCGCTCTTGATCGCGCCCGCGGCCCGATCGCCGATGCGCAGGAAGCTCATCAGGCCGCTCGAGCGGCCGCCGCCAGACAGCGGCTCCCCCTCGCCGCGGATCCGCGAGAAGTTGGACCCGGTGCCCGAGCCGTACTTGAACAGCCGGGCCTCGCGGACCCACAGATCCATGATCCCGCTGTCGCCGACGAGGTCGTCGGCGACGCCCTGGATGAAGCACGCGTGGGGCTGGGGGTGCTCGTAGGCGTTGGTCGACTTGAGCAGCTCGCCGCTGTCGGGGTCACAGTAGAAGTGCCCCTGGGCCGGACCGGCGATGCCGTAGGCCCAGTGGAGCCCGGTGTTGAACCACTGCGGGCTGTTGGGCGCGGCCCGCTGGCTCGCGAGCATCGTGACCATCTCGTCGAAGAAGGCCCGGGCGTGGACCTCGTCTTCGCCTTCGTCCCCGGAGAAGTAGCCGTGCTTGAAGCCCCAGTAGGTCCAGCAGCCGGCGAGGCGCTCGAACACCTGACGGCCATCGCGCTCGCCGGTGTAGCGCTCGGCCTCGGGCAGCTCGGCGAGCGCGGCCTCGTCGGGCTCGCTGCGCCACAGCCACTCGGGCACGCCCTCTTCGGGCACCCGGCGCAGCGCGGCCGGGACCCCGGCGCGGCGGAAGTACTTCTGGGCGAGGATGTCGACGGCGACCTGCGACCAGCCCCGGGGGACCTGGATGTCGTTGGCCTCGAACACCAGCGACCCGTCGGGGTTGGTGATGCGGGAGCTACGGGCTTCGAAGTCGATGCCCTCGTAGGGGCGCTCGGTCGTGCGGGTGAAGAGACGGCTGATCTTCATGGTCGCGGCGTGTCTTTGGCGGAGAGTGAACGGAGATCGAGGGGAACAAAAGACCGACGAAGCCCCCGTGACGGCCTGTGACAGGCCGCTGTCGACAGCGTCGACTCGGTGCGAGTCGCGCTGTTTTCGGTTGTTGGGGGTCGGCGGAGCGGAGCGGACGGAGCGGCCTGCTGGGGCGGAGCAGGCGCGAAGACGAGCGGAGGAGCTGCCTGGGAGGGGCCGACCGGGCGGGCGAGGAGGACGCGGAGCTCCTTGGGGGAGCGGCGAGCCCTCGGCCCACATGTTGGGGTCGGGGGCCCACCCAACCACAACATGTGGTGTGCCGCAAGAAGTCTGCGCGAATGCCGGACGAGACTTATCCACAATTTCCGGCTCGTGGGATTGTACGTTTTTCGGGGTTCTGGCGAGGCGGAGGAAGGCGATGAGTGGCTTGATGAACGTTGCTCAGGTGTTCGACCCAGGTGTACTTCTTCCGTTGGCCCCGGATTTGCGTGGGGGATCCGGGCCGATCTCCCCAGCTGATCCATCCCCAGCTGGTCCCCAGCCTGACCGGGCGGTCTCCCCGGCCGAGTGGCACGATTGTCACGAAGAGAGATCTCTTTTGCGCGCATCACTCGCTGGTGCGATCGACAGTGATCGAAAGACCAGTACGATCCTAGCTCACCTACGGGTTGCCGATCACGGCTGGGGTGACGCACACTGTCGGCGTGGTGTCGGGTGGTCACGAGATGGACCACCGGCACGAATGTGTGGACCGCGCCTCGTGGCGCGCCCTCTCCACCGCCTCGCGCGGAACGGGCGCTCTGCCGAGCGCCGGCCGATCGAGACCGAGACAAGAATGCCTGGCAACGACAACCCTCCCCTCCGCCGCAACGAGCTCGAGCGCCTCAGCGCGGTCGAGACCCTCAAGGGCCTGAGCAACCCAGGTGACGTCAAGCTCGCCGAGCTCGTCGGCTTCCTCGAGGCGCGGGATCTGTGGACGCAGTTCTCCAAGATCACCCTCGGGGATCTGCGCGATGCCTTCGGTCAAGAGCCCGAGCCCGAGCCCGAAACCCCGCGCAAGCGCAAGCGCAAGATCCTTCAAGAGGCGCTCGTCGGTCCCGACGACGAACAGGCGAGCCCCGCGGATGACGCGGACGCGAGCGTCGAGAAGAAGCCCAAGGCCCCGGCCGACGGCGGGCTCGAGACCGACGAGGTCGCGCGCATGGTCGTGCCCTTCGTCGAAGGTAACGGTGACGTGACGCTCGACGATATCGCCGAGTACACCCGCCTCGACCGCAAGGTTTTGCGCCACCACCTCGGGGTCTTGTGTAAAGAAGGTCGGCTCGAGCGGATCGGTGTCGGGCGCCACGCAATCTACTCTGCGATGGTGTAGGACGTCAGGTTAGGGCCCGGGTTTAGGCCCTGGGCCCGGTCGCCTGTACCATCCGGGGCCCTTGACCGCGCCGCCCCACGCCCGCTCAAACGCCGTCAGCTGGGCCCACCGACTGCGCGACTGGTGGATCGAGCAGATCATCCGCCACCACCTGGTCGTGCTCGCCCTCGGCTTGGTGCTGACGGCGGTCGCGGGCTGGCTCGCGTCACAGCTCGAGATCGACAGTGATCTGCGGGCGCTGCTGCCCGGCGACCACGAGGTCGTGCGCACCCTCGAGCAGGTCGAGGCCAACTTCGGGGCGGTCGGCTCGATCAACGTGGTCATCCAAGGTGGCCCGATCGAGGCTCGCCACGCCCTCGCCGACGCGATCGCCGAGGAGCTCGCGGACGAGCCGATGCTGACCGAGGTCGACCACCGGCTCGAGAGCAGCTTCTTCATCGAGCACGCGATCTACTACCTCGACGAGCCCGAGATGGACACGCTCGTCGAGCGCGTCGAGGCCTGGCAACACTACGAGTTTTGCTCGGTCGCGCCGGACGTGTGCATCGAGGCGCCGGACCCCGAGGCGCCCGCCGCCCTCCAGGCCTTCATCGATCAAAAGCGCGACGCGGTCGTCGAGCAGACCGGGTTCAGGGACTACTACGAGCGCGAGGGCATCGACGCGCTGGTCCTGTTCTTGCGCCCCGACGGCAGCTCGGCCGACCTCGACTTCGCCGTCGAGGTCAGCGCGCAGATGACCGAGCGCGTCGACGAGATCTTCGCCCGCGACGGCCCCTGGCGCGACGCTGGCGTCCGGATCAACCTCGTCGGCCCCTACGTCAACAAGGCGATGGAGCGCGAGATCATCGCCGGCGACATGGTCCGCAGCGGCGCCGTCGCGCTGTTCGGGGTGATCCTGGTCCTCTACGTGCTGTTCCGTTCGTGGCGGGCGGTCGTGACCTTGCTGATCCCGCTGCTGTGCGGGGTGACCTGGTCGCTCGGCGCCACCCAGCTGGCGCTCGGGCACCTCAACGCGATCACGAGCTTGATCTCCTCGGTCGTGATGGGCATCGGCATCGACGCCGGGATCCACTTCCTCACTCGGGCCCGGCGCGAGCGCCAATCCCACGACAGCGAGCAGAGCATCCGCCGCGCGTTCCAGGCCGTGATCGCGCCGCTGCTGATCGCGTCAAGCACGACCGCGAGCGCGTTCGTGGTCATGGCGACCTCGGAGTTTCCGGCCTTCGGCGAGTTTGGGGTCATCGCCGGCTTCGGCGTCGCGCTGTGCCTCCTGGCGATGGTCACGATCTACCCGGCGCTGCTCGCCCTCGTCGGGGTCAAGCCGGCCCGGCACATGCCGCCGGGCGGGATCGGCTCGGGCACGCGCGCGCTCCTGGCCCGACCGGGGCTGATCTTCGCCGCCGTCGCGCTGCTGACCGCGGCCTCCTTCAAGGGCGTCCACCACATGTCCGAGGACGGCTTCGAGCGCAGCAGTCGGCCGCTCCAGAGCGACCAGAGCCGGGCCAAGACCGAGGCCGACGTGTTCTTGATCTCTGACATCCTCGGCCGCGACGTCCACGCCAGCGTGCTCTCGGTCCCGGACTACGCCGAGCTCGAGCGGGTCCACGCCAAGGCGATCAAGCGCCACGCCCGGCACGTCGAGGCCGAGGAGACCCGCGTCGCCGAGCTCGTCGCGGCGCCCAGCTTGATGCCGCCCAAGTCGGTCGACCAGGTCGCCCGCCGCGCGCGGATCGCCGAGCTGACCGCGGACTGGAGCCCCGGCACCTGGGCTCGGCTCGAGGGCAAGGACCCGGCCGAGATCGACGACGGCTGGGATCAGCCCGACGACGAGTGGGGCGAGTTCGAGGCCTTCGAGGGCGGCGAGGAGACCGGCGAGGAGACCGGCGAGGAGACCGGTGACGACGCCGCCGAGGTCGAGGTCGAGGATGAAGGCGAAGGCGAAGGCGAAGGCGAAGGCGTGGTGAGTGCGCCTGATGAAGCGCCCCCCGAGGCGCCTTCGGTGGCTGAGGGCGACGGCCCTCGAGACCCCGCCGCGCCCGCTGTGCTCGACCCCGAGGACGGCAAGATCCTCAAGCGCATGCTCGAGGCCGAGCCGTTCGGGCCCGAGGACCTGCCGCCCGAGGCGATCGGCAAGCTCCGCGGAGAGGACGGCAGCTGGGGGCTCTTCGCCTACCCCAACTACGACGCCGCCGACATCTTCACGGGCATCGAGTTCATGGCCGAGACCCAGACCTACAGCGAGGGCAACGGGGCCTTCGCGGGCGAGCCGACGGTCTACGCGGCGATCTTCACCATCCTCGAGGACGAGTGGCCGGTCGTGATCGGGATGGCGGTCTTGATCATCGCGGCGCTGGTGTTTTGGCAGGTCCGCAGCATCGGCCAGACGCTGATCACGATCGCCCCGCTCGCGCTCGCGTTTTGGTGGACCTTCGGGATCCTCGGCACCTTCGGGCTCAAGCTGAGCCTGTTCAATGTCCCGATCCTGCCCGCGATCCTCGGCATCGGGGTCGACAACGGCGTGTACCTGACGGCGGCGATCCGGCGCGAGGACAGCACCAAGACCGGCCTCCACCGCTCGGTCGACGAGAGCGGCCGGGCGATCCTCGCGGCGACGATGACCACGGCCGTCGGCTTCGGGGCGTTCTTGGTCGCCGACAGCGGCGGGCTGCGGACGATCGGACAGCTCGCGGTGATCGGGATCCTCTCGACGGCGGTCGCCTCACTGCTGGCGGTGCCGACGATCTCGATGCTGATCCAGCGCAGGCGAGACCGCCAGGACTAGCAGCCCGGGGTGCAATGCCTCGCGCCGCCTCGCTTGGCCTCTTCGCCGAGGGCTTTGTCGCCAAAACTTGCAGTACGCCCGGTACAGCGGCGTTTTGGCTTCGCGCCCTCGGCGAACATTCCGACGCGAGGCGACACGATGCATTGCACCCCGGGCTGCTAGCCATGACCCCCACAGGCGTCAGCGACGCTGCCACGCACGGCCGCAAGCGACCGGTCACTCGGAGGGCGAGGATGAGCTTCGCTAGCAGCCCGGGGTGCAATGCCTCGCGCCGCCTCGCTTGGCCTCTTCGCCGAGGGCTTTGTCGCCAAAACTTGCAGTACGCCCGGTACAGCGGCGTTTTGGCTTCGCGCCCTCGGCGAAGATTCCGGCGCGAGGCGACACGATGCATTGCACCCCGGGCTGCTAGTCGTCTTTTTCGACGGCCGCGAGCGCGAAGCACAGGTTCTGATCGTGGCCGAGCTCGTTGCGCAGCTCGATCGTGTTTGCGCTGCCGCGGGCCTCGGCGGTGACGTGGAAGTGCTGGCGCTTGTGCTGACCGGCGGGGGCGTAGGGCTCGGCCTGGCCGGGCATGCGCAGGGTCAGGCCGTCGAAATTTCGACCCGAGCGGACGAAGAAGCCGGCGAGGTCGTCGCCCTCGCGCAGCCCCTCGAGCTCGATGTCGAGGGTCCCGCGCGCGGGCACCCGCACGCGGAGGCAGCGGTACAGGTAGGGGGCGCGGAAGGCCATCGCCTTGCGCGGGCGGCCGTCGGCCTGCATGCACCCGGCCATCGCGTCCTTGCCGAGGGTCCCGTCACAGCCGTCGGTCGTCGAGCGCGTGACCGTGTAGGCGCCCGCGTCGACGAGGTCCTGGCGAAAGCGCAGCTTGCGGCCAGAGGCGAGGCGCGCGGAGCTCATGTGGTCCGCGACGACCCGCGCCCAGGTGTCGGCGAGCTTGCGCTCCTGACGAAAGTAGCCGCCGGTCAGGATCACCGCGAAGGTCGCGAGGCCCAGGCCCCAGGAGATGTTGCTTACCCGCCGTGACTGGTGGCGCTCGGCCAGCTGCAGCTCGCGCGTCGAGACCATCGCCCCGAGCAGCAACACGATCGAGATCAGGCTGACCCACATCGCGGCGCGCTCGCGGGCGGGCGTGCGGTAGTCGAGGGTCACCGCGCCGGGCTCGGCGAAGGGCACCTTCATCCCCGGGACCCCGCGCGCGAGCGCGGTCGCCCCGAGCTCGAGCGTTGACCCGTCGTCGCGGACCGCCGACCACTTGCGGTAGGGGCCGATCGGCAGGTCGACGCGACCGCGACCGCCGGCCTCGACGACGACCCGCGCCTCGAACTCTCGACGAACTTCGACCCCGAGCTCGTCGAGCTCGCCGCTGGCGACGTAGCCGTTGACGTAGGCCTCGCCCTCGGCCCCGGGCCCGAGCCGCGCCAGCGTCCAGACCCCAAACTCGCCGACGACCTCGACGGTCTGGGCGAGGCGCTTGTCGTCGGCGCTGCGCGTGAGCGGGCGGTCGTAGATCACGTGGGTCACGCCCATCAGGCGCAGGGCCCCGGGGCCGCGCCGCCGGACCTGATACTTGTAGTTCACGGCCGGGATGTGGCCGTCCATGACCAGCTTGGCGTCGGCGTCGGTGATCGCGAACAAGGGGTAGGTCCCGCCGCCCATGCCCAGGCGCAGGAACGCGACGGTCATCGGGCGCGGCTCGTCCTCGGCCGCGAGCAGCTCGGCCTCGGCGACGAGGGTCTCGGCGAGGGCCTGCTCGACGGCGGCGTGCGGCGAGCCCTCGAGCACCTCGACGCCCCCGACCGGGCGCGGGACCAGGCGGCCCGCGTCGTCGACGATGCCGACCACGAGCGGGGCCAGACACAGCGAGGCGATCAGGCGCCCGGCGATCGGCCGCCCACGCTCGGCGCCCGCGGCCGGGTGATCGCGGTCGGGGATCGCCCGCAGCCGCGCCACCAACACCGCGCCGCCGACCCCGGCGAAGGCGTAGAGGACCGGCTTGAGCGCGATCGAGTAGCGCGGGAACTGCAGGTTCTTGAACGAGCTCACGACCAGGTCGAGGCGCAGGACCGTGATCGAGGCCTCGGAGCCGAGCACCAGCAGCGCGCAGACCAGCCCGAGCCCGAGCCACGCCATCGCCCGGCCCCGCCGGATCGCGACGATCATCCCGACGACCGTCAGCGGGCCGACCCAGGCCCGGTAGTCACGAAACAGCTCGCCCGCGAGCAGCTCCGTGGCCAGCGCCCCGAGCGGCTTCCACGGGACCGGGGAGCGCGCCATCGAGCCCGCGCTCGCGAGGAAGGTGACGACCCAGCCAAGGCAGACCAGGCCCGCGAGCGCGTGGATGACGAGGCCCCAGCGGATCTGCCCGGCCGGGAGCTTGCGCATCGCCCCCGTCGCCCACAGCACGAGCGGCCACCCGACCGCCGAGGTCGCCGCCGTCAGCATCCCGAAGGGGTGGGCGAGCACGCTGGCCCCGAGCAGCAACGCGGCGAACCCGAGCGAGCGCGGGCTCGGGCGACGCAGCGCGACCCAGGTCGCTGGCAGCGAGGCGATCCACAGCGCGCTCGACAGCAGCTGCGGCCACACGCCGTGGAACATCAAATAGTTCCAGCCGCCCTCGCGACTCGCGCCCGGGTCGATCAGCCACGCGATCGCGGCCAGCGCCCCGGCCCAGCGCGGATCGAGGAGCTCGGCCAGCGCGGGCGGGGTTGCGTCCTCGATCGGCTCGCCGCGCAGCTCGCGAGCGATCGTCGAGGCCAGCCACCACACGGCGGCCAGCGCCAGCGCCCAGATCGCGAGCAGCCCCCAGGCGTAGCTGGTCCGGAGCGAGATCAGCCCGAAGCTCAGCAAGTTGGCGGCGCCGGTGATCAGGTAGCCGAGCACCGGGTAGGAGTCGCCGAAGGGGTAGCCGGTGTTGAGGCGGTCCGAGAAGCCGATCAGCTGGCCATGCGGGATCAGCTCGTCGACCAGGATCTTGGTCTGAAAATAATGGATCCCGTGATCGCGCGAGGCCGGCGGGCGACCGAGGGCGAGATCACCGAGCAGCGCGGCCGCGAGCCCGAGCACGAGCAGGAGCGGGAGCCAGCGCCCGATCTGCTCGCGTCGATCGGCGATCATCGGCAGCCGCACGAGCGGCGCCGCGAGGCTCGGCCCGAGGGCGAGGACCAGCGCGAAGCCGATCCAGCGCCCGAGCTGGCCGCCAAACACGAGCACGAGCACCGCGACGCCGAGCGCGAGCCAGGTCCAGGCTCGGGCCGGGATCCGCGTGGGCCCGCGATCCTCGTCGGTCGGTCGCAGCACGAAGACCGCAAATAGCACTTTATTTTTGGCCCCGCAGCTGCTTTGCAGCTTGCCACGCGGATCTCGACAGCGCCGAGCCGGCGGCGGCGCCGGGCCCAAGCCCAAGCCCAAGCCCAAATATTGAACCGTGCGCTGAGACCCCCGAAGCTGAACACACCCGCGGGCGCGGGCAGGTTCACCGCATGCGAGGATTGCAGGCCGCTGGCCGGAGTCGTTGACGCTCGCGCGAGCAGGTGGTCCGATGGAGCATGCCGAGCGTCGCTCGCACCCTCACCGGATCCCTGGCGCTGGCCCTGGTCGCCCCGCTGCTCGCCTGCACGCCACCCAAGCAGGCGAGGCCCTACCCCACGGCCGAGCCCGCCGAGGGTGAGCTGGGCGAGCAGCTCGAGCCGCCGAGCCCGACGGTCGTCAGCTTCCTCGACCGCGAGCTCGACCTCGCGCCCTTCCTCGAGGGCTTCCCCTACTCGCGCTTCGAGCCCACGCTCGAGCACGGTCGCATGTTCTACATGGAGACCGGCGATCGCTACGTGCTGCGCTCGGTCCCGCTGCCGGGCGCGAGCGCGAGCGAGATCGCCCCGCTCGAGCTCGACGGCGGCGAGGCGGTGACCGAGGTCGACTGGTCGACGCGGAGCCTGTGGGGCGTCCGGATGCACGCGCCGAGCGAGAGCTTGTGGCTCCACGCCGACGCCAACAACGACGAGCAGATGAACCTCTGGCGCCTCGACATGCGCGCCCCAGCCAACGAGCGGGAGCCCGAGCAGATCACCCACGCCGACTACGTCTATGGCTGGGGCATGTCCGAGGACGAGACGAAGATCGCCTACCTCGCGCGCAGCGGCCAACAGGCGCCCTACCGGACCTGCCTGCGGCTCCTCGACCCGAGCGATCCCAAGGCCAAGCTCGGCGACCAGGAGGTCGTCTGCGACAGCCCGGCGCTGACCTTCACCTGGTCGACGCCGCGCTTTTCACCGGACAACGAGCAGGTCTACTTCGCGGCCCAGGTCGAGGGCGACCGCAAGCGCGTGCAGATCGTCGAGGTCGATCTGCGCAAGGAGCGACCGCAGGCCAAGGCGATCACCGACGTCAAGATCCAGCGCAGCACGCCGAGCTTGCTCGACGGCTGGGTCGACGACGAGCACCTGCTCTACACCTCCAACGAAGACGGCTACGGCGACGTCTACAGCTGGTCACGCCGGACCCGCAAGACCCGGCGCCTGACCGAACATAACCAGCAGCTGCTCGGCGCCGTCCACCTGCGCGTCGACGGCTCCGACGGCGTGCTCGTGGCCCACGGGACCCCGGCCGGCAGCACCCTCGAGATGATCGACGCGCACGAGGGCGCCGTCCTCGGTCGGGCCGAGGTCCCGGGCAAGGTCGAGCTCCTCGACGGTCACGAGGCTCGCGCGGTCTGGTCGCAGGAGGCGCCCGACAAGGTCTACGAGGCCAACCTCGCCAGCTTCTCCCACCCAAGCGGGCGCCAGACCGGCGAGCTCGAGCTGCGCAACGACCCCCTGATCCGGCTCGCGCCCACGCTCGAGGCCGAGCTGGTCCGCTGCGAGCCCGAGGCCGTGACGATCCCGACCTTCGATGACCGGCAGCTGCACGCCTTCGTGCTCCGGCCTCGACAACCACCGAGCGAAAGCCAGGCCGTGGCCATGGTCCGCTCGTTCTACGGCGGCGACAACAGCTGGACCCGCTACGACCACATCCTGTGCGCGGCCGGGATCACCGTCGTCTCGCCCTCGGTCCGGGGCTCGAGCGGGTTCGGCAAGGCCTTCGCGGCGCTCAACGACCGCGACCTCGGCGGCGACGAGATCGTGGATCTGTTTTGGGTCGCGCGCTTCATCGAGGCCGAGCTCGGCGTGCCCGCGGCGCGGATCGGCGTCTACGGCCGCAGCCACGGCGGCTACGCGACCATGCGGGCGATGACCTTCCCGCCCGAGACCAAGGGGCGCGACGAGGCCTACCGCTTCGCCTTCGGCCTCGCCGAGGCCGGGTTCTCGGACATCGTCGCGTTCCACGACGCGACCAACATCCCGGACTGGGTCGTGCTCGAGGCCGGGGATCCCAAGGTCCCCGAAGACCTCGAACGGCTCCGCGAGCGCAGCCCGATCAACCACGTCGATCGCCTCGACGCCCCGATCTTCTTGCTCCACGGCGGCAACGACTGGCGAGTCCCGGTCGAGGGCTCGCGCGCGTTCGTGACCGCCGCCGAGGCCCTCGGCAAGCCCGTCACCTACCTCGAGGTCGAAGGCCAGGGCCACCACGTCGAGGGTCAGGCCCGGATCGTCGAGGCCTGGCAAGCACGCTTCGACTTCATCGAGTCCGCCCTCGCAGGCGCGAGCCCTGGGAGCTGAGCCCGAGCGAGGGAGCGACCGGCCGCGAAGCGGCCGTGCGTGGCAACGTGCTAATTCGCTGGTTCGCCGACGCTGACCTCGGGCTCGGGCGCGGCCGGCTCGGCGCCGCGGACCGGCTTGATCTTGGCCTTCTGCGCGTCGTTGAGCGGGTGGTTGATGATGATCTCCAGCTTCGACCGGCTCCACTCGCCGTTGACGGTCGACAGCCGGACGCGGTGCTCGAGGCCGTCGATCCGGAGGCGCGCGCGGCTGTTGCTCCACTCCCAGCGATCGACCACGTCCCCCGGCTCCCCGCCCATGCCCAGGGCCGGGTTGTCGTGGTGGGGCGCGTCGGGCAGCACCAGACCGACGGAGGCGAGCGCGGCGTCTGGCTCAAACGCTCCCTCGCCCGGGAGCCCCGAGATGGCGACCACCGCCGCGCGCCCGTCCTCGAACTCCACGCGGATCTGCTCGAACTGCGGGTGCTCGTACACGCGGATCTCCTGCTCGCAGGCGAAGAACACTCGCTTGGGCACGAAGCGCACGCACGAGATCCGGTCCGAGCCAGTGTCCGAGGGCGAGCCGAGGACCGCGTCGACCTCGGCGGCGGTCTTGTTGACGAGCGCGTTGAGGTTGATGTGCTCGCTCGCCTCGATCCGACCGAGGGTCGTGCCCGCGGCGTCCTGGGCCGGACCGCTGACGGCCGAAGGCGTGGCGGTGGCCTTTTGACCACTGTCTTTGCTCGGCCCGGCATCCGCGCCCGGGGCGCTGTCCTTCGCGCATGCGGTGAGCAACACCGCGATCAGCAAGCTGGTCTGAATTCGGGTCACGAGCGCCAGCATACACACCTGCGACGGCGCAGTTGAGGCTCAGCTGAGCGCACAGACGCGCTGCGCTTGGCGAGCGGGCTCGACTTCGTTCACGTTGTAGATGTGAGGCCGCCGATGCGTCGACCGGAGCCGCGATGAGTTGGGCCGTCACCGCAACGGGCGGAGCGGCGGTCCCGATCTACTTGGGCTACCGGTGGTGGCGACGCCACCAGCGTGAGCAGGAGCTCGCGCGCGAGCTCGACGAGGCCAACAGCGACGTGCTCCAGATCCCCGAGCACCTCAGCCCGGCCCTGGCCGCCCTCGCGCGCGAGACCCACCGGCTCAGGCTCGAGCTCGAGACACCCGTCCGGCGGGTTCGGGCGCCGCTGATCTCCGAGACCCCGTGGGCGAGGCGGCAGCGCTGCGACGAGTACGACTCGGCCCTCTACGAGGTCCGGCGCGCGATCTGGGACTGGCTGCGAACGCTGCGCCGACTCGAGCCCAAAGACCAGCTGCTGCTCGGTGAGCTCGGTCTCTCGGTTGCGCCCTTTCGGCGGGTGTTGTTCGGCTGCGATCGAACCACCGACGTGTGGGAGCAGGTCGTGTTCGCGCAAGCGCCCGACCTGGACCTGATCTGGGCGGAGCTGCGCCGGGCGATCCTGGAGCTGAGGCGGTTCGAGCGGGCGCTGCTGAGCGCGTCGATCGATCCCTATCGCTAGCAGCCCGGGGTGCAATGCATCGTGTCGCCTCGCGCCGGAATTTTTGCCGAGGGCGCGAAGCCAAAACGCCGCTGTACCGGGCGTACTGCAAGTTTTGGCGACAAAGCCATCGGCGAAAAGGCCAAGCGAGACGGCGCGAGGCATTGCACCCCGGGCTGCTAGCCCGCGCTCGGGCGCCCGGCCTGGACCACGCAGACCTCGCCTTCCACGGTCCAGATCGTCAGGCCGAGCGCGTCGTAGGCGTAGAGCAGCTCGACCTCCCGGCCGATCTCCTCGGCCTCGATCGCGCTCGGGACCCCGAGCACGACCAACAGCTCGCCGACGCCCATGCCGATCAGGTCGTGGCCCTCGACGAGACAAAACTCGTAGAAGCTGGCCGAGTCGACGCGCCCCTCGGCGTCGACATAGAGGATCAGCGTCTCTTCGAGCTCGGCCACGCCGTACTCTGCGTAGTCTTCGACGCCCGCGTGCTCGGGCTCTGGATCACGCAAGATCAGATCGTGGTGCTCGGTCACCCGATCACCAAAGCAGATGCGGCCAACACCGACGCCGGGCGTCAACGCGTAGCGCTCGGCCAACGAAGGATGTGTCTCGGTGCTCACGGCGCTCAGGCCACTCGTTGACCGCGAGACCAAACCTCGCGCACGAGCGGAGAGCCAGCATGATAGACGAGATCGCGATAGTCGTCGGTCTCGAGCACCAACAAGTCGGCGTCGAGGCCCGGCGCGAGGCGCCCCACCTCATCGCCCAACCCGAGGGACACCGCGGCGTTATGGGTCGCCGCGACGATCGCCTCGGCCGGCGTCAGCTTGCACCCGTAGCACGCGAGCCCGAGGACCATGGCGAGGTTCTCGAGCGCGCACGAGCCCGGGTTGCAGTCCGAGGCCACGGCGACGGGCACGCCGGCCTCGACCAGGGCCCGGCCGTTGGCGTAGGGCTTGGCCAGGACCAGCGACGTGCCCGGCAGCAAGGTCGCGGTCACGCCGGCCTCGCGCAGGGCGGCGCGCTCACCGTCGGACAGGTGCAGGAGGTGGTCGGCCGAGCGCGCACGAAATTCGGCGGCGAGCTCGGCCCCGCCCGTGTGACCGAACTCGTTGGCGTGGACCCGGAGCTCGAGCCCGAGCGCGACGGCCCGGGCCAGGACCTTGGCCGCCTCGTCCCTGGTGAACGCGCCGCGATCGCAAAACACGTCGGCGTAGTCGGCGAGGCCCGCCTCGACCACGGCCGGCAAGATCTGCTCGCAGATCCGCTCAATGAAGCTCGCGCGGGCGGCCTCGCTGCCCCGGGCCTCCTCGGGGATCGCGTGCGCCGCCAGGCAGGTGGTCTTGATCCGAAACCCGGCCTCGTCGCGCAGCCGCCTCGCGACCCGGAGCTGACGAAGCTCGGCCTCGAGCTCGAGACCGTAGCCGCTCTTGATCTCGAAGGTCGTGGCCCCGCACGCGCGCATCCGGGTGATCCGGGCCAGGCTCTGGCCGTAGAGCTGGTCCTCGCTCGCGGCTCGGGTCTGGCGGACGCTCGACAAGATCCCGCCGCCGGCCGCGAAGATCTCCTCGTAGTCGGCCCCGCGCAGGCGCAGCTCGAGCTCGTCGCGGCGATCGCCGGCCCAGACCAGGTGCGTGTGCGGGTCGACGAGCGCGGGCATCAGGACCTTGCCGCGGCAGTCGTGGACCTGGGCCCCGGCGAACTCGCCGGCCTCGCGCCTGGCCGTGAACTGCTCGTGAGCGCCGACCCACGCCAGCTTTTTGTCCTCGATCACGAGGGTCGCGTGCTCGAGGATCCCGAGCTCGCGCATCTCGGCGCCCGCGCGGGCGCCCGCGGGTCCGGCCAGCGTGAGGACCTGCGCGGCGTCGGTCAGCGCGATCGTCCCCGGGCGCGGCCCGGTCATGACTCGTCCTTGGGCCAGGTGTCCGAGACCGGCTCGGTCGCCACGGTCACCCCGGGGATCTTGACGCCGTAGCGCTTGGCGAACTCGAGCGCCTCTTCGTAGCCGGCGTCGACGTGGCGGACGATGCCCATGCCCGGATCGCTGTGGAGCACGCGCTCGAGCCGACGCGCCGCGTCCTCGCTGCCGTCGGCGACCACGACCATGCCCGCGTGGATGCTGTAGCCCATGCCGACGCCGCCGCCGTGGTGAACCGAGACCCAGCTGGCCCCGGCCGCCGTGTTGATCAGGGCGTTCAAGATCGGCCAGTCGGCGACCGCGTCGGAGCTGTCCTTCATCGCCTCGGTCTCGCGGTTGGGCGAGGCGACCGAGCCACAGTCGAGGTGGTCGCGGCCGATCACGATCGGGGCCTCGAGCTCGCCGCTGCGGACCATCTCGTTGAACTTCAAGCCGGCGCGGTGACGCTCGCCGTAGCCGAGCCAGCAGATCCTGGCGGGCAGGCCCTGCCACGCGACCTGCTCGCCCGCGAGCTCGATCCAGCGGCGCAGGGCCTCGTCCTCGGGGAACAGGTCGAGGATCGCCTTGTCGGTCTTGTAGATGTCCTCGGGCTTGCCCGACAGGGCGGCCCAGCGAAACGGGCCCTTGCCCTCGCAAAAGAGCGGGCGGATGTACTCGGGGATGAAGCCCTTGATCTCGAACGCGTCCTCGACCCCGGCCTCGACCGCGTAGGCCCGGATGTTGTTGCCGTAGTCGAACGCGACCGCGCCCTTGTCCTGCATGTCCCGCATCGCGCGGACGTGGGTGCCCATCGCCGCGATCGAGCGGCGGACGTACTCGTCGGGGTCTTCGGTCCGGAGCGAGCGCGCCGCGGCCAGGCTCATGCCGCCCGGCACGTAGCCGCCGAGGGGGTCGTGGGCCGAAGTCTGATCCGTGACGATGTCGGGGATCCGCCCGCGCCGGACCAGCTCGGGCAGGACCTCGGCGCAGTTGCCCTCGAGCCCGACGCTGAGGGCCTGCTTGCTCGCGCGGGCCTCGTCGAGCCAGGCCAGGGCCTCGTCGAGGGAGCTGGTGCTGCGCATCAAATATTTGTGCTCGAGCCGCCGGGCGATGCGATCGGGGTCGACCTCGACGCACAGGCACGCGGCCCCGGCCATGGTCGCGGCCAGCGGCTGCGCGCCGCCCATGCCCCCGAGCCCGCCGGTGACGATCAGCTTGCCGGCCAGGTCCCCGCCAAAGCGCTGGCGCCCGCAGGCCACGAAGGTCTCGTAGGTGCCCTGCAAGATGCCCTGGGTGCCGATGTAGATCCAGCTGCCCGCGGTCATCTGCCCGAACATGGTCAGGCCGAGGGCCGCGAGGCGCTCGTGCTCTTGCCAGGTCGCCCACTTGGGCACGAGCAGCGAGTTGGCCAGCAGCACCCGCGGCGCGTCGGCGTGGGTCTTGAAGATCCCGACCGCGCGGCCGCTTTGGATCAGCAGGGTCTCGTCGGACTCGAGGCTGCGCAGCGAGGCGACGATCCGGTGGTAGTCGGGCCACGAGCGCGCGGCCTTGCCGGTCCCGCCGTAGACGACCAGGTCCTCGGGCGCCTCGGCGACCTCGCGGTCGAGGTTGTTCATCAGCATGCGCAGCGCGGCCTCCTGGACCCAGCCCTTGCACGTGAGCTCGGTGCCGCGGGCGGCGCGGATGTTGGGGCGGTCGGCGGTCGACATCAGCTAGAACCGTAACAAGAGATCCCGAGACGACCTATGTCCCCAGCGAGACGAGCCCTCACTCGCCGACGCTGACGTAGTAGTACAGCTGCCCTTCGTACTCCGAGGGCGGCTCCTGACCGCCGACCTCGACCTGGGGCAGCGCGGCCTTCAGCTGGGCGCAGACCTCGGCCGAGATGAAGTTCTTGCGCAGATCGAGCCGCTCGAGGTGGGCGAACTTCTTGGCCGCCTTCAGGATCTGCCCCGCGCCAGCGTCGGTCATCGTGCCCAGCGACATGTCGACGCCGGTCAGCTGGGCCAGGAGCGGGCTGTTGGCCAATTCCTGGGCGATCGCGTCCTGGAATTCGGCGTTGCACAGGCCCAAGTACCTCAGCTTCGGCACGCCCTTGCCCGTCAGCAGCGGCTGGATGTCCGAGATCGAGCCGCTGGCGCCGTAGTTGTTGGAGCCGAAGTAGACGACGAGGCGGGTCAGCTCGGGCAGCTTGCAGCGGCCGACCGCGCGCGCGGTCTTGCCGGGCAGACCGCCGGTCACGATCGACACGCTCTCGAGCTTGGCGTGCTCGAGCTTGGCGATGTTGATCTGGTTGCCGCGCAAGCTGAGGCTGCGCAGGCGCGGCACGACCGGCAGGACCTTGCCGATGTCGCCGACGACGGTCGAGGAGATGTCCCAATAGTCCCCGGTGTCCGTCACGCTCAGCTGCGTCAGGGCTTCGAGCCTGCCGGCCTTGGTGATCGCCTGGACGTTCTTGTCCATCCGGCCCATCCAGTCGTCGTCATCGTAGGAGGTCCCGATCGTCAGCTCGCGCAGGAAGGTCGAGACCGGCGACTTGACCAGCGCGCGCAAGATCGTGTCGGGCGACGGGCCGGTCCAGTCCCGGTCGCTGCCGCCGATCGTCGCGCTGACGACGTAGCCCCGCGACCACTCGAGCTGGGCGATGTCACCGATGCCCTTGTGGGCGAGGTGCTTGGCGAGGCCGGCGCCGAGCCAGGTCTTGCGGTGCTCGGCCTCGAGCTGCTCGATCCGCGCGTCGAGCTTGGTCTTGGTCGCGCCCTTGGCCGTGGCGCGCTGGAGGTCGAGGGAGATCAGCTCGCCGTGGGCGTCGTCGCGCTCCTGCAGCCAGTCGCCGTAGACCTGCCAGGCCGCGTCGTCGCTCGGGTCGTCGAAGATCGCGGCCTCGAGCTCGGGGTTGCGCGCGGACTCGGCCGCGGCCCGCGCGGCCACGGCCTTGGCGTCGAGCTCGACCTCGACGTAGCCCTTCTTGACCTTGCTCCGGAGCTTCTTTTCGGCTTCGGCTTCGGCCTTGGCCGGCGACGCGCAGGTCTTGGTCTGGGTCTGGCCGTCGGTCCCGACCTTGCCGTAGCGGACCGTGTAGGCCTCGCCCTCGACTTGGAGCTCCCAGAATTTGTGTGACTTGGCGTCCTTGTACTCGAGCCGGCGCATAGCGCGATCAAGCCACGATCACCAACCCAAAAGCAAGCTCACTGGGAGTCAGCCGCCGAGGAACATCCGGGTGACCGCGGCCTTGGTCAGGATGTTGGTCATCAACAAGGCCTTGCCGTCGGGGGTCTGGGAGATGTCGAGGTTGCCCATGAAGTCTTCCTCGCCGGCCCGGGCGCCCTCGTCGTCGCTGTCGATCAGGCGGCGCGCGAGCGAGAGCAGGACCCAGGCCTTGACCGAGTCCTCGGTCGGCACGCGCACGAACAGCCCGGCGTAGTCGTGGACGACCGCGGCGATCATCAGGCCCTCGGGGTTGGGCATCAGGCGCGCCATCGCGCCGAGCTCGGACATGAAGGCTGTCGTCGCGCTCGGGGTGATCAGCGACATGAAGGTGACGTCGGACGGGACCTGGCCGAGCAGCTCTTGCAGCTGGGGGTGGAGCCGGGTCTGGTCGTGGGCGCGGGCGTGGAGCAGGCCCGGAGCCATGGCCGCGGGCGCCAGGGTCAGCTCGTCGCGGTCGAAGCTCAGCAGCCGGACCGGCTCGCCGCGATACTCGAAGTCGACGAGGGTCCACACCCGCAGCTTGTCGCGCATGATCTGGGTCATCGCGTCGAGCTCGCGCCCCTCGATCTCGGGCGCCGGCTCGGCGACGATGCGCCCGGCCGCCACGGCCTCGGCGAGCCTGGCCTCGAGCCCTTCGATCTCCATGACCGCCAGCGACTCGGCCTGATCTGCGTGGTTGCTGGCGCCGAGGAATTTGTCGAAGTCGCGGGGATCCGCGAGCCCGAGCGCGGCCGCGACCTTGCAAAAGCCACCGGCCGAGTAGACGGTCTTGTCCTCCTTGGTCTCGTCGCGGTCGCGGTCACCGTCGCCGCGACCGAGGCGGAGCCGCTTGCGGCGCTTTTGATAGTCCTCGCGCTCCTTGTCGGTCATGGCCGCGAGCCGCTCTTGCTCCCGGGCCTCGCGCCGGGCCTTGGCCGCCTCGGACAGCTGCTCACGCCGGGCCTCGTCGCAGGTGAACATCATGTCCCTGGCGTCTTGCGACAGCTCGCGGTTGAGCCCGCTGGCCTCGAGCGCGGCGACGTCGACCATGAACATCGTGGTCAAGGTCGCGGGCGCGAAGCGGGTCCCGTAGGGCACGACCCCGGCGCTTCGGTAGTCCATGCCGAGCTGCCAGAATTTGCGCAGCAGCAAGGTCGCGTCGTCGGCCTTGTCGTGGCGGCGATAGAGCTCGACGAGGCGGAAGCTCGCGTCACCGACGAGGTCGCGGCGATCGGGCTCGAGCGCGATGAGCTGCTCGAAGTAGTCGATCGCGCAGTCGTCGCGCTCGAGCGTGTCCATGCAGTCGCGCCCGTGGCGATAGAGGCGCTCGGCCTCGCTCTCGCCCGGGCGCGCGACCGAGGAGCGGTGGGCGTCGGTCGCCTCCCACACGGCCTCGCGGTTCCAGCAACCCCCGAGGACGACGCCGACGCCGAGCACCGAGACGAGCACAGACTTGGGCAGACGCGACACCCCTTGCTAGTAGCAGATCCCCGCCCCGTTCCAAGGGATCCCCAGGCGAGCCCCAAGCGAGCCCCTCAGACCAGCAGCGAGGCCGCCCGCAGCAGCCGACACACGGCCAGCAAGGGCAGCCCGATGATCCCCGTGTAGTCCTCGCCCTCGATCCGCTCGAACAGGCGGATGCCCGCGTCCTCGATGTGGTAGGCGCCCGCGCTGGCGAGCGGGCGATGGCGGGCGACGTAGGCCTCGGCCTCGGCCCGCGAGAACGCCCGCATCGTCAGGCGCTGCTCGTCGATCTCGTGGTGCTCGACGCCCGCGCGGGTGAGCACGACCGCGGTCACGAGCCGATGCCTGCGCCCGCGCAGGCGCATGAGCTGCTCGACGGCTCGGGCCTCGGTCCCGGGCTTGTGCAAGAGCAGCGGGCCGTCCGCTCGATCGAGGACGGCGAGCTGATCGGCCGCGAGGATCCACGGGTTGTCGTCGCGTCCGGCCAGGCTCGCCGCCTTGCCGCGGGCGAGGTGAAGGGCAAACTGCTGGGGACCGAGCGCGGCGAAGCGGTGATCCTCGCCGCGCTCGTCGAAGCTCGGGGCCGCGGTCTCAAACGGCAGCTCGAGGCGAGCGAGCAGCTCGGCCCGCCAGCGCGAGGTGCTCGCGAGCACGAGGCTTGCGCTGCGCCCGTCCACCTACCTGTTCTTTTTCTGCCTCTTGCCCGGCCCCGAGCTCGTGTACTGGGCGGCCTCGTCGGGGTGGGCGGCGGCGTACAGGTCGCGCACGACGACGAGCTTGGCGTCGAGGGTCTCGCACACGGCGGCGTCTTCGGTGTCAGAGCCTGGCGCGGGCGGACTGACCCCGAACACATGCTCGACGAAGTACAGGTCCTTGGCCGTCGCGATCGAGGTCAGCGCGCGGCTAAACTCGGCGCAGGGCGCCGGGGACTCGCCGGCCTGGTAGAGGTCGCGGGCGAGGTTGAGCTTGACGTCGACGAGCTTCATCGCGTCGGGGTGGCGGCTGAGCTCGTCGAGCACGCGGTGGCGCGCGACCCAGTCGAGCATCGCGCGGGGGTCGTCGACGTTGACGAGCTCGATCAAGAAGTTGTGACCGGCGGGCCCGAGCTTTTGCAGCGCGAGGTTGATCGCCTCTTCCTGGATGGTCTGGACGCGCAGGAGCACGTTGAGCTCACCGTAGAAGTCGGGGTTTTCGGTCAACGAGGGGTCGTGATCGAGGGCCTGGCCGTAGCGCTCGAGCGCGGTCACGCGGCTGCTCTTGGCCCGCTTCATCGCGAGGGCCTTGCCCTCGCGCCACAGCAGCTGCGGATCGTCGGGCAGCTTGTCGCGCGCGGGCCGGATCAGATCGAGGGCTTCGTCCTCTTTCTTGCTGCTGAGGGCCACGTCGATCGCGACGAGCGTGTCCTCGTCGACGCCCGGCGCCTCCTCGACCGGCTCGTCGGCGCCGTCGTCATCCTTGCCCACCAGCGCGACGTCACCGGCGTCGCTGCTGCTGCCCTCGTCGCTCGACTCGTCGTCGCTGCCGCTGGGCCACAGCGCGACGATCAGCAAGAGGCCGAGGATCCCGCCGCCGACGTACCACCACATCCGCGGGATCGCGGCCATCCACTCGGCGAAGGGCGAGCGCTGCTGCAGGGTCGGGTGGGCCTGGGTGAGCGCGTCGGCCAGCGACATCTGCGTCATCTTGGGCTTGGGCGCTTCGTAGCCCGAGACCGGCGGCATGGTCGCGGCCGAGGTCGAGATCGGCCCGCTCGCCTCGGTCTCCATCGGACCGCTGTGCTCCGAGGGGTCGTAGGGTCCGCTCACGCCCACGCCCGAGCCCGAGCCCGACGCAGCGCCCGGATGCGAGCCCGAGCCCGCACGAAACGCGGGGTTGGACTCGAGCGCCTCGTGGCCGGGCGGGTAGATGTCGCGCGGATCCACGAGCCCGGTGTCGTGGGGGCTCATCTTGATCGGGACCCCGGCGTCGTCGGCGAGCTGGGCCTGCACGGCCTGGAGGGCCTTGCGAGCCGAGCGCGCGTCCGGATAGCGCTGGTCCCGGCTCTTGGCCATCATCATGCTGACCACGCGCTGAAGCGGGAGCGGGATCGTGTCGGGCAGCGGCGGCGGCTCGACGGTGACCTGCATCCGGATCAGCGAGACCGGGTCGTCGTGCTCGAAGGGCACGCGCCCCGCCAGCATCTGGTAGAGCAGCACCCCGGCCGAGTAGATGTCGGTTCGGTGGTCGATCGTCGAGCCCGTGGCCTGCTCGGGGCTCATGTAGCGGGGCGTGCCAAACACCAGGCCGAGGCGGGTCAGCGGCTGGACCGCGCCCTCCTCGTCGTCGTCGTCGTCGTCGATCAGCTTGGCGATGCCAAAATCGACGAGCTTGAGGATCTCCTGATCCTCGTGGTCCGTGGTCACGAACACGTTCTCGGGCTTGAGATCGCGGTGGATGACGCCGTTGTTGTGAGCGTGTTCCAGACCACGCAAGATCTGGATCTCGAGGTCGATCCCGCGCAGCGGGTCGAGCGGCTCGCCAAGCAGCTCGCCGAGCTCCTTGCCCGACAACAGCTGCATGACCATGTACTTCATGCCGTCGTCGGTCGAGCCGAACTCGGTGACCGGGATGATGTTGGGGTGGTCGAGACGCGCCGCGCTCTGGGCCTCGCGATCGAAGCGCTTGGAGATGTCGTCGTTGGCACCGAGCTGCGGATGCAGAATCTTGACCGCGACGTCACGCTTGAGCAGCAGGTGGCGCGCGCGGAACACCGCCCCCATCCCGCCGATCCCGAGCAGCTCGTCGAGCCGATAGCGCTCGGCGATCGTCGTCCCCAGAAGCGCGTGAAGCTCCTCGGTTTGGGTGGCGGCCTCGCTCACGGGGGCAAAATACTATCCGCACGGCGCTTTTGCATGTCGCACCGAGCCAGAGCCCAGATCAGCCGATACCGGGTGCCATCGGCGCCTCAGCGCAGTCTCGAGGGCCGGGGACCACGCAAGCCGGGGGACGCAGCGCGCGGCTGCGGCCAACCCGGCCCGGCGGATGGCTGCTACAGCTGCTCCGCGAGGTAGCGCTCTTCGCCCAAACGGCCGATCAGATCCAGCTGGGTCTCGAGCCAGTCGACGTGGCTCTCCTCGGATACCAGCATCTTCTCGAGCAGCTCACGGCTGCCGTTGTCGCCGCGGTCACGGCACAGCGCGACGCCCCGGTTGAAGCGCTCGAGCGCCTCGTACTCGAGCTTCAGGTCGAGCTCGAACTGCTCCTTGGGCGTCTCGCCCACGTTGATCTTGCTGTAGCGCTGCAGGTTGGGCACCCCATCGAGGAACAAGATCCGCTCGATGAGCTCGTCGGCGTGCTTCATCTCGTCGATCGACTCGGCGCGGACCTGGGCGGCGATCTTGTTCAAGCCCCAGTTCTGCAGCATCTTGGCGTGGATGAAGTACTGGTTGATCGCGGTCAGCTCCGCGGTGAGTACCTCGTTGAGCAGCTCGATGACTTCGGGTTTGCCCTTCATTTCGCTGGCACCGTAGCAAGCCGGACCGGCCTGGCAACGGCCTCGCGCCGGGTGTTTCGACCGGCGTCAACGAACTCGACCGGCGTTTTCAACGGCGCGCCCAGCCGCCGATCAGCTCGGCTTTAGATGAAAGTGGCTTTCAATTTTAGAGCCCGCGAGCCTCAGCGGGACTCCGACGCGCTCTGCCGCGCGGGGCCACTCGACGCCAGCATCTGGCGGATCTGGCGGACGCAGCACTTGCAATCCGTGCCCGCCTCACAGCCGTCCTGGATCTGCCGGAGCGTGCAGGCTCCCCGCCGGATCTCTTCGGTGATGCGGCGGTCGGAGACACCCTTGCAGATGCAGACGAGCATGGTGATGGCTGGGTTGGAGAGGTCGGCATTGAAAGTCGTTTTCAATGCCTTCTTGGTATAGCGGGCTCGGCTCGGACGATCAAGCGATGAATTGCGCGGTCAAATCCAGCGGCTCTCGGCGCCAATTTGCGGGCTCCTCGACCTGGGAGACGCGGGTTCGCGTGTATGGCGCACCCCGCACGCTCCTTCGGCGGGGGCGCCCGCCAGCTTGACCCACCTCGCGCGGCTGGCTCATAACGCCCAGCGATGTCCCCTCTGCGCGCGCTGACTCCGGCACTGCTCGGGACCACGATGTTGCTGTCGGGCTTCGCGTGCGACGGATCGACGAGCAGGCCGACGGCGAACACGCGCCCCGCGGTCGAGACCGCCGAGACGCCCGCGCCGACGCCCGCGCCGACGCCCGCGCCCGCAGCGAAGCCCGAGCCCGAGCCCGCGCCCGAGCCCACGCCCGAGGTCGGCGGCCCGAGCTGCGATCAGCGCGAGCTGGTCGTCGGTGATCGAGGGCCTCGACGGCTGTGCATCGACTACAGCAACCACAAGGGCGCGAGTGAGCCGCGCTGCTTCGAGGGCGTCGCGCTGAGCGAGGGCCCGTGTCCGAGCGAGGGCGTGATCGCGACCTGCGTGCTCGAGGCGACCGGTGTCGAGCTGCGCCACTACGAAGGCGCGAAGGTCGAGCGTGCGCGGGACACCTGCGCGATGATCGACGGTCGGTTCGAGAGCCCCTAGCAGCCCGGGGTGCAATGCCTCGCGCCGCCTCGCTTGGCCTTTTCGCCGATGGCTTTGTCGCCAAAACTTGCAGTACGCCCGGTACAGCGGCGTTTTGGCTTCGCGCCCTCAGCGAAAATTCCGGCGCGAGGCGACACGATGCATTGCACCCCGGACTGCTAGCGCGTCTTGCCGGGGCCACCTCGAAGCCGCACACTCCCCGGCGTGCCGCGAGCCCACGTCCTGCTGAGCGAGAGCATCCACGAGTCTGCCGACGACGCCTTCGCGCGCGCCGACATCGACGTCCACCGGACCTCGGCCGGGCTGGCCGGAGACGAGCTGATCGCGGCCCTGCGCGACATCCCCGGCGACGAGCCCGTGCTCCTGGGCGTGCGCAGCAAGACCAAGGTCCGGGCGCCAGTGATCGACGCGGTCCCGCGCCTGGTCGGGGTCGGTGCGTTCTGCATCGGGACCGACCAGATCGACCTCGCGCGCGCGCGCGCGGCCGGGGTCGCCGTGTTCAACGCGCCCTTCTCCAACACCCGCTCGGTCGCCGAGCTGATCATCGCCGAGATCGTGATGCTGTCGCGGCAGATCTGCATGCGCAGCTGGGCCGCCCACGAGGGCGCGTGGCTCAAGAACGCCAAGGGCGCTCACGAGGTCCGGGGCAAGAAGCTCGGCATCATCGGCTACGGCCACATCGGCTCGCAGCTGAGCGTGCTCGCCGAGGCCCTCGGCCTCCGCGTCAGCTACTACGACATCGTCAACAAGCTGCCGCTCGGCAACGCCGGCGTCGTCGAGGATCTCGACACCCTGCTCGCGGAGTCCGACTTCGTCACGCTCCACGTGCCCGACACCGAGCAGACCCGCCTGATGATCGGGCCCGAGCAGATCGCCAAGCTCAAGCCCGGCGCGTACCTCATCAACGCCTCGCGCGGGAGCGTGGTCGACCTCGACGCCCTGGCCGCGGCGATCGACAGCGGCCACGTCGCCGGGGCCGCGATCGACGTGTTCCCCAAGGAGCCCAAGGCCGCCGGGGATCGCTTCGAGTCGCCGCTGCAGGGCAAGCGCTCGGTCATCTTGACCCCGCACATCGGCGGCAGCACGCAGGAGGCCCAGGCCAACATCGGCCGCGAGGTCAGCGAGGCCCTGGCCGGCTACATGACCTCGGGCCGCACGATCGGCTGCATCACCTTGCCTGCGCTCGACGGCGCCGAGATCCGCGGCGGCTGCCGCCTCGTCAACATCCACAAGAACGTCCCGGGCGTGCTCTCGCGGGTCAACAACGTGGTCGCCGAGGTCGGCGTCAACATCACGGGCCAGCACCTCGTGACCGACGGCGGCAACGGCTTGCTGCTGATGGATATCGACGTCCCGCGCGACGACGCCCGCGCCAGCGCCCTGCGCGAGGGCATCGCCAGGCTCGATCAGTCCCTGCGCACGCGCCTGCTCGGCTGAGCTCCGCTCGGGCCAGACGAAGGCCTTCCCGTCATCCCGTCAGCTTGTCGACGAGCTCGGGGACCCAGCGCGAGCCCGAGCCGCGCAGCCACAGGCCCTTGCCGGACTTGGCCCGGTCGACGGCGTGGGCCGAGAACGGGTTGCTGCCCGGGTTGATGTCGATGATCGCCGCGTCGTTCTTCAGCGCGACCGCGGCCACGTGGTAGGGGATCGCGGCCGCGCCCGAGGTCCCGACGACCACGAGCAGCTCGCAGCCTTCGGCGGCCGCGAGGGCCGACTCCGAGCGGTACAGCTTCTCGTTGTAGCACTCGTCGAACCACAGGATATGCGGGCGCGTGCGGCGGCCGTCGGCGGTCACGAGCAGCTCCCAGGCCTCGTCGGACAGCGGCTCGTCGCGGCCGATCGCCGGGACCCCCGCGGGGATCGGGATCGGCGTGTCGTCGCCCTCGACCGCGCGCATGAAGTCGGTGTTGCCGTGGACCTGGATCGTGCGGGCGAGGGAGCAGCCGCCGCGCAGGTGGAGGCCGTCGACGTTTTGGGTCACGAGCGTGAAGCGCTCACCGAGCGCGCCCTCGAGCCGCGCGAGGGCCTCGTGGGCGACGTTGGGCGCGGCCGCATTGCACACGCCCTTGCGGTAGAGGTACCAGCGCCAGACCTCGCGCGGCATGGTCGAGAACGCGGCCTCGGTCGCCATGTCCTCGGGGTGGTACTCGCGCGAGCCCACGGTCCAGTAGCCCTCGGGCCCGCGGAAGGTCGGGATCCCGCTCTCGGCGGAGATGCCCGCGCCCGTGACCACGACGACCCGCTCGGGCCTGGTCCGCGCGAGCAGAGCGTCGAGCTCGGCGCTGAGCTCGGACTCGGAGGGTTGGTTGTCAGCCATGGCATCAAAGTGTAACTAAAACACTTTGACAGGCAAGTCGATGCTCGCGCGGGGATCCGCCGCTGGCTCACATCGGCCCCCTGACCTCGCATCGGTAGTATCATCGCGGGCGCGTGACCTGGGTCTACCTGGTGCTCGCCGCCATCGCGGCGCTCGGGCTGCTGCAGACCATGCGCGGCGAGATCCGCAGCCGCCGCTACCTCGCGAGCAGCCCCGAGGAGAGCCCGCTGCAGCTCTCGCACCTGTCGACGCGGCTGCAGGCGCTCGCCCGCGACACCCGAGCGCTGCGCCTGAGCCTCGAGGGCCCCCTGCGAGATGGGCGACACCTCGACGCGAGCGTCTCGATCCGGGATTTCGACGAGACCCAGCAGATCCTCAGCGACGCAGCCCGGGAGATCGGCGACTGGATCCACGAGCTCGAGCGCCTCGGACCCAACGACCGCGCCTACCTGCACGACGTCGGAGCCCAGAGCGAGGCGATCCGGGCGCTGTTCGAGGCCGAGGGCTGGTCGCTCGAGCGCAAGCGCAAGCCCGGTCAGCCGCCGCTGCACAAGCAGCTCGAGCGCCTCGTTCGCGAGCTGACGCTGTTCGAGGAGCGGCTCCAGACCCCGCCGAGTCCGTACCGCTGAGCGCCGAGCAGTTCACGCGGATGGCTGCGGCGCGGACGAACGAAACTCTTCTTTCATCCAACGTACGAGCCCACCGTCGTAGATCTGCCAGCGCCCAGTGCCTGCATCGAAGGCCATCGTGAGGACGCGACGCGGCGGCGACACCGTAGCTCCGGCACCGAAGACGGCCCCCGCCAACATCCCGACGACGAGACCTCCGAGCCAATTTTGCCCTTTCCGGGACGACGCCGCACCAACCGCGGCTCCTGCCATGGCTCCCACTGCAGTCGCCGTCAGCATCACATCGGGATCCGGCCGCGAGCTCTGGTAGACACGAACCACACCCGAGCCCGAGAGTTCGACCTCGAAGGGCCGGTTGTCGTGGGTGAACGCGAAGCGTTTGCCCTCTCGATCCAGCGGCCTGAGCTGCTCGGGCGTGTCGCCTCGACCGAGCGCCACGATCTCCTCGACGTCGTCTGCGAAGACCTTGAGCTCGCTAAATTGCTCGCCGCGGCCGGTCAGGCCGGTCGCCAAGTCCGCGAGCGTCAAGCGTGACCTAGGCATCGGTCTTGAACTCCATGATAGCGCGCTTGAGCGCTGAAGTCGGCTCCCATGACGCGACGACATCCTCGAAGTCTGTACCGAACTGATCGATGATCGACAGCGCGAGGCACGCAACATGGTCGAAGTCGCCGCCTGTCGCTCGCGCCCGACGCGCCCCCTCATCGAGCAAAGCCGGGATGTCGCTGAAGAGTGCGATGAGGTTCGTCGCAGTGAGGTTGTCGACCACCGGTCGCAACAGCCGAAAGAGCTGCTCGAAATCTCCACTCAGCCATCGGCCCGCGTGCTGCTCGAGCGCGTAGCGAAGGTCTTCGGCGTTCTCCAGCAGGCGTCCCGCGCTGACGACGGACTCGTGCCTCGCCTCGAGAAGGTGCTCGACGGCACGGTCGAGCAGACGGCTCGCATGAAGGACCTGCTCGAGACACTCCCTCACTTTGTCTGTTGGCGTGACCCCCTTGTCCTTGTAGGCGATGTCATGTTCAAGCTCGTTGAACACATGCGAGGAGATCGAGGAGATCTGCACTTCGACGTAGGTGCCTCGCAGTGACTCTCGCTCGGCCGACTCATCGATCGCCACCAGCACGTGCCGTGCTCGATATGTGTCTGCCAACTTGACCTCGACTGCGTTCTCCACGTCCGCGATGGCAAACGAGCGACGAATCGTTTCGAACACGCGCTCTTCATCTTTTGGGTGGTAGACGACCACCCGGGCGCCAGCTAGATCGGTGATGACTTCGTTGAGGTCGTCGCCGAGCCGCGCGAAGGTGTAGCGAGGATCACCGCGTTCACGCTTGCGTCTGATCTTGTCGGCGACGTCCTGGGGGTGCTTCGCCCGTGAAGACAGCAGCCCACGAACCGCCATCGAGCGCAACTCACGTCGCAGCTGGCTCTCGACATGACGGGCGGCCTCCTCGAAGCGAGGCAACATCTGGCGGTAGAGTCTGACGACGCGCTCGATCTCTGCATCGGTCACCAAGCTGCGATCGCCGTTGGACATGACGTGCGCGGTAGTCTGGCGTCGCGCTGGGGTCGGCGCAAGCCGACGAGGTCGGGGAGAGAGCGATGACTGGCCGACGAGCAGGCCGGGTTCGCCGACGAAGTGGCCCAATATCGGGCCACCTCCTGCATTGTCGCCCGCGCTCACTCGGGATCTTCGGCGAAGCCGCTGCGGTAGAGATCCGCGTAGAGCCCCTCGTTGGCCATCAAGGTCTCGTGATCACCGAGCTCGGCGATCTCCCCGTCGGCGAGCACGATGATCTTGTCAGCGTGCCGCACGGTGCTGAGCCGATGGGCGATGACCAGCACGCTGCGACCCTCGAGCAGGCGCTCGATCGCCTCCTGGACCCGCTGCTCGGTCAGGCTGTCGACGCTCGCGGTCGCCTCGTCGAGGATCAGCATCGTCGGCGAGCGGGCGGCGACCCGCGCGAAGGCGAGCAGCTGGGCCTCGCCGACGGACAGGTTGCCCCCGCGCTCGCCGACGGCCGCCTCGTGTCCGCCGCGCTCGCGCACGAACTCGGCCGCCTGCACGGTCTCGAGCGCGCGCTCGACCCGACCGGGGTCGCCCTCGAGCTCGAGCTCGCCGAGGGTGACGTTGAACCCGGCGCTCTCGTCGAACAAGAACACGTCCTGCTGGACCATGAGCAGGCGGCGGCGCACGAGGTCGGGGGGGAGCTCGGCGAGCTCGACGCTGGTGCCGTCGTCGAGGAGCAGCTCCACGTGGCCGTGGTAGCCGTCGTACAGCTGAGTCAGGATCCGCCCGAGGCTGGTCTTGCCCGAGCCCGTGCGCCCGACCACGGCCACGACCTCGCCGGCCTCGATCTCGAAGTCGAGCCCGCGCAGGACCTCCGGGGCGCCGCCTTCGTAGTCGTAGGAGAAGCGCAGGTTTCGGACCCGGACAGCGCCGGTCCAGCGCGCGAGGGGATCCTCGGCGCCGTCGAACTCGCCGGGATGATCGAGCTCGGACCGGGCCTCGCGCGGGGTGTCGAGCAGACCAAAGATCCGCTCGAGCGAGGCCGCCGCGCGCTGGATCGTCGCGAGCTTGCTGGAGAACTCGCGGATCGGCACGAAGACGCGCTGGAGGTACGAGGCGAAGGCGAACAGCGTCCCGAGCGTGAGCGCGCCGGAGCTCGCCCCGGCCAGATCCCCGAACGCGCCGACGTCGCCGAGCAGCGCCGGGGCCCCAAAGTAGAGCAGCAGCGCGACGCAGAAGGCGGAGATCCCGTCCATCAGCGAGTACAGGAGCGAGTCGAAGATGTTGGCCAGCTTCGTGGCCCGCAAGTAGCGCTCGCCGAGGGCCTCGTAGGTGCTGCGCGCGTGGGCCTCGTGGGCGTAGAGCTGGACGACGCCGATGCCCGAGAGCTGCTCGGTCAGGTAGCCGGACTGGACCCCCTGAGCCCGGCGGATCTCGAGCTGGAGGCCGCGCAGCGTGGTCGAAAACCACCGGACCAGGACGAACAACAAGGGCGCGACCGACAGCGAGATCAGCGTCAGCTGCCAGCTGAGCGCGAACATCGAGGTCAAGATCGCGCCGATCATCACGACGTCGGTCAGGATCGTGAACACGCCGAAGGACAGGGTCTCGCCGAGGGCCTCGACGTCGCTGGTGCTGCGCGAGAGCAGCGAGCCGAGCGGGGTCTTGTCGTAGAAGCGGGCCGGGAGACACAGCACGTGGCGGAAGATCGTCGTGCGCAGATCGTAGATGCTGGCGTGGCCGGCCCGCTGGAGCGCGTAGACCTGCAGGGCCATCGACACGAACTCGACCACGACCGCGGCCATGAACAGCAGCGCGAGGCGCTGAAGACCGCGACCGTCTCCGGCGGGGATCGACACGTCGACGGCCTCCTTGACCAGCAGCGGACGCACCGTGGTCATGACCGCGACCAGCGGGATCACGGCGACGCCGGTCAACAACCATCGCTTGTGGCGGCGCGCGAAGGGCCAAAAGCGCCGCAGCAGCGCGAGCGCCGAGGGCTTCTCTTTCTCGGCCCCTGACTGGGGGGGCGACTCAGCCATCGGCCTTGGCCTCCTCGCGCTGGTGCGCGTGCGCAGCGGCGTAGGCCCCGCCCTTCGCGAGGAGCTCGGCGTGGGTCCCACGCTCGATGACCTCGCCCTGGTCGAGCACGAGGATCTCGTCGGCGTGCTCGAGCACGCTGGTCCGGTGCGAGACGATGACCGTGGTCGGCGCGCCCCCGGGCCCCGAGCCCGCTCGCCCGCGGAGGCTGCGGATCGCGTCGACGAGCTTGGCCTCGGTCGCCTGGTCCACGGCCGAGAGCACGTCGTCGAGGAGCAGCAAGTTGGGCTCGCGGTAGAGCGCCCGCGCCAGCGCGGTGCGCTGGCGCTGACCACCCGAGAGCATCACGCCGCGCTCGCCGACGATCGTGTCGAGGCCCTCGGGCAGCGCGCTCACGTCGGGCCCGAGGCAGGCCGAGTCGATGACCCGCTCGAGCCGTGGGTCCGGCCCGGACGCGGCCCCGGGCGCCGACGCGGCTCCGCCCGCGTCACGACGACGGTGACGAAACAACGCCAACCGCGGCCCGGCGACCTCGGCGTCGGCCTTGGCCGTGTACGCGCCCTCACCGAGCAGGCGGATGTTGTCGCGCAGCGTGGTCGAGAACAAAAATGGGCTCTGGGGCACGACGGCGACCCCCTCGCGCAGGCCCTCGAGCTCCCACCCACGGACGTCGTGACCGTCGACGAGCACCGCGCCGCGCGGGGGCGTGTAGACCCGCGCGAGCAGATCGATGAGCGTGGTCTTGCCCGAGCCCGTGCGCCCGAAGATCCCGAGCGTGTGACCGGGCTCGACGACGACCGAGATCCCCTGAAGCGCGGGCTCCTCGCGACCTTCGTGGGTGAAGCTGAGCTCGCGCAGTTCGACCCGAGGCGGGCTCGCGAGCGGCTCGCGGTGCTCGACCTCGGGCAGCTCGGGGTCGGCGTCGAGCAGCTCCTGGACCCGGCTCAGCGCCACGGTCCCGCGCGAGAACGCGGTCAGGACCCACGCGAGCGAGGTCAAGATCGAGACCAGGCTGATCAGCAGGGCCGTGAAGGTCGCGAGGTCGCCGACCTCGAGCTGACCGGCGAGCACGCGGTTGCCCCCGACCCACAAGACCAAGCCGGTGCCGACGTAGCCCGAGAAGGCCAGGGCCGGCATCGCGAAGGCGCGCAGCGAGGCGATGTCGAGCTGGAGATCGAGGTAGTCTCGGTTGTAGCGCTCGAAGCGCTCGACGGCGGCCTCCTCGGCCACGTGCGCGCGGATCGTGCCGACCCCGGAGAAGCTCTCGAGCACCCGATCCGACAGCGCCGCGAGCTTCTCGAGCGAGCTTCGGATCAGCGTGTAGAAGCGCTGGACCGTCCACCGCATGTAGATGCCGCCGAGCACGACCGGCGCCACGCACCACAGGGTCAAGACCCAGTCGGTGCGCAGCATCTGATAGAGGTGCAGCGGGATCGCTACGGCGACGTTGCACACCTGCAGGCCCGCGAAGCCGACCAGGAGGCGGACCGACTGGGTGTCGTTGGCGGCGACCGAGACCAGCTCGCCGACCCGGCGCCGGGCGTAAAAGGGCCGCTGGAGCGTGAGCAGGTGAGCGAAGAGATCGACGCCGAGGCGATACTGGATGTCACGCCCGGGGTTGAAGAACAGCACCCGCGAGAGGGTGCGCACGACGATCAACGCGCTGGCCCAGAGCATCAGCTCGAGCGCGAGCGCGCTGACCGGCTCGATCGCCGCGGCCATCTCGGCGCTGACCGCGGTCGAGAGCTCGGCCTCAGCCACCCCCGCGCGCTCGAGGGTGTTGAGGATCTCGCCGACCAGCGTGGGGATGCGGACGACGGCCCAGTTGGTCGCAAACAGCGCCGCGAAGCCGAACAGGTACGAGACCCAGTAGCGCCCCGCGTAGCGGTACAAGAAGCGCAGGACGGCGCGAAGCGTGTCGAGCGGGCTGGCGCGCTGTGGGTTCTGCTCACTCACCGCGATGCGGCGGTTCTACTTCTTCTTTTTCCTCTTGTCTTTTTTCGGCGCCTTGTACAGCGGGTTGACCTCGAGGGTCTCGTCCTTCTCGATGTCGTCGAGCGCGGCCGAGACCTTGTCGAGGCGATCGCGGATCTCCTTGATCGCGACGGGCAGCTGGGCGTTGTCGATCACGCCCGGGCCGAGGTCGTTGTTGAGGGCCTCCCAGGCGCGGACCGCCCAGCCGAGATCGGCCTGGGTGTTTCCGCCCTCGACGCCCTTGGCGGTCAGCTCGTCGTAGACGTCGAGGAACGCGTCGACGTCTGCCTTGTACTTGGTGTTGAATTTCTCGAACGCCGCGTCATCTTTCCACTTCGGCGCGCCCTTCTCGATCTGGTCGAGGTAAGCGCGCAGCTCGGTCACGATGTCGCGGTACTCGGGCAGGCGGGTCTTGACGTACTCGCGCGCGCCCTTCTCGAACATCTTGGCGTTCTCTTCGGCGATCTGATCGGTCGAGGGGTGGCCGGCCGCCTTGCGAGCCTCGGCCAGCTCCTCGGGCGTCATCTCTTTTTCGTAGCTGTGGATGTCCACGCTGGCTTTTTTCTTGACCTCGTAGGGGTTCTCTTTGGCGTCACAAGCGGTGAGGCCGAGGGCCACGAGACCCAAGACGGCGAACGAAGCGGTGATCGAGCGTGCCATGGCGGTGCGGTGAGCGGCTGCCCCTCGGGGGTAGAGAAGGGAGGAGGGAGCGTGAAGTCCGGAGCAGGCGCGCGCACAGCCTAGCACGCGGGCGTGGGCCGCGGCTCCTGGCTTCGCGCGAGAGGCCACAGTAAAACCACGCCATGACCTCCCCGAGCCCGGTCGGATCTGCGACCCCGGCCCAGATCGCCGCCGCCGTGCTCGACGTGCTCGAGGGTCGCGGCTTGGGTGAGGCAGCGCTCGCCACGGTCATCCGTCGGTCGGGCTCGGCTCCCCAGGTCGTCGGCGCGCGCATGTTGCTGTACGCGGACGGCTCGACGCTCGGGACCGTCGGCGGCGGCGCGATCGAGCACCAGGTGCTCGAGGCGTGTCAGCAGGTCTTGCGCACCGGCAAGGCGCGCACGGTCGAGGCGCACCTCGTGCGCGACCTCGGGATGTGCTGCGGCGGGGCCATGGAGGTGTTCGTGGACTATCTGCAGGCCGAGGCCCGGCTGATCATCGTCGGCGGCGGCCACGTCGCCCAGGCCCTCGCTCCCCTGGCGCGGTCGATCGGCCTTCGGGTCATCGTCGCCGACGACCGCGAGGAGATCCTCGAGGAGCCCTCGTTCGAGCCGGTCGAGCGCCTCGCCTACGACGCCGACGAGATCGACGAGGCGATCCCCGACCTCAGCGAGCGCGACTACGTCGTGATCGTGACCCGCGACCACGCCCGCGACGAGCGAGCCCTGGCCAAGCTCATCGAGCTCCCTCACGCCTACCTCGGCATGATCGGCAGCCGCCGCAAGGTCCACACGATCCTCGCCCGGGTCCTGCGCCGCTACGACGAGCGCGGCCGGCCGCGCCCGGACCTCGCCCGGGTCCACGCCCCGATCGGCCTCGCGCTCGGCGGCCGGACCCCGCCGGAGATCGCCGTGAGCATCGCCGCCGAGCTCATCGCCCTGCGCCACGGCGGCAGCGGCTCGACCATGAACGTGGTCCCCGAGGCGGTCGCGCGGCTCGACGCGACCGCCAAGTGATCTGCGACCCCCAACCGCCGGCGGCGACTTTGGGGGCCCCTCGCTGACGAGGAGGCCTGAGTCGAGCGCGCAGCGCTTGATTCAGGGCCAGTCCTCTGGAATGCAGACGGCTCGGCGCGAGCAGGACCGATCGACGGCTCAGTCGAGCTCGCCGCGGATCTCCGAGGCCCACCTTTCGAGACCGTCGACCGTGCTCGCCAGGACATCGGGCGAGGCCTCGAGCAGCTCCATCGCCTCGAAGAGCAAGGCCCGAGCCTTGGCCAGCCGACTGCGCATGGCCGAGTGCGACACGCCCATCATCCCGGCGATCTCGTTGGCCTTGAGCCCCAACGCCCGGGTCACATAGTTCAGGTACCAGCCGCCGAGAACTGTCCAAGATCCTCTCAAAAAAATCGCCACGAGCGGCCTATGCGCCGCTCTCCTCCGAGCTCGATGTCGCGCCTGGTCTGGGTCCGACGCCGAGCGCGACGCTCAGCTTGCCCTGTGATTTTATTGCCTCGAGCGTGCAGGCCAGCGACTCGTGGTCAAACGTGAACATGCGCTCGAGCGGGCCGCCCTCCTCCTCGAACCGACCCCACCGATCTCCACGGCGGCACTCGATGTCATGGTCGAGCCGATCGGATCGGATCCCAGGTCTCGGTGTGTTGATTGAAGGCTTCGATGTTGACGGTTGCATCTGCTGCGGATGTTGGCGCTGCTCGTTGCCGCCGTGCTCCTCTCGGAGCGGGCTCACTTCCCATATGACGACGCCTCCATCAGCTATCGGTACGCGAGAAACTTCGCCGAGGGCCACGGGCTCGACCCGGGCTTCGACGGGGGGCAGCAGCTCTTTGAGCGCGCGGGCGTAGACCTGCCGGCGCAGGCCAAGTACCGTCGCGTGTGGTCAAGAGTCGCGCGGAGATTGTCCAATTCACGCTGGGCCTGGCGTTGCCGCTGATCGTTGCCGCCGTGCTCCTCTCGGAGCTGGCTCACTTCACATATGACGACGCCTACATCAGCTATCGGTACGCGAGAAACCTCGCCGAGGGCCACGGGCTGGTCTTCAACATCGGCGAGCGCGTCGAGGGCTACACGAACTTCGCGTGGACGCTGATCCTGGCGATCGGCTACCGGCTCGGGCTCGATCCCGACCTGCTGTCCAAGGTCCTCGGAGGCGCCGCAGCCGTCGGCGCGATCCTGGTCTGCTACCTGCTGTCCCGGCGAATCCTGCCCGAGTCGACCCTCCCCCCGATCGCGCCCTGGCTGCTGGCGACCTCGCCCGTGCTCATGGGCCACTCGGTCTTCGGCCTCGAGTCGGGCTTCTTCAGCGCGCTGATGATCCTCGGGGTGTGGATGACCTTCCGCGAGGAGAAACGAGACGCCAGCGTGCCCTGGTCGGGCCTGGTCTTCGCGCTCGGCGGTCTCACTCGACCGGAGGCTCCGATGTTCATCGGGCTGACGATGCTGTTCTTGCCGGGCCCGGCGCTGTGGACCCGGGTGCCCGAAGATCGGCGGCCGGTGTTCATGTTCTTCGCGCTGGTGTTGATCGCCTCGGGCGTCCACGGCTACGTGACCCGAGAACACGAGCCGTGGCTGTGGAATGACCTCGCCATCCCGATGGCCGTGGTCGGTGTGCTCGGCGCGATCGTGGTCAGCCCCCGCACCTTCGTGTCCCGTCGAAACATCCTCCGCGGGCTGGGCTTCGTGATCCCCGTGGGCGGCCACATGCTCTGGCGCCACAGCTACTACGGCGCCTGGCTGCCCAACACCCTCGGGGCCAAGACCGGTGACCTTCAAAGGCAGGTCGTCCGGGGGACTCACTACGTCACCGACTACTTCAGCTTCGAGGGCCCGATCCTGTGGTTCGCGTTGATCGGGATCGCCTTCGGGATCGGTCGTCGAAACCGAGAGGTCCTGTGCGTCGCCGCCATCGCCATCATGGGCAGCCTCTACACCATGACGATCGGCTCGGACTGGATGAAGCTGTGGCGCTTCATGGCCCACCTCCAGCCCGAGTGGCTGCTGCTGGCGGGCCTCGGTGTCCGCGCGATCTGGTCGCTCGGGCAGCGCGTCGACTCGGCCCCCGCGACGGCGCCAAGCGAAGCCGAAGCCGAAGCCGAGTCCACCAATGAGGCCCGGAGCGAGGACGCGCAGCCCGTCCTCGACAACCGATGGGTCCACTTGGGCCTGGTCGCAGTCCTCGCGCTGACCTACCTCAGTCGGCGGGACGAGGGCCGCGAGAAGATCGAGTTTGTTGGGCCCGAGAAGAAGGACTTCCTCGCCAGGAGCGCCCCACTCCTGGTCGAGTGGTTTCAGGCCCGCGAGGAGCAATTCGGCCGCGACGAGGTCGAAGGCACCATCGCCTTGGCCGACATCGGGAAGGTCAGCTACCTGACGAACTACCCGATCCTCGACCTCCTCGGCCTCGTCGATCCCAAGATCTCGAAGCTCGAGGGTGGCTACAAGGGCAAGACGGGCCGCGCCTATCGCGATTACTTTTTCGCCGTCGAGCCCCGCTACCACCTGACCGTGACCAAGAAGAACGACTGCCTCGCCAACAAGCACACGACCGCCAGGCCGCTGATGCGAGACCCTCGCTACCACGGGATCTACGAGCCGGTCGGCGTGATCCCGCTCGAGCGGAGCCAGTGGTGCATCTACGAGCGGCGCGAGGACGCCAACCGGGTGCGGGCGCTGGGGGGCGTCCATCGCCGACCGACGAGCTTCTCCCGCCGCTTCGACGACAACGCGATGCCGAGGTGAGGCCGGCCCCGCGACGCGCGACCCTGGGCGCGGGGGCGGCTGGGCGCGCGGTGACTCAAGCCGCCGTCAGCCGCAGCGGGGGCGTCGCGGAGCTCAGCTCGCCGAGGATCGCGGCGCCGTCGTCGGCCGCGAGCCAGCGGCGGGCGTCGGCGCCGACGAGGACCACGGGCATGCGCTCGTGAAGGCGGCCGAGCTCGGCGTCGGCCTCGGTCGTCAGGATCGTGCACGAGCGCGCGGGCTTGCCGTCGATCTCGCGCTCGGTCCACAGCCCGGCGAGGCCGAACAGCGGCTGGTCGGGGAGCTCGACGGCGACGCGCTCGCGATCGGCGTCACGTCGGACCCAGAAGCGAGCGGCCGGGAGCACACAGCGGCGCCGGGCCAGGTACTTCTTGAAGCGCTTGGGCGCGGTCTCGGAGCGAAGGTTGTACTGCGGGCGCTGCTTGTAGGGCTGCTTCATCCAGCTCGGCATCAGCCCCCAGCGCGCGAGGACCAGCTCGGGGGTCGCGGGGCCCTCGGGCGCCAGGCGCAGGATCGGGACCTGAGCGGTGGGCCCGAAAGGCTCGGCCCAGGCGCTGGAGTCCGCCGGCAGGGTCAGGGTCGGGAGCTCGAGCAAGGTCGCCCACTCGCGCCAGCTGTGCTCGTCGGTTCCGGTCACGTAGCGGCCGCACATCCCGGCCGAGCATACCCTCGGGGCCGAGTCGGCTCCGCGTTGACCGGCGTCGCCCCGAGTTCCTTGCTCACAGCGCACGCCCGCGGGGCCGACGAAGCGGCGACGTGATCGCGGCCCGCGGGCCCGCGGGCCCGCGGGCGCGCAGGCTCACTCGTTGACCCCGTGGCGAAGTCGGATCAGATCGTCCTCATCGGGGCCGAGGCCGCGGAGGCTGACCTCGTCGCCGGGAGCCACGCGGCGCTTCGTGGGCCGAGGTAGCTTCATCGCAGACCAGCTCACACGCACGCGCTTCGCCGTCTTCGCCGGGCCGGCCAGCCAGGCTTCGAGGGGCTCCTTGTCGACGCGGATGTGCTCGCGCAGGTCGACGCTACGCTCGACCTCTCCACCGCGGACGACATGGAGGAACCAGCTCTCGCGCTCCGCCGCGCTCGCCCCCTCCTCGCGCGAATAGGACTCGGGGTCCTCGAGCCAGTCGGCCATCTCTCGCAGTGAGCCGCGGTCTCCGGCCAGCCACCGGAGGTCGTAGCTCCCCGCTGCGCCGCCCCCGGCGACGCACTCGAGCACGAGTCCGTCCCAGTCATCACGCGGGTCCGTGTCCTCGGCCAGCAGCGCGTCGATGTCGAGGACCTCGAAGTCCTGCTTGGCCAGGGCCTTGCGGACCCAGGCGAGCGAGCGTCGGTCGAAGTCGCCGCGCAGGTGGGTGCGCGAGACGAAGGAGCGCCCGGGCATCAGTCGCTTCACCGCCCGCATCGGGAGCCTCCCGATCACCTCGTCCAACCACTTCGTGGCCTTCCACGCGGCGCCGCGCTTGTTCATCCAAGGTTGCCCGTCCGAGGACGGGCGCCGATTCGGGAGCCAGATCGGAGACTCGTCCCCCGGCCAATAGACGAAGAAGGAGGCCTCCCGGAGCTCGACGGGGAGCCGCTTTTTTACCTGCAAGGCTTCGGGCAAGGCGTCGGCACAAAAGGCGAGCGCTGTGGGTCCTCGGGCCATATACGGACCACGATAGTCCAGCCCCGCGGCTCAGTCCAGAAGTCGCCTCGACACCACGCGCTCGCGGGGCTCGCTCGCCTCGGCGCAGACCCCCAACGAGTCCGTCGTGGTGTGGACTCTCCTACGTAACGCGCGATTTCGATAGCTTTCGCCGTGGTAGATTCGGAGAATGCTCGGTTACATCCTCGCGGCCGTCATGGCCCTCGCACTCGTCGGTACCATCCTTTTCCTCGGACAGTCCAAGCGTCGACTCGCGCAAGTTCATCAAGAAAGAGGCGACCTCGAGCAACGCCTGGCCACCGCCGAGGCCCAACTCACCCGCTTTCAGTCGATCCGCGACATCGAGGCCACGCTCGCGGCCATCCGCGCTCAGATCGTCCAAGAGCAGCAGCAGGCGCAGGCGACCATCGCTAGCTACCATGCGCAGTTCGACCAGGCTCGGGCTCAGTCCGAGGCTAACCTGGCTCAGGCCCGAGCCGAGGAAGCCCAACTTCGCGGGCAAACCGACGCCCTACGCGCAGAGCTGGCCCACCTCAACGAACAAGCGTTGTTTGAGGCGCACGGCCTCTACGAGAGCAACTATGACTTCGGGACAGCGGACGAGTACAAGAGGCGGCTCGACGATATCCGAGACCTGCAAAAGTCCATGACCAAGGAGGGCCTGGCTGCGGTCTGCCGAACGACCTGGACCGTCGAAGGCAGCGCGGCCAAGGGGCGCAAGATGATCAAGGACAAGATCAAGCTGATGCTGCGCGCGTTCAACGGCGAATGCGACGCCGCCATCGCCCGCGTCAAGTACAACAACATCGAGTCCCTGGAGAAACGAGTCACCCGAGCCCACGCCGCCATCAACAAGCTCGGCGCAGTCAACCAGTGCGAGATCACATCCGCATACTTCAAGTACAAGATTGACGAGCTCCGACTCACCCACTCATACAAAGAGAAGCGCCAGGCAGAGAAGGAGGAGCAGCGCCTGATCCGTGAACAAATGCGCGAAGAAGAGCGGGCCCAGAAGGAGATCGAGGCAGCCCAAAAAGCGGCCGAGGCCGAAGAAAGCAAGCTCACCAAGGCCATCGCCAAGGCGCAGCAGCAGGCTGAGTCGGCCGCTGGAAAACGCCACGACCAACTGTTGGCAAAAATTGACGATCTCCAGCAGAAGCTGGCAGAGACGACGTCAAAGCGCGAGCGCGCCGTCTCCCGGGCCCAAATCACCCGCAGCGGCCATGTCTACGTGATCTCGAACATCGGGTCGTTCGGAGAGCATGTTTACAAAATCGGCATGACGAGGCGTCTCGAGCCCCTGGACCGCGTCAAGGAGCTCGGCGACGCGTCCGTACCATTTCGTTTCGATGTCCACGCCATGATTTACTGCGAGGACGCTCCCAAGTTCGAGAGTGAGCTGCAACGCCGCTTCGCGGCCTACCAGGTCAACCTCGTCAACAATCGCAAGGAGTTCTTCAAGGTGTCACTGGACGACATCGAAGCTGCCGTCAAGGAGCTCCGCGGTCACGTCAGCTTCGTACGAACCGCCGCCGCCGAGGAGTTCCGCAAGTCGCAGGCCCTGCGGACGCGACGGGCTCAGCAGCGACAGCCTGCCCAGCCTGCCCAGCCCGCCCAGCAGCCCGCCCAGCAGCAGTTCGCGCACGCCTGAGCAGCACCAACTTCACTGCCCGAGTCACGGCTCGCCGCGGACACGCTGAAGCTGCGCGGGCGTGTCGATGTTGTCGAGCACCCCGGGGTCGTCGACCTCGAGCTTGCGACGCAGGCCCGCGGCCGCGCCCCGGACCAGAACCCGCGCGGTGTCGCGCGCAGGGTCGAGGGCGAGCAGCTGCGAAAACAGCCCGCGCGGCCACAGCATCGGGTGGCCCGAGCGGCCGAGGTGGGTCGGCTGCCACAGCCCCCCGGGCTCGCGGGCGTGGGCCTCGAGCAGCGCGCGGACGGTCTGGGCCCGGACCCGGGGCCGCTCGACGTGGTGGGCGACGAGCCCGTCGAGCTCGGGCGTCCGCGCGAGGGCCTGGCGGAGGCCGAGCTGGAGGGTCGAGAGCGGGCCGTCGCGCCAGCGCGAGTTGTGGACGAGCCGGGCGCCCGCGAGTGACTCGGGGTCGAGGCGATGGGCGCCGTCGACCACGAGCACGAGCTCACAGCCAGCCGCGCGCAGCAGCTCGATCCCCGCGTTGACGAAGCTGCGGCCGTCGAGCTCGACGAGGGCCTTGGCCCGCCCCATCCGCGACGAGGCGCCCGCGGCCAGGACCAGCCCGGCCACCGACCGGACGGTTCGGGCAGCTCGGGCAGGTCCGGCAGGTCCGGCAGGTCCGGCGGACCGGGCGTCCGGGTCCGCCCCTACTGGGTCTTGGCCCACGCGGCCTCGCGGGCCTCGTCGATCGACTTGGCGAGGTCGACGACCGACTTGATCTTGGCGGGGTCGGCGAACAGCAGCGACTTGGGCACACCGAAACCGAGCGAGCCCCGGTCCTGGTCGAAGCGCAGCGCGAACGCGACCTCACCGTCGAGGCCGAGCTTGGCCAGCGCGTCGCGGGCCTTGGCCGCGGCCTTGTGGACCTCCTCGGGCTGGCTTTGGTCGGCCGAGAGGGTCGTGAACACCATCTCGCCGACCTCGCTCGGGTCGACGGCGATGCAGTACTGGCAGCCCTGGGTCAGCTTGCGCGCGAGCGCGAGCCCGCCGCCGGCCTCGAGCCCGGCGTCCGAGGACTTGCCCACCCGCCGACCGATCGCGCTCATCATCGCCTTTTGGCCGACGCCGAGCGCGACGATCAGCTTGCCGTCGACGACGACCGACGCGACCTCGACCTGCGGCTTCTTGGTCCCGAAGAACCACCCGAGGTCGTCGAGCGCGGCCTGCATGGCCTTGGGGATCGTGAGCGTGAACAGATCGCCCTTGGCCTTGCCGGCCCGGACCACGCTCTTCTTGAAGCTGACCTTGTAGGCGTGGTCGGAGCTGTTGCCGGCGAGGGCGATGTGGTCGCCGAAGGCCTTCTCGGCCGCGCCAAAGACCTCGCGGATCGCGTCGCGGGCCGCGGCCTCGTCGTCGACCTCGGCCGCGAGCACGAGGGTGAACTTGCCCTTGTCGATATACGCGGCCGCGAGGACCTCGTTGCGCACGGCCCCGAGGATCCCGTGGGCGCCAGCCACGACCTCGTCGACGTAGCCGTCGAAGGGCGCGGGGATCTGGTCGACGGGGATCTGGCGGTCGAGGGCGTCGTGGAGCAGCTTCGGATCGCCCCAGGGCATGACCCACACGCCCATCGCCTCACCCGGCAGGGCCTCGGCCAGCTCGCTCGGGGCCTGGGTCGCGGGCCCGATCGGATCGAGGCCGAGGCGGCCGAAGGGCGCCTCGGCGCTGACCTGAGCCCGGAGGTCGCGGTCGCTGCCGAAGTCGCCGGTGAGCTCGAGCGACTTGGTCTCGTTGATGATCGAGCTGAGGGTGTTCGCCATGCCCCGCGGCAGCGGGAGCATGTCGCTGACGTCGATGTCGACGGGCGGGACGTTGGCAGCGGCGACCTTGACCCGCGGCTCGTCGGGCCCGACCGCGACCTGGGCTCGGAGGCCGTTGGCGACGTCGAGCCCGTCCATGCTCAGGGCGACCTCGAGCGCGCCGGACCCGGCCCGGAAGAACAGCTGCGAGTCGTTCTCGGCGAGCTGCCACAAGTTGTCGCCGAGCGGCTGCGGCTGCATGCCCGCGGGCATGCTCTCGATCGCGCGGACCGGGTCGATCGCGCTGAACACGAGCGAGAGATCCACGTCGGCGTCGGTGACCCCGGGCTGGCCCTCGTGGGGGAAGCCGAGCTCCATGGCGTGGACCCCGTCGAGGTCGATGCTCTCGAGGAAGCCGGGCCCGAAGCCCTCCTGGATGAGCATGACCCCGATGAAACTGCGCAGGTCAATTGGCGGCGCGCCGGGCTCGGGTGGCGACCACATGTTGAGCAGCTTGGCGCCCGCGTCGAGCATGTCGCCGACGCCCGTGACGCTGCCCGCGATCTCGATCTTCTCGATCGGCTCGCGCTCGACGGCGGCGCCGCCGGCCTCGGCGTTGAGCCGCCCGCCCTCGCCGGGACCGTCGCCCTCGCCGGCGATCTTGACGTTGGTGCTGGGATTGTTCTTGGTGCAGGAGGCGAGCGGGGCGGCCAGCAGCAGGGCCGCGCACAGGGTCGCTCGGGTTCGGCGTGCGCGCATGCGCGGGAGGATAGCTGGTTTCGTCGGCGAGGCCGGGGCGGGCTCTCTCGGCCGTCACGAGATCAGCTAACCTCCAGCGAATGGAGCACCTCCAGCGCTTCCTCGACCTGGTCCGTCACGAGCTGAGCTGCGACGACGCCCGCTTCGAGTTTGGCGGTCGCTCGCCCGAGCAGGCCGACTCCGTCTTCGCCGAGATCCCCGGTGGCTGGCGGGTCGTCGCGCTGTTCGCCGCGCCCCTCGATGACCCCGCCCAGCCCGAGGCCAAGCTCGCCGCGCTCGTCGAGTCCTTCGCGGGGGTCAGCGGGCTGCTGCAGGTCCGCAGCCCGCGGCTCGCGACCCCGGCCGCCAACCGCGAGATCGACGACGCCCTCGCGGTCCTCGCGGCCAAGGCCGACGCCCTGCGCGCGGTCGTGATCGACGAGGACTCGCCGGTCTTGTGGGGGACCTCCGAGGACACCCCCGGACCCGAGGACGTCGAGATCGCAATGTGGATCGGCGAGCTAGCCGACAGCGCCGCCGCGGCCGGCGTCGACATCGTCGAGCTCGTCGGCCTCGACGAGCCCACGCTGGCCAAACGCCTCGCCAAGCTCACGCCCCGCAAGCTCCGCGAACGCCTCCAGCGCAAGCTCCCGGTCATCCGCGAGCTCGGCTCCCACCGCGGCCCCGACGACTGGCCGGCCCACTTCGCGACCTGCCGCGCGATCGCAGCGGTCCGCCGCGCGCCCGAGAACCACGAGGCGATCGAGGACGACCTCGGCTGGCTCGCCCGCGACTTCGCCGGCATCTACCACGTCATCCTCGTCTACGGCGGCCCCTTCTCCGAGATCGGCGCCGCCGGAGTCATGCTCCGAGCCGTCCCCGCGATCGAGAAGCTCGTCCTCTCGCTGCCCCCAATCGACCCCGCCCCCAAGGGTGCCCGCGTCCTGCCCTTCAAACGGGTTTAGTGCGTGTTGCAACCTGTGGCTCCGCCGCAGTCACGGGAGGGACGAAGCCACGCCGTGATGGCGCCCCGTGGTTCGCCCCCCCGGACCGGACTCACACTTCGTCCCAGGCGGCGGATCCACTCACGGGCGTCGCGAGCAGGTCATCCACGTCCTCCATGGTCAGCTTCTTGCCAACCCTGGTGTCGCGGCCGAGCGCCGACTCGGCGATCTTGCGCTTCTCTGCCCCGAGCTCGACCATCTTCTGCTCGACCGTGTGCTCGACGACCAGGCGGTAGACCATGACCGGCTTGTCTTGCCCGATCCGGTGGACGCGGTCGGTCGCCTGATCCTCGACCGCCGGGTTCCACCACGGATCGTAGTGGATCACCGTGTCGGCCTCGGTCAGGGTCAAGCCCGCGCCGCCGGCCCGAAGCGAGATCAAGAACACGGGCGGCCCGCTCTTTTGCTGGAAGCGGTTGACGAGCTCCTCGCGGTTGGTGGTCCCGCCGTGGAGCCACAAGAATTCGATCTCGAGCTCTTCGAGGACCTCGGCGATCAGCTTCTGCATCTCGACGAACTGCGAGAACACCAGGGCCTTGCGCCCGGACCCGACGCACTCGGCGATCAGCTCGCGGAACGCGTCCATCTTGGTCGAGGGTGGGACCGCGCTGCCCTCGGGCAGCGAGAGCAGGCGCGGATCCGTGCAGACCTGGCGCAGGCGCGTGAGCGCGGCGAGGATCGTCATCTGCGACTTCTCGATGCCGACCTCGCCGACGCGGGTGTCGATCTCGGTCTTGGCGGCCTTGAGGATCCGGTTGTAGAGCGCGAGCTGGCTGCGCCCGAACTGGACGAAGATCGTCTGCTCGGTCTTGGGCGGCAGCTCGGACGCGACGTCCTCTTTGCGCCGCCGCATGATGAAGGGCCGGATCCGCGCGCGCAGGGTCTCGATGGCCTTGTGGTCGCCGTCCTCGATCGGCTTGACGTAGTTCTTCTGAAACTCGCTGAGCTTGCCGAGGAAGCCCGGCGCGAGGAAGTCGAAGATCGCCCACAGATCGACGAGGTGGTTCTCGATCGGGGTGCCGCTGAGCGCGAGGCGATGGTCGGCCTTGAGCTTCTTGGCCGACTTGGCCGTGCTCGTGGTCCAGTTCTTGATGTACTGGGCCTCGTCGAGGATGACGTAGCGAAAGCGGATCTTGGCCAGGTCCGCGATGTCGCGGCGCAAGATCGCGTAGCTGGTCACGACGACGTCGGTCTTCTTGAGCAGGCGGCGGTTCTCGGACCGGTCGGTGCCGTGCCAGACCAACACCGAGAGGCTCGGCGCCCACTTCTTGACCTCCTGGCGCCAGACCCCGAGGACCGAGGTCGGGCCGATGATCAGCGAGGGCATGTCGCCGTCGGACTCCTTGGCCTTGGCCAGCAAGGCCAGGGCCTGCACGGTCTTACCCAGGCCCATGTCGTCGGCGAGGATCCCGGCCATCTGGTTGTCGTGCAGCTGCCACAGCCACGCGTAGCCAGACTTTTGGTAGTCGCGGAGCTTGGCCGTGAGCGCCTTGGCCTTGCGCGGGGCCCGGGCCGAGCGCTTGCCGGTCATGTTGGCCATCAGCTTCTTGACGTCCTTGGCGACCTTGGCCGTCGGGACCTCTTGAAGCAGGCGCGCGAGGGTCCCGAGCTCGAGGGTGCTGACCTCGGAGTTGCCCTGCTTGTCGAACTGCAGCGAGCCCGCGGCCTCGGCGACGGGCTCGAGGATCTTGGGATCGAGCTTGGCGACCGAGCCGTCGGCGAGCTCGACCCAGCGCCGGCCCTCGTGGAGCCAGCGCAGCAGATCGCGAAACGAGATCAGCCCGGTCTCGCCCTCGACGTCGACGACGGCCTCGACGTCGAGGACCGAGCCGCCCGCGCTCTTGACCGAGATGCTCGGCGAGGGTGACTTGCTGCGCAGCTTGGGCAGCTTGGGGACTTTCTTCTCCCAGGCCTCGGGCAGCAGCGGCAAGCCCGCGACGATGAACTCGATCGCGGTGTCGCCGAGGGCGACGAAGGCCTCGTCGGCGTCGCTCCAGCGCAGCTTGCCGTCGTAGAGGACCTGGCGCGCGCGGGTCTCGGCCTCGATGTCGCGGTAAAAGGCGATGGTCTGATCCCCGCCGGAGGCCGAGACCGTGGCGGAGTAGCGGGCCGACTCGGGCTCGTGGCCGCTGACGCTGAGCGTGACGTTGTCGTAGCGGGCCGCGAGGGTCACGGCGATCTTGTTGGCCCCGCCGACGATCGTGACGATGAAGTTGTCGACCTCGCGCGAGTCACTGGCGAGGTTGAACACGTCGCGTTGGGGCACGCCGACCGACTGGAGGCTCTCGCTGAGCTTGTCCATCTCTTCGGCGGCGACGCTCGCGTCCATGACGATCAGCGGGCGCTTGGCGATCGCCTCGAGGGTCCACGGCGGGGTCTCGGGGACCAGGAAGATCTCGGCGGTCTCGGGCCACAAGAACCAGGTCGGGGCCCCGACGATGATCCGGCCCTTGTCGACCTCGAACTCGCGCTCGGAGTGCTTGTGCTGCAAGAACGCACGGAGCTCGACGCGGTGATCTTTGTCGCGGGTCTCGGCCTCGACGCGCAAAACCAGCGGCTCGGGCACGAAGATCAGCTTGCCGACGCCCTTGATCGAGACCGAGGCCTCGCGGGCGAAGTACAGCATCCCGGCCAGGGCGACGTCCTCGAGCACGTGGGCGCCGTCGTCGGTCTCGTCGATCTCCTGGTCGAGGAAGTGCTGGATCAGCTTGTCGACCATCGCCATGCCCTGGCGCTTGCGCTTGGCCGCCGAGACCGCGGACCCGGCCCCGAACACCGTCACGTTCCAGACCCCGCGACGCTGCTCGATCTGGTAGCGATTTTGGCTCTTGGCGTCGACGTTGGTGACCCAGGGGTTTTGGGTCATGGTCAGCTCGCCGCCGGCCAGAAATTGCTTGCGCAGCTCGAGGGCCAGGGCGACGCCGTGGTGACAGATCTTCTCCCACCCGTCCGTGAAGGTCGGGCACGAGCAATTGCACTCGAGCTTGGTGCCCTTGCCGCCGCGGGTCACGACGCGCTTGAGCGAGGTCGAGTGGGGCACGGGGTGCGTGCCCTTGACCTTGCCGCGGACGCTATCGCCGTCGACGACGATGTCGCTGACCGCGTTGTTCTTGAACAGCTCCTGACCGGCCTTCATGGCCTTGGGGCTGGCGACACGCACGAGCGCCTCGGGGGCGAGGAGGGGGACCAGGTTGTCGAGCTTGCTCAAAGCTTTCGCTCCATCGCTCCGCCCGCGGCGTATCGGTTTGGGCCGCTGACGTCGCCCAGGTGCACTCGTGGCCCACTCGTGGGGCCCCGAAGCGCGGCCTGGCCGTTGGCGCCCGGCCCTCGCCGAGACGGCGGAGAGCTCGTTTGGGCAGGATCCAGGACGAGATTGGGCGCGTGATCACCCAGTCCGACATACTCGGACGGGCTCTCGCGCACAGGGGCAACCTCTATCACGGAGATCCGCCCCGGTCTACACACGCGGGCCGCGAGGGAAGTGCGGGTGGCGCGGGCTGACGGGGCCGCGAAGTTGGGCCAAGGTGGGGGCCGATGGCACGAAAGCCCCGCCCAGCAGCACCCGGCCCCGGGGGCCTCGACGGTCTCAACCCCGACGATCCAGGCGTCCGGATGCTGGCCGAGATCGCGCGGACGGTCGAGCCCCGCGCGCTCGCCCTGGTTCACTGTGGGGATCTGCCCGGGCTGCGCGCGGGCGCGACCCGCCTGATCCTCGACGTGCGCGAGCGCACTGGTTCGCCACACGAGTGCATCGCCGACCTCGGGCGCGAAGATCCGAGCGCGCCGCCGCCCTTCGGCGACGCGCGCTTCGAGGCCGCGATGGTCTGGCCGCGGGCCCACCTCGGCAAGGACTTCTCCGAGGCCTGCCTGGCCCTCGGCGCCCTCGCGCTGGCCGAGGGCGGGCGGCTGTACTGCGCGGCGCGCAAACAAAAAGGTGGCAAGAGCCTGGCCAGGACCATGCGCGCGCTGCTCGGTGACGAGGCCGTCGAGGTCGTCGGCCGGGACCGCGGCTACCACCTCTATCGGGGCGTGCGCGGGCCTGACTTTCGGGCCGAGCTCGCCGACGAGCTGAGCACGAGGTCCTACGAGATCCGCGATCCCGCCCTCGGGCAGCTGGCCCTCGACAGTCGCCCGGGGGTGTTTTGCCGCCGCGAGCTCGACGCGGGCACCCGCGCCCTGATCGCGGTCACCGACGCGATCTTGCGGCGCGACGACGCGGCCGGGTCCGCGCCGCCGCGCCGGGTCCTGGATCTGTGCGCGGGCATCGGACCGCTCGCGCTGTGGGCCGCGTCGCGCCTCGAGCACGCCCAGGTCGTGGCCGTCGAGAGCAACCTGCGCGCGTGCGCGTTGATCCGGCACAACGCGGCGCGCAACCAGCTCGAGCAGCGGGTCCGCGTGATCGAGCACGACGGACCGCCCGAGCCCGAGCCGAAGGCCGCGGTCGAGCTGGCCCTGCTCAACCCCCCGACCCACGCCGACGCGGCCACGCTCACGCGCCTCCTCGACCTCCGGCCCTGGCTCGCGCCGGGTGGTCGGATGATCCTGGTCGTGAGCCGACCCCACCGCGCGGTCGAGATCCTGACCGAGCTCGGCGCGGAGATCGAAGGCGGCGAGCGCGACGGCTACTTCGTGCTTCAGGCCCGCTTCGGCCGGCGGCGGCCTACTTGATCCGTCGGGTCTGCTTGGCGCGCTGGTAGTCGGACTTGAGCGCCGAGATCCCGGCCGCGTAGATGGCCCAAAACGCGATCCCAACCAGGACGCCCGTGATGATCGACGCGAACACCGGGGCCTCGACCCGGATCCCGCGCAGCTCGGCCGCGGCCCGACCGAGGGCGACGATGAAGAAGAACAGCGCGAAGCTGGTCGCGACGGCGCGGACGATCTGGAGGCCCGACAAGCGCGGCTGCCGACCGAGGCCCGAGCGGTCCGACTCGATCCACTGGAGCAGGACCCGCAGCCACGCGCCGATCGCCGGGAGCAACAAGGTCCCGACCAGGCCCGAGAGGCCAGAGACCGCGAGCTCGAGCTCGTCGGGTCCGATCAGAGTCTCGCCCACGTCGCGGGCATCCTACGTCCAACTGGACACGGCCGCGACCTCGGCGTAGTTCGCAGGGGTGGCCCCCGCAGTCCGCCTCGCGTGCGCGATCTCGTTGGCGCTGACCACGGCAGCGTGCACCCACACGAGCGTCAAGCAGCCCGACGAGCTGCGCAGCGCCGCGCTGGCCACGGTCGGCGAGGGCCGCGGCGAGTCGCCGGGGCTCGTCGTCGCGACGGTCCGCACGAACGGGGCGCCGACGATCGAGGTCGACGCGGGCGGGGTCGCGGCCCTCGCCGACGGTCGGCCCGTCCACGCCGACACGGCCTTCTTGTGGTTCTCGATCACCAAGCTGTTCACGGCCACGGCGATCATGCAGCTGCACGAGCGCGGCCAGCTCGACATCGACGCGCCGATCCGCGACCTCCTCGGTGACGAGCTCGCGATCGACGAGCCCAGCCACAGGCCGATCACGGCGCGGGATCTGCTCAGCCACTCGAGCGGGCTCGGCAACCCCTCGGTCTGGGCCGGGGCCGCGCCCTCGGGCCGCGAGCGCGCGCGGCTTCAGGTCCAGCTCGCCACGCTGCTCGCCGAGCACGGCCGGCGGCTCCGCTATCGCCCGGGCCAGGGTCAAAGCTACTCGAACCTCGGCTACCTCGCGCTCGGGCGCATGATCGAGCTGGCCGACGGGCGCGACTACGAGACCTACGTCCGCGAAGAGATCCTCGCGGTCCTCGGCATGGAGCGGACCGGCTTTCGCTGGGCGCCGCTGCTCGACGACGCGGCCGTCGGCCACGGGCGCAAGGGCGGGTTTTGGACGACCGTCGCCAAATCCGTGGCCAACCCCGAGGTCTTCGGCCCCCCGCTGCCGCGCTGGGTCACGACCGTGTACTTCGAGGTCGAGGGCACGCCCTACGGCGGGCTGATCGGGACCGCGGGCGACCTCGCCAAATTCCTCGGCGCGCACCTCCAGCACGGCCAGTGGCAGGGCCGGCGGATCCTCTCGCCCGCGTCGGTCGAGGCGATGCAGACCGTCCAACAGGACTTCCGCGGCCGCCCGCTCGACTACGCCCTCGGCTGGCACACCCAGGTCATCGACGGCGAGCGCTACTTCAACCACATGGGCAAGGGCGGCGGCTACCGCCCGGCCGTCCGCATCTGGCCCGGCCGCCGCTACGGTGTGGCGATCCTGACCAACCGCACGCGCTACGACCCCCGGCCGCTCACACGCAGCGTCCCGCCCCTGCCCGAGCCGGGCCGCACGGGCGCCGACTGAGCCCTCGCGCAGGGCCGGGGGGGACGCGGCGTGTGAGCGGCGTCCGGATCGCCACCTTGGGCGCGCTCAGGCTATTTCTGCGCGTCCTGGGCCCCGCCCTCCCCGCGGCGGCCTTGCGCGACCCCGGTCGGTCGCGTATCGAAGGGGCCGAGCGCCAAGCTGTCTTTGGACTGGCCTCGCGTTCCATCCACGCCCCGACCAGTCGCGCCCAGCGCGAGCCTCGGGCAGCCGCCGCTCCCCATGTCTTCCGGCTCGAACGACAAGCCAAAGCCCGCCGACGCAGCACCCGAGGCCGACCAGGCCGAGCCTGCGCCTGGCAACAAGCGAGTGATCCGCGACGCCGAAGGCGTCATCGTCGGGGCTCGCAGCGCGGGTCCCAAGATCCTCGGCGTCATCGATCTCAAGTCCTCATCCAAGGCCAAGGCCAAGGCCAAGTCCAAGCGGACCCCGGCCAAGGGTGGCGGGCGCGGGAGCGGGCGCAAACGAGAGGTCAAGATCGCGCCCGCCGACGAGCAGCCCAAGGGCCGGGCCAGCGCCCGCAAGGCCCGCGAGGTTCGCTCGTCGCGGCGGATGCCCGGACGCCGCGCCGCGCGAAGGGGCAAGCCCTCGAGCGCGGGCACGGCCGAGATGAGCGCCGAGAAGAAGCGCGTGCGCGTCGACGAGGCGATCTCGATCGGGGAGCTGGCCAAGCAGATGGGCGTCAAGGCGCCCAAGGTCATCCGGGTCGTGTGGGGCATGGGCATCCGCAACGCGACCGTCAACGCGACGATCGACGTCGAGACCGCCGAGCTGGTCGCGGCCGAGTTCGGCTATCGGGTCGAGGACGTGTCCTTCGACGAGGCCGAGCTCCTCGACGCCGAGGACGGCGAGGCCGAGGTCGGGGAGCTGCGCGCTCCGGTCATCGCGGTCATGGGCCACGTCGACCACGGCAAGACCACGCTCCTCGATCGCCTCCGCGGAGCCGAGGTCGCCGCGGGTGAGGCCGGCGGCATCACCCAGCACGTCGGCGCCTACCGGGTTCGGACTTCGGCCGGGCCCGTGGTCTTCGTCGACACCCCCGGCCACGCCGCGTTCACGGCCATGCGCGAGCGCGGAGCTCAGCTGACCGACATCGCGGTGCTCGTGGTCGCGGCCGACGACGGGGTCATGCCGACGACCGTCGAGGCCCTGCGCCACGCCCTCGCCGCCGAGGTCCCGATCCTCGTCGCGGTCAACAAGTGCGATCTCCCCGCCGCCGACGTCGCCAAGGTCGAGCGGCAGCTGATGGAGCACGGCGTCCTGTCCGAGACCCACGGGGGCGAGACGCCGATCGTGCAGATCTCGGCCAAGACCGGGGCCGGCCTCGACGAGCTCCTCGACCAGCTCGCGATCCGAGCCGAGCTGCTCGAGCTCCGGGCGAGCGCCGAAGGCCGCGCGACCGGGCTCGTGCTCGAGTCCCGCATCGATCGCGGCCGCGGCGTGATCTCGACCCTGCTCGTGCAAGGCGGCACCCTCAGCCGCGGCGACGTGATCGTGGCCGGTGAGTCGAGCGGACGGGTCAGCGCCCTGATGCCGCTCGGCGACGTCGGCGACGACGAGCCCGACGCGGCCGCCGACAAGCCCAAAAAGAAGAGCAAGGCCAAGGCCAAGGCCAAGGCCAAGGCCAAGAAACCCAAAAAGGCCATGACCACGGTCCAGTCGACCGGGCCCTCGACGGTCGTCGAGATCTCCGGCCTCGACGACCCGCCGCCCGTCGGCATCGCGTTCAACGCCGTCGAGGACGACAAGGCGGCCAAGCAGCTCGTGACCCACCGCCGCGAGCAGCGACGCCGCCGCGAGGGCGCGCGCTCGGGCGCCCCGAGCTTCGCCGACCGCCTCGCCGCCGAGCGCCGGGCCGAGCTCCCGACCATGGCCCTGGTCCTGCGCGCCGACGTCCAGGGCTCGCTCGAGGCCGTCGAGCAGGTCATCGCCGAGATCCGCAGCGAGAAGGTCCACACCAAGATCATCTCGACGGGCGTGGGCGAGATCACCGAGGGCGACATCAAGCTGGCCACGACCGCGCGCCAGGCCGGCCACAACGTGGTCCCGGCGATCCTCGGGTTTGGGGTCAAGGCCGGGGCCAAGGTCACCGGGCTCGCCGACGCCGACGCCATCCCGATCCGCTGCGCCAAGGTCATCTACGAGCTCGGAGATCAGCTCGAGGCCTTGATGATCGACCAGCTCGAGCCCAGCTACGTCGAGCACCCGCTCGGCAAGGCCGAGGTCCGCAAGCTGTTCCCGACCTCGTCCGGCCACGTCTGCGGCTGCCGGGTGCTCGACGGCAAGATCTCGCGTAACGCCGGGATCCGGGTCCTGCGCGAGGGCGAGCTCGTGGCCTCGACCAAGCTCGCCTCACTGCGGATCGTCGACCGCGACGTCAAAGAGGTCGGCACCGACCAGGAGTGCGGGATCTTGCTGGCCGAGCACGGCGACATCCGCGAGGGCGACGTGCTCCAGGCCTTCGAGCTCGAGGCCATCCCCCCCAGCCTCTAGGTCTAGATCAAGCGCTGAATTCAAGCGCTGAATGATTTAGGGCTCGCACGAGCCGCAAGGCGAGCGTTCGGGGTGAGCGGAGGGGGCCTTGCCGCCGCAGCGAGGGGCCTGTTTGAAAGGCCCCTCGAAGACTAGCGATCAGGCCTTCCCGGAGGCTTTCCACATCCGGGTGAGGTCCTTGGTCAGGTTCTTTTGGTGGGCCTCGATCGTGCCGCCGCCGATCTCGAGCAGCTTGGCGTCTCGCCACAGGCGCTCGACCGGAAACTCGCGGCAGTAGCCGGCCCCGCCCATGACCTGCATGGCCCAGTCGGCGCAGGTCTTGCCGACCGGGGCGGCGAACAGCTTGGCCGCGTCCGAGCCGACGCGGGCGCGGGTCTCGGGCCCGAGGTCGCGCGCGACGTTGTAGGTCAGGCACTTGGCCGCGAGCATCATCGCGTAGCCCTCGCCGATGTAGCGCTGGATCTGGCCGAAGCGGTTGAGCGACTCGTTGAACGCCCGGCGCTGCTCGGCGTAGTCGACCATGATCTCGACGCAGCGCTCGGCGATGCCGACGCTCATGGCCGCGAGGGTCAGGCGCTCGATCTCGAGGTTGCGCATCATGTGGGTGATGCCGCCGCCCTCCTCGCCGAGCAGGTTGCTCGCGGGGATCCGGCAGTCCTCGAAGATCAGCTCGGACATCGTCGAGCCGCGCATGCCGAGCTTCTCGATGTGCTTGCTGGTCGAGAAGCCCGGGCAGTCGCGGTCGACCACGAAGGCGGTGATCCGGTCGTCGAGCTTGGCGTAGACCAAGAAGCAAAAGCCCTCGGGCCCGTTGGTGATGTAGGTCTTGGTCCCGTTGAGCACGTAGGCGTCGCCGTCGCGCGCGGCCGTGGTCTTCATCCCGAGCACGTCGGTCCCGGCGCCCGGCTCGGTCATGCCCATGCCCGCGATCCACTCGCCGCTCATGACCTTGTCGAGGTAGCGCTCGCGCTGCTCGGGGTTGGAGCAGTGGTAGAAATTGTTGACGAACAACATCGAGTGGGCGAGGTAGGCCAGGCAAAAGCCCGGGTCGACCTTCGAGAGCTCGTGGTGGACGATCGTGGCCGCGACCGCGTCCATCCCGGCGCCGCCCTCGTCTTCCGGAACGGTGATCCCGAGCAGCCCGAGCTCGCCCAGCTTGCGAAACAGGCCGACGTTGAGCTCGCCCTTCTCGTCGAACTCGGCGGCCTGAGGCTCGACCTCGCGGCGGGCGAAGTCGGCGATCGTCTGGCGTAGCAGGCGGTGTTCCTCGCTGGGATTGAACAACTCGTCCGAGGGCGTCGACATCGCGGTGAACATACATCAGAACCGGCGACCGACCCGCCCGAGCGCCGATCCAGGTCCGCCGACGAGTGAGCTGACTCCGGTCGCCCGAGCCGTCGGGGGCCCAGCGCCTGGCGGCGCCGGCCTTCGACGCCCGCGGGGACCCGCGCCCGGGGTATCGTGAGGTCATGGCCGGCGACGACAATGGGTATGACGAGGACCTCAGCGGCGACGACGAGCGCGACGCCGTCGCGGACGCAGATGCGATGGCCGACGAGCTCGAGGACGAGCTCGCGGAGGCGGTCCGCAAACCGGCCACCGCGCTGCCGGTCACGCTCGCCGTCCCGGCCCTGGTCCTGACCGCCGCGATCGCCTTGCCCCTGCACCCCGAGGGCTTCAGCTTCGCGCAGCTGCTCTACGCCTCGTTCCTCCGCAGCCCGCTCGAGGGCCTGATCATGCTGATCGGCTTCGGGTCGCCGTTTTGCTTCGGCGCGATCGTGCTGGCGCTCGCGGCCCTCGGGCCTCGGGTCGTGCCGCGCGTGGGCGAGCGCCTGCTGGTCGTCAACTTGAGCTTTCTCCACGCGCAGCTGCTGCTCGTGGGCTTCATGCTCGCGTCGCGTGGGCAGGGGATGATGCCGCTCGCGCTGCTGGGCTTCGCGCTCGTGAGCGGGGGCTACTTCACGGTCCACCACGCGCGCGAGGCCGCGGCCGGCGGCGGGGTCGACGAGGACGGCCAGGCCGCGCGCTCGGGTCCGACCCAGCGGTGGTTGGTGCGCTGGGGCGCGACCGTGCTCGTCGCCGTGTGCGGGTGGATTCGGCTCCAGCTCCTGATCGGCGTGCGGCTCGGGTGGGCGATCGAGGTCATGCTCGCGGCGGGCGTGGCGATGGCGGTCATGCTCACTCGCCGGCGATCGCTCGAGCGCCCTTAGGTGGTCGCGTTAAAAGACCGCGGACCGACCTTCGGAGAAGACCGGTCCGTGGACGCGCACGCGAGCGTGGGAGCGTTCGCAGAGAAGGAGCGGGAGAGTGGGAGACCGAGAGAGCGAGCAGCGGTCGCGCGGGAAGAGGGGAGCGTGCGCGGCGACAGCCTCACACCTCCGCTGACGACGGTCAACTGGGCGTCGGGTCTTCGCTGGGCTCGGGCGCGTCGCTGACCGCTGGTGCCTCGCCGCCGGCTGCCGCATCGACTGCGGGCTCCGCCGCTGGCGGATCGTCGGCTCCGATCTCGCTGGCCCCGTCGTCGCCGCTCGCCCCGTCGCCGCTCGCCCCGTCGCCGCTCGCCCCGTCGCCGCTCGGCGCTGGCGCTTCGCTTGCGGCCTCGCTCGCGCTGGCTTGGACATGCCTGGGATCCCGCGCAGGGGCGCCTCGCTGTCCGCGGCAGTCGTCGCACATGCGATCGACCGGGGGCTCGGCGGCGTCGGGATCGGCGGAGCTGAGCTTCATCCCGGGCACGTACACCCACGAGCCGCTGCAGCCCGAGACCTGGCAGGGCATGACCTCGGCGCCCGCGGGCATCTGCACGCCCTGGGACGAGCGGATGACGAACTGGCTGCGCGAGCACTCCTCGCACAGACGGATCGGATCTCGGGTGCGCCCGGCGAGGAAGTCCTGCAGCTGCGAGCCCGTCTTGTAGGTCCAGGTCTTCTCGCAGTCCGGACGGCCGCAGGTGACCTCGCGATCGCCACGGCCGCGGACGAACTCGAAGCAGCTGTTGCACATCCGTCGCGGCGGCTGCGGGAGCTCGGTGACCTCGTCGCGGCCGTCGAGGGCCGCCCACGCGCGCAGCTGGCCTTCGCGCTCCCACGCCCAGGTGTTGGTGCAGCCGTGAACCTTGCAGGGGATGTGGATCGGCTCGAGGTGGCCCATGCGCTCGAAGCAGCGCTCGCACAGCTTCTCGGGCGGACCCTCGTGGATCTTGCGCCTGCGCCTGCGCTTGCGCCTGCGCTTCTTGCCTGGGGTCTTGGCTTGGCCGCCGTCGGTCGGCGCCGCGACGCTCGCCTGACCCGCGCTCGACGACTCGGCCTGAGCTTCGGCGGTGCTCGACGCCTCGGCCGCGCTCGACGCCTCGGCCGCGCTCGACGACTCGGCCGCGCTCGACGACTCGGCCGCGCTCGACGACTCGGCGGTGCTCGACGACTCGGCCGCGCTCGCGTCGGCCTCGGCGGTGCTCGACGACTCGGCCGCGCTCGACGACTCGGCCGCGCTCGACGCCTCGGCCGCGCTCGACGGCTCGGCCGCGCTCGACGACTCGGCCGCGCTCGACGACTCGGCCGCGCTCGACGACTCGGCCGCGCTCGACGACTCGGCCGCGCTCGACGACTCGGCCGCGCTCGCGTCCGCCTGGTCCGGCGCCGCTTCGACCGTTGGCGCCGCCACGGCGGCAGGGTCCGCCACGACGGGACCCGCCGCGCCATCCGCCTCGACAGAGCTCGCCGCGCTGGCGGCCTCGCGCTCGCGCTGCTCCTCGGCCTCTTCGGCCTCGATCTTGGCTTGCTGACGACGGACCCAGGCCCGATGACGCAGCTGAGCCTGACGTGGCCAGGTCCACGAGTTGCGACACTCGGGGATCTTGCACTTGATCTGGACGTCCTCGGTGGTCTTGTCTTCCTCGAAGCACTGCTCGCACAGACGGTGCGGCGGCTTGAGCTTTTCCTGGCGCTCGCGCTGGTAGAGCTGGGCGCCGCGACTCCACGTCCAGGTGTTGGCGCACCAGCTGTTGCGGCAGGGCATCGCGCGATCTTCGATGCCCTCGAACTGTGCGAGGTGCTCGGAGCACATCCGCTTGGGCTCGGGCTTGCCGAGCGAGCGGATCTGCTGGGTGCCGTACCAGGTCCAGGTCTTGGTACAGCCGGCGATCCGACAGGGCATCTCGCGGTCGGCGACGCCTGCGAACAAGCCGGCGGTCAGCGGCTGCTCGCTGCTGCGGTCTCGCCGACCTCGGTCATCGCGGCCACGATTGTCCCGGCGGCCGCGACCCTCGCGGCCACGACCCTCGCGGCCCCGAGAATCCTTGCCCTCGCGCCGCTCACCGCCGCCGCCCTTGCCCTTGCCCTTGCCCTTGCGACCACGCCGCCGGCCACGGTCAGAGCTCGGGCGCTCGCCGCTCGCTTGGGGGGCCTTCGACTCGCCAGTGGGGGTGTCCGCCACGGGGCGAGTATCTGTCTCAGCCGCGCCGACGTCTAGTCCTAAATCAAGCGCTGAATTTAAAAAGCTGAATGATTTAGGGCTAGTACGAGCCGCAAGGCGACCCTTTGGAGTGAGCGAAGGGGGCTTTTCCGCCGCAGCGAGGGGCCTTTTTGAAAGGCTCCTTGAAGATTAGAAGGCCTGAGTCGAGCGCGCAGCGCTTGATCCAGGCCTCGTGCCACAAGCCCGGCGCGGAGCCCGAAACTCGCGAAGACTGCCCATCCGGGGGGTCACGATGGGTCTGGAGCGAGGAATGCCATCCCAGAGCCGGGGTTGCCGGCGGGCACGCCCGCGGAACTGTCCTATACTCGCAGGCCCAACCCCTCGGAGAATCCATGGCACTCGGAGCACTCGTCCTCCTCGCTACAGCCGTCGGCGGAGGAACCTACGCCTACGCCAAGACCAAAAACGCCAGCAACGGTCAGGCCGCGGCCGCTGGAGTGGCCACAGGCGCAGGGACCGCGGTGACGGCCTTCCTGGTCTCGGCGCTGCTCCCCTTCCTCGCCCTCGCCGCGATCGTCGGCGTACCTGCTGCGGGCGCGTACTTCTATCTCAACAAAGACAAGCGCAAAGCCCTCGGCCCCGGCAAGGGCCTGTAGGGGCTGTTTTAGACCCCCCCGAACGTCTGCAACTTTGCCACGCACGGCCGCAAGCGGCCGGTCGCTCCTCGCTCCGCTCGTCGCTCGGTGGGCTGGTATGAGCTACGCAGCCCTCTCCGTGGCCCCCTAAAAGGGGGCTGTTTTAGACCCCCCCGAGCGTCTGCAACTTTGCCACGCACGGCCGCAGGCGGCCGGTCGCTCCTCGCTCCGCTCGTCGCTCGGTGGGCTGGTATGAGCTACGCAGCCCTCTCCGTGGCCCCCTAAAAGGGGGCTCCTTTAGACCCCCCCGAGCGTCTGCAACTTTGCCACGCACGGCCGCAGGCGGCCGGTCGCTCCTCGCTCCGCTCGTCGCTCGGTGGGCTGGTATGAGCTACGCAGCCCTCTCCGTGGCCCCCTAAAAGG
>NZ_PVNK01000187.1 GCF_002994615.1 Enhygromyxa salina | reverse complement strand
CCCTTGTCCCGCCCCCGCCCCGCGTCGCGCTTGGCCGTGAGCCCGATCCGCTTACGCTCGAGATCGACGCTCAACACCCGGACCTTCAGCTTGTCGCCGACCTTCACGACCTTACGCGGATCATCGATCCACTTGTCACTCAGCTCGCTGATGTGAACCAGCCCATCTTGATGCACGCCGACATCCACGAACGCCCCAAAGTTAGTCACGTTGGTAACCACACCCTCGAGGGTCATGCCGACCTCGAGATCGCTAACCTCATGGACGTCGTCGCGAAACTGCGGAGCCTCGAACTTCGCCCGGGGGTCACGGCCGGGCTTTTGCAACTCCGCGACGATGTCGCGCAGGGTCGGCTCGCCGACCGAGTCGTCGACGTAGCGGCGGATGTCGATACGCTCGACCAGCTTCGCGTTGCCGACGAGCTGCGCGCTCGTGACCCCGAGGTCGGCGGCCATCCGCTCGACGAGGGCGTAGCGTTCGGGGTGGACGGCCGAGCGATCGAGGGGCTCGGAGCTCTCGCGCACGCGCAAAAAGCCCGCGGCCTGCTCGAAGGTCTTGGGCCCGAGCCCGCGGACCGAGTGGAGCGCGGCCCGACCCTCGAACGCGCCGCTGCGCTCGCGGTGGGCGACGATCTCCTTGGCCAGCGAGTCGCCGATCCCGGCCACGTAGCTGAGCAGCGGCGCGCTCGCGGTGTTGAGCTCGACGCCGACCCGGTTGACGCAGCTCTCGATCACCTCGTGGAGCTTGCGCCGCAGCAAGGTCTGCTGGACGTCGTGCTGGTACTGACCCACGCCGATCGACTTGGGATCGATCTTGACCAGCTCGGCGAGGGGGTCCTGGAGCCGCCGGGCGATCGAGATCGCTCCGCGCACGGTCAGGTCGAGGTCGGGGAACTCATCGCGCGCGATCTCGGAAGCCGAGTAGATGCTGGCCCCGGCCTCGCTGACGCTGACGACGATCGGGCGCGCGCCCTCGGCGAGCTCGAGCCCGGAGACCACCCGCCGGGCGAGGGCCTCGGTCTCGCGCCCGCCGGTCCCGTTGCCGACCGCGATCGCCCCGGGCTTGTGGCGCTGGATAAAGGCGGCGAGCTCGCGCGCGGCCCGGTCTTCGTTCCTGACCGGGAAGATCGTCGCGGTCTCGATGAACTTGCCGGTCGCGTCGACGGCCGCGCACTTGCACCCGGTCCGGAGGCCAGGATCAATGCCGACCACGGGCACGGCCCCGAGCGGCGCGGCGAGCAGCAAGTTGGCCAGGTTGTCGGCGAAGACCTCGACGGCCTCGCGGTCGGCCCGTTGCTTGAGCTCGACGCGGACGTCGATCTCGACGCCGATCCCGAGGCGCCCGCGCACGGCCTTGTCGATCGCCGCGCGGAGCTCCTCGGCGAAGGGCGAGGCGGCGTCGACCTTCATCATCGCCTCGAGCCCGGGCTGGACCAGCGCAGGCTCGACCCGGATCGCCGAGCGCAGCACGCCCTCTTTCTCGCCCCGCCTGATCGCCAGATAGCGGTGCGAGGGGATCTTGGCCGCGGGCTCGGCCCAGTCAAACCAGTCGGCGAATTTGTTCGGGGCCTCGACGTCGACGCTGGGCATCGCGCGGGTCTCGAGCACGCCGCGTTTGGCGTAGTGCTCGCGGACGGCCGCGCGGGCCTCGGGTTGCTCGACGACGGCCTCGATCACGATGTCGCGGGCGCCCGCGAGCGCGGTCTGGGCGTCGGGCACGTCGAGCTTGGGGTTGACGAACGCGACGGCCTCGCGCTCGGGCGCGCCGTCGCGCGGCTGGGCGAGGATCCGGGCGGCGAGCGGAGCGAGGCCCCGCTCGTGCGCGATCGTGGCCTTGGTCCGTCGCTTGGGCTTGAACGGGAGGTAGAGATCCTCGAGCGCCTGCTTGGTGGTCGCCGCGCGGAGCTTGGCCTCGAGCGCGGGGGTCAGCTTGGCCTGGTCGCGGATCGACGAGAGGATCGCCGCGCGACGATCCTCGAGCTCGACGAGGTAGCCGCGGCGCTCTTCGATCGCGCGGATCTGGACCTCGTCGAGGCCACCGGTCGCCTCTTTTCGGTAGCGCGCGATGAAGGGCACCGTCGCGCCTTCGGCGAGCAGGCCGACGACGGCGAGCACGCCGCTTGGCGGCAGCTTCAGCTCTTCGGCGAGGGTTGGGACGGGGTCGAATTGTTCGCGGGTGGCGGCGGACATGGGCGGCGTCGGGCGTGCTGTCTACGGCGTCGATCCTGAGATTGCAAGCGCTCGCGTAGCTCGCCTGCGTGCCCGGGGGTCACCTACGAGCTGAGCTCGCGCGAGGCCCTCGATCAGCTGTGCAGCGCGGCCGAGCCCTGCTACTTTCGCGCCATGCTCGACCACGAGATGGACTGGCTGATGTGGGCGAGCATCGTCGGTGCATCGATGCTCGTCGGCGTGGCGGTCTTGTGGATCGTCGCGGGCTACTACCACGTCCGCTACTACGTGCGCCGCGGTCACGAGCCCGAGACCTGGAAGTGTCAGCCCAAGCGCTTCCTGCGTCCGGACCAGCAGCGCCAGGCCGCGATCCTGAGCACCATCAACCTCAGCATCGGCGGCTTCGTCTCGGGCAACCTCGTCTACGCGTACCTCCAGGGCTGGGAGCTGCCCAAGCTCTACACCGAGGTCGCCGACTACGGCTGGCTCTACACCCTCGGCAGCACCGCGCTCTTGTTCGTGCTGATGGACGGGCTGGCCTACTACACCCACCGGGCCATGCACCTCAAGCCGCTGTTCAAGCGCATCCATCGCTACCACCACCGCTACATCGCGACCTCGCCCTTCGTGGTCGTGGCCATGCACCCGCTCGAGCTGCTCTCGCTTCAGGCCGCGACCTTCCTGCCGCTGTTCGTGATGCCCTTTCACGTGGCGTCGGTGATCGTCGTGCTCGGCTACGTGTTGGTGTTCAACATCATCGATCACTCGGGCGTGCGCCTGGTCTCGCGGATCCCGTGGCAGGGGCCGAGCATGTACCACGATGATCACCACGTGTACTTCCACGTGAACTTCGGTCAGCACCTGATGTTCTGGGACCGCATCCATGGCACCTTGCGCCGCGAGGGGCGTCGCTACGGCGTCGACAACTTCGGCGGCAAGGGCAAGCCGGGCGCAGGCGGCAGCGAGGACTTCGTCAAGTACCCTTGAGTGACCCCGAACTGGGGGCGGAGCCCGGCTGCTGAGCAGAGCTCAGCGCACATCATCATGCTCGAAGAAAAATTTACTCCGCGCGAGGAGCTGGCCAACGCGGTCTCGGCTGGCGTCGGGATCTTGCTGTCGATCGCCGCGCTGATCGTGATGACGGTCTCGGTGCTCGGCCAGGGCGCCCTGCACGTGACGAGCGCCGTCGTGTTCGGCGCCTCGCTCATCGCCTTGTACTTCACGTCGATGCTCAACCACGCCCTGCCGGCCGGGCGGGCCAAGGAGTTCTTCCACATCGCCGACCTCGCCGCGATCTACCTGCTGATCGCCGGGACCTACACGCCCTTCACCCTGGTCGCGCTGCACAACCGCACGGGCTACATCATGTTTGGCGCGATCTGGAGCCTGGCGCTGGTCGGCACCGTGCGCAAGCTGCTCAAGCCCAACGACTTCGAGACCGGCGTCGACAAGCTCTCGGTCGTGTCCTACGTGGTGATGGGCTGGATGGTCATGGTCGCGCCGGCCGAGGTCATGGCGGCGGTGCCCGGGGCTGGGCTGGTGTGGCTGATCTTGGGCGGGCTGTCGTACACGGTCGGGGTCGTGTTCTTTCAGATGAGGAGCGTGCGCTATCACCATCTGATCTGGCATCTGTTCGTGATCGGCGGCAGCGCCTGCCATGTGATCGCTGTCCACGAGTACGTGCTGCCGATCGCGCTGCCCTGAGCCCTCAGCTCAGTCGTGACCGGGGGGAGCTGCCAGACTTCGCCGCGCAGCGAGCCGCGTCATCACGCTCGCGCGGGCACAGCAACAGCAGGTCGTCGCGCGGGGGGGGAGTCACGGCCACGGCGAGCTCGGCTTCAGGCGCGCTCGAGCAGCGCGCGGAGCTCGGCGAGCATCGGCGAGAAGGAGTGCCTCACCCCCGGGTAGGGATGGAGGGTGATGTCGTAGCCGAGCTTGGCGAGCGCCTCCACGGCGGCCTCGGACTCGATGAAGCTGACGGTGGTGTCGTCGGCGCCGTGGAGCGCGACGATCCGGAGCTTGCGGGCAACCTCGTTCGCGGGCTGCTTCGGCCACAGCGGCGCGGGCAGCCACCCGGCGACCGGGAACGCGGCGGCGAACTGCTCGGGGTGGCTGACGGCGAGGCCGAAGGTCAAGATCCCGCCCTGGGAGTGGCCCGTGATGATCGGCTTGCCGACGGTCGGCCGGGCCTCGGTCAGGGCTGCGATCGCGTCGGCGACGGTGTTGGACCGAGCTTCGATCTGGGCTGACAGCTCGGCGAGCTGCTCGGCGCTGGCCTGGGCCTCGTTGGCGGTGATCGAGAACCACCGGGCGTGGCCGGGCGGGTCGACGGCCTCGGTTCCGCGCAAGAAGATGAAGCGCGCGGGTGCGTCGTAGGGCGCGGCCGGGTGCTCGGCGTCGCCCGGATTTTGGAGCAGCGCGGCCTCCATCAGCCGCGGGAAGGCGCCGTTGCCGTGGAGCGCGACGACCATCGGGAGCTCGGCGTCGGCGTCGGCGTCGCCGGTCACGACTTCGAGGTAGTGGACGCCTGCGATCTGCTCGAGCTCCAGCTCGGGCTCGGGCCAGCGTTCGGGCTCGGGTTCGGGCTCGGGGTCGACCGGCGCGGGCTCGGCCGCGGGGGCGGGGCGCGGCGCGGGCTCGCTCGGTTGCGGCGCTGCCCTGCAGGCGCCCGCAAACATGACGACGAGGATGGCTCCGATCGTGGCGCTCGCGTGCCTCACGGGCCGAGGGTCGCACGACGGCACGCGCGCGACCAAGAGCTGCGCGAGCTCTCGTCCAAGACGGTGCTCTGCTGACCCCGCCGTCGAGGGTCAGCCGTCGAAGACCTGATCGAGGGTCGCGTCGACGGCGAGTGATCGGGCCGCGTCGTACCAACGCTCGAGCGTCTCGAGGTCGCCGCAGGTCTCGATTCGCCCGCGCTGCGCCCCGCTCAGGGCGAAGCCCCTCAGCCCGAGGACGTCGACGAGCGCCCGACGAAGGGTCAGGATCTGACCGATGCGCAGCCCTTCTTGGCGCCCTTCTTCACGGCCATGATTGAAGCTGTAGCCCTCGCGCTCCATCTCGGTGAAGGTCTCGAACCGACCTTCGTCGAGTTCGCCACGCTCGCGCAGCTCCTCCATGGCCTGTTGAACGACGGCGGTGGGGGCGATCGACATGACGAGCACAGTGTAGCGCCGGCAACTCGCGGAATCGAGTGTCTGCAGCGCAACCAGTGCGGCCCGGATCCCGGCCACCCGAGCGGAGAATGGCGAGTCTTCGCGGGCGTGGTAGACGGCGCCGAGGATCGTCTCCAGCGGCCGGCGGCGGGCCTCGTCTGCGTCGTCGATCAGCTCGATCTGATCCGGTTCGAGAAAGACCAGCGGAGGCGCGAGTAGCGGCGCCAGCTTCTTGCGCATCCGCTCGCGTAGTCGCGGGTTGGGTGCGACCACGACCACCACCGCCTTCGCACGGGACTCAGCCGCGAACGCGGCTTGCAACAACGCCCAGATCCAGCGTTTCTCGGGGTCCCAGCTGAGTTGAACCTCGAAGACCCAAATTACGAAGATCCGGCCATCGAAGGTGTGAACGACCAAGACGAGGTCGGCGGAGCTCTTGCGGGCGGCCCGGGCCAGGCCAGAGACCTCGACGCTCGGGGTGCGCTCGTGGATCTCTGCGACCTTGGCCAAAGAAATCTCTCCTGCGGCGCACACGATCTTGGCCAGCGCGCGCCGGGGCATGTTTCGAAGGAGCTCGACGAGGCTCTCGTGGGCGCTGGCGAGTTGCTCGAGTTGGGCCATCGCAGCTCCTACTCGCAATCGGCGGGCCAGGGGTGAATTCAGTCATTACGACAATTTAGAACGAAGGGCTTCGCGCTGAGTGGCCCGGCAGCGGGTCGCTGGCCCGCTGCCGAGCCACGTTCGATGCATGACCAGGCCGCCAAGCATCACCCGGCTCGACCCGGTCGCCGAGGCATCATGGCGTGAGATGAACGCGGAGCCTCGCCGCCCGAGCCTCGACCGCGCCGGGTCCTATGCGAACCACCTCGTGGCCCGCCTCGCCATACATCCGCTCGAGTCGCTCGTTGATCGCCTGCGCCTCGGCGATCCGCCGCTCGACCGACTTGCCCCAGCGCGGCCGCTGGAGCGCGGGCATGACCTCGAACAAGAAGACCCGCGCGTAGCGGGCGATCGGTGTCCACGCCGGGCGTGGACCACCGCTGTTGCGAAGCAGCATCTCGATCGGATCGAGGTAGCCACGTTCGAGGATGTCGCCGGGCTGCGCGGACCCTTCGATCGCGCGCTGCTCCTCGAGGACCCGCTCGGCGAAGGCTCGTGGACGGCACATCGGGCACGAGTGCTCGGGATCTTCGATCCGCGTGAAGCCGCGATCGGGCGGGTGACCCGCGGTCCGATCACCCCAGGAGGCCAGCGCGCGCAGGTGGGCCTCGCCGTGGATGCGTAGCCCGTGGTGCTCGCGCAGCCACTCGAGCGTCGTGGTCTTGCCGCAGTCGAAAGCGCCGGTCGCGATGTAGACGGGGACCATCAGCGGACCGTGAGCTGGGCGTGCAGGCCCCGTTTGGGGGTGCGCTGGGCGGTGGAGGCCGAGGTCTGGGACGGGTCGTCGCCGGCGCAGAACAGGGCGGGGCAAAGCTGCAGCTGGGCGGGGCAACAGCCCCGCGGGCCCACGAGAGGATGGCGAGCATGGGGATGACGCTCGCGTTGGTGTGCGAGGTGATCGGCGAGGTCTGGATCGAGCCGCCCTTTCACTCGAACCACCACAGACTCCCGGGCCCGCGCCGCACCGCGCAGCCGAGCCCGCGAGCCGCCCGGTCGACGGCCGCGATGACGCCCGGGTGACTCTCGGCGTAGTCGTGGCCCGCGAGCACGCCCCCGGGGCGCAGCTTCGGTCGCCAGGCGGCGATGTCTTCGGCGACCGCGGCCTCGTCGTGGGACGCGTCGAGGAACACGAGATCGACGCTGCCGCGCTCGAACCCGGCCGCGGCCTCGACCGAGGGCACCCGCCGACGCTCGACCCGAACCCCGAGCGCGTCGAGGTGGGCGGCGAACTCGGCCTCGACGTCTCGAGCAGCGAGCAGCTCGCGGTAGGCCGCGTCGAAGCGATCGCTCGAGCCCGCCCAGGTGTCGACGCACACGAGCCTCGCGCCGCGAGCGTGGCACAGACGGGCGATGTACGAGGTGCTGCGCCCGAGCCAGCAGCCGACCTCGACGACCACGCCCCGCGCCGCGCCGCTCGGGTCGAGCGCGCGCTCGACCACGGCCCGGTAGGCCATGCCCTCGGCCGGCCGAAGCCACCCCTCGGGCAGCGCGTGCTTGGCGATCGTGAACACCGCCCGCAGCGCGCCGAGCTTGGCGCGCGGATCCACGAAGCGATACTCCTTGGGCCGGAGGCGCTCGAGCGCGGCGGCTTCGTAGATCAGCAGCAAGGGCGCATCGATGACCGCGAACTTCTTCAGCGAGGTCGAGCGCTCGGGCTCGGCCTCGCCGTCTCGATTCTCCTGCGGCGTGGTCGCGAGGATCACGTCCTCGTGGGCGATCGCGGGATCGTGACGCCAGCGCCGGTCGCCGGGGTAGCCGGCGCGGTCGGTGCCGTGGGCGAGGATGCGCTCGAGCTTCTCGCCCTCGCTCGCCCGCAGCAGCACCGGCTCATCGATCCCGGCCAGCTCGAGCTCGGTCAGGACATCGGCGAGCATCAGCAGGTTGTCGCCGAGGTAGGGCAGGGCGGCCCGGATCACGCGAGGGCCTCGCTCGGCGGCGGCCCGAGCACGCCGTCCCACGGCTGCCAGGTCGAGGCCAGCCTCGCGTTGGGGTGAAAGATCAGCTCATGGATCAGCCCGGGCATGGTCTGCTTGGTCCGCTCGAGCTGGCCGAGGTCGGCCTCCTCGAACACCACGTCGATCCCGCGGCGGCGCCAGACCTCGACGTAGTAGTAGTACCCAACGATCTGCCGCTGAAATTCGAACTCGGGATCCTCGCTGATCTGATCGAGGAGCGGCTCGAGCTGGGTGCGCCTGCGATCGCTAAACGCGACGACGAAGTTCTCGGCGACCGAGCTGCGATCGACGTGCATCAGCTGACGAAAGATCACGTTGTCGACCCCGATCGACCCGGCGAAGTCGAGGTAGGCGCGGATCTTGTCGAGCGAGTCGACCGCCCGCTCGACCAACACGCACGAGAGCCGCACGCGACAGCCCCCGCGCGCGGCCGTGGCCACGACCTCGCGGAGCTGCTCGAGCTCGAGCCCCTCGCGGAACACCATCAGCCGCGCGTTGTGCTCGTGGTCGGGGTGGGCGCGGCTGATGTTGAGGTGCTCGACCCCGGCGTCGACGATGTGGTCGATGATCCGCCGGCCCTCGCGGACATCGAGGAGGCCCGAGGCGTTGGTCGTGAGCGAGCGACGCTTGGACGGGTAGCGCTGCGCGAGCGCGAGGATCCGGGGCAAGCGCGGATCTTTGCTGGGCTCGCCCCCGGTGATCGAGATCGTCGGTCCGAGCGGGCGGAGGGCCTCGAGCGACGCGGCGAGGGCGGCGAAGTAGCGCTCGTCGTCGGGCTCGACGCTGCGCTGACGCTCGAGCGCGCGCCCGCGCGAGGCCGGGCGCAGCTCCTCGACGCAGAAGCGACAGCGGGCGTTGCAGACCTGGGCGCTGTAGACCGAGAAATTGGCGTTGGCGTAGATCGAGCGCGGCTGGCCCCACAGCTCGAGCTCGATCGCCTCGCCGGCTGTGCTGGTGGCCTCGAGGTCGAAGGCCTCGCTCTTGCGGCGGCGAAGCTCGGGCACGAAGCCGGCCGCTTCGCGCTCGTTCATGGCAGCACCCGCATGGCCTCGGACCGGCCGACCAGGTCGGGCCCGTGGGTCTCGCCGTCGGGGTTGACGAGCGTGAAGTTGGTCCCGACCACGAAGGGGGCGTCCCAGCCCTCGCGCTCGGCGGCGAAGCCGTAGGCCTGAAGGTGAAACACGTTGGCCAGCTCGATCAGCCCGGCCTCGCGGACGGCCTCGATCACCCAGGCGTCTTCGCCGGGGGCGTCGCGTCGGAGGCGGACGTTGAGGACCAGCTCGCGCTCGTCGCCGAGCTCGCGCAGCGCCGCGCGGATGTCGGCGGCGAGCGTGAGCAGCTCGCGATCCTGGGCGAGGAGGTGGTGGTTGATCGAGAGCTTGATCGTCAGGGGGGCGCCGAGCCGCGCAAGCCAGCCGCGCAGCTGCTCGGGCGCGCGCGGGACGACCACGCCGTTGGTCACGATCACGACCCGAACACAGCGGGGCTCGGCCCGGGCGAGGTCGACGAATTCGAGCAGCTGGGGGTGGAGCGTGGGCTCACCGCCCTCGAGCTGGACCTCGAACAGCCCGGCGCCCGGGAAGCACGCGAGGTAGTCCGCGAGCGAGAGCCAGGTCTGGCCGCGCGGCGACGAGCAGGTGCTGCACCACGGGCACGCGCGGTTGCAGTGGTTGGTGGTCGCAACGTAGACGCGGTGGGCTCGGGCCGCGCTCGGGCGGTCGCGGGGCAGCGCGCCCGTCAGCGTGCGATTCTGGGGCCTCAGCTCGACCATGTTCGCGGCGACCTTAGCACCTCGTGCGCGACGCGAGGGCGAGGGGCTGCGTGTCTCGAGGCTCGAGCCTGGGCGTGTCGTGCGAGTACGAGCTCGATACTCGGCGCCGGGCGCAGGCCCTGACCGTTGACCGGGTTCGGTGCTCGGGCCATGCTGCCGCGGTGGCCCGCGGTCGAGCACTGTGGCGAGGGCGCGGCTTCGCGGTCGCGTCGGCGCTGACCCTGGTTTGCGCGTGCACGGACAACGCGGCGCTCGACGCCGACGGCGGCAGCGAGACCAGCCCACCGAGCTTCGATCCGCCGCCGCCGGAGTGCGGCAACGGCTACCTCGAGGACGGCGAGCAGTGCGACGACGCGAACCTCGACGACGGCGATGGCTGCGATAGCCAGTGCCGGATCCCGTGCGGGTTGCTGTGGGAGGCCACGGTCCCCGCGACCTCGCCCGAGGTTGAAGCGGTCGTCGGTGACATCGCGATCGGGCCGAGCGGCGAGGTCGTCGTCGCCGGGACCCTCGCTGCGCTGACCGCCGAGCTCGACGACGACCTGTGGCTCGGCGCCTTCGCGAGCGACGGCGCGCCGCTGTGGTCCAAGGTGATCGACCCCCAAGAAGGGCTCGATCAGCTCGCGGCCGGCGTCGCCCTTGGGCCTGGCGGCGAGGTCTATCTCAGCGCGACCGTCGACCTCGGCGACGAGACCGACATCTGGGTCGGACGCTTCGATCCGGGGGGCGCCGAGGTCTGGGCCGCGAGCTTCGATGGGCCCGTCGACGGGGCCAAGGACGGAGCCGGCGGCGTGGCGGTGACTCCGGCTGGCAACCCGATCGTGTGCGGCCACCAGCGCGTCGCCGACAAGGACGGTGACTTGTGGTTGGCCGAGCTCGCCGCGGCCGACGGCGCCCAGCTGTGGGCCACGACCTGGTCCGGCGAGCTCGCGGCCAACGGCTTCTCGCTCGATCGGGGCGGCCCCGTGGCCGTCGCGCCCGACGGCACGATCTGGGCGATGGGCGTCGAGTACGTCGACTATGAAACGAACGACGCCCACCTGTTCTCATTCGACGCCGCCGGGGTCCTGCAGGGCGACTGGGCCCCGCACGCGGACGAGTCACCCGGCCACGATCACGTCCCGATCGCGCTCTCGGTCAACCCAGGCGGCGAGGTGTACTTTGGCGTCAGCCGGCTCGGGCCCGGCGCGACCTTTTGGGTCCACGCGCTGACGAAGGGCGAGATCGCCTGGACCCGCGAGATGGACAGCTTCATCGACGCGGGCGAGGACTGGACGCTCGGCGGGGTCGCGGCTGCCCTCGGTGGCGAGGTGTTCACGGGCGGCAGCCTAGAGCGCGACGAGAGCGAGGACGCGTGGTCGGAGGGGTGGATGCATCGCTTCGACGGCGCGGGTGAGCCGGTCTGCGAGACTCGCTACGCGGCGATCGGGGCGACGATCTTGACGCCCAACCTGTCCGTGGACGCGATCGGGGCCTCGCGCGATGGCGAGCTGTTGATCGCCGCGGGCCAGCTCGTCGACGTCGAGGATCAGCGCGCGTTTTGGGTTGGGGCGTTTCGCGGGCCCTGAGGGGCCACAAGGTGCGCGTCGCGTTCGGTCAGCTGCTCGTGGAGCGGTCGGGCAGGAGCACGCGAATGGTCGTGCCCTCGCCGCTCCCCGCCGAGATCGCCTCGATCTTGCCTCCGAGCCACTTGACCAGCGCCGCGACCACGAACAGCCCGAGCCCGGTCCCGTGGCGCGAGCGCACGGCCTCCTCGGGGACCCGGTAGAAGCGCTGAAAGATGCGCTTGAGGTCGCCCTTGGCGATCCCGATCCCGCGGTCGCTGACGTTGATCTCGACGTGGCGACCGTCCTCGCTGCGCTTGGCCTCGACGCGGATCTGAGGCGTGCCGTCGGAGTACTTGATCGCGTTGTCGACCAGGTTCGAGACGATCGTCCGCAGCGCGGTCGTGTCGATGAACAAGACCAGGGAGTCGTCGAGGGCGAGGACGACCGCGTCGCGGTCGATGTGGTGGCGGCCGACGACCTCGCTCGCGACCTGCTCGATCAGGTCGGCGATCACGACCTCGCCGAGCTCCCCGGCCTCGTGGCCGACGACGAGGCGGCTGGCGTCGAGGATCCCGTCGACCAGGCTCACGAGGCGCGAGACGTCTTGCAGCATCATCACCCGGAGCTGCTCGCGGCGATCGGGCGCGAGCTCGGGGCGCGCGAGGGTCTCGGCGGCGAGCTTGAGCGAGGCCAGCGGGGTCTTGAGCTCGTGGGTGACCGAGTCGATGAAGCTGGTCTGGCGGCGGACCTCGCTGATCTCGCGGACGAGGAACACCGTGAACATGACCAGGACCGTGATGATCGCGACGAACGAGACGATCCCGCCGACGAGCAGGCTCAGGTTGCCGACGAAGGTCGCCTGGAGCAGCTCCATGTTGCGGGCGATCACGAGGATCCAGACCAGCAACAAGGTGATCGTCAGGGCGACCGCGACCGAGGACAGGATGATCGGCAGCGAGATCGAGCGACGCTTGGGCGCGACCATGGTTCAGGGCACCGGTCCTGGGTTGGGGCTCAGATCCACGTCGGCGGCCGCGCTCGGGACCCCGCCCGGGTCGGCGAAGAGCCCGGCGGCGAAGCGCACGTGGACCACGGCGACGTCGGCGTCGACGCACAGGTCGAGCACGTTGTCGTCGGCCCGGCCGGCGTCGAGGGCCTCGCCTTCGCCCTCGCCCTCGCGCTGGGCCTGATCGTCGAACCCGCTCGGGGCCAGCGTGCGGCCGTCGGCGAGGCGCAGCTCGATCCCGGCGAGGTCGTCGTCGCCGACCCCGGTCAGGGTGTCGGTCCAGTAGCTGCGCACGACCCCGCGCGCGTCGGGGCAGCGCCTCGGGCCGGGCTCGAGCTGCTCGACCACGACCGGGCGATCGGGCTCGCTCGGGCCCGAGATGTCGGCGTCGAGGCCCTGCAGATCCTCGCCGGTCTCGGCGTACAGCCGGCCGATCACGTGGACCGCGACGGGCGTCGCGCCCTCGCTGCCGAAGTTGCCGGTCAGGGTCAGGCTGCGGTTCTCGTCGCCCTCGTCGGCGGGCGCGAGGAAGGCTCGGGTCGGTCGCACACGGCGCCCGTCGGCGCGCAAGATCGCGAGCGCGCGCGGGTCGATCGTCGTCGGATCCAGCTCGTGCGCGAACACCAGCACGAGCCGATCTTCGCTGGCCTCGCTGCCCTCGACCATGCGCGCCGCGCCCGTCTCGGACATCGGCGCGGGCTCGACCCCGAAGCGGCTGAGGTGGGCCGAGACCAGCAGCGGGGCTGGCTCCGGCGCAGCTGGGCGCTCGGGGGTCTGGTAGTGGCCGCGCGCCGCAACGCCGCCCGTGCTGACGCAGGCACAGCAGCCCAGCAAGGGCAGGGCCGTGCGCCACAGCACGCGTGGGGGCCGACGGTGGTTCACCGACGCAGCATACTCTCGCCGCGATGCTGCACCTAGCGGCCACGAGCGAAGACGACTGGGGGGCCTGGGCCCTCGCGCACATGGACGAGATCCTGCTCGACCATGCCCACTGCGAGAAGAAGGCCGCGTCGACCGCACTGAGCATGATCTTCCGCTATCCCGAGTACCCCCAGCTGATGGTCCCGATGTCGGCGCTCGCGCGCGAGGAGCTCGAGCACTTCGAGCTGGTCGTGAGCCTGATCCGCCGCCGCGGCGGGGAGTTCGTCCGCCAGGAGCCGAGCCCCTACGCCGGGCGCCTGATGGCCGCGGTCCGCAAGGAGCAGCCCGCGCGGCTGCTCGACATCTTGCTGTGCTGCTCGCTGATCGAGGCGCGCAGCTGCGAGCGGATGCAGTTGATCGCGCGAGCTCTGTCCGCGCGCGGGGCCGAGGCGCCCGAGCACCCGCTCCACCAGCTGTTCGCGCTCTACGACGGCCTCCTCGTCAGCGAGGCCCGGCACCACGCGACCTACGTCGAGCTCGCCCGGGTCTGCGTCGGGCTCGACGAGGCCAGCGTCCAGGCGCGGCTGCGCGAGCTCGCCGAGCACGAGGCCGAGATCATCCGGACGGCGTCGCGCGAGCAGCCGCGCATGCACAATTGAAGCGCGTTCGAAGGCCCGGTGCCGGCGGCGCTCGAGGATCGAGCACGGCGCCTTGGGCAAGGTTCGGCTCGGGCGACCCATGGCTTGGCGTCGCAAGGCTGGGTGAGGTAGCTTCTCCCCATGCCAGGATCCGGAGCACCCGCGATGGATGAGCGCGCTCCCGAGGCGGAGGACGACGAGTCCCGTGAGGCCGAGCGTCGCAGGGTGATCGCGGCGATCGAGGCGGGCATGGCGGATTCCAGGGCCGGCCGGACCATGACCCATGCCCAGCTCGTCGCCCGAATGGAGGCCCGGTTCGCCGAGCGGTCCAAGTGACGGGCCGGCCCCTGAGCTGGACGGAGCGGTCCGCCGAGGACCTGGAGGAGATCGACGCCTATATCGTGGCGGACGATCCGATCGCGGCCGAGCGCGGGGTCAGGATGCTGGCCGCCGCGGCGCAGCGCGCCTCCGAGCTCCCCTTCTCCGGCCGCGTGGTGCCTGAGCTCTAGCAGCCCGGGGTGCTAGCGCGAGGATGTTCGGGAAATTCTCAAGAAAGGCTACCGAATCGTCTACTGGATCTTCGATGACCGGGTCGAGGTGCTCACGGTGCTCGAGGGCCATGGGCGCCTGCCGTCCGACCTGCTGGAGCGGTAAGGGGGCGCCGCGACCGTTCCTCAGGGGGTCGCAGCTCAAAGCCCTTTGAGTAGCGTTATGCTCGGCGGGCATGCCCGATCCCCGCCCCTTTCGTGTCCTCGGTGTCCAGCAAGTCGCGATCGGCGGCCGCGACAAGGCCGCGCTGCGCTCGTTGTGGGTCGATCTGCTCGGCGTCGAGCAGGTCGGCTCCTATCGGTCCGAACGCGAGAACGTCGACGAAGACATCCTCGCCCTCGGGCACGGCCACGGCGCTGTCGAGATCGATCTGATGGAGCCGATCGACCCCGAGGCCCGGCCCAAGGTCCACGAGCCCGCGCTCAACCATATTGGCCTGTGGGTCGACGATCTGGCCGCGGCGGTGACCTGGCTGAGCGCCGCAGGCCTGCGCTTCACGCCCGGCGGCGTGCGCAAGGGCGCGGCCGGGCACGAGGTCTGCTTCATCCATCCCAAGGCCAACGCCGAGTTTCCGCTCGGGGGTGAAGGCGTGCTGATCGAGCTCGTTCAGGCGCCGGCCGATCTGATCGCCGCGCAGGAGGCAAATCCATGAGCGACAAGACCCGGCGCGAGCTCTACCCGGCGATCGAGCCCCACGAGCAGGGCCGCCTGCGCGTCTCCAACACCCACGAGCTCTACTGGGAGGTCTCGGGCAACCCGCAGGGCAAGCCGGTGGTCTTCGTTCACGGCGGCCCGGGCGGAGGCACCAGCGCGTCCCAGCGTCAGTTCTTCGATCCGGCGGCTTACCGGATCGTGCTGTTCGACCAGCGCGGTTGCGGCAAGAGCACGCCCCACGCCAACCTCGAGGACAACACCACCTGGCACCTGGTCGCCGACATGGAGGCGCTGCGCGAGCGGCTCGGCATCGATCGCTGGCAGGTGTTCGGGGGCTCGTGGGGCAGCACCTTGGCCCTGGCCTACGCCCAGCGTCACCCCGAGCGGGTCACCGAGCTGGTCCTGCGCGGGATCTTCATGCTCCGACGCAAGGAGCTGCTGTGGTTCTACCAGTCGGGGGCCAGCTCGATGTTCCCCGACGCCTGGCAGCACTACCTCGCGCCGATCCCCGAGGCCGAGCGCGGCGACATGATGAGCGCCTACTACCGCCGCCTGACCAGCGACGACCCGGCGGTCCGTCTGGCCGCGGCGCAGGCGTGGAGCGTGTGGGAGGCCAGCACCAGCTTCTTGCGTCAGCGACCCGACTACATCAACCACGCCGGGGGCGACGCCTTCGCCCTCGCGTTCGCGCGGATCGAGTGCCACTACTTCGTCAATCGTGGCTTCTTCGAGGTCGACGGTCAGCTGCTGCGCGACGTCGGTCGGATCCGCGGGATCCCTGGCGTGATCGTGCAGGGCCGCTACGACGTCGTGTGCCCGATGATGTCGGCGTGGGAGCTGTCGCGGGCCTGGACCGAGGCCCAGCTGTGGGTCGTCGACGACGCGGGCCACTCGTCTTATGAGCCGGGGATCGTCGACCGCCTCGTGCGGGCGACGGACCAGTTTCGCTAGCGCGGCGCGCCGGCGAGCTGATCGCCCGGCTGCCGCTGCGCTGACGGGCCGACCGCGCCCCGCTAGCAGCCCGGGCTGCTAGCCTGCTTCAGCACGATGGCGTCCGTCAGCTTGCCTGCGCCGTCGAACTCGATGGTCCTCGTTCCGGACACCGCCGACCCCTCGACCACCAGGACCGTGTCCCCGTGATGGGCCGCTGTCGGGCTGACAACAACGCGCAGAGTTTTCGGTCCGCCGTCGCTTGCGGCGTGGCCTTCAAGGGCCTGCAGACCGACCACAGCTGGTGGCGGGCGGCCTCGGCGTCCACGCGTGCCGCGTGGGCGACCTGGGCAGCGATCGCGTCGCCGCTGAGGCCGAGCTTTAGGCCCGCGGGCGGATGGTGATCTCGCTAACGTTCACACTGTCAGGCGCTTCGATGAGTTGACGGACAGCGCGAGCGATGTCCTCGGGGTCGAGCTGAACGGCGCGGTATTCCTCCATGGCGGCTTTTGCCGTCGGGTCCGTGATCGTCGACGCAAGCTCACTCGCAACGACCCCCGGGTTGACGCAGGTCACGCGCAGGCAAGGGCTTTCTTGGCGCAGGCCATCCGAGAGCGCGCGCACGGCAAACTTCGTCGCGCAGTACACGGCGGCGGTGGGCACCACCGAAAGCGCCCCGATGGACGCGATGTTGATGATCTGTCCGCTGCCCTGCTTTCGCATCTGCGGAAGGACGCCGGCGATGCCCCAGAGGACGCCCTTGATGTTGACGTCCACCATGCGCTCCCACTCGTCGTGCAAGCCCGCGCTGAGCGGTGACAAGGGCATGACACCGGCGTTGTTCACGAGCACGTCGATGCGGCCCCATCGCTCGACGGCCTCTTGGGCGAAGGCGAGCATGGCCTCACGCTCGGTGACGTCGACGCGCCTAACTTCTGCGCAGCCACCGGCCTCGCGGATCTCCTTGGCGATGGCCTCGAGGCGTTCGATTCGCCGCGCGCTGAGAACGACCTTCGCCCCCGCTGCGCCTAGTTCGCGAGCGATACCTTCGCCGATGCCGCTTGAGGCGCCTGTAATGAGAATGACTTTGTCCATCGAATGCTCCTTTGAGGTTGAAAGCAGGCCGCACCTGCGAGGGAACAATCGGGTCGATCACTCGTCAGCACAACTTGCCCACCGCTCGACACGTTGGTAAGCAGCGCTGGACAATGGCGATCAACATGAACCTCCTGCCCATGTTCCTAGCCGTCGCCGAGGAGCACAGTTTTCGGGCTGCAGCGGACCGGTTAGGCGTAACTCGGTCCGCAGTGAGCCAAGCCGTGCGGCGGCTTGAGGATTCGGTGGGCGTCACCCTCGTCACTCGAACAACGCGGGCTGTCCGCCTCACGGAAGCCGGCGAGCGACTCCAGAGCGCACTCGCGCGACCCATGTTGGACATCGGTACCGCGCTGGAGGAGGTCGCGAGCGAGGTCGCGCCCCGCGGGCATTTGCGTGTGGCCGTCACGTCCATCGCCGAGCGCTTTTTGTCGGGCCCGCTCATCGCGTCTTTTGCCGCCGCCTATCCGAGGGTGACCATCGACATCACCGTGACGGACGCTCCCGTCAACATCGTTGGCGAAGGCTTTGACGCCGGCGTACAGCTGGGCGAAGTCATCGAACAAGACATGATCGCGGTGCCGGTCACCGGCCAGCAACGTCAGATGGCCGTTGCCACGCCGGAGTACCTCGCGGCCAACGGGACTCCGTCTCACCCGCGCGAGCTCATCGATCATCGCTGCATCGGCTGGCGTCCCTCACCGCACGTGACTCCCTACCGCTGGGAGTTTGAGGAAGCGGGCGTTGAGTTTGACGTCGCCGTCGGCCCGCAGATCACCACGAATGACCTTCGTCTGATGATCAACCTCGCGCTCGCGGGCGGCGGGATCACCTTCGCTACGGAGGACACCTTCCGGCGGGAGGTGGAATCCGGGCGCCTCGTTTCGTTGTTGGAGGAGTACTTGCCTCCGTTCGCCGGGTTCTTTTTGTTCTTTCCCCAGCGGCGGAACCTTGCTCCGAAGCTACGAGCCCTCATCGACCACGTGCGGCGGGAACGTGGCGACGGATAGAACCCTAGCAGCCCGGGCTGCTAGCCAGCATCTTCTTCCATGCGCGCCTGGGTGGAGACGACGCCGGCGCCCACGGTTCGGCACGCCTGGGCGTGGTTGCTGCAGCGGGTGTTCGCGGTCGACATCATGACTTGCCCTCGCTGTGGCGGGCGGATGCGCCTGGTCGAGATCGCGGACTCTCGAGACGATGTCGCGGGGGTCCTCGGCAACGTCGGCCTCGGGCCTCGGCCGCCACCGCGCCCGCGGCCAGCTCTGCCTGGCCAGCTCGACCTCGACCTCGACCTCGCCGTTTGACCGGCACGACCAACTGGCTCACGAGGGCGTGACGGGGACTCGGGTGCGCTCGCGCAGCGACAGCCGCAGCGATGGCCAGCGACGGCTCGTCGAGGGTGACTTCCGCACGCTGAAGTGTCGCTGGGCGCTCTGCCCTCGGCCCAGACCTGCACAGCAACACACTCTGCACCACCCGAGGGCACCTTGCTCCTCCTCGGATCCCACCGACCCCGCTGATGTGTCCTAACCGCTCGCCGTCCACATTCACACCGAGACACTATTCAAAAGTCGTCAACAACTGGCCAAAGGGCCAATAATGAGCGTGCCCGACGCACGCGTCGACATTGCGGTAAGCTCCCGTTCTTGACGACCCCAGCTCAACACAGCCAAGGCGCTGGCCGGGTGTTCGACGAGCTCGCCCACCACAAGGACGAGCGCTTCACAACGCCCCCGCGCTGGGAGGCGCTGATGGAGGCCGTCAGCGAGGCCGCGAGCCTCCACCTCTTCAACCCCGACCACCCGCTGCAGACGATCGGCCGCTTCGAGGCCCTCGCAACCCGTGGTCTCGGCGGCTTCGGTGTCGTGTTCAAGGTTCGGGATCCCGAGCTCGACCGTCTCGTCGCGCTCAAGTTGTGTATGACGCGGGGCCCCGAGTCCGCCGAGGGCCTGATGAACGAGGCCCGGGTCCTCGCCAAGCTCTCGCACCCCAACATCGTCTCGATCCACGAGCCCGGCCGCGAGGGCGATGACGTGTTCTTCGTGATGGAGTTCGTCGACGGCGTCAACGCCCACGACTTCGTGCGCGACGAGGACCCGCCGTGGCCCGAGGTCGTCGACGTCTACCGTGGTGCCGGCCGGGGCCTCGCGGCCGCGCACGACGCGGGGATCGTGCACGGGGACTTCAAACCCTCGAACATCCTGCTCGACGCCGAGCTCTGGCCGCGAGTCGCGGACTTCGGGCTCGCGCAGGTGATCGCCGACCACCTCGCCGGCGAGGAGCTGCGCCACCGCCCGGGCACGCTGCCTTTCATGGCGCCCGAAGTGCTCCGCGGGCAGGCTGGAGACCCGCTGTCGGATCAGTGGTCCTTCTGCGTGTCGCTGTGGCAGGGGCTCGAGCACGGGCTCCCCTACGATGGTTGGACCCCCGCGGAGCTGCTCGAGTCGATCGAGCGCGGCGAGCCCTGGGTGCTGCAGCCCGCCGTGCCCGAGGCCGTGCGGAGCGTCGTGCGCCGGGGTTTGAGCGTCGATCCTGCGCAGCGGTACCCGGACATGCACGCGCTCGTGGCCGAGCTCGACAAGCTCCGCGAGCGACCGGGGGCGTCGCAGGAGACAGGTCTCGACGCGCCCGCGGTCGTGCCTGGGTCTTCGAAGGTCACGGAAGCGAGGCGCCGCCCCTTTGTGCTGGGGCTGTTGCTGACGGGCGCGGCGTTGCTGGGAGCATGGGGCGTCGAGCATGTCCCATGGGCGGAGACCGACCCCGACCCCGCCGAGGCGTCGCCGCCGGAACAGGAAGGGTGTGCGCTGTGGGAGCTGCCGCCCCTCGAGCCGAGCCCGGAGGTCCAGAGCATCTGTCGGCTGATTCGAGATGGTGACTACAGGAGTGCGAACTCGCTGTGGGAAGCGGTGCATGATGCACGACTCCGCAATCCTTCCACGTCCGGCATCGAGGGCTACACTCACCTAGACTTGGCTCTGGATACTATCATCGTCGCACAGACATTCGCGGAGGCGGCCGTGGACCTCGAGAGTTCGCAGTCACCCAAAGACACGGCGGCGACGGAGGAGGCCACCTACCCGGCAGTGGTTCTGATGGCCGAGCAGTGGGCGAACGCGGCATCCGTCGCTAGCGATGCTCACGGAGCCACTGAGCGCGCTGGCGCCCCCCCAGCCGTGGGAGCAGCGCCAGTCACGCTCGAAGAGATCGAAGTCCAGGTCGGCGAAGTGTACCGACATTTAGAGAAGACTTAGTCGAAGAGCGTCAAGTGTAGCAATCTACGGTACCATCAGCATTTTGAATGCCGTACAAACATGCGAGGAATTCCCCACGACAGTCCCACCCGTCCTCTCCGACTACGGGGACACAGACACCACCTGCGCAGCAGACAACGCCATCCACCGCGAGGCCGGGGGGCGGCACGTCAGGTGGAGCCACGCACAACCCGGCGTCGCACATGCTCGGGAACGGCTGGTAGCAGATGACGCCAGCCGCGGTCGCCTCGCCGTACTCGCAATAAAAGCGTGTCCCCGACCGGCACCGGCCCGTGTGGTCGGCCGCGGTGCAAGCCGCACCGTCGACGTCGATATCGCAGCATAGGTTCGCGTCGAGGACCGGCGCCTCCGGACCCGTCCAGGCGCAATACCGCGCAAGGCCCTGGCCGGTCGAGTCCAGATAGGGCGCCCCGCTTGCGTCCGCATGCAGGAGATCGCACAGATTCGGGTCTGAAGTCGCGAAGTTTGAGAGGAGCGTGGACAGAATGACTGGGAGCATCATTCGCGAACGCTAGCACGCGCAGGCCACGCGAGCGCCTGCGTTCGTACCGCGTCGATGGGGTGCTGACGGCGAGCTACGAGGCAATCTTGGCAGATAGCAGTGGCCGTGCGGCGAGCGCCGAGACCTTCTTCTATTCGCAATCATCGTCCGCGAATTCTTCGCAGTCGACATTCGCACCGATACATTGTTCACATTTACCGGTCGTACGCACGAGCTCGGCAAGCACCACCAGCACGCGCAGCCCCGCGTCGAGCTCCTCGGGCGCGAGCCGGCGGGCGAGATCGACGAGATCGCCGGACTCAAGCTCGAGAAGGTGCCCCGCTCGGGGCGGCCAATTGTGTGGACCGGGACTCGGCGCGGCGCCCACCAGGGTCCGCAGGCGGACGCGGCGACGGGGCTCGGGGCGGCGGTCGTCGCCGCCGAGCTGGTAGCGACGCCGCTCGGGCGGGCGCCCGCCGTCGGGAACGAATCAACCCGCGAGTATTCTCACTGTTGATCGGGGATCATTTCAGAGCCACCCGCCGACTTTAATTAGAGACGCACCCAAGCGCGCCTGGCGTAGCGGTGTGCACGCCGTGGTCATCGACCCGCTCGGCTTCATTGGGCGCTTGGTCGCACTGATCCCGCCGCCGCACTTCAAATGCGTCGCCGGACAAACGACTCAGCTCCCATCGACCCGACACTACCGGAGAGCGTGCTGGTCCTTGACGCTCGCTTTACGGTGTGCGTGCATCGCACCATGACCACCAAGTGCTGCTATCACAACGTTCCTGTAGTTTTGTTCACAGCCTGGCTCGGGCTCGGTGCCAGCGCGTGCGGGGACGACGGTGAACCGGGGGTCGAACAGGGCAGCGACGAAACGAGCGGCGACGAGAACAGCGGCGACGGTGACGGCGACGGCGACGGCGATCCAACGGGAGACGGCGATGGCGATGGCGATGGCGATCCAGCGGGAGACGGCGACGGCGATCCAACAGGAGACGGCGACGGCGATCCAACAGGAGACGGCGACGGCGACCCCGTCGGCCAGGACTACCGCAACCCGGGCCCGCGCTCGGTCAGCGTCGGCGAGGGCTCGATGCAGGTCACCCCCGAGTGCGACCTCAGTTACGGCGTGTTCGAGCCCGACGTGGCCGACAGCGACACACCCGTGCTCCTCGCTCACGGGTTCATGCGCAGCATCGACGACATGGCCGAGACGGCGCGGCACATCGCGAGTTGGGGGGTCACGGTCTACACGGTCCCGCTGTGCACCAACAGCTTTGCGATCGACCACCAGCAAAACGGCGAGGCCATCGCCGCGCTCGGCCAGGCGATCGCCCCCGAGGGCGCCGTCTACTCGGGCTTCTCCGCCGGGGGCCTCGCGGCCTTCGTCGCCGCGGCGACCGATCAGAGCGCCGTCGCCTTCGTCGGGCTCGACGCGGTCGACAACGCCGACCTCGGCCTCGGCCTCGCCGACCAGGCCAGCCCAGCTCGCGGCTCGATCGCCGCCCCGGGCCAGTGCAACACCAACAACAACTTCTTGCCGGTCTACGACGCGATCCCTGGCGCGCCGGTCATCCAGATCGTCGACGCCGAGCACTTCGACTTCGAGACCGACGCCTGCGCCCCGGGCGATTTCTCGTGCACCTTGTGCGCTCCGGCGGGCCCCGAGACACACGCGCTGGCGCTCGGCATGACGACGGCCGGGATCCTGATCGAGACCGGGGCCGACCCCGGCGGCGAGACCTGGTGGATGCCGGGCGGCGAGTTCTTCGACATGTTCATTCAACAGGGGCAGATCACGCTGATCCAGTAGCGTGAGCGCTCGGGAGGACATCTGTCGCCAGCGAGCGTAGACGCCGACGATCGGCGGATGCCAACTCGACCCCCAGAATAAGAACCTGAATCCAGTAATGTCATATATTTATAGCGATTTCCCGGTCACGCAACGAACGGTGCAATGCATCGTGTCGCCTCGCGCCGGAATGTTCGCCGAGGGCGCGAAGCCAAAACGCCGCTGTACCGGGCGTACTGCAAGTTTTGGTGACAAAGCCCTCGGCGAAGAGGCCAAGCGAGGCGGCGCGAGGCATTGCACCACGGGCTGCTAGTCACGTAGGGTCAAGTGTAACACTCGACGGTTCCATCGGCGTTTTGGATGCCGTACGGGCACGCGAGGTACTGCCCCGGACACTCCCACTCGGGGTCACCGCCAACGGGTACGCAGACCCCCCCTGCGCAGCAGACAAGCCCGTCTATGGCCAGCCCGGGGGGCGGCACGTCGGGTGGAGCCACGCACAACCCGGCGTCGCACATGCTCGGGAACGGCTGGTAGCAGATGACGCCAGCCGCGGTGGCCTCGCCGTACTCGCAATAAAAGCGTGTCCCCGACCGGCACCGGCCCGTGTGATCGGCCGCGGTGCAAGCCGCACCGTCGACGTCGATATCGCAGCATAGGTTCGCGTCGAGGACCGGCGCCTCCGGACCCGTCCAGGCGCAATACCGCGCAAGGCCCTGGCCGGTCGAGTCCAGATACGGCGCCCCGCTTGCGTCCGCATGCAGGAGATCGCACAGATTCGGGTCTGAAGTCGCGAAGTTTGAGAGGAGCGTGGACAGAATGACTGGGAGCATCATTCGCGAACGCTAGCACGCGCAGGCCACGCGAGCGCCTGCGTTCGTACCGCGTCGATGGGGTGCTGACGGCGAGCTACGAGGCAATCTTGGCAGATAGCAGTGGCCGTGCGGCGAGCGCCGAGACCTTCTTCTGTTCGCAATCATCGTCCGCGAATTCTTCGCAGTCGATATTCACACCGATGCATTGTTCACATTTGCCGGTCGTACGCACGAGCTCGGCAAGCACCACCAGCACGCGCAGCCCCGCGTCGAGCTCCTCGGGCGCGAGCCGGCGGGCGAGATCGACGAGATCGCCGGACTCAAGCTCGAGAAGGTGCCCCGCTCGGGCGGCCAATTGTGTGGACCGGGGCTCGGCGCGGCGCCCACCAGGATCCGCAGGCGGACGCGGCGACGGGGCTCGGGGCGGCGGTCGTCGCCGCCGGGCTGGTCGCGACGCCGCTCGGGCGGGCGCCCGCCGTCGGGGACGAATCAACCCGCGAGTATTCTCACTATGAATCAGGGATCATTTCAGAGCTACCCGCCGACTTTAATAAGAGACACACCCGAACTCAGCGTCGACGCGCTCACCGCGTTGATCGAGCGCGGGGATCTCGACGATCCCCGCCACGAGTGGGAGCGAAGGCAGGTTCGCCAGCCAGTCGAGCGAGACCGTCGCGCAGGCGTTCATGCACAGGGCGAACGCCCTCCAAGCCCGCGATCCCACGGCATGAACCCGCCCGCCTGCCGGGCCGTTCCGGTGCGCGGGGTCCTGCGAAGGCCCTCACTCGGCGGCGCTCATGGCGTCTCGCCCCTGGCCGAAGTCGCTGGCGTCAACGCGCACGTCGGGCCAGCGCTCGACGGCCGAGGTCGCAAGCGCCGTTCGCTATTGGTGCTGTCGTGCGTGTGCGCTTCGTTCCCAAGTCTACTTGGTGCCAAAGACGACGTTGTGGGCGCATCAGCTGCCGCGGTAGCTCAACAGAAACCAGCGTTGGCCTGTGAGCATCCCGGCCCACTCCGCGGCGAGCTCGTCGGACATCGGGTAGAGGTCGTGGACCGAGTCGATGACGCCTCGTGCTTCCGCCTCGCCCACCGGTTCGTCGCGAACGTAGGCGGCGAGGAACGAACCCAACCCGAGGACCTCGTAGCCGAAGCCTTCGCGCAAGTACTCGGCGAGCTTGTAATTCTCCATCGGCGTCAGGTCGCCTTGGAAGTAGCCGTTTGGAAGCGCCGCGATGGCCATCGAAGCTTCGTCGGCAGCGATGGTGAGACAATCCAGCGGAGTGCGGAACACGCCGGACGGGTCACGATAGAGCGCCAAGAGATCGATGTCGGGGTCATCGATGGGAATGAGATCCTCTTTGAACGAGAGCGTGGTCTCTTCAGCGAGGGCCCGGAGCCGCGGGACCGCCACCGACGCCCAGCGCTCCGGCGTAAAACGTGCGTCCTTTTCGTAGAGCGCGCGCTCCGATGGCGGCAGGCTCTCCGGGTCGATGTTGAGTAGCTCGTGCTTGTTGCGGGCGTGCCCGCTCGTGTAGGCCGCTTGAGCCCGGTCATCGAGGATGAAGAGCAGCTGCGATCCCGGTTCACTTGCGCGACGCCCATCCCGAAACGCCAAAAGCTCATCCACGTCCGCCCATTCCGAAATTCGAAATCCCCCAAGGTCGCTGCTCCAGTGGGTCCCAGGCTCCCGCTTCTCGATCTTCATGCGGCAACTCTACACCGCGACATCGCGGACAGACGGTCACGTCGGCCGCGAACACCCGACGCAGCAACCACGCCCATGGATGTCGGGGCGAGCGCTTGGTGGCGGCGTCGGGCTCGGGGGTCTCGCCGTCGAACGCCAGGCGCAGCTGCGTCGGCTCGACTGGCTCCGGCGCTGGACGGGGGAACGACTTTGGTGTTACGCGATGGCGTTCGCCTCGAGCATGGTGGCTTCGACCCAACAACCCACGGGAAAGTATTTCAGGTAGAACGCCACGACCTTGGGCGGCCCCGGGGGATGCCAGGCGAAGCGTCCAATGTGTCCGCGCATGATCTCGCAGGCGACGACCAGGTGCTCGTCTTGGTGAGCAACGACTTTACCGATCCACTTGGTCTCGCGCCCGGCCTCGGTCGTACGATCGGTCCGGCAGGGCTTCTCGATGGAGCTTCGGTCGAGGTCGAGCATCTCCTTGTAGGAGAAGAGTACCTCATACTGATGAACCTTGGTGCTGCCCATGAGGGCTTTCTTCTGGGCCCGCAGGCGCTCGAGCAGCCAGCTGCCCTCGCCGAGGGGCTGGACGAGGATGTCGATGACGATCGGCAGGTGGTCGCTGACGTAGTTGTGATAGATGTAAAAGGCTCGCTGCTTGGCGCTGAGAGTCGAAAATTTGGTGGCCAGATGATCGTCGGGGGGCAGTTGGTAGTCGTCGATATTGTCGGCAATCATCTGGATGACGTCGACGACGGCGGCGTTGGCGAGCTTGGACTGTAGCTCGGCGCCCTTGATGAAGCAGTTGTCGTAGGCGCTGCTGGTGAAGTCCGCGGTCGCGGGGCCCTTGCTGGTCCAGGCCTGGTTCTTGTCGTGGGTCGTGATCAGCGAGGTCGCGATGCCGTCCTTGATGGCCGGGTTGAAGCCGATGCTGTCGAAGAAGTCGTAGAGCTGGTTGGCGATCTTCTGGGGGGATTTGGGCTTCTTGACGCCCGGAGACCAGTCGAGGTTGAAGTCGCCAATGATCATGCCCTGGGGGACCTCGGCGAAAGGGACGAAGACCCGCTTGCCATTGTTGACCACCGGCTGGCCCTTGTTGTCGAGCCGGGCCACGCCGACGTCGGCGCGAATGAGCTCCTTCATCGCGGCCGCGCGGATTTCGATGCCAGCGTTGGTCGAGGCGCCGAAGGGGCCGTGGAAGGCGACCATGGGCACGTGGCGGCTCTTCGTCTCACCGGGCAGCCAGAGCTCGAGGCCGAGCTTGAAGGGACAGCGTCCGTAGAAGCCGAGCTTGTTGGTATTGTCCTGATAGCCGAGCAGGCGCCCGGCCTTGAGCTTGACGGGTCCGGGGCCCGAGGTCGACGTGATCAGCTCGTCGGGCGCGCGCATGAGCAGGTTGCTGGCGACGACGTGCGCTGCGGCGCACTTGCCCCGCAGCCAGATGCCCCGGGAGCTCGGTCCGAAGGTCTCGGCGTTGGGCCGCAGCAGGACCGCGTAGCTCTCCTGGGCGGAGCATCGATAGAAGGTGATCTCGTCGACGCTCGCGCGCAGGAGCTTGAGCGGGAGGCTGTAGGGGCCGTACTGCTCGCAGCTGTCGCAGTCGCCGCTGCCGAGGCTGAGATTGCACGCCGAGCAGCGCTTGAGCTCGAACACGACGCGCCAGTTGTGCTGGGGGTCGAGATTGGCGAGGGTCGTGACGTCGACGGGCTGGGCTTTGAGCTGATTGTCGAGGACCAAAGTGTCGTAGTAGAAGCGCAGGGCCTCGAAGCGCTTGGCTGTGAGCACGACCTTCCAGTCCGTGCTCGGGCCGGACTCACCGGTGCACAGCGACTTGAGGAAGCGGGGAAAGAAGGCGTAGTCGCGGGCGAGCTTCTTTTGGGCAGCGTTGGCCTTCTCGGCTCCTTCGAGATTGCCCTGCGTGTAGGCCTTCTGCAGTCGTGTGAGCTTCTTGGCCTTCTTTTTGGTCAGCTTCTTGTTATCGAGCTTGGCTTTCTTGTCGGCCTTGCTCAGGCTCACCAGCGAGGCGTAGTCGGTGATCTTCTTGCACGTCGCGGCGAAGCCCACGTCGTAGACGTGGATCCGCTTGGGCGGCCGCCACAGCTTTCCGGTCATGTCGCTGCCGTGCTGGAGGTAGGTCAACGGCGGGCCGCCGTCGAGGCCGTCGAGGCGCTCGCCGTCCTCGTCGCCTTCCTCGTCGTCGCCGCCGTAGGCCGCCCACCCCTCGGCCTGTGCGTAGCCCGTCTCGATGGCGCCCATGTTGACGTAGCAGTCGGTCCGGGTCTCGAGCAGCACGCAGACGTCGACGTCGAGGGCCGCGAGGGTCTCGTTGATGACGCGGTTGACGAAGGGGTTGGTCAGGCTCTTGCCGGGCTCGAAGGTCTGGACGTTCCACGACACGATGGTCAGGGCCTTGGCCTTGGCGGGGAGGTTGATGGTCGTGGTCTGCGAGCTGTCGCTGAGGCTCGAGCTGATGGTCTGGAGCTTGGACTTGGCCGTGAGCACGCGCTGTTCGTGCTCGCTGTCGATCTTGTTGGAGCGATTGGTGAGGACCTCGTTAATCGTGAGCGGGGCGGCCATGGCTCGGAGTCCTGGTTCTTCGGGTTCTTCGCGTCAGATCGCCGCCCACGCCTCGGCGTCCAGGGTCGGGAACTCCACGATGCAATTCGCGGGATCGTGGATGGCCTCGACGCGAACGAGGCCGTGAGCGTCGGTGGTGCGCCGCAGCGTGCGGCCGTCGGCGAGGGTGATCTCGCAGGGCATGTGGGCGATGCCCTCGTCGTCTTCGCCGATGAGCTGGATCTCGATCCAGTGGGTCTCTTCGTCGAACATCGGCTGATCCAAGGGCGCGGGAGCGGGCCACGCAGCGGGCGGAGCGGGGGGCTTGGAGGCGAGGCGCGGGGGCC
>NZ_PVNK01000186.1 GCF_002994615.1 Enhygromyxa salina | reverse complement strand
GCCTTTTCGCCGAGGGCTTTGTCGCCAAAACTTGCAGTACGCCCGGTACAGCGGCGTTTTGGCTTCGCGCCCTCGGCGAAAATTCCGGCGCGAGGCGACACGATGGATTGCACCCCGGGCTGCTAGCGATCCTCAGCGGTGGTGGTAGGGGTGGCCCGCGAGGATCGTGCCCGCGCGGTAGAGTTGCTCGACGAGCAGGACCTGGGCCAGGCGATGGGGCAGGGTCAGGCGCGAGAGCGCCATCACGCGCTGGGCGGCCTCGCGGTCGCGCTCGTCGAAGCCGTGGGCGTCGCCGATTAAAAAGTCGACCTGCCGGGTTCCGCGCTCGCGCCAGTCGCCGAGCCACGCGGCCAGGGTCTCGGTCGTGATCTGCTCGCCGCGCTCGTCGAGGACCACGCGCGGCCCCTCGGTGCTCGGCTGGGCGCGCTGGCGCACGATCGCGAGCTCGCGCAGGTGAACGAGCTCGATCGGCAGCAGCGAGCGTGAGCGCTTGGAGTAGTCGCTGACCAGCGCCTCGAGCCCGGCTTGCTTGAGCTTGCCGACGGCGAGGATCCGGAGGCGCATGTCCGAGCTCCCTGCTAGTTCTCGAACAGGTCGTCGTCGGCGCTGGGCTGGGCGGCCGGGTCGGCCCCGCCCGCGTCCGCGTCCGCGTCGTCGAACAGCTCGTCGTCCGCGAACTCGGGGTCTTCGTCGTCTTCGTCGTCCCCGAACTCGTCCTCGAAGCCGCCGAACGCGAGGTCGCCGCGGTAGCTGGGCATCGGATCGGGGGCCACGAGGCCGTCGAGGTCGCTGTCGTCCATGACCGCGGCCGGGAGCCCGAGCTCGACCCGCGGGGCGTCGCTCCACATGCTCTCGAGATCGTAGTGGCGCCGGACCGGGTGATAGAAGACGTGGATGAGGAAGTCGTCGTAGTCGAGCAGCGCCCAGAGGTAGAGGTCGAGGCCGTCGCTGCCGATCAGCTTGGCTGTGGCCGGGGCCTTGCCGTCGCCGCCCGCGAGGGCTTCAAAGACTCCGTCGACGATGCCCCGAACCTGGCGCTCGGATCGGGCGGACAGGAGCAGGCCCCAGTCGGTGTAGCCCGCGACCTCGGTCAGACGCAGGACGACCGGCGCGCGGGCTCCACGATCCACCGCCGCCGTCAGAGCCCGGTCGAGGGCTGACGGCAGCGCGTCGCGAGTCCATGTCCGCTGCTCAGACATCGCAGCGCTATAGCGCGGCGGATCACGGGCCGGCAAGCCCGTCGAGCATGCGCTGACGCAGGAGCTCGGGCCGCTCGCGCTCCGGCACGGGGCTGGCGTCCGCTGGCGGGCGGATCAGGGGGGGCGCGTCGGGGACCTCGACGCGGCCGTCAAAGCGCGCCTCGCCGCGGAGCTCGCGGCCAGCGCGGTCCTCGAACGACCAGCTCAGCTCGATCTGGGCGCTCAGCCACAGGCCGGTCGCGCGGTCGACCACGATCGTGGCGGCCCCGATCTCGACCCTCGCCCAGCGCCGCCACGGGCTCGGGGGCTCGACGAAGCGATCGGGGTGTTGCTGCTCACTGGCGCGCAGGCTCACACGCAGGGCGGGGCGGCCGTCGAGCTCGGTGGTCTCGACCTCGCCGAGATCGGCGTAGGGCCCGGCGAGCTCGACGAGGTCGAGGACCGCGTGCTGGGCATCGTCGGCCCAGACCTGCCACAGATCGCTCTCGAGCGGGCGCGCGAGCCACTCGCGCCCGTCGAGCTGCGACCAGACCTGCTCGCCGAGCACGATCAGCGCGCGGCCGTGCTCGTGCTCGTTGTGTTGCTCGAGGAGGAGCCGGATCGGCTCACCGGGCGCGGATCCCCAGCGCAGCTCGAGCTCGTCGGTCACGGCGAAGCGCTCGTAGATCGGCTGGTCGAGCTCGACGCTCGGCAGCGGCGCGTCGGCCTCGACGCCCACGGGGCCCGTGCGCAGCGACGCGACGTAGTGCATGCGGTGCGGCCCGAGCAGCTCGCGCGCGAGATTGTGGCGCTGACCGAGCAGCTCGATCAGGGTGTCCCAGTCGGGCGCCGCGGCGAAGCGCTCGGCCCGGCCGCTGGCCTCCGCCGCTCGATCGCGCTCGACGACCGGGGGCTTGGCGTCGGGCGCCTCCCGCTCGTCGCCGCAGCCGAGGCCGAGGGCGAGGGCGAGCGCGAGCTGGCAGCGGCATGTGGAGGTCTGCCAGGCCGGGCGCACCCGCGGGAGGATAGCAGTCTTTATCGTCTCCAAGACTCGGGCCCGCGCCCCAGGTCTCCAAGCCTGAGCCGAGCTCAGCCCCCCGCGCGTGGTTCTCGCGCCGGGCTAGCAGCCCGGGGTGCTTTGGGCCGTGGTGGGTTCTTCAGCAGCCTGCTAGTCTGGCCAACCCGTGTTCGGAGCCGCACCCGCCACCTTGCCGGTCTCCGTCGATCCGACGCTGATCGAGATCCTCATGAGCCCGTGGCTGCGCCTGGCGGCCTTCGTCTGGGGGACGCTGTGGGGGTCGTTCGCCAACGTCGTCATCCATCGCTTGCCAGCGGGCCTGTCGGTCGCCCGCCCGCGCTCGCGCTGCCCCGGCTGCGAGACGCCGATCGCCTGGTACGACAACATCCCGATCCTCTCGTATCTGCTCCTGCGCGGTCGCTGCCGCAAGTGTGAGGAGCCCGTGGCCCTGCGCTACCTGCTCGTCGAGCTCCTCGGCGGGCTGCTGAGCTTCGCGCTGTTCATGCTCCACGTGATCACGCCGCTGCTCGAGGGCGGGGGCATCGAGGGCCTGATCGTCTGGCAGATCTGGTTCTTCTTTTGCCTGGCCCTGGTCGTCATCACCTTCACGGACCTCGACCTGTGGATCATCCCAAACGAGGTCGTGCTCGGGATGTCGGCGATCGGCGCCGTGCTCGTCATCTGGAAGCCCGAATTGCTCGGCGTCGAGACCCTCCCGGCGCTCGCGGCGGGCGTCGGCGGCTTGGCGTTGATTGCGGCGATTCGCTGGCTGTACATGACCTTTCGCGACATCGAGGCGATCGGGCTCGGCGACGGCAAGCTGCTCTTGATGATCGGGATCTTCGGCGGCCCGATGGCCGTCGCCTGGACCCTCGGCGCGGGCGCCATCCAGGGCTTGCTGGTCAGCATCCCCATGCTCCTGGCCGGTAGCAACCCAGCCAACACCGAGCTCACCGAGGTCCACGGCGACGACCCGGAGCTCGGCGAGGAAGACCCCGACGCGGGGGTCATGGGCCGCCGCGTCCCCTTTGGCCCCTTCCTGGCCCTCGCCGGCCTCGAGTGGGTCTTGCTGCGCGGCCAGATCGAAGCGCTGTTTGCCTGGCTCACGGGCGCGGTCTCGTGATCACAGTCTCGTGATCACAGTCTCCTTGGACCCTGGGGCCGAGCGCAGCGAGGTTGTCGGGCCGGAGGCCCGAGTCTTGGAGACGTTAAAGACAGTCTCCTTGGACCTTGGGGCCGAGCGGAGCGAGGTTGTCGGGCCGGAGGCCCGAGTCTTGGAGACGTTAAAGAAGTTAGAGTATGCGCGATGGCCGAGATCGACCTCGAGAAATTCAAACAGCTACGCGAGCAGGCTGGCGGCGCGACCCAGTGGATCTGGGTCGGCGCGTCCGCGCTGATCGTGGTGGTCATGATGTTCATGTCCTTCACCACCCTCGAGCCGGGCGAGGTCGCGGTCCGGGTCAACAACATCAGCGGCTCGGCCAAGGCGATCACCCAGCCCGGGTGGGTGTTCCGCATGCCCTTCGGCGTCCACTCGCTCCACGTGCTCGACGTCAGCCCCCAGACCTTTTTGATGAAGGGCGAGCAGAGCGTCGACGACCTCCAGGTCGAGAAGCTGACGGTCCGGGCCAGCGACGGGGCCAACTTCCACTTCTCGGATACCACGCTGATCTTTCAGGTCGTCGGTGACGAGGCCGTGACCGTGGCCCGCGACGCGGGCGTCGAGTACATGTTCCGGGCCTGGATCAAGCCCTACGCCCGCGCGATCCTGCGCGACGAGTTCGGGCGCGAGTCGACGATCACCGTGTCGGATCCGTCGAACTACGGCGCCGCGGCGACCCGGGCCCAAGATCGCCTCAACGAGGCGCTCCGGCCCCACGGCGTCGTCGTGACCCAGATGGTCACGCCGCGACCCAAATTCAACGCCGACTACGAGCACCTGATCGAGGAGCGCAACCGCCTCCGCAACGAGCTCGAGGTCATCAAGTCCAACCTCGAGCGGGCCGAGACCGACCGCCAGCGCACGCTGTCCGAGGTCGACCGCGACGAGAACAAGAAGATCCAGGAGCGCCGCGCCGAGCTCGAGTCTGAGCTCGCGACCGCGGTCGCAGATCGCGAGAACGCCATCCGCGCGGCCGACACCTACCGAATCGAGACGATCGGCGTCGGCCAGGCCAAGCTCGCCGCGGCCCGGCGCAAGGCCGAGGAGCTCCAGGGCCAGCTCGAGGCCGACTACCGGGCCAAGAAGGCCGAGGTCGAGGCGTTTCGGACCCAGCCCGTCGAGCGCGTGATGGAGCGCCTCGGCGAGAGCCTCGAGGACGTGACGATCAACATCGAGCCGTGGGCCAACGACGCCAACCCTTCACGCGTGGTCCTCGACCAATAGGAGACGGACCATGGAAAAGCTCACCACTGCATGCAAATGGTTCGTGATCGCCTTCTTCGCGATCTTGGCGCTGCGCGGGATGATGGTCGACAACGTCGAGCTCGGGCAGGTCGGGGTTCGCCGCAGCAACGTCGGCGGCGTGATCGAGAAGGACCTCGATCCCGGCTGGCGGCTCGAGGTCGTCGGTCTTCACAAGATCATCGAGCTGCCGAGCACCTACCAGTTCCTGGATTTCCTCGGTAACGACGCGCTCGAGATCCGGACCAAGGACAACAACATCGTGACCCTCGACATCTCGGTGCCCTACCGGATCACGCCGGGCGCGGGCTGGGAGATCGTCACGGCCGGCAACCATGTCGAGGACGGCCAGGGCAATTTTCGCTTTCAACGCCTGACGCGCGAGACGACCGTCGGCGTCCTGCGCCAGCACCTCGCCGATCTCCAGAGCAGCGACTTCTACGACACCGATCGGCGCAACGAGGTCACGGCCAGGGCCCTCGCGGTGCTCAACGAGGAGCTCGCGGCGCTCCACGTCGAAGCGGACGCGATCTTGATGCGCGCGGTGTTCTTCCGGCCCGAGTACGAGCAGCAGCTGCTCCAGATCCAGCTCAACGCCCAGAACAAGCTGCTCGACGGCGCCCGCAAGGAGGTCGCCGACATCCAGCAGGATCTCGACAACTACCAGCAAAAGACCTTCGCGCTGGCGTCCGCGCGCGAGCAGGACTGGGCCGCCCGACTCGCGCGCCTCGACCGGGCCTACCAGGTCGGGTTCTTGGCCGTCGAGCCGAGCGCGATGCGCCTCGGTGAGGGAGAGGCGCCCGAGGGCGAGACCGCCGAAGGCGAGACCGCCGAAGGTGAGACGCCCGAGGGCGAGACCGCCGAAGGCGAGACCGCCGAAGGCGAGACGCCCGAAGGCGAGACGTCCGAAGGCGAGACGCCCGAGGGCGAGACCCCCGACCCCGGTGAGGCCCTCGCCGGGCTGACCTCCGAGGAGCTCGCCGAGCTCGCGGAGCTCGCCGAGCAGAGCGTCGACCTCGAGCCCGGCGCCGCCCGGCGCAGGCTCGAGGAGCTGACCCCGGGTCAAAAGGCCGCGCTGCTGGCCGTCGCGGCCAAGGCGATCGGCGGCGCGCCCGAGGAGTACGGCGACAAGTACCTGCTCGGGATCAAGAACATCCAGGCCGAGACCCTCGCCTACGACCAGCGCGTCCGGGCCGAGGCCGACGGCGTCGCCGCCCGCCTCAACGCCGACGGCCAGGCCCTGGTCGCGGCCGTGGTCGGCAACTACGAGTCCCGCGTCAACCAGCTGCTCGACTCACCCGGCGGCCGGGCCTTCGTCGCCTGGCAGGCGGCGGCCAACGTCAACTTCGCCGAGGAGCTCACCTTCCAAAGCCGCGACGGGATCCCCTCGGTCCTGCGCCTACGCGACTTCGCCCGCGCCTTCATGGGCGACTGAGCGAGTCAGCACCGCTCCATTTCGGCGCCGGAATTGGCGGCGCCGATGCAGCTGAGCAGCTGATCGTAGCTGGCGGCGTCGCGGTTCGGGCGCTCCTCCTGGACCAAGGTTGCGACGCACTCGTCGCTGAGCTGTCGGCGCTCCGAGGCCGTGATCTGGGGCGCCTCGCCGAGCTCGGCGGTGGCCTCGATCATGACGATCTCGAACATGTGCTCGCAGACGCGGCGCTCGCGGCTGTCGTCGCCGCTCGGCGCTGGCGAGGCCGCGCTGCCCGAGCCCGGGAGCGGGTAGGTCCGGTCGCAGTAGTTGATGTCGGCCTCGGTCTGGGCCTCGAGCACGCAGCCGGCGACCTCGTTCCAGTTGGAGGTTCCGCGGGTCGCCGCCTCGATGCTCAGCTCTCGCTCGCACTCGGCCATCATGCTCGGATCGATCTGGGGGTCGGGGATCCCGGCTTCGGCGGCGACCATCGCCGCGAGGTGCTCGCAGACCTGGATCGGCGCGATGCCGGTGGAGTAGGCGGCGTCGCCGTAGCCGCTCGCGCCCGTGGCTTTGGGCTCGTCGTCGGGGACCTTCGGCGGCTTGGGCTTGCAGGCCATGAGCCCGAGCATGGCGGCGGGCAGGACCCAGACGAAGCGAGCGCGCATCCGAGCAGTCTACACGGCCTCACGAGCAGGCGTCGGCGCCCTCGGTGGTCTGCGCGCCCTCGATGCACTCGAGCAACTTCATGTAGTCGCTGGGGTTGCGCTGGTCTCGCTCCTCGGTCACCAGCGAGTTCACGCACTGGCGCAGGAGGGGCTCGAACTCCAAAATCCGCTCGGTGGCGAGCATCGGGTCGGGGCCGAGCTGCTCGACGATCGTCAGGGCGAACACGTGCATGCAGACCGACGACTCGTGGGGGTAGGCGTCGACCATGGCGAAGGTGGGCGGGGTCGCCTGCTCACAAGCCGCGATCGCGCGAAGCTCGGTCGCCGCCTCGATGCACGCGGCGAGGGTCTTCCACTGTCCGATCGGCCGAAAGACCTGGGCGATGCGGTAGCGCCCGAGGCACTTGGCGGTGTCCTGGGTCTCGTCGAGGGCCGTGATGTGCTCGCACACGCGGACGACGTCTCGGGCGTACCCGAGGGGCTCGGTCGGCGCGGGGCTCACGGCGGCCAGGCTCGGCCGCGCCTCGCGCTCGGGCGGCGTCCAGGGCGTGGGCGAAGCGCGGGGGACCGGATCGGGCTCGTAGCCCGAGGCGGGCGTCAGGTGGGGCCCGGCGCCGTACCCGAGGGGCTCGGGCTCGACCCCGCTCTCGACGCGGTGACAGCCGAGGACGAGCATCAGGCTCGAAGCGGCGAGGGCGTGGCCGGGTTTCACCGGCGGAGTCTAGCAGCCCGGGGTGCAATGCCTCGCGCCACCTCGCTTGGCCTTTTCGCCGAGGGCTTTGTCGCCCAAACTTGCAGTACGCCCGGTACAGCGGCGTTTTGGCTTCGCGCCCTCAGCGAAAATTCCGGCGCGAGGCGACACGATGCATTGCAGCCCGGGCTGCTAGCAGCCCGGGCTGCTAGCCCCGCTGCCCCCTGGACCAAAACGGGCCCAGGCTCCGGGCTGGACCCAGTCCGTGCAAGCATGCTCTAGAACGTCGGAGTCGAGATCTGGGGATCTGAGGCCGTTTTGAAGCCGCGCCAGGCGCAAATCCGGGTCCTACGCTTGCCACGATCGCGGACACGGTCGACCATGTCGGCAGAGCCCCGCCGATGAACTCTCGCGCCCTGACTCTCGCGGTCCGCCTGCTGACCACGGCTTGTGCCGCGGCCGCGCTCGGGACGATGACGGGCTGCCCGTTCTTTTTCTCGTGCCCTGAACCCTGGTCCGAGGTCCAGGCCGTCGAGTTGGGAACGAGCGCCGACATCTTCGCGCTGACCCGCGGAGGAGACTACGACACCCTCGTCGCTGTCGGGGCCGGGGGCGCGGTGGTCCATCAGGGTACCAGCGTCAACGGTGACTCAGCCTCGCTCAGCACCCCCGTGAACGTGGCGCTGCGCGGTGTTGTCTCGTTTGGCACGACCCTGGTCGTCGGCGACGGCGGTACGATCCTGAGCTCGCCGGACTCCGGTCTAACCTGGCAGGCACACGAGTCCACCGTGACCGACGACCTCCTCGGTGTCGCCCGGGGAAGCTTCGAGGCCGGGACTTTTCTCGTTGCGATCGCGGCCGAGCGGGTGCTGGTCTCGACCGACGACGGGGTGAGCTGGACCGAGGTCGTCGCGCCAGCCGAGGGTTGGGGCGGGCTGCGAGCGGTGTTTGCGACCCACGACGAGATCTGGGTGATCGGAGACGGCGGCAGCGCGTGGGCGGCCACCGATCCAAGCGGCGTGTGGCTGCGCCAGGAGCTGGGCACCAGCGCAGATCTGATCGCCGGCGGTCGGGTGTCGGGGGACAGCGGCAGCTCCTACGCGTCCTCACTCGCGCTGGCGAGCGTCGACCAGCTGCTGTTCCGCGACGCCGACGCCAGCACCTGGACCGTGCTCGACGCCGATCTCGACGGCGACATCGCCGCCTACAACGGTGGCTTCGCGGTCACGACCAACGGCACGATCTACGACATCGACGAGTCTGGCAGCGTCTCCCGCGTGACCACGGTCGGCCTGGTCCCGCTGGCGATCACGGGCAACTGGGACGGCTTCGTCGTCGCAGGGGAGGGCGGCAACGCGGCCCGGGCCTACGTCCAGGAGTGCGTCGGCGGGCGCCCGTGGGTCGTCGACGGTGAGCTCACGACGGCCGCGCTGGTCGGAGAGATCCCGCAAGGCGGCGGCGCACCTGGGAGTCCGGAGCTCGCGGCCGCCTGGGCCCAGGACGCCCTCTACGAGCACGCTTCGGTCGCCTCGTTCGCGCGCGCGGCCCGGGACCTGATGTCGATAGGTGCGCCCGCAGGGCTGATCCGCGCGGCTTTGGAGGCCAGCAGCGACGAGCTCGAGCACGCTCGGGCCTGCTTCGAGCTGGCCTCGCGCCACGCGGGAGTGCCGCTGCGGGCCGGTCCGCTTCCACTTCCGCTTCCACTTCCACTCGGCGATATCTCCGGTACTGTGTCGGACTCGCGGGTCGGAGATCCCGCAGCGATAGCGATCGCCGTGTTCGAGGAGGGCTGCATCAACGAGAGCATGGCCGCGGCCGAGGCTGCGGTCGCGGCCCAGGCGTGCCGCGACTCGGAGGCCATGCACGCGTCTGTCCTCAACCAGATCGCCGCCGACGAGGCGCGCCACGCTGCGCTGGCCTGGCGGACGCTGCGCTGGCTGCTCGAACGCCACGCTCCGGAGGTCGCGCCCGCGTTGCGCCGAAGGCTGGCGACCCACGCTTCTCGCGTCACCTTCAATTCCTCGGGCCAAGATCTGGGACCTGTGCCAGGACCTTCGCCGGGCAGTGACTACGGTCGTCTGTCCAGCTACGAACGCGCCGCCATCCAGCGCCGGGTGTTCGCAGAGATGGTCGCGCCCCTCGCTCACCGTATGTTGGTGAGCACCAGCGAGCGCGCGCTCGCGTGAAATTGCCAATCGCCGTGACCTCCGCTGCACTACTTCCCCACTTCGAGTCGCACGAGGAGAGTGCGGAGCGCCCTGCGACGGTCAGCGACCGCCGCGTCCCGAGCGCGCGCATCGTCTACGCGCTGACCTCACAAGGTCGCGGCCACAGCTCGCGGGTCACGGCCATGGCCGAGGCGCTCGAGGCTCGAGGCCACGAGCTGCTGTTTTGCGCCGGCGGTGGCGCGGGACGCCTGCTGGCCGATCAGGGCCGCGAGGTGATCGAGGTCCCGGTCCTGCGTCACCTGATGCACAACAACCACATCCGCCTGTGGACCAGCCTCCTGCAGGTCGGCAAGAAGGCGATCGAGACCCGCGGGGTCGTCGACGGGCTGATCGAGCGCTTCGAGACCTTCCAGCCCGATCTCCTGATCACCGACTTCGAGAGCTACTCGGTCCGCGCGGCCCAGCGCATGGGCCTGCCGCTGATGTGCTTCAACCATCAGCAGATCCTGACCCACACCCGCTACGAGGTCCCGCGCCGCTACGCCTGGGACGCCTGGGTCGCGCGCCTGGTCATCAACACGGTCATGCCCCGGCAGCCCGAGCACGTCGTGGTCAGCTCGTTCTTCTATCCGCCGCTGCGCTACCCCGGCCAGGCGACCCTGGTCCCGCCGATCCTCCGCGCGGCCGTCCGCGAGATCGAGCCGAGCGCCGGCGAGCACGTGCTCGTCTATCACAACGATCCAACCGGGATCGTCGGGCTGATCGAGGCCATGCAGGCGATGCCCGAGCAGCGCTTCATCGCCTACAATTTCGAGCGGCCGCCCGACGCCGCGAACACGATGCCCAACATCGAGTTCAAAGATCCGAACATCGACGGCTTCCTGGTCGATCTGGCCAGCGCCAAGGCCGTGGTCTCGACCGCTGGCTTCACGCTGATCTCCGAGGCCCTGTACCTCGGCAAGCCGCTGCTGGTCATGCCCAACGGCGGCATCTTCGAGCAGACCCTCAACGCGCTCTATCTGCGGCGCGAGAACCTCGGCGAGGCGATCATGCATCGGATCCCCGGGCCCGAGGATCTGCGCGGCTTCCTGCGCCGGGTCGAGCGTCACGGCGGCCGCAGGCCCGAGATGCTCAGCTGCGGCAACGACGACGCGGTCGCGTGCATCGAGCGGGTGCTCGGGCGCATCAACGAGCGCACCGCCGCGAGCACCGCCTGAGCGGCTCTCGTCTGGGGTCGGCGGGCGCGGGTGACCCGCGTCGGGGCGTCTGACCCCGGACCGCGCGTGACCGACCCGCTCGCGCGGAGCTCGGCTCAGCGAAATTTGCGGGGGCTGCGACGCTGCGGGGTCTTGGCCGGATCCTGACCAAAGTACTCGCTCAGCATCGTGTAGAGCTCCGGATCCTTGTCGCGCAGCTTCCGGGGCCGCTCGAAGAAGCTCTCGACCGCGACCGCGAAGAACTCGGCCTCGTTGGTCCCGGCGTAGTCGCGCAGCACGTGGGGGTAGCGGTGCTGGCGAAGCTTGCGGAGGCGATCGCTGACGATCTCGAGCCACGGCGCGCTGCTGACCCAGGCGGCCCCGGCGGGCACGCCGTCGGCCGCGCCGTCGGCGAGGTCGAGGACGTGGGCGAGCTCGTGGAGCCCGACGTTGTGGCCGTCGTGGCGGCGAAAGCCGAGCTTGAGGTCGCGCTCCGAGTAGAGGATCGGCCCCTGGTAGTGGACCATGCCAGAGATGTGGGCGTCGCCCTCGCCCGAGTAGTTCTCGTCGAAGGCGCGGGGGTGGACGACGATGTCGCGCATCCGCGGCCACTCGAGGTCGGGCATGCCGTGGCCGAGGATCGCCGCCGACGCGGCGATCAGCAGGCGGGTCTCGTCGTCGATCTCGAGCCGAGCGTCGCCCTCGCCCGCGCCGTAGACCTGCTGCTCGGCCAGGAAGATGCGGACGTCGTCTTCGAAGCGGCGCCGGGCGTCGTCGCTGTCGAGCGAGCGGTAAAAGTCGACCCGGCGGTTGAGGATCTTGCGCCACGGCTCGGGAAAGGGCTCGGCGACGAGCGAGCGGCGGCGATGGTAGCGGCCGGCCATCCACAGGTACCACCCCGCCCCGAGGCCGAGGCCGAGCGCGGCCGCCGTCCACGGCCACGCGCCGAAGGCCGCGCCCGCGAGCCCCGCGAGGGCGAGGCCGAGGGCGACGCCAAGGTGGGCGCGGATCTTCGCGCTCGGCCAGACCTGCACCCGAACAGGATAGCGGGGCTACTCCGGTTCGTCTTCGCCGTGGGCCTTGCGGCCGCGGGCGAGCTTGCGCTGGAGGCTGCGGCGATGCATCCCGAGCCGCCGGGCGGCCTCGGACACGTTGCCCTCGCAGTCGGTCAGGACCCGCTGGAGGTGCTCCCACTCGAGCTCGTCGAGGGGCGTGGCCTTGGTCGGGGGCGGGGCGTCGATCAGGACCGGCTCGGTCCGCTCGAAGGCCGCGAGGACCTCTTCGATCTCGGCCGGCTTGGTCAGGTAGTGGACGGCGCCGAGCTTGATCGCCTCGACCGCGCTAGCGATCGAGCCGTAGCCGGTCAACACGACCATGCGCAGCTGCGGGAGCTGGTCGCGCAAGCTCGCGACGAGCTCGAGCCCGCCGCGACCGGGCATGCGCAGATCGATGACGGCGCGATCCGGACGCCACGCGAGGGCCTCGGCGAGGGCCTCGTCGTAGTCGTGAGCGACGATGCAGGCGTGGCCGCGACGACGCAGGGCGCCGGCGAGCGCCGCGCAAAAGGCCCGATCGTCGTCGACGATCATGATCGTCTGGCCGCTGGTTTCACCGCTCATGGGCGCGGGGGAGAATAGCCTGTCTGATCCAGGCGCCTAAGCGCCTGACCTGCGCTCGTATGTCGCAGTCAGCGGCAGCTGGACGCGCACGGTCGTCCCGACGCCCTCGGTCGAGTCGAGGGCGATCGAGCCCCCGAGCTGCCGCAGGTGGGCGCGGGCGAGGTACAGGCCCAGGCCCATCCCCGAGCCCTCGGGCCGGGTCGAGAAGAAGGGATCGAAGGCCGACGCGAGCAGCTCCGGGCTCATCCCGACGCCGCGATCGCGGACCTCGACGCGCAGGAGATCGCGGGCGTCGAGGTTGGCCATGAGCCGGACCTCGATACCGGCTTCGGGGTCGTCTGCGCGGCGGCAGGCCTCGGCGGCGTTGGCCACGAGCTCGCGCAAGAGCTGCGCGAGGACCTCGAAGGGCTGGCGGGTGGCGAGCTCGGCGACCCCGGGGTCGAGCTGGATCTCGAGGGGCACGCCAGGCTCGAGGGCGCGGAGGGCCTGCGCGAGCTCGCGCAGCCGCCACGCCCGCGGATCGACGCCGAGGCTCTCGACACGCAGCTCCGGGCTGGCCATCCGCGAGACGATGAGCTTGCAGCGCGCGAGCTGCTCGCGGATCGTCGCCAGCGCGTCTTTGCGCTCGTCGGCGTCCATCAGCGGGAACTCGTCAGCGAGGAGCTTCATCGTCCCGAGCGGCGTCCCGAGCTCGTGGGCCGCGCCGGCTGCGAGGGTCCCGATCGCGGCGAGGTGGCGGTCTTCGAGGGCGTCCTGGCGCAGCTGGACGAGCTCGGCCCGCTGGCGCGCGATCGCGAGGGCGATGCGGTGGACGAAGAAGGTCATGAGCACCCCGGTCAGCCCAAACGCGATCCACATCCCGCGCAGGTGACCCTCGAAGTGTCCGTGGCCCATGCCCGCGGCGCCCATGTCGGGCATCGCGCTCATCTCGGGCATCGCGCCCATCTCGGGCATCGGGCCCTCGCCGACCGCAGGCACCAGCACGAACAGGCTCGCAAAGCAGGCCAGGCTCCACGCGGCCAGGGCCCAGGTCCAGCGCGGTGAGACCTGGGTGGCGAGGGTGATCGGCAAGAAATAGAGGATCGTGAAGGGGTTGGCCGACCCGCCCGCGAGCCCGAGCAGCACGGTCAAGGCGCTGGCGTCGATCAGCAGCTGGACACCCGCGATGCTCTCGCGGGCTCGGTCGCGCGCGAGCAGCCACGCGCTCAGGCCGTTGTGTCCGGCCCACACGGCGATGATCGTGAAGGTGGCCCAGGGGTGCTCGGTCGCCGGGAGCCAGGTTGCGAGGGAGTCGGCCGCGCCGCCGGTCAGCTCGAGGATCGAGGCCGCGGCGACCAGCGAGAGCAACACCCAGCGCGCCGCGACGAGGTTGCGCAGCGTGATGTGGGCGCTCGTCGGGTGGCTGCTGCTGGTCGCGGGGTGGGTCAATTTTCGACGGCCCCGTCGGCGATCCAAGTTGCGATGCTGCAGCGCGCCCCCGCGGGGATCGGCGTCTGGCCCGGCGGCATGCGCACGCCCGGGTCATCGCTCTCGAGTCGGATGATCAGCGGGCTGCACCCAGGATCGCCGGCGATGACGTGGGCGCCGCTGATCAGCTCCATGTAGGTGGTGGTCGGGGCCATGAAGGTGAGGCTGCCGGCCGGGCCGCCGCTCGGGTGACAGGACGAGCCGCCGCCGCCGCAGCTCGGCTCGAGGGTCTGCTGCCAGACCTGGTCCCAGGTCGGAGGGTAGAGCTGCGAGCAGCCGGCGTAGTCGATCTCGACGCAGCTGAGCTCCTGCTCGTCGTCGCCTTCGCCGCCGCCGTCGTTGTCGTCGGCGCACGCGAGCGCGCCGAGACAGGAGACGCAGGCGATCAGCGCCCGCGCGAGCGTAAACGCGAGCGTAAAGCGGATCGGAGGAGCTTCGGCCTCACTCGACACAAAAGGCGAATACCACCGAATCGGTCTCGCCGCCGAGGTCGAGGTCGAGAGTGACCTCCCACAGGCCGGCCATGAACAGGTTGACCGGGCTGATCTCGTACTCGCCGGGGGTCGTCGCGCTCGGGGTCACGACGGCCTCGACCGGCGTTCCGTGGCCGTGGTCGGGCATCATCGGGGTCGCGGTGATGCCGACATTCAGCGGGGCGCCGCCGAGATCGGTGACCGAGACGACCCAGGTGTTGTCGTCGAGGGCAGGCGGGGCCGGGTCGGCGGAGACGAAGGTCACGCTCGCCTTCTCGCCGGACTTGCTCAGGCCGACCATGAACTCGTCGTCGCGATCCTCGCTGGCGCAGTCGGACTCGCCGTGGGTCTCGCCGTGGGTCTCGCCGTGGGTGTCCCCGTGGCTCTCGCCGGTGTCGTGAGCGTGGTCGTCGTGGTCGTCACCGTCGCCGTCGCCGTCGCAGCCGAGGACGCCGAGGCAGACAACGAGGGGAGATGCGGCGAGGAGGGTGCGCATGCGAGCAGACAGGGTCATGATTCTGGCACCCTAGCAGCCCGTGGTGCTGGCAAAACAATCTGCGCCCGGGGTGAGACATCCTGCCGCAGGGACAAGTCGACGCGGTATCGTGTGGCCATGGGCGACCGTCTCGAACGAGGTCCGGCAGTCCGCGGGGTCGGCCTGGGGGTGTGCGCGCTCGCGCCGGTCCTGGCGAGCTGCGGGGCCGGCGACGAGACGCCGCCCGAGCTCGAGAGCGCGCGCTTCGAGGACGCGAGCACCGTCGTGCTGCGCTTCTCCGAGCCCCTCGCCCCGGTCGACGAGGTCGATCCTTCCTCACACTTCCGCCTCGGCGTCGCGTTCGCGCTCGACGAGTTCGGGTACACCGTCTACTACGATCTGTCCCGGCACCTCTACAGCGTGCCGGGCCAGGGCGACGCCGCGGACGTGTGGGAGCGCCACGGGCTCACGATCGTGGCCACGATCGAGCCCGGCGAGGATCCGGCCGAGCTGCGGCTGAGCTTGTCCTATCCGCTCAACCCCTACACCTGCGAGACCCTCGCCGAGGCCGCGGCCCTCGACATCCCCGGGGGCATCCATCTGCACTACGCCCAGGCTGCGCACCCGCGAGTCGTGGACGTGGCCGGCAACCCGCTGGCGGACATCGCCGGGTGGTGGCTGCCCGAGGCCCTCTCGACCATTGAAGACGGCGCGTTCCCGGCGATGGCCGACGCCCGGATGCCGATCCCCTGCCCGGAGTTTTGATCCTGGCCGCGAGGGGGCTCGGCCCTCAGCGCGCGCGCTGGGGCGCCCGGAGCTCGTCGACGACGCTCAGGTCGACGTCGCCGAGGTAGGGCCGCATGAGGTGCTCATCGTTGCTCTCGACGGCGTTGATGAACTTGCGCATCGCGTCGAGGACCGTGACCTCGCCGCGGTCGAACACCTCACCTTGGAGCAGTCGCAGGATCTGCATCCGATAGTCGTCGTTTTGGATGAACAGGGTGAACAGGGGCAGCAAGCGGTAGTACAGGCAGATGAACTCGTACCAGATGTTGCAGCCCGCGCGCAGGGTGGTCTCGTAGTGATCGAAGGCCTCGCGCTCGTCGGCCCCGCCTTGGAGCACGCGGCGGATCGCCTCGGCGGCGTACTTGGCCGAGTAGGTTGCGACGCTGACCCCCGACGAGAAGATCGGATCGACGAAGCGGGCCGCGTCGCCGATCATCATGTAGCCGGGGCCGGTGAAGCGCGACATGCTGTAGCTGTAGTCGCCCTCGCGCTTGAACTCGTTGACGCGGCGGGCGTGCTGCATCGCGATGGCGCCGTCGGGGGTCGAGGCGACCATCTCGTTGAACCAGGCCTCGATCTCGTCCGAGCCCCTCTGCTTGAGGAAGTCGCGCTTCTCGACGACCACGCCGACCGAGGTGATGGTCTCGGTGATCGGGATCTGCCAGACCCAGCCGCGCTCGACCGGGAGGAAGTAGATGTGGATGTCGTGGGTCCGCCCGGTGGCGCTGCGGGTCACGTCTTCGAACCACGCGTGGGTCGCGAATTGATCGAACTGTGAGTCCTTCTCGAGCAGCTTGAGCTGGCGGCCGAGCAGCGCCCGGCGGCCGCTCGCGTCGACGACGTACCTGGCCTCGACGTCGAGGGTCTGGCCGGCCACGGTCACGCGCACGCCCCGGGCCCGATCGCCGTCGAACAGGACCTCGTTGACCTCGGTGCCCTGGTAGACCTTCGAGCCGAGCTCGCTGGCGTGCTTGAGCATCAAGGCGTCAAAGCGAGCGCGGTCGACGTGGTAGGTGTAGTCCTGCTCGATCCCAGCTTGGGGGAATTCGGCGAACTCGATCGTCAGCTCGGCGTTGCGCTTGATCGGGTGCCACGACGCGCCGTACTTGCGCACGAAGCCCTCGCGCTCCATCGTGTCGAGGAAGCCGATGTCCTGGAAGATCCGGGTTGTCGAGGTCACGAGGGACTCGCCGACGTGGGCTCGGGGGTGGATCGCGGACTCGAAGATCGTGTTCGAGATCCCGGCCTTGGCCAGGTAGCTGCCGAGCGCCGAGCCGCCGGGGCCGCCACCGATGATGAGGACGTCTTGCATGGGCTAGTTCGAGTGGCGCACGCCTGTGAAGTGAAGCTGGGTCGAGACGATCCCCGGCCCGAGCGCGACCAGGCGCAGGTCGGGCCCGAACGCGCGGCCGGCCTTCCACGCGTCGTGGAGCACCCACAGGACCGAGGCCGAGCCGATGTTCCCGTGGGCGCGCAAGACCTCGCTCGAGATGTCGAGCGAGGGCACGAGGGCCGGGAAGGCCGCCCCGAGCTGGCGCATCAGCGAGGCGCCGCCCGGGTGAAAGTAGGTCGTGTCCGGGTTGGCCTGCTCGACCGCCGGTCGGAGCTCGTCGAGCAGGCGGGTGCGGATCTCCTTGCCGACGGAGATCAGCGGCTGGTTGTCCTCGGACGCGGTGAAGTCGTTCTCGGCCAGGCTGTTGGGCCACAGGCGCGAGTCGAGGCGGCAGCCCTCCCAGGAGATGCAGTCGTCGCGGGTCGGCTCGGCGCTGACCACGAGCGCGGCCGCGCCGTCCGACGCGAGGCAGTGGGCGACGAGCTGCGACATGTCCGGGGGCTCGTTGTGGACCCGGCTCTCGCCGTGGGTGCCCATCACGTCGGCACAGACCACGCACACGCGCTGGCACGCGCCGCTGGTGATCAGCATGTCGGCGAGGTGCAGACCGTGGGTTGGCCCGGCGCAGCCGAGACCCGTGAGGTCGTAGCACTGCGCGTCGAGCCGCATCCCGAGCGCGCTCTGGAGTCGGCGGCTGAGCGAGGGGAAGCCCGCGTAGCTGGCGCTGACCACGACCAGCGCGTCGAAGCTGTCGGCCGGCAGATCCGGACGAAGCAGGCGCTCGAGGGTCCGTTGGGCCAGCGAGAGGGTCGCGGCGTTGACCAGTCGGTACCAGCCGGTCTGGGCCTCGACGGTCTCGATGTCTTCTTCGAGGTGGCGCGCGTCGATGCTCGAGCGCTCGTAGACGAAGGTCACCATCTGGCGCATCGCGTCGGCGCCCTCGATCCGGGCGAGGCGTCGGCGAAACCGGTCGGCGAGCTCGGACTGGGTGTAGGTGTGACGACCGGGCTCGACGACCGGCAGCTCGAGGTGGCGACGGCCGCTCACAGCATACCCCCGCCGTCGCCCTCGGCCTGGGGCATGGCCCGCTGCGCCGCGGGCCGGCGATCGACGATCGGGAAGGCGTTGGCGACCGAGGGCATCGCGTCGATGATGTCGGGCGTGAAGCTGAAGATCGCGAGGTCGTCGCGGCCAAAGTCGGCGACGAGCTGCTCTTCGAAGTCGCGCAGCGAGTCGTAGAGGTCGATGTCATCCTCGCTGAGGATGAACGAGATCATGACGGCGTCCTCGCACAGCTCGAGGAAGGCCGCGTCGACGCCCTGGAAGAAGTCGAAGCGGCGATAGATCCGCGCGGCGATGTCCCGGGCCCGGCCCGCGGGGATCCGCTGGAGGACCGGCGAGTCGTCGAGGTTGGCGCGCATCTCGAGGGTCGCGGGGAGCGGCTCGGGCGTGAAGCAGTCGCCGGCCAGGAGGCGGATGAGGTCGTCGCGGTACTGGCCCTGGGTCAGGAACTTGAAGAAGGCCGGGAATTTCCAGAAGTAGCGGATCAGCTCGCTCGCCCGCCCCTGGCCCGTGTTGCAGTAGTGGGCGTAGGACGCGAGCAGCTCGGGCTCGGCGCTGGGGTCGGCGATCGCGGCGGCGACCGTGTCGGCCGCGGCCTCGGCCTCGGTCATGGCCAGGGACGCGCCGAACGAGAAGATCGGATCGGTGAAGCAGTGCGAGTCGCCGACGCACAGCCACCCGGGGCCGACGAAGGGATCGACGCGGTAGGAGTAGTTGCGCGAGACGTGCATGTCCTCGACCTGCTCGGCCTCGCGTGTGCGCTCGGTCAGCTCGGCGTTGAGGTGGCCGAGGCCCCAGGCCATCGCCGCCTTGGCCGTGCCGCCGCGGAGCTTGTAGCTGGTCGTGGGCAGGACGATCCCGATCGAGACGGTGTCGGAGCTGATCGGGATCAACCACGCCCAGTGGTAGGTGTCGCGGTAGAAGATGACCGTCGAGTTGAACTGCTCGCCGACGTCGGGCTCGACCCCCTTGAACTGGGAGTAGAGCGCGATCTGGCGGCTGAAGGCCGCGACCCGACGGGGACCCGCGATCTCCTTGCGCGACATGAACACGCCCTGACCCGAGGCGTCGATCACCATCGAGCAGCGCAGGGACTGCTCGTCGCCCGCGGCCGTGCTCAGGGTCAGGCCGACGACCCGCTCGCCGTCGAGGATCACGTCGGTGACGGTGCCGAGGACGTGCTCGGCGCCCTTGGCCATCGCGTGCTCGAGCAGCAAATTGTCGAACTCGGCCCGGCGGACCTGCCACGTCGGCCGCAGGACCGGGACGAAGTACTTGGCCCCCTCGCGGCCGACGACCTTGACCCCGGGCTTGGCCGGGAAGTCGAACGCGGCCATCTGGTCGGCGAGGCCGACCCGGGCGATGAAGTCACCGCCGGTTCCGGTCAGGCTCTCGCCGACGTGGTAGCGGGGGAAGGGGTCCTTCTCGACCACGAGGACCGAGAGCCCGCGCTGGGCCAACAACATCGCTGACGACGAGCCCGCTGGGCCCCCGCCGATCACGATCACGTCGTAGCGATCACGCACCGTTCGAGGCTTCTCCGTGGACGCGCATGATCAGAGCCGAGAGCGCCTCGATGGTCTTGAAGTTGCGCGGCGAGACCTCGCCGTCGGGGATCGTCACGCCGAAGCTGTTTTGGACGAAGGTCAAAAGCGAGACCATCGCCAGCGAGTCGACGATGCCGTACTCGAGCAGCGGGGTCTGGAGGGTCAAGTCGGCGCCGTCGCCATGGAGCAGCTTCTCGGTGATGAAACCTTCGAGTGCCTGGTTGACTTCAGTCGCGTTCATCCGTGTCGTGCTCGTCTTCATGTTTGGTTGCCAGCTGCGTCAGGAGCCGCCGATCGATCTTGCCGTTGCCGGTTCGCGGCAGCGCATCGACCGTCCTGACCTCGTCGATGACCATGTACCGAGGGAGGCGCTGTGCGCAATGGCCTTTGACGCCGATCAGAGACACGCGCGTGTCCGCGCAGACGAAGGCGACCAGCCGGGCCGCGAGCCCGGTCCCGACGACGACGACCGCGACGTGGCGCAGCGCAGGGTGCTCGAGCAGCGCGGACTCGATCTCACCGATCTCGATCCGCATGCCCCGCACCTTGACCATATGGTCACGGCGGCCGAGGTACTCGTAGACGCCGTCCTCGACCACGCGCACGATGTCTCCCGTCGCGTGGGCTCGGTCGCCCAGGGGAGGGTGGCCCCAGTAGCCCGTCATCGTCGTCGGGCCGCGGACCATCAGCTCGCCCGACTCGCCGACCCGCGCCCGCGCGCCTTCGGCGGTCACGGCCCACGCCTCGTCGCCGCAGCACGCCCGCCCGATCGGGACCGGGCTCACGCGGCTCGGGTCGATATCGAGCACCTCGTGAAAGGTGCACACGTTGGTCTCGGTCGGGCCGTAGAAGTTGAGCAGGCGCACGGACGAGAACCGAGCTCGGAGCCTGCGCAGATGCTTGATCGGGAAGGGCTCGCCGGCGAAGACCACGCGCGAGGGCGGCTCGTCGAGCTCGAGCAGGCCACCGTGCTCCATCATCATGATCAGCGCCGAGGGCACGGAGTACCAGACAGTGATGCCGTGCTTGCGGATGAACTCGACCAGCTGCCTGGGCGCGTAGGCGAGGCCCTCGGGGATCAGGCAGACCCGCGCGCGAGCCGAGAACGCGACGTAGAGATCGAGGATCGACAGATCGAAGTGAAAGGGCGCGTGCGAGGAGAAGTGATCGTCGGGGCTCGCGGCGAGGGTCTCGTGGGCCCAATGAACGAAGGCCAGCGCCGCGCGATGGCTGAGCGAGACGCCCTTGGGCGTGCCGGTCGAGCCCGAGGTGTAGAGGATGTAGGCGAGGCGCTCGGGATCGAGCGCGCGCGGCTCGTTCAGCGGGTCTGTGGCCAGCGCGTCTTCGTAGGCGATCGCCCCGGGATCGTCGGAGCCGATCGAGGTGATCGCAGGGTCCTCAGCCCTCAGGGGGCTCGATCGGCCCGGGTCCGTGACCAGGCAGCGGGCGTCACAGTCGACGATGATCTTGCGCGCGCGCGCCCCCGGGCTGTCGGGATCGATCGGCACGTAGACCGCGCCGAGGCGCAGCGCGGCCTGCATCGCGACGACGGCCCGAGTCGACTTGGCCAGCCACAGCGCCACGCGATCGCCAACCTCGACGCCGGCTGCCGACAGCGCGCCGGCGAGTCGCGCGGCCTGGTCATCGAGCTCGGCGTAGCTGAGTTGGCCATCGGGAGCGTCGACCGCGATCGCGTGGGGCGTCTCGCGTGCCGCGCGAATGACCAAATTGGCGAGGTTTGAGTCTCGTGCGTTGCTGCTCATGTGCCTCGCTCAGCCCATCGCTACGCCGCCGCCGACATGAAACACGTTGCCGGTCGAGTAGCTCGCGCCGCGGACCACCCACTCGACGGTCGCGGCGACCTCGTCGGGCGTGGCCATGCGCCCGAGCGGGACCATCCCGAGCAACCCGGCGCGCTGCTCGGGGCTGAGCTCGGCGACGAGGTCGGTGTCGGTCAGACCGGGCGACACGGCGTTGACGCGGATCCCCTTGCGGGCCGACTCGAGGGCCAGGGCCTTGGTCAGGCCGATCAGCCCGTGCTTGGCCGCGACGTAGCCGGCCGCGCCGGCCTGGGCGATCGAGCCCGAAGCCGAGGCGATGAACACGATCGAGCCCGACTCGGCCGTGCGCATCGCGGGCAGGACCGCGCGGGCCAGGTAGAAGGCCGCGTGAAGGTTGACGCCGAGGGCGGCGTGCCACTGCTCGTCGCGCATGCGGTGCGCCATGGCCGAGTGCTGGAGGCCGGCGTTGTGGACCAACACGTTGACGGGGCCCCAGGCTTCGGTGACCGACTCGACGAGGGCCTCGACCTGCGCGGCCTCGCTGACGTCGGCCGCGAACGCGCGCGCCTGGCCCCCGCGAGCTTCGATCGCCTCGCACAGCTCGCGGGCCGCGGCCTCGCTGGTGCGGTAGTTGACGGCGACCTTGGCCCCGGCGCCCGCGAGCGCGCGGCAGATCGCCGCTCCGATCCCGCGCGAGCCGCCAGACACGAGCGCCACCTGTCCATCGAGATCAATCATGTGCTTTCTCCATCGAGGTCGGTCTTGAGCGCGGCGAAGGCCTCGAGCTCGGGCAGCCAGGTGTCGGGGTGGCCGAGCCCGGCGAGCAGGCGCTTGGTCGCGGTCACGCCCGCGCGCGGCAGGGCCCGGGCGCGGGCGGACCAGCGCGTCGCCGCGGCGTCGAGCTCGTCATCAGGGACGACCGCCGTGAGCAGCCCGGCCGCGTGGGCCGTGGCCGCGTCGAAGCGCTCGCCCGAGAGCAGCCACTCGGTCGCGCGGTGTTTGCCGACGGCGCGGGCGAGGCGGCCGACGGCGCCCGCGGTCGTGGTCAGCCCGTGGCGGACCTCGGGCAGGCCAAACTCGGCGCTCTCGCTGGCGAGGATCGCGTCGCAGTGGAGCGCGAACTCGAACCCACCGCCGACGCAAAAGCCCCGGACCAGGGCCAGGCTCGGGACCGGGAGCCGCTCGAGCTGGCGGAGGGTCCAGGTCACGTCCTGCATGAAGCGTCGCGCCGCCTTGGCGTCGAGGTGGCGCAGCATCTTTAGATCGGCGCCGCTACAAAAGGATGGCCCGGCGCCCCGGAGCACGAGCGCGCGGATCTGAGCGGCGTCGACGACGAGCTGATCGACGGCCTCCGAGAGCTCCTCGGCGAGGCCCCGATCGACCGCGTTGTGGCGCTCGGGTCGGTTGAGGGTCAGCCACGCGACCTCATCGACGATCTCGAGCTCGACCTTGTCGCCGGCGCCGAGCAGCGCCGCGCGGACGATCGCTGGCGACGCGACCACGCCCTGGAGGTGCGAGGTCTTTTGCCAAAACAGGTGGCTCTCGCCGTGGGGCCCCCCGGAGCGCTTGGGCCCCCCCCACGGCGACAGGTAGCTCGGGTGGTGGGCGTGATCGCGGTTGATCATGATCAGGCCGACGTCCTTGGCCGCGCGCACGAAGGTGGTTGCGACCGCGTCGTCGCGGGTCCACAGCGAGGTCCGAAGGCCGAAGGGGATGCCGTTGATCGTCCGCAGCATCGCGTCGAGGATCGCGGCGTCGTCCCCGGCGTAGCTGACGACGGGGAGGATCGGCACGTTGATCTCTTCGCAGAACAGCGGGCTCTCGAGCAGGTCATCGTGCCCGGTGTCGTGCCCGGCGAGATGATGGTCGAGCATGACCACGGTCGGCGCGCCGTAGCTGCCGGTCTCGGACGGCTGACCGCTCGCGTCGACGCGATGCCCACCGGTAGCGATCTCGCCCCGACGCCTGGCCTCGGCGAGGAGCAGGTCGAACTTCTCCGGCCGAAACAAGGGCACGAGTGAGCCGCGCTCGGGGTCGGCCTCCACCGTCTGCAGCGCGCTGGCGCGCTGGCACAGGCCACGAACGAAGTCCGAGGCGATCGCCGGGTGGACGAGGAAGTGCTTGGGGATCGGGCAGGGCTGGGTGGAGAAGTCGAAGCCTCGGATCGCGCTGTCGAGCGCGCCCTCGAGGTCGGCGTCGGACCAGACCACCATGCAGTCGCTGCCCTCGAGCTCGAGCACCACTTTCTTGCCAACCGCGTGGCCCCGCTCGGCGACCGACTGGCCCGCGATCGCGTTGCCGAAGAACACGATGGTGTCGACCACGTCGCTGCTGTAGATGGCTTCGAGCAGCGGCCTCGATCGGCCGGTCACGACCTGGACGAGCTTGGCCGAGTAGCCCGCATCCTCGAGCGCGGTCCCGATGCACTCGGAGGCGATCAGGCGGACGCCACCGTCGTGCCCGGGCGCCCGCATGATCACGCCGTTGCCAGCGAGGAGCATGGAGAACAGCGGCGCGGAGTTGATCGTCGGTGAGTTGCCCGGCGTGATCAGCGCGACGACGCCATCGGGCCTGCGGACCAGGACCTCCGAGCTCGAGGGCGTGGAGCGAAGCAGCTCGGTCGCGGTGTGCTCGAGCAGATCGGCCTCGCCCTGGCGCAAGATCCAGGCGCCGTAGTACTCGGCCAGAGCTGTGGATAAGCCGTCGGCGCGGAGGCAGTCGAGCAAGGCTTCGCGGTTTTTGCGCAGAGTCGCGCCCGCCCTGCGCAGCACCTTTAGCCGGTCCCGAATCGGGACCGCCCGCCAGCAGCCAGCGGCTGCTTCGACACTCCGCGCCACATCTTCGAGCATCTCGCCCTCCATAGACTGCGGTAGCTGCGCCAGTTCAGGCGCGTCTTTGGGGGCCTCGGGCCCACGTTGGACATGTGCAGACCATACACCTGGAGTGTACGCGTGGAATGCGCTGTTTTGGGTCAAACTCGAAAAACCGGCCGAGGAGCTTGTTCTGTGGCGTTTTGGGACATCGTCGAGGAAGGGCCCGATCTTGAAATCCAGTATTTGTAGAATTTGGAACTGTGTGACCGCCTAGGTTTTCCAGTATTAATGTGTATATCGGCCATCAAATCCAGTATTTGTGAAAAATATTCTATGCAGAGCGGAATTCTTCTGGTACATGATCGCCATGAGCGCTCGCATCGAACTCGGCCTCGAGATTATCTCTGGCGACCTCGTTCACGTGAGGTGGAGCGGCCGTGCCGCCGAGCGCAGGCCCGCCGCGGCGCTCAACCCGGTGTTCGAGAAGCTCATCGAACTCGATCGAAACATCGTTTTCGATCTTTCGCGCCTCGAGCACATCTCCAGCTCGACGATGGTCGTCGTGATGAAGTTCGTGAAGCGCCTCGCCGCGCTCGGGCGGGGCATCGATGTTCGCTACGACCGGTCGGTGTCGTGGCAGCGAATGACCTTTGCGTCGCTCGAGCGTCTCGCCGCTCTGCGCGCCGGGCAGCTGGCGGCCTGAACCCCGAGAACCGGCCAGCGGGCCAGATATGTGGATGACTCGTCGGGGGCGAGGCCCCGGGATCCGCTGCGCGCTGCCCTCGACTGCCTCCGGGCGTGAGCGAGGTTGGCGGGCTCAGGCGCGCAGCGCCTCCATGCAGTAGCGAAGGCCGTTGCGGAGGGTGCGGCGGGTCGTGACGACACCGAGGTCGATGCCGAGCCCGGCCATGGTCTGGGCAACCCTGGGGCTGATGCCCGTGATCAGGCCCTCGACGCCGAGCAGCCGGAGGCTGTCGAGCAGGCGCAAGATGTGACTCGCGGTCGCGGTGTCGAGGGCGTCGACGCCGGTCAGGTCGACGATTGCGAAGCGAACGTTCGCGCGGCCGACCTCGACGAGCAGGCGCTCGATGAGATCGTTGGCGCGCTCGTTGTCGATGGTGCCGACGAGGGGCACGGTCAGGACTTTGTCCCAGACTTCGATCAGCGGCGCGGACAGCTCGAGGATCGCGCGTTGCTGGTCTTGAATGGTGGCGAGCTGGCGCTTGAGCTCGAGCTCGGTGCGGACCACGTTGGTGACGTCGAGGGACAAGCCCACGCAGTACTCGGTCTCGCCGGCGGTGTTGGCCAGCGGGATGAACCAGGTCTCCCAACAGATGTCGTGGGCCTTGGACGTGTCGTGGGACGGCTTCCCCGCGAGGGCGTCGGCGATCGGCGCGTGGAGATCGAGCGGGTAGAGATCGAAGACCTTCTTGCCGAGATACTGACCGGGGGTCACGCCGGCGGTCGTGACCGCCTTGCCGTCGTGGTAGATGAACTTGCCGGTGGTGTCGATGGCCCACAGCACGATGTCGAGCGTGTCCATGATCGTCCGCAAGAGCTTGCGTTCGACCCGGGCCGCGAGGAGATCGCCGTCGTCGTCGGCGTCGTCGTCGGCGTCAGCGGGCGGGACGACCTCGATGACGCCGTGGATCGAGCCGTTCGGCGCCCGGCGTGCCTCGCAGCGTACCTGGGTGTGACCCTCGCCCTCGTCGGGCACGCGAAACCTACAGCTGACCGGGAGCTCGCTCTCGGCCAGCGTGCGCAAGAACCCGGTCACGGCCTCGCTGTCATCGGGTGCCGCTAGCGAGGCGAGCGTGGGGTTGTGCGTGAGTCGGGATCGGAAGCGCTCCGTGAGAGCCTTGCTCCAGTGAAGCAGAGTCCCGCGCTCGTCGGCGACGAACAACAGCGAGGGACAGAATTCAAAGAAATCATTCGATGCGTCGGCACTCATGGCTGGTCGAGCGCCAATGGTATCCGAATGAGCTGGTTGAGGCTGGCGATATCGCGCATGCAATACCACCTTATCCAAATGGTGGTGAACGCGCGGTCTGCTAAGCGATTTCGACCGCGCTCTAGCAGCCCGGGGTGCAATGCATCGTGTCGCCTCGCGCCGGAATTTTCGCCGAGGGCGCGAAGCCAAAACGCCGCTGTACCGGGCGTACTGCAAGTTTTGGCGACAAAGCCCTCGGCGAAGAGGCCAAGCGAGGCGGCGCGAGGCATTGCACCCCGGGCTGCTAGTCTTCAAGGGGACTTTCGAAAAAGCCTCTCGCTGCGGCGAAACCGCATACGCTCACCCCAAACATTCAGCTTGTTCAATTTAGCGCTTTGGTTTGGGTTTAGGAGCGCCCTTTGGGGGGGCACGCAGATGGGTGCGGAGCTCATTCGCCGCCCTCGGGACCCATGCGCGCGACCTGGGTGAGGAGCGGGCGCCACGCGGTGCTCGGTCGCGAGGTGAGAATCAGCCATGGGCCCGTTGGACCCTGCTACCAGGGTCCAACGGGCGATTCGTCCCTCGCTAAACCTAAACCTAAACCTCGAGCACGACCGCGGCCGCGGTGTCGCCCGCGGCACAGCCCGCGAACAGCACGTGGCCGCCCCCGAGCAGGCGCGCCTCTTCGATGCCCTCGGCGATCAACCGGGCCCCGGTCGGCCCCTGGGGGTGGCCGAAGATCAGCGAGCTGCCGTAGTTGTTGAACGACTCGGCCTCGATCTCCATCTGGCGGGCGAAGAACAGGTCGTTGACCGCGAAGGGGTTGTGGGTCTTGATGACCTTCATGTCGCCGATGCCGAGGCCGGCGTCGGCGAGGGCCTTGCGCGCGGCCGGGACCACGGCCTTGGCCATGTAGCCCTTCTCGACTCGGGCCTGGCCGTAGCTGAGCAGCCGGACCGGCGCGCCGTCCCGGCTCCAGGCCGTGGCCCGCTCGCGGCTGCACACGAGCAAGCCCGCGTTGCCGTCGGCCGGGTGCGTCTGGCTGCCGAAGGTCACGGTCCCGCCCTCGCGCATGACCGGGCGGAGCTTGGCGAGGCCCTCGGCGGTGGTCGCAAACACGCCCTCGTCGTAGTCGACGGTCCCGACGACCCGGCGCCCGCTCGGGTTGACCTCGACCGGCGTGACCATGTAGCGCTTGTAGAAGCCCTCGGACCTGGCCTGCTCGTACTGCTGGTGGCGATGGAGGGTCAGGGCGTCTTGCTGCTCGCGGGTGACGCCGGCCTCGCGGGCGACGTTCTCGGCGGTCTCGAGCATCGAGTTCTTGGCCCAGGGGTCGCGGGAGAACGAGTCCCAGACCCAGTCTTCGGCGTCGGGCTTGCCGCCGGGGCCGAGCGGGTTGGGGTAGACCATGTGGGGTCCGTTGGAGGTCTTGTCGGCCAGGACCACCAAGGTGGCCTCGTTGTCGTCGGACTCGATCTTGGCGGCCGCGTGGGCCAAGGCGGCGGCCGAGGTCGCGCAGGCTTGCGAGACGATCGCGCCGGTCACGGAGTCGGCGCCGATCATGCCCGCGACCCACGGGGCGGCGTAGAAGCAGTTCGGCGAGGGCACCGTCCAGCCGACGACGAGCTCGGCGAGCTCCTTGGCGTCGACCGCTCGCTCGGCGAGCGCCTTGCGGGCGATCTCGGCCGCGAACTTCAGGGGATGGAGGTTGGCGAAGCTGCCGCCCCACTTGGAGAAGGGAGTGGACCAGTAGCCGCCCGCGGGCAAGAACGCCTTGTCGAAACGCATGCCGCGAGTATGGAGGATTCTCGACCCCCGCAGCCACCTTGGACTTTGCCACGCACGGCCGCTGCGCGTCGGGTCCCCCGTTCGTCGCTCGGTGGGCTGGCATGAGCTTCGCGCCGGTCTGCGTGGTCCCCTGAGCGGGGCTCGACATCTGCTGCGGATATGCCGCTGTCGGCGGCATATATACTCGCGCGATGGTCACTGAAGGTCGCGCCTCTTTCGCGTTCTGCTCGCTCTCGCTGCTGGGCTGGACCCTCGCCGCGTGCACCCCCGCGCCCGGCGCCCAAGCTGCGCAGACGGAGGAGGAGACCGAGGCCAAGCCCGAGGTCGTGTGCAAGCACGTGCGCGACATCGCGGCCAAGGACACCGACGACGCCCAGATCCTCGACCAGGTCCAGCGCGAGTGCGTCGAGACCCTCGGCAAGATGCGGACGCGCTACCAGACCTTCACGACCTGCCTCGACCTGGCCGGCAACGCGGCGGCCGTGGCCCAGTGTGAAGAGCCCCTGGCCAAGCCGCGCTCGCTGATCGCCGCGGCCTCGCCCACGGCCAAGCTCGAGCTCCTGTGTGACCACATGCTCGGCCTGGTCAAGACCGAGCTCGGCGAGATGGCCAGCTCGATGTCGGCCGAGGAGATGCAGCAGCTCCGCGACAAGTGCGTGTCCGAGGCCGAGGCCCAGATCGAGGTCAAGGGCGTCGAGAAGTTCCAACGTGACGCCGACTGCATCCTCGCGGCCCAGACCCTAAAAGACGTCGAGGCCTGCGGGCTCTGAGCTCGGTTGTCGGGGAGCCCCGCCCCGGCGCTCGAGCTCGGCGGCGAGCTCGACCAGCTCCCCGAGCTGCGTCGGCGCCTGGCATTTGGCGTTGAGCGCCCGCTTCCAGCGGCGGGCCCCGGGCCAGCCCGCGAACAGGTTCATCAGCGGTCGCAGGAGGACCGTCGGACTCGGCCCGCGAAAGCGCCGGGGCTCGGCCCGGGCGGCCAGCCACGGCCCGATGGACTCGAGGTACGCGTGGACGACCGCGACCCGAGTCGGCGCCGGGGCGGTCGAGCCAAACACCGCGCGGTCGACCGTCGCGAACATCCACGGGTCGTCCCAGGCCGCGCGTCCGATCATCACGGCGTCGACGTGAACGAGCTGCTCACGGATCTCGGCCACGCTCCGGATCCCACCGTTGATCTCGATCGCGAGGTCCGGGAGCTCGCGCGCGAGGCGATGGACGTCGGCGTAGCGCAGCGGCGGGACGTTGCGGTTTTGCTTGGGTGAGAGCCCCTGCAGCCAGGCCTTGCGCGCGTGGACGGTGAACCGGTCACAGCCCGCGGCCGCCACGAGCTCGACGAACTTCACCATGTCTTCGTAGCGATCGAGCTCGTCGACGCCGATCCGATGTTTGACGGTGACCGGGACCGGGACCGCCGCGCGCATGGCCGCGACGCAGGCGGCGACCCGCTCGGGCTCGCGCATCAGGCAGGCCCCGAAATTGCCGGTCTGGACCCGACTCGACGGGCAGCCGACGTTGAGGTTGATCTCGTCGTAGCCGCGCTCGACGGCGATCGCGGCGCAGCGGGCGAGGGCGCTCGGATCGTCGCCGCCGAGCTGGAGGGCGAGGGGGTGCTCGTCGTCGTCGTAGCCGAGCAGGTAATCGCGGTCGCCGTTTTCGATCGCCGGGCAGGTGATCATCTCGGTGTAGAGCAGCGTGTGGCGGCTGATCAGCCGCATCAGCCGGCGAAAGTGCCGGTCGCTGCGGTCCATCATCGGGGCCACGCTCAGCGGCGGGGTCACGCCGCGCGCGGGCTCGCGCGCTCGCTGTGTACGTACGGACATCGACGGCCAGGCAGGGTAGGGCAGGACCGGGGGCACGGCCAGCACCGATCTCTTGGACCCCCGCTCGTCGCCAGATCCATCCTGCTGCCGGAGCCCGCATACATAAATAAATGAAATCAAAAGGTTATGGCGCCGGGGGCGGGCGCGCTGGAGGTCTCGTCTTGGGGCTTGGATCCGACATCCGTGGTCGATAGACTCGCGTTCGGTTCGGTACGATTTGAACCCGACCGACCACAGACCCGAGGTTCCCGACAATGAAAAAGTTCCGCACCCTCATCGCTCTCGCTGCCCTCGCCCCCATGCTCGCCGCGTGCGCGCCCGCTCCGGAGGACGTCTGCCAGCACGTCGTCGACCTCATGAAGAAGGAGCTCGGCGAGCAAGTTGACGCGATGCCCGAGGACGAGATCACCAAGATCAAGGACAACTGCGTCAAGGAGGCCGAGAAGGAGAAGGAGATGAAGGGCGCCCTCGAGTACAAGAAGCAGGCGAAGTGCGTGATGGCGGCCGAGTCCCTCGATGACCTCAAGACCTGCGAGGAAGACGAAAAGAAGTAGGCTCTGGTCTGCTCTTTGGCGGTCACGCCACCGCAGAGGGTCCGAGTCGGGCCCTCTCGTCGTTGGAGCCTCCGATGGTCTCAGGGCACGGGCTCAGGGCACGGGCTCGGTCAGCGGCCGGGCCCCGTCGCAGGTCCAGCGGAAGGCGTCGAGCAGCACGACCGAGTCGTGGTCGTCGTCGGTCAGGTCGAACACGGCGAGGACCAGCTCGACGCTCTCGCCGGGCTCGAGGCCGAAGCCGGTCGTCAGCCAGCGGGTGCCGGCGTGACCCTCCATCGCAAAGCCGTCGAGCTCGTCGCCGGTGTAGTCGGTGAACCCGGCGTTGACGGTGATCGGGTTGCCAGCAGTGTCAAAGGACACGTTGCCGGTCCAGCTCTCGGACTCGAGCCAGGCCACGAACATGTCGTTGAACCCGCCGCCCGCGAACGAGGGCCACTCGACCGACATGAACGCGAAGTCGAAGGCGAGCCCCTGGGCGTGGTCCGGGACCGTGAGCCCGACCCGGAGCTCGGCGTAGTCCCAGACCTCGCAGCCGCCCTCGCACGCGGCCCACTGGTCGTAGAGGCTGTTCGAGCAGTCGCCCGCGCCGATCAGGCTGGGATCGTCGGCGCAGGTCAGGGTGTCGTCGACGGGCTCGACGGTCATCGGCGCGGGCAAGGTGGTCGGGCCCGCGCCGTGCTGGGTGTTGGGGCAAAACTCCGGCCAGTCGTCGGGATCGCAGACGGCGGCGAGCTCGGCCAGGCTCAGGCCGAGGTGTCCGGCGAGGCCCGTCGACAAGATCAGGAATTTCTCGCCCTCGCGGACCTCGTAGGGGCCGAGGGGGCCGAGGTGCGGCGCGACGGCGCCCGCGGGCGCGCTCACGCCACCGGCGGCCGGGATGCCGCCGACGCAGTCGAGGCCGACGACCTGCAGGGGGTCGTCGCTCGACGCGTCGCAGCTGACCGGGGCCGGCGGCGCGCAGTCGTCCGGGGGCAGATCGAGGACCGGTTGGTCGTCGCTGTCGCCGACCTCGCTCGCGCCACCGCCTTCGGTCGCGAGGTCGCGTACACCGACGACGGTCGAGAGCTCGCAGCCCGTGAGCAGCGCGAGACCGACCAGGCTGAGTCGACGAGCCACAGGCCAGAGCTCAGCGCCAGCTAGCAATGCCTCGCGCCGCCTCGCTTGGCCTTTTCGCCGAGGGCTTTGTCGCCAAAACCCTCGGCGAAGATTCCGGCGCGAGGCGACACGATGCATTGCACTCCGGGCTGCTAGCGGCCGAGGGCGTCGCGGATTCGGTGAGACAGCGGCCCCTTCGGCCAGCGCTGGAGGTACGTGTTGGCGCGCTGCTCGGCCTCGGCGACGCGATCGAGGGCGACCAGGGCCAGGATCGCGTAGCCGCGGCGCTCCTGGATCATCGCGCCGTCGGGGAACTGCTGCTCGGCGGCCTCCATCAGGGCCAGGGTCTTGGCCGGATCCTTGGTCAGGGCCTTGCGGGCGGCGTTGATCTGGGCGGCCTCGTCGGCGAGCGAGGGCGCGTCGGGCTGGGCTGGGGGCGCCGAGGCCGGTCGCACAGGCGCGGTCGCGTGCGGGGCGGGGCTGCCCCCCGCGGCCTGCTGTGCGGACCCGGGGTCCCCGTCAGCGCCGAGGTCATCGGCCCCGGCTTCCGAGGGTGCTTCCGAGGGCGCTTCCGCGGGCGCTTCCGCGGGCGCCTCTGCGAGGGGCTCGCGGGTCCGAGACGCCGCGGGGAGCTCGGCTGGGTCTGAGGTCTCGGGTCCGGCGACGGGCTCGCCCTCGGCTCGAGCTTGGTCCGGGCTGGCGTCGGCGACGAGCCCGTGGGTCTCGGGCTCGACCTCGTCGGCGCCGAGCATCCAGGTCGCGCCGACGCTGCCGCCGATCAGCACGGCCGCGCCGACGCACCACCCGAGCACGCGCAGCGCCGCGCCCGAGCCCTCGGCCGAGCCCGCGGCCGCTGCCGGGGAGAGGATGGCTCGCTCGAAGCGGGCCAGACCCGCGCTCGTGTCGTAGACGACGGGCGCGTGGCTGCTCGCGAGCTCGAGGTCGCCGCGCAGCGACGAGGCGAGCTGAGGGTCGTCGAGGAGCCGGGTGGGGGGGGAGTTGGCATCGCTCATGACATCACCGGGACGCGGTTGGAGGGTCGAACTGGCCGGCGCTCGCGCTCGATCATGCGGGCGTGCGCTTCTTTGAATTGTTTGCGGGCCTTGTGGAGGCGCGAGTAGACGGTCCCGACCGGGATGTCGAAGGCGCCGGCGATCGACTGGCAGGGCTCGCCCTCGAGCTCGAACAGGATGAAGATCGCCCGCCGCTCGGGGTCGAGGCTGTCGAGCGCGGCCTGGACGCGGTCGAGGGCCTCCTGGGTCTCGGCCGCGCGGGCCGGGTCGACCTCGTGGCTGTGGGCGTCTGCGACGGTGTCGTGGTCGGGCTGTTCGCGGGAGCGCCGACGGCTGCGGCGTGAGACCGAGGCCACGCGGATCGCTATTTCGGCCAGCCAGGTCGTCGGCCGGGCGCGGCCGTCTTCGATGAAGCCCCCGCGCCGGTGGGCGACGAGGAACACCTCCTGGACGAGGTCGTCGACCTCGGCGGGTCCGGCCCCTAGGCGGTGGAGGAAGCTGGCCACGAAGCCGGCGTGCTCGCGGAAGAGCGAGGCTGCGTCGTGATGCCTGGGGGCGCGGATAGACATCCAGGGTCTCCATGGACGGCGCGCGCGGATCCTTCAGGTTGATTTGGCGGGCGCGGAACGCGACGGGTCGGTCCAGCTTAGCTCAGAACTCGGCTTTGCTCAGAAACCCGTTCACATCGCGTCTTTACTGAGCAGTGGGCTACTTTGCTGAGCAGCGCGAGCAGATAGTCCACCCCAGACAACGCGCGAAATTCCAGGTCGCGACAGCGTTTTGAGCAGTCCAGACCGAGGTTATGGGTAAGACCAAAACCACTGACCCGACCACGCTGATGTTCGGCCGCACGCTCAAACGGCTGCGCCGCGCTCGCCGGATGACCCAGGAAGATCTAGGCGAGGCGAGCGGCCTGGCCTCGGACACGATCCGCCGGATCGAGATCCACGACGTCTCGCCGCGCCTCGCCACGCTGGCCATGATCGCGCGCGGTCTGGGCCTGCCGATCTCCACCATGTTCGAGGCGCTCGACCTCGCCGAGCTGGATGTCGAGCGAGAGATCGTCCGAGCCGCTCGCCCGCTCACGCCAGCCGAGCGCGCGCTGGCGCCTCGCGTCCTACGGACCATCGCCGCGCTCTTCGAGGCCGCGGTCGAGGCCGATGATGGCCAGTGAGACGGACCAGCGCGGCAAGGAGCCCCCGGAGGGCTTCGCCGTCATGCGCGAGGCCGACCTCGACCCCGAGCAGGGCCGCGCCACGCACTGGCTCTACCGCGGCGCCATCGGTCCCCGGCGGTTCATCCGGCCCGGCTACAGCTCGCGCGAGCAGGCGTGTCGCGGGGCCTGGGTCGTCTACCGCATGGCGCTCACCGTGGACGAGCGCTACCAGCGGCAGCTCAAGCAACGGCGGCTGCGCGAGGTGTGGCGCACGCGGGCGTGGGTCGACGCGCCCGGGGTCCAAGACGAGTACGTGATCCGGCTCGACACCTGGGATCACATGGAGGCGCAGTTGCTCGCGCAGATCATCGAGGACGCGGGCAGCATCCGCCGCGCCGCGATCGCCATCGACCTACCTCGCTCGACGCTCGGCGCCCGTGTCAACCGTCACTGTGAGCGGGGCACGTGGCCCGATGGTGACTAGACCCCGAGGGGTGCTCCTACAGGGACGGGTGCTCCTACAGGATCGAGCACCCACGCGGGAGCTCCGCCCGAGAGGTGAACTCCTTGCCGCATCGCAGGCACACGTAGTCGCCGGAGCTCATCCCGCCGAATCGCTCGCTAGTGACGCTCTCATGAGCACACGGCTTGTTGCCCGCCGCCGCCCAGCTCTCCCGACGCCTCCCCGCTTCGTCCGCTTCCATGAGAGTAGGGTATCCAGCGCGCGTACCCTCGATCAAGCTCAGCGTCACCCCCGGCGCGTCGGATACACTCGGCGCCATGGCCCTCTGCATCATGAAGGATACTGTCGAGCGTCTGCGTAAGCGGGCGATGGACGCACGCCGTGAGGCGACCGACGACCAGCGCGCGGACCTGGACGATCTGATCAGCGAGTGCGATCGCGCCCTGACCCACGCCACGCGCATGCCGTCGTATCCCGGCGGTCGCCTGGAGACGGGCCGGGCTCAGGTTGCGTTTAGCCGCGCCGAGGGCCTTCGAGCCAAGCATCCGGGGCTCCTGCCGCTAGACGACGGCAAGTCCTGACCAACCGCTCGACAACTACGCCAGCGGGGATCTAGCATCGCGGCCATGGCAGACATCCGACAGGACTACCCGAATGGCACGAAGATCACAGTGGACGGCGAGACGTGGACCGTTGTCGGTCACTATGGCGGAATACAGTCGCCGCAGTCGCCTCCCGACTTCACCAACCGACGCGCGGGCGTCATCGCTGCGCCCGAGGGCGGCGGCGATCCGAAGATCTTCCGCCGAGAGCAGATCGGTCAGTAGTCCCAGGTCTTGGACCCCGGGCAGTCGGAGCCGTCGGGCAAGCGGTGCCCCCACATCGCGCCAGACCTGCGGGTGAGGGTCCGGCGTCCGCAGTGGCGACAGGTCACCCGGCGGTGATCGTCGCGGCGGGCTACTCCTCGGCCGGTTTCGGACCCGGCTTCACCGTGCCCGGCGGGATGTTCCAGTACTTCGACCGGCAGCTCGCGCAGGACGAGGGCAGCGGCGCCTCGCTCGTCTCCAGCGGCTTGCGCGGGGTCCAGCGATGGCCGCACCGCTCGCACGTGTACACGGTCACGTAGACCCGCTCGCGCTTGACCCCCATGCTCGGGGTCGAGTGTACGCTCGTCGTCGTGTTGGTCAATGGACATGCTGGCTCTCCTCGTGGGTCGAGCCCCAGAACTCGACCGCGATCCCCAGCTCGTAGGTGGCCATGGTCAGCACGCACAGGTTGTGCGCGAGCACCTTGCAGAGCACCTCGTTGCGCTGGGCGGTGAACTTCTTGGCGCGGACGCTCGCGCCGAACTTGCGTTTGATCATCGAGAACGCGGTCTCGACGTTGCTACGCGCGTGGTAGACCTTACGGAATTCGTCGTTCTTGTAGACGAACAGCCCGTACATCTTGCGCCACATCTCCGACCCCTCGCCGATCGAGCCGACCTTGAAGGGGATGTAAGGCACCGCGCCCACGGCCTCGATCTCGTCGAAGTTGCGATGGCTCAGGTACGCCTTGTCCGCGCAGACGTTGGCGACGTCGAAGCGCTCAGCGGTGTTCGTGAGCAGCTCGGGGAGTTGCGGCGCGTCCCCAGCGTTGCCCGTGGTCACGAGCGCGTCGGTGATCACGTGGGTCGTGGTCCCGCACATGATGTGGCAGGTGACCCACTTCTGGCGCTTCCGTTCCTTGCCCCACTTGTGATCGAACCAGCGGCTGTAGGTGTTCGTCGAGAAACCCGACGAGTCGATCGCCACGGTGGTCTCGACCTCCGCGAGTGGGGCCGCGCTCTCGCGGATCAGCACGCGGAGCAGATCGGTGAGCTTGGGATCGTCCAGGTAGGTGACCAGGGTCGAGGGCGCGATCATCGACGAGGTGTGCCCCGCCTCCTTGGCCGCGCGCACGTCCGAGGCACAGCGCCGCGACGAGAGCCCCGAGTAGGCCCGCATGACCGCGGCGAAGACCACGTCGGCGAGCGGCTTGCGGGGATGGCCCCGCTTGCTCACGGGCTGCTGGATGCCACGGCACAGGTCGCGCAGCATCGTCTCGACGTGCTCGCGCTCGCGCGTCTGCGCGAGGTAGTAGGCGCCCCAGTCCTGCTTGTAGGTGGGGCGCTTGCCGGGCTTCTCATCCTTCACTTGAGCGGGGGCCTCGATCTCACCGGCCGTGATCCGCACGGCGGTGATGTGCTTGCAGTCGAAGCCCTCGGCGTTGCCGTTGTCCTCGAAGTCGGGGCACACGCACGCGGGGCGATCGCCGGCGGTGTCGACCAGGTACGCACCCTTGTGCGTCTGCGACGGGACCGACCACACGCCATCTCGAAGTTGGCGAACCCGCCCGAGTCGGGCGATGGCCACACCGCGGAGGAACCGGGGGCTATGCGACGTCGTCTCCACTACCCTTCTACAATGCTTCGCATTTACTGAGAATCATTATCTGGGATAGACAACGAGCGGGCGTGTACTTGGCACGTCTCCGCATGCGCGACCGGAAAGAAAAATCCAGATCGCCGGAAGCATCCACACCGCTCGTCGGTGTGGATGCTTCGACCGCAACGGAGCCGCCGCGCGAGCGAAGGCAACGTCCGTCACGACCGTTCATGCTAGAACGGGAGCGTGCCCGAGGGGACTCGAACCCCTGACCGGCCCTACGCAAAAGAGCAGCTCTATCCTCTGAGCTACGGGCACAACAGACCGCCGCGTTCGATCGTCACCTGCAAGTGGATTGGCCGCGGCGGTCACCTTTGGTTTTGGTGGGAGGAGAACGGCCGCGAGGTCGGCCGCGTCGGAGCGGGGCTGCTGTATCGGTCACAACCACCGCTACCCAGCCGAGTCGCTGGTGCTTTCGTCGAACCAGCACAACCGCCCTAGGACGCTGCTGACGCGCTCTAGGGTGCGATCTACGGGCAGATCGATTTCGAGCGGACACGTTAAACCTGTTTTGAGTCACCTCGGTCTCATGCTGTCATCTCGCAGTTCGCCACCTGCGCACCCGCGTCTCGCTTCGGCGTCCTGCCGCGGTGGCTGTCTGCCTCATGGGTCGGACTCTCGATTTTCTGAGCAGCCGCGATCAGGCGTCGGCTTTTCTGAGCGGAGGGGAGTTGCTGAGCAAAGCCTCAGAACTCGAAGCGCGGGCCGACGGCGACGACGAGGCCGGCGACGGGGAAGCGCTCGCTCGCCAGGAGCTGCCCTCCGGTGCTGCGGACGTCGATACGGGTGCGATGGAAGGGGAACACGCCCTCGACGCGCAGCTCGAGGGCGAGCGGGCCGACGAGGTGGACGGCGAGGTCGACCGCCGCGATCCCGCCCAGCCACGGGATCGCGCGTCGAAAATTGTCGGTGTACCCGCGCCCGACCGACACGCTCGCGCCCGCGGCCACCCCCCCACAGGTGCGCAGTCGTACAACCCGAGGCGCGGTCCCCCAGCACAGATCCAGGCGTCCGGCCGCGAGGGTGACGCCGACCCGGCCCTCGTCGAGCTTGAAGCCGGGCAGGTGGGTGGCGAGGGCCCCGAAGCGCAGGTCGAAGTGATCGAGGGGGCGAAGGTCCAGCGACAGCTCGCCGCCGCCGCTGAGGCCCGGGGTCAGGCCGGCGAAGGCTCCGGCGGCGGCCGTCAGCGCGAGCGCGGGGCCGCGGCGACGAGGCGGGGGCGGGGTCCGTCGCGCCTGGCTCGGGAGGTCTCCCTCGCCCGGCCGCGCCTGCTCGACTCGCGCAGCCTCGTCGACGAGGCCGAGCTCGGTCGCGAGGGTGTCGTCGAGGGCGATCGCAATCGCGAGCGCGACGACCGCGTGGAGATCTGCGCAGCTGTCTGGGGCCGGCTCGAAGCGGCGCTCGACGGCGACCTCGTCGCGGACCCGGACCACGAAGCTCAGCGCGCGGGGGCTGTCCGAGGAGCCGCGGACCCGGATCGACACGCGCGGATCGACCTCGGCGGCGTCGCGCCAGCTGAGCAGATTGGCGAGCAGCGTGGCGCGGTCGAGGCAGGTCAGGCCGGGCTCGACGGCCAGCGCGTCGTCGAGGGTCCGGACGGCGGACATCTTTGGCGCGCGCGTGTCACCGGGCTCGGGCGGCGATGCCCGGGCGCTCGCGCTCGCGAACGCGAGCAGCCACGCGAGCGCAGCGATCGCCAGCTGGCCGAGCGCCTGGCAATGACGGCCCGCGCGGGGACCGAGCTCGGGCTCAAAAGTCGTCTTCTTCCTCCTTGGGGGTGGGGGCCGCGCTGAAGCTGATCGAGGGCTCACTCGCAAAGCCGACGACCTCGGCGGCTGCGGGCTTCGGCCGGGCCTTGGCCGACGAGGGCGCGCCGCTCGAGGGCCAGGCGATCGCCGAACGATCGCCGCGGACCGCGAACAGCTGCCCCTCGCGCTCGGCTCGCTCGCGCCAGCTCCCGCTCGGCTCGCGCTCTCGCGCGTCGCACAGCTCGTTGATCGCACAGTTCTCGCAGTCGGGCCCCTTGGACTTGCACAGGTGGCGGCCGTGGAGGATCAGCCGGTGGCTGATGTCGATCCAGCGCTCACGAGGCACGAGCTTGGTCAGCACAGCCTCGACCTTGTCGGGTTTCTTGCCGGCCTTGACCACGCCGAGGCGGGCCGAGACCCGCGCGACGTGGGTGTCGACGACGATCCCGCTGGCGACCCCAAACGCGATGCCCAGGACCAGGTTGGCGGTCTTGTGCGAGGCCCCGGGCAGGGCGACGAGCTCCTCGTGGGTCCGCGGGACCTCGCCGCCGTGGCGCTCGACGATCGCCTGGGCGCAGGTGCGGATCGCCTTGGCCTTGTTGCGATAGTAGCCGCTGCGCTTGACGACGAGCTCGACCTCTTCCTGGCTCGCGGCCGCGAGCTCGGCGGGGGTCGGCCAGCGCTCGAACAGGGCCGGGCGGATCTCGTTGATGACCGAGTCCCTGGCCTGCGCGCTCAAGATCGTGACGATCAGCAGCTGCCAGGGATCATCGTGGTCGAGCTCGCAGACGGCCTCTGGCAGCGCGACAGCCAGGCGATCGTCGACCTCGGCGAGCAGGGCCGCGGGATCGGGGTGGAGGGGCATGGCCACAGTTATACGCCGATACGCCGGTCTCAGCGCGATCCCTTGCGTTGTTCCAGGCGAAGGTTGATCTTGTCGTATGCGTGGTCGTTCGTTGATCTTCACGGCAGCTGTCGCGGTCCCCAGCCTCGGTGTGGCGATGGGCCGCCGGGCGCCGCGGACGGCGAGACCGGCGACGAGACCGGCGCGCCAGCTGCTTGCTCCGAGCTGCCGGGGCCCTGGGACGCCGGCTACGCCCTCCCCAAGCAGGAGCCGCTCCCCGGGGACATCTACGACACGACCAAGCTCGGACACTACAACACCGGGCACGTGTTTGGCGACGACCTGAGCGCAGGCGAGCGCGCGGCGGTGCTCGAGTATCTCGAGACCCTGTGATCGGGGGCGGGTGGCGTCCTCGACCCGCCCACCCGCTCAGCAGCTCAGCAGCTCAGCAGCTCAGCAGCTCACCAGCTCAGATCATGGTTGACCCGGGCCTCGTCACCGCTGGCCGCGGGAGGGAACACCCAGCTCGACACGGCCTGAACGATGCAAGCGCGGGCGTGATCGCCGAGGGTGTTCGCGTAGGTCGAGATCCGCGTGACCGCCCCGGCGTCGCCGATCGTGAACGCGAGGCCGACCGTGCCTGCGCTCGCCTCGGGCACGCACCCGTCGAGCTCGTGACGGCGGGCCTCGAACACCGCGCCGACGGCCGCGGGCTTGACCGTGCCCTCGACCCGGGGCAGCCCGGCCGCGCGCAGCTCGGCCTCGGACGAGAACACGAAGGGGTAGGTGAGGGTCACGAGGGCGCCGCCGCGGGGCCGGGGAAACTGCCAGCGGGGGATCGCCTCGCTCAGGCACGCGGCGACCGAGGGGTCGGTGAGCGCGTCCTCGACCACCGTCACGTCGTCCGCGTGACCGTCGTCGCCGATCGTGAAGCGCAGCAGCACGCGGCCTCCGAGGCCTGGGGAGCGCGCGAGCCCGGTTTCGTAGCAGGCGCGAACTACGGCCATTTTTGCGCGTACCACCACGCGAATCTCTTCGCGAGTCAAGGGGGCGGCACCCGATTCAGCCCCGGAGTCGGGCTCGTGATCGGACTCGATGTGCGTACTCTTTGCGGCCACCTGCTCGTGCGGTCCCGGGGGCCGGACCTGATCGTTGGTCCGGCAAGCGGCGAGCGCGAGCGCGAGCGCCAGCGCAGCGTGGCTCGGAGCTCCCAGACGGCGAGAGGCGTTGGACACAGGACCGAGGGTAGCCCGACTTCGCGATTGAGCGCCGGAGGTCGAAAATGGTGGTAGACAATGGCATGAGCCGCGTTAGTTGTCTCAGCGTTCCAGGTTTGTTCCTCCTGCTCGCGTGCGCACCTGCGACCGGCGGTGCCGGTGGTGACGAGGGTACCGAGTCCGATGAGGGAGAGTGCGTTGGCCAAGCCGACTGCGCGTGCACGCCGGGGGGCGGCTGCGATCCTGGGCTCGTCTGCGAGGCCGAGATGTGCGTGCCCGAGGGGGGCGAGGCTGATGACGACACGGGCGAGAGCGACGGGGACACGGGCGACGGCGACCCGGCCTGCACCGAAAACGGCTGCATGTGCGACGGCTCGCCGGGGAGCTGCGACCCCGAGCTCGTGTGCGACGAGGGGATCTGCTCGCCCAACCTGTGCGGCAACGCGGTCGCCGACGACGGCGAGGCCTGCGACGACGGCAACGAGGTCGACGGCGACGGCTGCGACACCGACTGCACCTTCACCACCTTGGAGGTGTTCGGCGGGGGCCTGCACACCTGCGCGCTGATCGAGGGCGGTCGCGTGCGATGCTGGGGCGAGGGCATGTTCGGGACCCTCGGCCACGGCAACACCGAAGACATCGGCGACGATGAGACCCCGGCCAGCGCGGGCGACGTCGCGCTGCCGGGCAGCGTGGTCTCGCTCGCGGCTGGGGGGGTTCACAATTGCGCTCAGTTTGACGACGACTGGTTGCGGTGCTGGGGATCCAATATCTACGGCCAGCTCGGCAACGCCGCGGACAGCGACCTCGGTGACGACGAGACCCTGGAGATGTTGCCGGGTATTGCGATCGTCGAGGCCGTCAGCCAATTCGAGAGCGGGAGCTTCCACAACTGCGCGCGCCTCGTTACTGGCGACGCGCGCTGCTGGGGCGCCAATGCCGTCGGCCAGCTCGGCGTCGGAGACACCACGACGATCGGCGACAACGAGCCCCCCAGCGCGGGCGAGCTGGTCTTCGACGGGACCGACGGCATCGAGCGCGTCGCCGCGGGCGTGTGGCACAACTGCGCGCTCACGGTCAGCGACGAGCTGATCTGTTGGGGCAGGAACATCAGCGGCCAGCTCGGCTACGGCAACAGCCAGAGCCTCGGCGACGATGAGCCGCCGTCCGACGCCGGCCCGGTCGACGTGCGCCCGGGCGCGCTGCCGAACGACGCGTCGATCAGCGCGGTCGCGCTCGGCGGCGGGCACAGCTGCGTGCTGTTCTCGACCGGCGAGGTGCTGTGCTGGGGGGGCAACGAAGACGGCGAGCTCGGCCAGGGCCACACCGACGACTGGGGCGACGACAACGACGAGCTGCCCTCGGCCTTGCCGCTCATCGATCTCGGCGGCGTGGCCACGGCGATCAGCGCGGGCGAGGAGCACACCTGCGCCCTGCTCGACGACGGCTCCGTGCGCTGCTGGGGCAAGAACGACTTCGGCCAGCTCGGGCTCGGTCATCTCGACAACATCGGAGACGATGAGGCCCCGGCCGACGCCGAGGCCGTCGACCTCGGGGGGCTGGCGATCTCGATCTCGGCCGGGGGCGACCACACCTGTGCGGTCCTCGCTGACTACTCGGTTGTGTGCTGGGGCAACGGCGCTGCCGGGCGCCTCGGCTACGGGAACGTCGACAACATCGGAGACGATGAGTCGCCATCGGCCGCGGGCTTTGTCGAGGTGCTCTAGCAGCCCG
>NZ_PVNK01000185.1 GCF_002994615.1 Enhygromyxa salina | reverse complement strand
CCATTGGGGGAGGTTGATCTTGGAGCGGCGAGCTGGGGGCAGCTCCGGGGGAAGGTCCGGGGGGTGGCCCGGCTGCGGGCGCCTGCGCCTGCGCTGCGGGAGCCAACACGGTGCCACAGCGAGTGCAGCTCGTGGACCGGATCATGTTCAGTTGGCCGCAGACCGGGCACGCGAGGCCTAGTTCCATGTGGACGAATCCTCGCGCCGCACGCCAGACCTTGTCAACCGATGCCCGACGCGAGACTCGAGCGTGGGTCGATCGAAGCGGGTGTTCAGGTGTGGAGCGGAGCGCGGTCCTGGCTGAGCGGGTGCTCGCGCCCGCTCGCGCCCGCTCATCGTGGAATGTCGACGCTTCCGCGCACGAGGGGTTCGAGGCACAGGGTCTCGGGCTCATCACCCGCGGAGGGCACGCTGGGCGCCGCGTCGCAGGCTCGGGCGGCCTGGCGGGCCGCGCTGAGCTCGGCTCGGGTCCCGGTCATGCTGGCTCGCCAGGCGGCGAGGACACGGGGGAGCTGGCCGTCGAGATCGCTCGGCTCGAGCGCCGCGACGCTCGGCGCGAGGTGGTCGACGAGCCAGCGCTCGACGACCGTGTCCCAGGTGCGCTGGCGGGGAACGGGCGGGGTCGAGACCCCGCCCGGGCCCGGCTCGGGGCCGAGGAGGCGCGCGAGGCTGGCGATGGCCGCGTCCCGGGCCAGGCCCCCGGGGCCGAAGTAGAGGTGAAACAGGGCCTCGACGCCGTCGTCGCGGAGCTTGGTCCGATCGATCTGGCCGATGCGCCATGCGGCGATCGCCGCCACGAAGGGGTCTTCGTCGTGGAGCTGGGGGTGAAGGCGGACAACGCGAAAATCGGGCGTCAGCGCCGCGGCGGCGAAGGTGCACGCGCGCCGAACCGAGAGCCGCGTGGACTCGCGGGCGATGCGGTCGATGACGACCAGATCCTCGACTCGCTGATCGTCTCGCGACAGCCGCGCGAGGCCGAGGCACGAGAGCGTGATGGCGATCTCGTCGTCGCTGGCGCGGATCCTCCGGCGCAGGGGCCCGGCCGCGCTCGCGTTGCTGCTGCGGGCCAGGGCCCAAAACGCGGCGTGCCGGATCGGGGCTTCGACCCCGCGGTCGTCGACCATCTCGGCCATGACCGGGATCGACTCGGGATCGTCGAGCTCGCCGGCCGCGTGGGTCGCAGCGACGCGGGCCGCGATGAAGCGCTGGCGGACGGCGTGGGTCGCGTTGCGCGGAGGCTGGAGGTTGGCGCCGGTCCGGGCGAGGTGGACGGCGGTGTCGGGCAGGCCGAGCTCGCCGAGGTGCTCGGCCGCGCTCATCCGGTTGTTGATCGAGCCGCGGGACAGCGCGGCGACCAGCGGTCGGCGCATCGCGGCGATGCGGTTGTCGTCGCGGACCTTGGCCCCGTCGCGGAGCCACAGCTCGACCTGAGCGTAGTCGACCCGGTCGAGGGTCGAGAGCAGGAAATCGCGGGGCTCGTCGGCGTTGGGCTCGCGCTTCGTTCGCTTGACCGCGAGCTCGAGGACCTCGTCGATCGAGTCGGTGACCTCGGCGAGATCGAGGGCGCGGGCGCCGGCCTCGCGCATGAGGTCACTGGGTCCACCAGCCTCGAGCAGATCGCGGAAGCTCCTGGCCGCGCCCTCGATGTCGCCGGTCGTCAGCTGGAGCTCGGCCAGGCGCATGCGCGTGCGCGCGTGGTCGGGGTGGGCGTCGAGCACCGTCTGGTAGCACCACATCGCCTGGTCGATCTCGCCGCGACGCTCGCTGAGCTCGCCGAGGCGCAGCAGCGCCCGGATGCCGCTGGAGCCCTGCTCGAGCGCGTTGATGGCCGCCTGGCGAGCCTCCTCGGGCTTGTCGAGCTCGTGGGAGAGCTCGGTCAGCATGACGAGGACGTCGACCTCGCGCGAGGGCGACAGCGGCAGCAGCTTCTCCAGCGTGCGCACGGCCTCGCTGGGTAGGCCGGCCCGACGTTGGGCGATCGCGAGCTCCATGAGGCGGTCGGGGTCGCTCGGGAACAGGTCCCGGAGCTTGGTGTACATCTGGACCGCGCCGCTGTAGTTCTCCTCGCGCGAGTACAGCTCGGCGAGGAACAGCCCGGCCTCGAGCGCCTCGGGCGAGGGGCCCTTGCCGAGCGCGGCCTCGGCCGCCGCGACCGCCTTGGCGCGCTTCTCGGACCGATTGGGCAGACCGGGGCCCGCGAGCAGCTCGACGATGCGGGTGCGCGCTTCGGCCCGCAGCAGCTCCTGCGCGGGCTCCTGGGCGACGTCGCGGACCTTCTCCCAGATCTCGAGCGCGCGGTCGGGCCGGTTGCGCTCCTCTTCGAGCATGGCCTGCAGCCGCAGGTAGGTTGGCTCGTTGGGCCTCGAGCCGAGCGCCTTCTCGAGCGAGTCGAGGGCGGTGTCTCGCAGGCCCCGATCCATGAGCGAGTGGTCGGCGAGGATCTCGGCGTGGCGGTACCAGCCGAGGTGGCCCGGGCGGACCAGCTTGGGCAGCTGCTCCCACTGCGCGAGGGCCTCCTTGCGCTGGCCCATCTCCCACAGCTGCTCGCCGAGGGCGATGCGAGCCTCGGGGCTGCGGCCCGCGACCTTGACCAGGGACTTCGCGGTCTCGAGCGCGAGGTCGCGCTCGTCGACGTTGTTGTAGAACTCGATCAGTAGCAGCAGGGTGTCGCGGTCGCGGGCGCCGTTTTGGCGGATCTCACCCGCGATCTCGAGCCCGGTGTCGCGCTCGCCGTTGGTGACGAGGCGCTCGGCCATCTCGAGCCCGAGCCTGACCTCTTCGGGGCTGCGGCCCCGCAGCTCGCGATACTGCTCGAGCGCGGCCTCGGACTGGCCCTGCTCCTCGAGCGCTTCGATCAGCGCCGCGCGGGCGACGGGGTCGCGCGGCGCGAGATCGATCGCGCGCTTGAGCGCGGGGATCGGGTTTTGACCGGCGGCCTTTTGCGCCCTCGCCAGGGCCTGCCACCCGCCGACCTCCTTGCCGTGCTTGGGGTCCTCGAGCCAGGTCTCGAGCTCGTCGACGAGCACCTCCGAGCGGGCCTCCTTGCGGTAGCAGGTCTCGAGGTCGTCCCACCAGCTCTCGCGTTGGTCGGCGCGGCCGCGCTTGGTGTCGTCGAGCAGATCCCACAGCAGCTTGGCCGCGTCGCTGGTGTTGCCAGCGTCGATCTGGGCGCGGGCGCGCTCGGCGACGAGCTCGTTGCGCGCGTCACCCTTGGCTTTGGCGATCGCTTTTTCGTAGGCGGCGTCCGACGCGGCGTGCTCTCCGGCCGCGCGCGCGGCCCGGGCTACGCGGACGAGCGCGCTCGCATCGTTGGGCTTCTTGGCTGCGAGCGTCTCGGCGAGCTCGAGGGCGCGATCGTGCATCGAGGCGCGGTCGGCGAGCTTGTGGGCGCGCTCGAGCAGACGCTCGGCCTCTTTGGGGGCGGACTTGGCCTTGGCCGCGAGCGCGTCGATGGCGTCGGCCCAGGACTTGGCTTGCTCGAGCGCGTCGACGCGCATGTCGAACACGCGCCGGTCCCACTTGCTCGACTTGCCGTCGAGCTTGGCGAGGCGCTCAGCGGCGGCCTGGGCGTCACCTTGGAGCATCTCGCCCTTGGCTCGGAGGATCTGGAGCGCGACGTTGCTCGGGGCGCGATCCGAGGCCGACTCGATCCGGCGGATCAGGCCGCCGCGGCCGAGGGCCTTCTCGAGCGCTCGCCACTGCTTGCCGTCGAAGGGGTTGGCCTTGAGCTTGGTGAAGCGCTGCTTGACGAGCTTCTCGTCGTCGGGCCGGGTCTCGATCGTCCAGTCGTCCTCGGGCGGGGAGGCCTCGACGGGCGGCGCCGGACCGAGCAACAACGCGAGCGACAGCCCGAGCAAGCCCGCGGTGGTCGCGACCTTGGGGCTGGATGAGGGCCGTGGAAGAGGCCAGGTCGGTACGCGCGAGCGCGGCACAGGGCGATCCTAGCAGGCGTGGGAGGTGAGCGCGGTGACAGATTTGGCGGGCCGCGCCGTGGCCCCAGGACGCGCGAGCGCGCGATCTGTTCCCCGCGCGAGCGGAGCCGGGGCTGCGCGACTCGCGGAGCTGTGCGGGCCCGGGGTTGACCTCGCCGCCGACGAGCCTACAGTCGGCCGCGATGCCGATTTACCGCTATCGTTGCGCAGACTGTGGGGCCCAGGAGGAGCACCTCCAGAAGATGAGCGATCCCCCGCTCGAGACCTGCGGAAGCTGTGGTGGGTCCCTGAGCAAGCTCATGACCGCGGCCGCGTTCCACCTCAAGGGAGGCGGTTGGTACAAAGATCTCTACGCGAGCTCCAAGCCAGGCGACACCGGCGGGGGCTCGGGTGGGGGCTCGGGCTCGAGCAGCTCGAGCAGCTCCGACTCGAGCGGCGCGAAAGCGGGCGGGTCCGATGGCGGCAGCTCGGGTGGGTCGAGCTCGGATGGGTCATCGTCATCGTCGTCGTCGTCGTCCTCTTCTTCGGGCTCGAGCGGCTCGACGGGCTCGTCGAGCTCGAGCTCGAGCTCCAACTCGGCGGCATGAGCGGCGCGACGATCCTCGACGGCAAGGCGCTGTCCAAGCAGCTGCTCGATCAGCTCGCCGGGCGAGTCGAGGCTTGCAAGGCGCGCGGCGCCACGCCCTGTCTCGCCGTCGTGCTCGTCGGAGACGACCCGGCGTCCAAGATCTATGTCCGCAGCAAGGAGCGGCGCGCGGCCAAGGTCGGCATCGCCACGGCCGATCACCGCCTCCCGGCGACGACGACCACCGACGAGCTGCTCGCGCGGATCGACGAGCTCAACCGAGACGACGCCGTCCACGGGATCTTGGTTCAGCTGCCGCTGCCAGCGGGCGTCGACGAGCAGCGGGTCCTGCGGAGCGTCGACCCGCGCAAGGACGTCGACGGCTTTCATCCGGACAACCTCGGCCTCCTGATGCTGGGCACGCCGCGCTTCGTCGCGTGCACGCCCCAGGGCTGCATGCGCTTGATTGAGCACGCGGGCGTCGACCCCTCGGGCAAGCGGGCGCTGGTCGTGGGTCGCTCGAACATCGTCGGCAAGCCGGTCGCGCAGCTGCTGCTCCACGCCAACGCGACCGTGACCATCGCCCACTCGCGGACCCAAGATCTCGAGGCCGAGGTCCGCCGCGCCGACATCATCGTCGCGGCGGTCGGGCGGCCCGAGCTCATCCGCGGCGAGTGGATCCGCGCGGGCGCCTGCGTCATCGACGTCGGCATGAACCGCGTCGACGCTGGCGGACCCAAGCCCAAGCTGCTCGGTGACGTCGAGTACGAGGCCGCGGCCGCGCGAGCCGGCTCGATCACACCGGTCCCGGGGGGCGTCGGGCCGATGACCATCGCCTGTCTCCTGGCCAACGTGGTCTCAGCCGCCGAACAGGCCTGACCGGGCGCGCGACGGCTGCTCAAAAATCGGGGATCGAGGTCCGGACGAATTGGACCTGGCCGAGGGTCTCGAGCACCTTGAGCTGGAGCTCGCGCTTGTCGACGGGGGTTGGGACGATGCGCGCGTGGCGGCTGACCCGTGCGCGCAGCTCGGGATCGCGGGCCCCACACAGCGCGAGGATCGGCGGCTTCTCGGTCCGCTGCTGAAGATTGAGGATGAGGTCGAGCGCGTTGTTTGGATCGCCGTCGACATCGATCACGAGCAGATCGACCTGGCCGATGAGCTGGACGACTCCGGGGCGCAAGGCCAGCTGGCGGGTCTGGCAGGTCACGAGCGAGCGCAGCAGCGCGTGGAGGTGCGCCGAGGCGTGGTCGCTGCGGCCGACGAGCGCGATGCTCAGGGGCTCGGCGTTGGTGACCAGCTGATCGATGTGCTCGCCGAGCACGCCGTCGACGTCGGCGAAGCTCAGGCCCATCCCGGCCGGTCCGTCCGCCTCGTCCTCGGTCCGGTTCCACTGGACCCGGGCGCGCAGCGTGACCGGCAGCTTGCGATCGGGGACCCGCAGCGACAGGACCAGCTCGGTCCCGACCGGCTCGGGCTCGTGGGTGCTGACGAACAGCCCACCGCGCGACAGATTGGTGCAGTACGAGACCAGGAACTGACCCGCGTTGCGATAGCGGACCTCGAGGACCATGCCCACGCGGGGTGCTCGCTCGACCTGCGCCTCGTTGGGTCCCACGCTCAAGACGGCAACCCCTGCGCGACGAGGGTGCTCTGCGGCCGATCGTACATCGGGGCGAAGATAGCAGCCATCCTCTGAACTCGGACAAAAACTGCGCCGAACGAGCGCGGGTCTGGAGCTGTGCCAGGAACTCTCAGACACGTGGTACTCGACTCTTCCGCGCGTCGCGCGTCCCACGGATCCAGGAAACAAGTGTCCGAGCCCGAGCCCTCTTCGAGGGGCCCACGCAACCCCTGCGAAGGTCACTGCGAAGGTCGCTGCCGGTTGTGGGCGTCCAAAAAACCCGAGCCCCCTTCGAGGGGCCCACGCAACCCCTGCGAAGGTCGCTGCCGGTTGTGAGGGGGGGTCCAAAGAAGCCCCCTTTCAGGGGGCCACGCAAACGACTGCGAAGCTCATCCCAGCCCACCGAGAGAGGGAGCGCAGCGACCGAACGACCGGCCGCTTGCGGCCGTGCGTGGCAGAGTCGCTGACGGCCGGGGGGGTCTAAAGAAGCCCCCTTCGAGGGGCCCACGCAACCACTGCGAAGGTCGCTGCCGGTTGTGGGGGGGTCCAAAGAAGCCCCCTTTCAGGGGGCCACGCAAACGACTGCGAAGCTCATCCCAGCCCACCGAGGGAGGGAGCGGAGCGAGCGAGCGACCGGCCGCTTGCGGCCGTGCGTGGCAGAGTCGCTGCCGGTTGCTTCGGACCTAGCTCTCGCCCAACAGCTGGCGAAGCAGGCGTTGAAGCTCGTCGAGATCGGTGTAGGGCAGCTCGATCGTGCCCGGACCCTTGGGCGACTTGCCGGTTCGGAGCCGGGCCTGGACCCCGAGGTGGCGACGGATCCGAGCCTCGAGATCGCGCACGATGATCGCGTGGCGCCGGGCGTCGTCGTCGAGCTCGGGCTTGGCTGACGGGGGGCGGACCCGACGGCGAACCTCGGCCTCGGTCTGGCGGACGCTCAGGCCCTTGCGCACGACCTCGAGCGCGAGCTCGCGCATCTGTGCGTCGCGCTCGAGCCCGAGCAAGGCGCGGGCGTGGCCCATGCCGAGTTGACCGTCGACGAGCAGCTCCTGGACCTGGGTTGGCAGCCTCAGGAGGCGCAGGGCGTTGGCGACGGTGCTGCGCTCCTTGCCGACGCGCTGGGCCAGCTCGACCTGGGTGTAGCCGCACTGCTCGATCAGGCCTTCGAAGGCCCGCGCCTCCTCGATCGGATCGAGGTCGGCGCGCTGGAGGTTCTCGACCAGCGCCAGCTCGAGGCGATCGCCTTCGGGGGTCTCGCGGATGACCACCGGGACGGTCTGGAGCCCGGCGAGCTGGGCGGCCCGCCAGCGGCGCTCGCCGGCGAGGATCTGGTAGCGCGGCTGATCAGGCGCCGGGTCGGGGACGGGCACGACGACGATCGGCTGGATGATGCCCTGCGACTCGATGCTCGCCGCGAGCTCGCGCAGGCGCGTTTCGTCGAAGCGCTTGCGGGGCTGATCGCGGTTGGCCTCGATCGCTTCGATCGGCAGCTGCTTGGGCACGCCGCTCGGATCGGCCGAGGG
>NZ_PVNK01000184.1 GCF_002994615.1 Enhygromyxa salina | reverse complement strand
AGCCTGAGGGGGAAGGGGAGGGGGAGTCACCCGCAGCCGATCCCCCCGCCCAGCCCCCAGGTTCGCTGATCCTCGCGCCCGGCGTGGCCGGCCAGTATGAGCTGCTCGACGACCAGGGCCAGCCCATCGTCGAGGCCTTCGAGCTCGGCGCCGACGAACAGACCGAGCTCTCGCTGCCGACCGGGGTCTACTATCTGCGCGGTCCGGGCGAAGGCGACCCCGCGCCCGTCGTCGTCGCCTCGGGCCTGCGCCTGGTCTGGGACGGCGAGCGCGTGCTCGCGGCCGACCTCTGGGAGGCCGACCAAGCTCGGGTCACAGCCGAGGCCGAGGCCGAGGCCAAAGAAAAAGCCCGCGCCGAGGCCGAGGCCAAAGCCGAGGCCGCCCGCGTCGAACAAGCGCGACAGGATCAGCAACTCGCGCCCCCGGGCGACCCTCCAGCACCTCGCGCCCACGGCCACCGTCACAACTGGCGCGCCTGGGCCAGCCCGCTGGCCTCGACCTTCGTCCCCGGCGTCGGCCAGTTCTTCAACGGCCAGGGCGGCAAGGGCACGGGCCTGCTGTTCGGGACCGTCGGCAGCCTCGTCGGGGCGGCGGCGCTCTACAGCCTCGGCAACGACGGGACCCGCGGGCTCGGGGCCGAGTACGCCCGCCTCGTCGGCTACGGTGTGTTGTCGAGCGCGGCGCCCTTGCTGTGGATCTACGCGATCACCGACGCCTATCGGGTCGCGGTCGACGAGGAGGTCGAGCCCGCCCTCGAGCACAACGTCCGGCTCAGCGTCACCCGCATGATGACCGTGGGCTTTCGCGCCGACACCCGTCGCCCCGGCTTCTACGACGACTGGAGCGTCTCGATCATGGGCCAGGCGACCCGGCGGCTCACGGTCGGGCTGTCGGATCTCTCGGTCAAGCCCGGCGGCCTCGACGGGCCCCAGGTCTGGCAGTTTGGCGGGCGCCTCGACTACCGCGTGTTCGATCGCAAGCGCCTGTGGATCGATCTCGGCGTCGGCTCGATCCTCCAGGTCGCCGTCGGCAGCGAGCGCAGGCCCCTCGACCCGACCCTGGCCTCACCCGGCACGACGACCAAGTTCGGGGCGGTGCCCTACGGCCAGATCGACCTGCGCTACTTCGTGCTCGACCGCGTCTCGCTCGAGCTGATCCCGCGCTTGGCGGTGCCGCTCACGACCCGCTACTACTCGGCCAAGCGCGCCTTGCCGCGCTACGCACCCCAGGCCGAGCTCGGCGTCGGGGTCTCGACCTACTTCTGACCATCACAACCTCGTGATCCCCATGCAGCCCCTGCTCGAGCCCTTCGCCCCCCTGGCGCGCCACGTCATGAACCCGAGGCTTCGGGGCGCGCTGGCTTGCGGACTCGGGGCCGCGCTGCTCGGGGCCTGTGTGTTTGGGTTCCGCGGTGAGGTCGACTTCGCCGACGAGGCCAGCCTCGCGGGCGTCGAGACCGTGCAGCTGCACCTGCCCGCGACCGAGCTCGTGGTCGCCGGGGACGGGGCGCGCAGCTTCGTCGACTGGCAGGGCAGGTGGGTCACCCTCGGCGGCAGCGCCCCCGACGCGCTCACGAGCGCGCACAAGGCCGAGCTGCTCTGGGAGACCTGGGAGCAGGTCGGGCGCCTCTCGGCCTCGCTGCCCGCCGAGATCCGCGACATCACGGCGCTCGACAGCCTCGAGGTCCAGACCGCCAGCTACATCGCCCACGAGATCGTCGGCACCGGCGACGTGTTCGTGACCGGCGTCGACGCCTATGTCTCGGTCGAACTCGACGGCGGCGACGTCCAGATCCTCGGGGGCACCGAGCAGCTCCGGGTCCACACCACGAGGGGCGACGTCGAGCTGAGCACCTCGGCGGCGGTCGATGTCTACAGCGGCTTTGGCCGGGTCACGGTCGACGCCGAGGCCGGCCGCGACATCGAGATCGAGACCACCGGGCAGGTGGTCGTCAACCTCGCCAAGGTCAGCGATCTCGACATCGACATCGAGGGCGCGGGCGCGTTGGTCATCGATCTCGACACGGCCTCGCACGTGGGCGCGGGCAACTACCGCCGCTCGATCGGCCAGGCCAGCGCCGCGCTGCGCGTCCGCTCGCACGGCGGCCGCGTCGAGCTCGGCATGCTCGCGCTCGTCGACGATCCCTGAGCTCCTGGGCTCCGAGGTCGAGGTCGAGAAAAAGGCCCGGGACCTCGCGTCCCGGGCCGATACCAGAGGCCGGACTCGAACCGGCAAGGGGTCACCCCCGGCGGATTTTGAGTCCGCTGCGTCTACCAATTTCGCCACTCTGGCGAGCGGAACGGAGCTTTAACACGAGGCCGAGAGGCCCGCAAGCTCAGGCGCGCGGGTGGGTCAGGCGCGCGGGTAGGTCAGGCGCAGCGTGAAGCCTCCAATGCCGAGCTCGTCACCCGCGCCGATCGCCGCGCGCTGCGAGATCGGCTGGCCGTTGAGGGTGATCGTCCGCCCGCCATCGAGCACGCGCAGCTCGGCCTGCTTGGGCGGCCCCTCCCACTCGAGCAGGGCCCAGGGCTGGTCGTCACCCTCGACGCGCAGGCGGATGTCGAGCCCGGGACCGAAGCCGACCCGGTGGGCGCCCGGCGGGACCATCCGGTACGCGACCCCGCCGCCTGGATCGGTGACCAGCATGGTCGCAACCGGCGCCTGCCCGAGCTCGTGGTGGAGCACCCAGCCGAGCGAATTGGCCAGCACGCCCGCGTCCTTGGGCCGCTCTTCGGGCTTCTTGGCCAGGCAGGTCTCGAGCAGATCGGCGAGGTTCTCGGGCACCTTCACGCAGCTCGCGTGCTCGCGCAGCGGCACGATCGGCTGCTTGACGTGGGCGTTCATCCAGTCGACAGGATCGTCGGCGAGCGCGCGGACGACCTCGCTCCGGGGCCGGTCGGCCCAAAACGGGCAGTGGCCCGAGAGCAGCTCGTAGAGGATGACCCCGAGCGAGTAGACGTCGCTCGCGGTGGTCAGGGTCGACGAGTAGACCTGCTCGGGCGGGGCGTACTGCGGGGTCCCGACCAGCACGTGCTGAGTCGTGACGTTGTCGCCGGCCAGCGCGTTGGCCCCGAACCCTCGGGCCGACGCGAAGTCGATGATCTTGAGGTTGCCGTCGGGCTCGACCCAGAGGTTGCCGGGCTTGAGATCGCGGTGGACGACGCCGCGGGCGTGGACCTCGGCGAGCCCGAGGCAGGCCTGGTGGATCAGCCCGACCGCTTGGGCGGCCGGCATCGGGCGATCGAAGTCGTGCCAGTGATCGAGGCGCGCGCCGTCGAGGCCCTCGAGCACGATGTGCCAGTGATCGTTGGCGCCCATGCCCGAGTCGAACACCCGGATCACGTGGGTGTTGGTCAGCTCCTCGAGGACCGTGATCTCTCGCAGCGCGCGGCGGGCTGTGTCTTCGTCCTGGACCGAGTCGAGCGAGACCCGAACCGCCAGCGGCTGCTCGTAGCCCTCGGCTGTGCACCGATAGACCCAGGATCCGTCGTACTTGCGCGCGACGGAGAGAATCTCGAATTTCTCGTACTTGTCACCGGGGTTGAGCTGAAGGGCCATCGGTGTCGAAGCTAGCGCGGAGGGCGGCCGCCTCACAAGCGTTCAGATCCGAGCTCGCGGACCCATCCCAGGTTCGGGACGGGCGACGCGTTCGTGCACGGGCGGTGAGCGGGCATACGTCGCCGCCTCGTCCTCGGCCCTGCGACAGGGCGGTGACCGGCGCGGTTGAGTTTTTGTGACTCGCTTCGGATACTGGACAGGCGTCTCGATAGCGGGGCGATGACAGGCGGCCCGTGAGCGAATCGGCCAAGCTTCACTCGGACCTCGACGCGCTCGTCGGGGCCGTGCTCCACGATCGCTACGAGGTCCAGTCGCTGCTGGGATCGGGGGGGATGGGCGCGGTGTTCCGGGCCCGCCACACCGGGCTCGAGCGCGACGTGGCGATCAAGGTCCTGCGCCCCGAGCTCGGCCGCGACAGCTCGGTGGCCAAGCGCTTCGAGCGTGAGGCGACCAGCGCCTCGCGCCTCGACCACCCCAACTGTGTGCGCGTGACCGACTTCGGCACGACCGAGGATGGGACGACCTACCTGGTCATGGAGCTGCTCGAGGGCAGCGAGCTCGAGGCCCGGCTCGGGCGCCCGTGGGCCCCCGAGGCGATGATCGAGACCGCCAAGCAGATGCTCTGCGGGCTCGAGCACGCCCACCACTTCGGCATCATTCATCGCGACCTCAAGCCCGAGAACGTGTTTCTCACCACGGACTTCCGCGGCGAGGAGCTCGTGAAGCTCGTCGACTTCGGCATCGCCAAATTGCTCGACGAGCAGGGCGTCGAGAAGCTCACCCGTCAGGGCATCGTGTTTGGGACCCCGCGCTACATGGCCCCCGAGCAGGCCGCGGGCGGCAAGATCGACGCGCGCAGCGATCTCTACGCCGCGGGGCTGATCTTCTACGAGATGCTCGCCGGGCGGCCGCCCTTCGAGGCCGACGAGCCGGCGCAGTTGTTGCGGATGCAGATCATGGCTCCGCCGCCGCCGCTGCCCGAGAGCGTGCCCGCGGCGCTCGCCGGGGTCGTGGACAAGCTGCTCGAGAAGTCCAAGGCAGATCGCTACGCCAGCGCCCGCGAGGTCATCGACGCGCTCGAGACCGCGGCGGCCTCACTGGCCCCAGGGCCTCGCTCGGGCCCGAGCCTCGCGCTCACGCCCGCCCCGGGTTCGTCCAACCAGCCCGCCCGCTCGGGCGTCGCGTGGCAGCCCGCCGCGCAGCCGAGCGCCGCGGTCCGAACCGGCGCAACGATTTCGACCAGCCAGCCCGAGGCGAGCATGCCGTCCGGCGCCGGCTCCTCGATCGCGCGCGGCGCCCCGACCCACGCCTACGCGTCGAGTGGACATCTCGGCGTCGGCCAGCTCTCGACTGGCGCCTACGACAGCCTCGGCGCCAGCGCGGCGGCCAGCCCAATGCCCGCGGATCTGGCCCTCGCGGGTTCGCACGCCGAGGTGGTGGTGACGTCCGTGATGGATCTCGACGGCCCGCCGCCCGAGCGCCGCCTGCGTGTGGGGCTACCGATCGCCATCGTCGCCGCGCTGCTCCTGGTCGCAGCCGCCGTCGGCGGGATCGCCAGCACGCTCGGGGGTGATGACCCCGCTGTGGCCGAAGCCGAGGCGACCAACCAGGCCCTCGCCGACGAAGCAGCGCCTGACGAGCAATCGGCCGCCGAGCCCGCTGGGGTCGTGCCCGGCCCGGTCCGTCCCGAGCCCTTCGACGACCGCGCAAGGGGTCCAAGGCGGGGACCACGACCCACGCCAGAGCCTGACGACGCCGGCGGATCAGGAGGGTCCACAACCGATGACAGCGACGCGAGCACTGTCGACGAGGATCCACGCGAGATCGATCGCAGGCGCAAGGCCGAAGAGAACCAGGCCAACGAGGACAAGAAGCAACACAAGGACCGGAAGAAGCACGAGAAAAAAGCCAAGGGCAAGAGCAAGAGCAAGGGCAAGGGCAAGGCCAAGGGCGAAGGCAAAAACAGCGCGCCCCAGTGATGCACAGCGGGGCGGTGCGAGCGGCCGCCGTGATGGGGTGTGTGCGGCCGCGAGGCGATGAGCTAAGCTGGTCGAGTGACGATCGGGGAACGAAGCGAGCGCGGTCTGGCCCGGCACCTCCTGTGTGCGGTCCCCCAGCTGCTCGACCCCAACTTCCACCGCTCGGTCGTGTTGATGCTCGACCACGGTCAAGAGGGCGCGCTGGGCCTGGTCCTCAACAACCCGATGCCCACGACGATCCACGAGGTCGCGCAGTCGCTAACCCTGGATTGGGCCGGAGATCCAGACGAGTGCGTGCGCCTCGGGGGTCCGGTCGAGCAGATTCGAGGGTGGTTCCTCCACGATCAAGGCCGCTGGGACAGCGACGCCGACCAGCTCGCCGAAGGCCTGTGGCTCACGACCTCGCTCGAGGCAGTGCTCGACGAGCAAAACGATCCGGGCAGGGCTCGAGGCGGGGCTCCGGGCGCGCGCTTCGGCGGCGGCGGCTCGCGCTTCATGTTCTTGCTTGGCTACGCGGGCTGGGCCGGGGGGCAGCTCGAGACCGAGATCGCGGCGGGCAGCTGGGTCGTCGTCCCGATCGTCGAAGAGGGCGAGGACGACGTCGGGGTCGGCGTCGATTTCCTGTTCGACTGCGAGCCCGACCACATGTGGGCGCGAGCGCTGGGCGCGATCGGAGTAGATCCCCAGCGCCTCGTCGGCATGCAGGGCACGCACACACTGCACTGAGGCACGCCCTCGATTTTTCCACGCGTTGCGCGTCCCATGGACGCAGCAAACAAGCGTCTCGAGCACGCGTCTAGAGCCCCCTTTAGGGGGCCACGGATCCCGCTGCGAGGCACATGAGAGCCCACCGAGGGACGAGCGCAGCGAGGAGCGACCGGCCGCGCAGCGGCCGTGCGTGGCAAAGTGCAGGGAGGGGCCAGGGGGGTCATAAAAGCCCGGCCAGGGGGCTCATAGAAGCCCCCTTTAGGGGGCCACGGATCCCGCTGCGAAGCACATGAGGGCCCACCGAGGGACGAGCGCAGCGAGGAGCGACCGGCCGCGCAGCGGCCGTGCGTGGCAAAGTGCAGGGTGCCCAGGGGGGTCATAAAGGCCCGGCCAGGGGGGTCATAAAGGCCCGGCCAGGGGGGGGTCATAGAAAACCCTAGGGCAGGTCGACCCCGGTGCACAGATCCAGCCCCGGCGACTGCAGGTCGATGAGCGCAGCGCGGGGGAGCGCCGAACAGCAGGCATCCTCGACCCGCGGCGCCTGCTTGTCCTCGCCCTCGAGGGCGACGCGCGCGATGAGCTCGGACGGCAGGCCGAAGCAGCAGCTCGTTCGCCCGGGCGTGTTCCCCTCGGCGCCGGGAGACTCGGACTCGCAGGTCGGCGCGGCGAGGCAGCGCGGGCCAGGGTCGAGGCAGCGCACGCGCACGCCGGGGCTCTCGACGGACTCCGTGAAGTCGAGCACCGTCTCGGTGTTGGACAGCAGCGCGCCGCCGACGAGGCCGTCGGGTTGTGCGCCCTCGGGCACCACCTCTCGCCGCAGCGCGATGACCGGCGCCGCGGTCTCGGGGACGATGAGGGTGGGGAGCCAGGCGCTGGTGTCGGGTCCGGTCTGCTCGTCGCCGAGCGCGACCTCCCCGATGACCACGACCGAGGCGCCGACCGAGGCCTCGGGCACAGCCGCGGGTCGATAGGGCCGCCCCTCGTCATGGAACAGATCGCACTGCCGCTCGAGGCCCTTGCGTCGATCACGCAGCCGTGTGCAGGGCGAGTCTCCGCTTGGTTGGTCGAGGCCCTCGAGCAGGCCCAGCGAGCGGATCCGCAGCCGTCGAAGCCCGTCGAGGGCGGGCCAGCCGGGCAGCACGAGCTGACCGGCGTCGGACTCGAAGCAGGCGGGGACGTCGGACTCGGGCAGGATCGCGGCGCAGCTCGGGAGCTGGTCGAGCGGACCGAGCAGCCGCCCGGCGCTGTCTTCGAACAGGACCACCCCCGGCGCGCCCGTGGCCACGACCAGCGTCGCGCTCTCGCCCATGTCGTCGGAGCAGCCCGTCGGGTTCAGGCCGCCCGTCGTCTGCTGGCAGGCGTCGTTGATCCAGCTGACCGTGCACGGCGGCGGCGCGACGCAGGCGTCGACGAGCGCGCGGGTGCTCTCGAACAGCAGATCCTGGTTGTCTTGATTGAGGTTGAAGTCCGACAGCCGGCAGTCGAGGCCCGGGCCGAGCTCGCAGCGGTCGTTGAGCAGCCGACCGAGCAGCCGACCGGGATACTGGAGGCGCACGTAGGCGCGGCCCTGATCGCCGAGCACCGTCTCGGTCCCGGGGTACTCCGAGAAGAACGCGAGCGTCGGCGGCTCGCCCACGAGGTGGCGCAGCTCAACCGAAAAGTCACGCAAGATGTTGCCGCCGATGACCCCGCCGACGCCGACCGGCGTGAGCTCATCGCCCGCGCTCCAGTCCCAGCCGTCGACCTCTGTTCCGGGCGCGTGGACCATCGGCGCGTTGTAGAGGCGAAACGAGGCGGTCGTGCCCGAGAGGATGTCGGGGTCTTCGGGCGCGTCGAGCAGGCCTCCAGCTGCCCGCAGCTCGACGCAGTCCTGGCCGAAGCTGAGGGTCCCGTCGCTGCTCGGCAAGATCGAGAGCGGTGTGCCGCTGTCGATCAAAAAGGGCAGGCAGGCCGACGCCGGGCAGCTATCTGGTGGGCCGTCGCAGAAGCTCTCGCAGCCGCCGACCGGCCCGGGGCAGGAGCCCGGCAACCAGGCGAGGCGGGGCAGGGGAGCCGCGGGGTCCGAGGCGAGCTCGATCGCTCGGCTGAACTGGCCCTCGCCGACGACCGTGGAGTCGCTGCATCCGCCCGCCACGGCGAGCACGGCGCCGAGCCCCGAACCAAACAAGACGAGCGCGGTCCGGGGGCGGAGCGCGCTCGTCATGGGTGCTGGGATCAGGCCGGCGATGCGGCCGAGTTTATCAGGGGTTGGCGTCGAGGGAGCCGAGCTTGGCCTCGAGTTTGCGAATGATGCCGTCGATGCCCTCGGCCTTGGCGATCTTGTTGAACTCGTAGCGGTAGGTCTTGGCCAGGCTCACGCCGTCGGTGATGATGTCGCGGACCTGCCATGCGCCGTCGACCTTGTGCATCACGTAGTCGACGGTGATGCTCTGCTCGCGCCCGTTCTTCTCGATCTTGACCCGGGTCGTGACCTTGTAGATGTTGTTCTTGCCCTCGACCTGACCGACGTACTCGACCGGGTGCTTCTCGGCCTTGCGGATCATCCGCAGGTAGTTCTCGCGGATCAGCCGGGTCAGCAGCGCGTCGAACTCGTCGCAGCGCGAGCCACAGACCCGCGCGTAGTTCTTGGGACCGCCCAGGGCAGAGCTCGAGAGGTAGTCGTAGTCGAGCAACCCATCGACCTTCGCCTGGAGTTTGGCGTCGCTCGCGTTGTCTTTGACCAGCTTCACGACGGCCTCGTGCTTGGCCTTGAACGCCTCGATGGCGCTGTCTTGGGCGGCGGCGACGCTCGGGGTCGCGGTGACGACCGCGACGGCGGCGAGGCCGAGGAGTCCGGTCAGGGAAGCGGTGAACACGCGGGCGCGGAGTCGATTCATCAGAGTTCTCGAGTTGTCGGAGTCTGTCGCGGGGGCCAAGACGACCTCGCCGCCGCCAGTATTCAGCATCCATGGCGGTCGGGGAGGGCGCCCGCGCGTGAGTTGATCCGTCGTATCCTGCATCAGTCGCGGCGCCCGCCTCTAGAATTGCTCTCCAAAAAAGACAAGTTAAATCATTGTGTTGAGCTGACGCTTCGAGGTGAGTTCGAATGTCAGCCGAGCGCGCGCAGGGCAATTGATCCGAGCAGCGCGACGGGCGGTGCTGCGAGCGCGACCCCGGCCGCGATCCCTGCGTAGCCGCGCCGTTTCAGCCTCGAGAGGGGCAGGGCGCCCGCCAGGCGTGCGCGGGCTGCCCGCTCTCGGATGAGTGTGCCCGCGGGCACAACCCACGCACCGATCGCCGCCACGGCCACCGCGACCGAGTATCCGCTCGGCGGATCCGCGCGGGTGGCGGTGTGGACTGCGAGTCCCACGACCAGACCCAGGCGAAGGTAGGGCAGCGCCGTGATCCGCCAAAACTGGATGACGACCAGCCTGAGCCAGGGGTCGGAGATCGCTCGGGCCCACGCCGGGCTGGGCTCCGGCTGCGGCGGACCGGCGAGCGTGCGGGTCGCCTCCGCGAGGCGCGGGACCGCCTCCCAGACTCCGCGGCGATACAGCGCAGGGGCCGCGAGACGAAGAGCGATGGCGATCAGCGCGGGGGTGAGGCCGAGGCCGAGTTGAGTCGAGCTCACCGCGTGGCCGTCGACCCAGCGCTCGAGCGAGAGCTGACCCGGCATCGCCAGCAACACCGCCAAGCCGACGGCGAACGCGGGCGCGTAGAGGTGAACCACCGCCTCGGGCGTGGTCCAGCCGCCGCCGAGGCTGCGCTGGAGCTCGTGGGCCCGGCTGGTCTCGGGGAAGCGCCTGCCGAAGATCGCCGCGCTCGCCGACGCGACCGGCTCGAGCAGCCCCGCGAGCGCGGCAAACCAGCAAAATTCGAGCACCAGCGCCGTATCGGAGCTGATCCCACGCGCGCTCGGCCGCCCGGGGATCGCCAACATGAGCGCCGCCGCGCCGAGCGTGGCCGCGACCAGGAAGGGGGGATGGTGCGAGCGGACCGCGGCTTGCCAGTGACGCGCGGCGCCGATCGGCAGGGGGAGCCAGCGCATCCGCGCGGGCGCGTGGAGAAACGCGAACAGCCGCGCGTGGAGCCCGGACAGCAGCACGAGCGGGCCACCGAGAAACACCAGGCTGCGCTGGGTCGCCGCCGGCTCATCCGCGACCAGGGTCATCAGACCCGACCAGATCGCGGCCGCGAAGGCCGGGATCAACCAGGTCGCAGACAGGGGCCGATCAGGTGGGAGCCGGCGCACGACCCGAATCTACCCAAACTCTTGGCTCTCGCTACGCTTGCGTGTAGAGCCCGAGACGGCCACACTCCGCCTCCGTGTCCAGGCACGCGCGCTCGTAGCTCAGTCGGATAGAGCACAGGTTTCCTAAACCTGGGGCCGCAGGTTCGAATCCTGCCGAGCGCAAAGAAAACCCCAGATCTCCGCGGCCGTCGGCCCCGCTCATGGGTCGCGCGGCGCGCGGAACCTCTGGCTACAGTCGGCGCGCGCCGTCACTCTTGGGCTTGGGCTTGGGCTTGGGCTTGGGCTTGGCCGGATCGCAGGGTTCCTTCGCGCCTTCGACTTCGACTTCGACGTCGCCCATCAGATCGACTGGCTCGGGGGGTGCGATCTTGCCCATGATCTCGTGCTTGGGATTGGGCATCGGCGGAGGCTCGACCATCGGCGGAGGCTCGACCATCGGCGCTTCGCCCATGACCAGCAGGGGCTCGGGCGGGGCGATGTCATCCTCGACCTCAAGGATCGGCTCGGGCGGCTCGGGATCGATGGCGATCGTCCCGATGAGCTCGGCCTCGGGTTCGGGCTCGGGTTCCTCGACGGCGGGACAGCTGCCTTGGCCGCGCTCGGCGGCGAAGCTCCACGGGCCGACCTCGTACACGCAGCGATCGTGCTGGATCTCGTCGGGCTCGCTATCTGAACAGCCGGTTAGCATGGCGAGGGTCATGCCAGCGGCGGCGAGGGTCGCGCGCCACACGCTCGGCGCGGGCGCGAGCTCCGGGACGAACTTGATGTTGCCAGCGCCGTCGGCCTTGTAGCGGACGCAGACTCGGCCCTTGGCGCTCTGTTCGGCCAGGACCTTCCGGGCCTTGCGCTCGGTCATCGCCGACAGGTCATGGACGTGCTTCGTGCACATCTCGCAAAAGCGACGACCGTCACCCTCGCGACTCATCGCGTCCCAGTTCTCGTGGCAGGGGTCTTGAATCGGCAGGCGAAAGCGGCTCATGGGTCCAGCAACGAGAGCAGGTCGAGATCATCTTACGCCATATTTTACTTTACATAATCTACCTTATCGGACTTTTATCTGAGGGCCGGAGACGAGGGACATCCACCAGAACCCGGCCCAGCCCGGCTTCCAGCCCATCCCACAGCCGATCTCGCGGCCAACCTCGCAACCAGCCTCGCAACCAGTTGGGCGCTCAGTCGATCTTCTTCCAGAACCGACTCGTCGGCCACCAGATGACCTCGGCGCGACCCTTGACGTTGCCGCGCGGCACGAAGGGTCGCGGACGACTGACGCTCTTTTGGACGAAGTTCTCGGGATCGCGGCCCTTCTCGCTCACGCGATCGGCCAGCGCCCGCGCGGTCGCGCGGTCTGGACACAGGCCCGGCCGACACGCGAGCTCGACGAGCAGATCGGACTCTGGGACCGTGAACAAGAACGTGTGGCCGTTGGCCGTGTCCGCATACCACGCGACCGGCCCCAGCCCCTCGACGGCCTCGGCGTTGGACAACTCCTGCTGACGAGCGCTTATCGCGCCGTCGAGCCCGCCCTCGGGCGCGAGCTCGACCTCGATGTTGATCGAGTGGCTGTCGTCGAGGACCACGCCGACGACGGACAGGTGGTCCCAATAGTAGGCGTTGCGCGGCTCGACCGGCACTTCGGGGAGCTTGCCAACCTCGGCCTGGCCGAGCAGCTCGGGCAGCCGCTCGCGCTCCTTGGCGACGATCGGAAAGCGCGAGGCGACATCGGTTGCGAGCGCGACGGCGTCTGCCTGGGTCTTGCACCGCTTGGGCCCACACGCGAGGACCGAGAGCAGCTCGTAGGTCTCGTCGGTGTGGACGATCGTCCACACGCCCTCGCGCTCGACCACCCACGCGTCGGGGCCGAGATCGGTGACCGCGGCGCGCTCGGCGAGCTCGAGCTCGTAGCGCTCGTGCATCGTCTGGCCGAGCGGCCCGGCCCCAAGCTCGGCCAGCGCGGCGTCGCGCAGGACGGCGAGGCCCTCGTGCGGGGCCCGCCAGGCCCGAATGTGGACCCCCGTCTGCTCGGGCCCGAAGCGACGCTCGAGGAAGCGCGCCTCGGCCTGGCCCCGCCCCGGATAGGTCTTGGCCCGGCCGTACTCGTAGCTGAGCAGCTCGCGGGCGTCGAAGTCGGGGTTGGCCTCGAAGGACTTGAGCACGGTCGCGGCCCGCGAGGCCATGTCCGACGGCCGGTCGCAGCGCTTGGTCCCGCAGTGGAGCCTGAACACGACGTCGGTGTCGGGGGCCTGGAAGATCAGCTCCGAGGTCGGCTCCTCGCGGACGTAGCGCATCTCGCCGAGCTTGGCCCCGAAGCTGGCGAGGTGCGGCTCGACCCGGTCCTTGCCCGTCAGCGACTCGAACGTGGTCGTGCCGTTGGCGCCGTAGTGGTGCGCGAGGCTCTCGTAGATCGCCCGCGCGTCGATCGGCGGCGAGCGCCAGGCCTCGAGGACCAGGCCGCGCGCGGGCTCGCTGCGCTCGGCCAGGTAGCGGGCGCTGTCGCGGCTGCCGTCGTCGTTGGCCTGAATGACGTGGCCCTCGTCGTGGAGCTCGAGGCGCTCGTGCTCGACCTTGGTCAGGTCGCGGATGTCGGGTCGTGACAGCAGCCCCGCGGCGGTGACCCGGTCTGCGGTCACCGTCCACGCGAGCGAGTCATGGGAGGCGTTGCGGTTGTCGCCCATGACCAGGAGGTGGCCCTCGGGGACCAGGAAGGTCCGCATGCTCGGGTCGGTGGTCCGCAGATCGTCGCGGTAGCGGACCTCGTAGCTGTGCTCGTCGAGGGTCTCGCGGTAGACGCTGCAGTTCTCGATGGCCTGGGTCGAATTCTCGGCCTGGCAGCTCTTGTCGAGCAGCTTCTCGCGCGCGACCTTCTCGAAGCGCTCGCTGCCCGCGCGCTTGAGCTCGAGCTTGCGGCGGTCGCTGTTGACCCGGATCGTGTCGCCCGGGAGCCCGATGACGCGCTTGATGAAGTCGTCGGACTCGTCGAGCGGAAAGCGAAACACGATCACGTCGCCGCGCTCGATCCCGGAGATCCAGTCTTCGCCGACGATCCTGGTCGTCAGCGGGATCTGGACGCCGTAGGCGAACTTGTTGACGAAGATGTGATCGCCCGCGCGCAGGGTCGGCATCATGCTGCCGCTGGGGATCTTGAACGGCTCGTAGATGCACGAGCGGACCGCGAGCGCGACGACCACGGCGATCGCTATGTTCTCGATCGTGTCCCGCAGCGCGCTCTTGCGCGCGAACGAGGCGTACTGGTGCAGGAGCTCGTCGAGGTGCTCGGCCTGATCCTCGAGCTCGGCGAGGTCCTCGTTGGGCCGCTGGCCCCGGAGCCGCTCGATCTCGGCCACGGTCGCCTCGAGCTCCTCGACGATCGAGGGGTCGATGCGCGACCGATGCTTGCGGAGGATCTTCTTGGCCTCGCGGCTGAGCATCCGCGCGCCCGAGCGCACGTGGCCTGCGGACCGCGTCGCGGTCCGCCCCGCGCGCTTGACGTTGGCCCGCGCGGCTCGGCCGGCGATCGCAGACGTGACGCCGGTCTCCCCTTCCTTACCCGGGCCGCTCTCGCCCTCCCCGGTCGCGTCCTGGTTGTCGTTGTCGGCCATCGGCGAGCTTACTGATCGATCTTGAGGATCGCATGGAAGGCGCCCTGTGGGATCTCCACGTTCCCGACCGCCTTCAGACGTTTCTTACCCTTTTTTTGCTTCTCGAGCAGCTTGCGCTTGCGGCTGGCGTCGCCGCCGTAGCACTTGGCGAGGACGTTCTTGCGCAGGGCCTTGACCGTCGTTCGGGCGATGACCCGCCCACCGATCGCGGCCTGAATCGCAACCTCGAACTGCTGGCGCGGAATTTCTTCTTTCATCTTGACGCACAGATCGCGGCCGCGCAGGAACGAGTTGTCGCGGTGGGTGATCAGCGACAAGGCGTCGACCTTCTCGCCGTTGACGAGCAGATCGAGGCGCACGAGGTCGGCCTGGCGATACTCGCCGTGCTCGTAGTCGAGGCTGGCGTAGCCGCGCGAGATGCTCTTGAGCCGGTCGTAGAAGCCGAACACGACCTCGGCGAGGGGCAGCTCGTAGGTCAGCTGGACCCGGGTCTCGGTCATGTAGGTCAGATCTTGCTGGATCCCGCGGCGCTCCTGACACAGCTTCATGACCGGGCCGAGGTGCTCCTCGGGCAGCTGGATGCGGCCGATGATCATCGGCTCCTCGATCGTCTCGATGTCGCCGGCCTCGGGGAAGCGCGCGGGGTTGTCGATGATCTCGACGTCGCCGCCACGGTGCGTGACCCGGTACTTGACGCTCGGCGCGGTGGTGATGAGGTCGAGGTTGTACTCGCGCTCGAGCCGCTCCTGGATGATCTCCATGTGCAGGAGGCCGAGGAAGCCGAGGCGAAAGCCAAACCCGAGCGCGTCGGAGGTCTCGGGCTCCCAGGTCACGCTGGCGTCGTTGAGCGTGAGCTTGCCGAGGGCATCGCGCAGATCTGCGTACTGGTTGCTGTCGGTCGGGAACACCCCGGCGAACACCATCTGCTGGACCTCCTTGAAGCCCGGCAGCGGCTCGCAGTGCGTGTCCTCGGCGAGCACGATCGTGTCGCCGACCTTGGAGTCAGCGACCTCCTTGACGTTGCAGATCAAGAACCCGACCTCGCCGGCCTCGAGCTTGGTGAGCTTGAGGGGCTCGGGCGCGAACACGCCGACCTCGAGCACGTCGAAGACCTTGTTCGTGGCCATGAACCGGACCTCGCGCTTGGGCACGAGGGTCCCGGACATGACCCGGACCAGCGAGATCACGCCGCGGTAGGTGTCCCACCACGAGTCGATGACCAGGGCCTGGAGCGGGCCTTCGGGGTCGGCCCGCGGCGGCGGCACGTAGGTGACGATGGCCTCGAGCAGCTCGTCGATCCCCTGCCCTGTCTTGGCGCTGACGGCGATCGCCTGGCTCGCGTCGAGCCCGACCATCTCCTCGATCTCGTTCTTGGCGGCCTCGATGTCGGCGCTCGGGAGGTCGATCTTGTTGATGACCGGGATGATCTCGAGGTTGGCGTCGAGCGCGAGGTAGACGTTGGCGAGGGTCTGGGCCTCGACGCCCTGGGCCGCGTCGACGACGAGCAGGGCCCCGTCGCAGGCCGCGAGCGAGCGCGAGACCTCGTAGTTGAAGTCGACGTGTCCGGGCGTGTCGATGAGGTCGAGCTGGTAGACCTCGCCGTCGTCCGCCCGGTAGTTCATGCGCACGGCCTGGGCCTTGATCGTGATGCCGCGCTCGCGCTCGATGTCCATGCGATCGAGGTACTGGGCGGTCTTGTCACGCTCGCCAATCAGGCCGGTCTCCTCCATCAGGCGATCGGCCAGGGTGCTCTTGCCGTGGTCGATGTGCGCGATGATGCAGAAGCTGCGAATGTGCTCGCGGACCGGGGGCTTCGCGGCGTCACCGGCGGGCTTGGGGGTGCTGGTCATGGGAATCCGCGGCTGCGGATACCATATAGGCCCTCCGCAGGCACCCATGACCTTGCCACGCACGGCCGCTGCGCGGCGCCCTGAAGGGGGCTCGAGCTCTCCGGTGCATAGGTCACGCTTGGCGGGGAGATCGAGCGCGGCCGGCGCCTTCCCCGTGGTGGCCACGATCAGTCGGGGCCGTGAGGCGGTGGATGTCCGGCAGGCGGGGAGCCTTCACGGGGGGTGTGGAGGGCGCATGTGCTTGCTCGGTGGAGGTCGCCAGCCTAACCTTGCGCCACGGTGGGGACTCGAATTCATGGTCGCGCGGGGGTTGCCTGCGTGTTGGTCTCGGCGCTCGCGCTGACCTTCGCGGCGGGCTGCAAGAACAAGGGGAACAAGGGCGAGACCGAGGACCCCGATGGCGCGAGCGCGTCGACCGACGACGCCAGCCCCGATCCCGGGACCCGCGCGGGCGAGGGCGAGCCCGACGGGCCCGGTCGCAGCCGCAACGCCAAAGATCTCAAGTACCTGACCGTCGACGGCGATCGCTGTGATCGCAGCAACAAGCGTGAGCACCAGGTCGACGTCAACCAAGACGGCTACGCCGATCTCGTCACCCTCTACGCGACCGACGCAGGCGGTGAGAAGCTCGCGTGCAAGCAGGCCGATCTCAACTTCGACGGCCGGCTCGACGCCTTCATCCATTACGCCCCCAGCGGCGAGGTCAGCCGCGAGCAGTACGACACCGACTTCGACGGCCGCATCGACATGGGCCGCTACTACGAGATGGGCAAGCTCACCCGCGACGAGCTCGATCTCAACCAAGATGGCTTCGCGGACTCGTGGCGGATCTACGACGACGGGCGCCTCGTCCGGGTCGAGACCGATCGCGACGCCGACGGGCGCGCCGACATGTTCACCTACTACGTCGGCAAGCAGATCGATCGCATCGGCTACGACGTCAACGGCGACGGCAAGGTCGACACCTGGGATCACGACGCGGCCCGCCGTGCCCGCCTCGCGCAGGCCAAGCGCAAGGGCGCCGAGGACCAAAAGCCCGAAGAAGAGGTCTACGTCGACGAGGACGAGGCCGAGGCCGAAGACGCCAAGGGCAGCAAGGGCAAGGGCAAGGGCGCGCAGAAGCCCAAACAACAAAAGCCCAAGCCGAAAGAGCCCAAGCAGCAGGCGCCCACGGGCTGAGAGAGCTCCTGGGGGCCCCTCCCCTCGGCGCTCCACTCGAGTTCGGGGGTGGGTTCGGACATGGGCTCGGGGGTGGGTTCGGGCGTCGTCGACACGATTCGACGCTGGGCCTCCAGGGTTTCGCCGAGCCCAGGCAAAAAAACACGGGCAGCCCGGGCGGGAGCGAGTCCCCGGCGAGCTTGCACACACCGCGCAGCTGCGCGCGGGTCCGGCTTTGGCCAAGTTGACTGCTGTCAGCGCCGAGGCGACGCGGTAGAGTCAGGCGGACATGAGCAACGAAGAGCCCGAAGTCGACCCGCTCGGCGAGGACGACCGCGACGAAGGCGAGATCGACGACTTCGGCGCGCCCTTCGAGTCGCGCTCGTTCGGCGGCGAGTTCGTGTGGGCCAAGGCCGAGGGCTACACGTGCAAGATCCTTCGGGTCCGGGCGGGCGAGAAGGTGCTGGTCTCGACCCGCGGGCGCAAGGACATGATCGTGATGCTGACCGGTGGTCGCGCGATCCTCGAGGTCCTCGAAGGCGACGACATCGACCGGGTCGAGATGCTGCCCGCGGCGCCGATCCACGTCCACCCCGAGCGCGAGCATCGGCTGGTCGCGATGACCGACGTCGAGATGTTCACGGTCTACTCGCCCGAGTAGGCCGCGGGCCCGCGTGAGCGTGGCGCGTTGCGAGCGAGCTCGAGCTCTCAGAGGCACTCGAGGGCGATGTCGCCGGGCGCGTGGCACTTGAGACAGACCCGGCGGTTGCGGCTCTCGAGCGCCGAGCAGCGAGCCGAGCCCGCGAAGCCCGGACCGTGGGGGCTGGCGTTGAGGCCGGGGCTCGCGGCGCCGGTCGTCGCGTGACAGGCGAGGCAGGCGTCCTCGGTGTGGCAGCTGGCGCAGGTCGAGATGTTGCGCTGGGCCGGGAGCGCGTGGCCCTGGGGGCTGCCGGGCGGGCCGCTCCACGCCGCGGGGTGAAAGCGCAGCGGCGAGCCGACCCCAAACGCGGCCTCTTCCCCCTCGGAGGTCACGCCCATGCGCAGGTGGCAGCCGCGACACTCGGTCTGCAGGCGGTGACAGCTCGAGCAGTCCTGGGTGTTCGCGCGCGCGTCGATCGCGTGGCTGGTCAGGTAGTCGCCGGCGTGCAGGCGCATCGGCCGGATCGGCCCGGCGTGGCAGTCGGCGCAGAAGTTGTCGTCGTGGCAGCTCGCGCACAGCTCGGGGTCGGCCTTGGCGATCCCGACGTGATCGCGGACGAAGGCGAGGTCGTGCGTGGCCCCGCGCGCGCTCGGGCCCTTGGGCAGGAGCTTGGGCGCGCTCGCGTCGTCGCCGATCGCGGTGAGCAGGCGCCCGTCCTTGCCGCTCGGGTGGCAGGTGCTGCACTTGTCGCTGGCCTGTTGGCCGTCGTGACAGGTCAGGCAGGTGGCCTCCTTGGGCAGCTGGGCGATCGTCGCGCGCCCGACCTTGGTCATGTCGCCGTGGCAGGTGGCGCAGTCGGCCCCGCGGTCGAGGTGGGCCTGGTGCGAGAAGTTGAGGTTGGGCCGGGGAAAGATCGAGGTCGCGGTCACGCGCTGATCCTCGACGTGGGTGTGGCACTCGGCGCAGCGCGGGGTCTCGCCCTCGGCCACGCGGGGGTGCTGATCGCCGTGGCAGGCGTCGCAGGCCTCGCCGGTCGGGAGGTCGTTTTGCGACGAGAGCTGGCTGCGATCGATGCGCTGGTGGCACTGCTTGCAGTGCATGCCCTCGGCGAGGTGCACGGCGTGATCCATGCGCACGCGGATGTCCTGCTGGGGGTAGACGGGCCCGCCCGGTCGGCGCGGACCCTCGCTGCGCGCGACGGTCGCGGGCGGCTCGCTGATCGGCTGCTTGGGCCCGAGGGTCCAGGCGAGGGTCGGCGCGGCGAGGCCGAGCACGAACGCGAGCACCAGCAAGGTGGCGACCGGGGCCCCGAGCCAGGCCCCGGGCGGCGGCGCGCGGTGAGTCGCGCTCACGAGCCACGCCTCCCCGCGCGAAAGCTCCAGTCGACGGACAAGTTCGCGAGCCCGCGGAAGGCGTGGACGAGGAAGGGCGTGAGCAGCTCCTCGGCGAGCAGCGTCAGGTGGACGCCGTCCCACAGCTTGAAGTCGGCGCCGGCCTGAAACGACAGGCCGTAGCCCTGGCGCTCGGGCACCTGATCGTCGACGTAGCGGGTGAAGTAGCTGCGCAAGTCGATGCCGATGCGGTCGTTGAGCACCCGGACCTGGCTGTCGACGCTGCCGCCCGCGCGCAGGCCCCCCTCCCCGCCCTGGACGAAGGCGTCGGTCCGGACCGAGAAGCGCTTGCGCTGCCACAACGCCGCGAGCGCCCCACCCCAGCCGAGCGCGAGCCGAGACTCGGGCTCGACGCCGAGCGCGGCGGTCGGCTCGTTTCGGAAGATCCGCGTGCTCCCGCGCCCGAGCAAGGTCCAGCCGCCGCCGGCCTGGACCTGGTAGCTCAGGCGGACATCCTCGAAGGGCTGGAGCGTGAACAGGTTGAAGATCGAGTCGAGGTCGAAGCTCGGGATCGTGCGCAGGTACTGAGCCCGGATCGCGTGGCGCTCCGAGACCGCCACGCCGAAGCCGGCCGAGAGATCGTCGAGGCGCAGGGTCCCGAGGTTGAAGCGCGCGGCCGCGAAGGGCGAGAACACGCCCTTGGCCAGGCTCATGTTCAAGGTCGCCGAGACCAGCTCCTGGTCGACGCCAGCGATCACGCCCTCGTTGACCGAGCCGTCCGGGGCGCCGGTCGGCTCGAGGATGTTGCGGTTGATCCCGGCCGGCGTGAAGGTGCGGCGATAGGCCACGCGCGCGTGGATCCAGCGCAATTCGCTGAGCGAGATCGCGGCGCCCATCATCGGAGACCCGGCCCGATCGGCGGGCTCGTTGCCGGAGGTCCCGTCGAGCTCCCAGGTCGGCCAGCCGAACACGTGGGCGCCGTTGACCTGGAGGCCGCCGAAGACCTCGACGGCGAGGTGCGCGGGGGTGTTGGCCCGGGCCCAGCCGCCGTCGAAGGCGTACCAGTCGAGGCCGCTGGTCTCGAACTGGCGCCCCGCCCTGAAGTCGAAGAAGCCGCCGAGGCGGCGGCCCTGGAGGTAGCCGTACATCAGGTCGATCTGGCGTCCGTCGATGCTGTTGAGCACCGGCCCGGAGTCGAGGCCAGCGTCGCGGAGGAAGTCGCCGAAGTCCTGACGCACGCGCATCGACGCGACGATCTCGAGCTGGCCGTCCTCGTCCTCGCGCCGCCACTGATCGACCTCGCGGGGCGGCAGGAGCTCGTAGACCCCGAGGTTCAAGTACTGGACCAGGCGCGTGCGCCGAAGCAGGCGCGGCTCGGGCCCGGGGGCGACGACGACGTAGCTCTCGCCGATCGTGCGGGCGCCGATCCGAACCTCGGTCGCCGCGGCGACACGCGGGACAAACCCCACGCACGCGCCCAGGACCAGGCAACGCCAGGCCTTGGCCAGAGCTGGCTGTGCCGCCCGCAGGACCATCCGTACCCCGCATGCTAAACCTTTTTGGCCCCCGCAGGCGCCCGCAACTTCGCAACGCAGGGCCGCAGGCGGCCGCTCGCCCCGTCCTCGCTCGGTGGGCGCTCCTTTCCACGAACTTTCCCGATCTGCCCATGTCGGACCCGACCGTGCCTGCCCGCGCCCCGTGTGTCTTTGCTGTCAGCTCCCGGTGGCTGACGGCCCTGTTCCTCATGACGAGCAGCGCGTGCGTCGGGCGCGGGGAGCGAACGACGGCGCCGCAGCAGGAGCTGCTCGCGGCCGGGTGGATCGACGGCGAGACCGTCGGCGCGGCGGCGGTAGACGACGCCGAGCGGCTCGCGGTGCTGGCCGAGGCCGGGCTCCGCGGTCGGGTCCTGCGCCTGGATCGCCTCTTGGATCTCTACGACGGCGCGCGCTTCGGTCGCGACAAGGACGCGCGGGAGAGCTTGTGGCTCAGCCTCGGCGGCTACTCGAGCACCCGGGGGATCGACGCCAGCCGCGAGGTCGTCCTGCGCCTGCTCGACGAGGCCTACGCCCTCGAGGATCTCGCCCTCGCGCAGCCCGAGGCGCTGACCGAGGCCGAGCACCGCTTCGTGGCCGACGCGATCATGCTCCTGAGCACCGACATGTTCCTGCCCGACTCGGCCGAGTCGCTGATCACCGCGACCTTGGCCTATCGGGTGCTCGCCGAGGACGGGCACCCGCGCGTGGCCGACAACGCCCACTGGCGCCTCTATGACCACGTCCGCGGAGTGCTCGCGGGCGCGGTGGAGATCGGCCCGGAGCTGCGCCCGGACGTGCTGATCCACGCGCTCTACGCCGAGCGCGAAGATCTCTCGGCCTGGCTCGAGGATCTCGCGCCCCACGCCCGCCCGCCGCTGCCGAGCCCGAGCGAGCTGTGGTCCCTGCTCGAGCGTCACCGCGACGCCCTCGCCGAGCTCCCGCGCTGGCGGCCAGTGCTCGCGGCTCGGGCCCCGCGCGAGGCCGAGCTCCACGACACGGTCATGGCGCTGCTGCCCCGGCCCCGCGATCCCGGCTGGGTGCTGGCGGAGCTGCCCCAGGGCACGGGTCAGCACGAGAGCCTCGCGCCCGTGGCCTTGCTCGAGCCCGGCTCGCTCCGGCTCGAACCAAGCTCGACAAAGCCGCGGGAGTTCGGGCCGCGCGATCCGGAGGTCGTCGCCGCGGTCGAAGGGCTGCTCGCCCGCGATGGTCGAGGGACGATGCTGCTGGCGTCCGCGCCGGACGTGCCGGCGCCCGAGTACGCGGCGACGCTGCAGGCGCTGGTCGCAGCCCGCGCCGCGGTGATCGAGCTCGCGGTCCACGAGCCGGCCCTGGCTCGCGATCAGAGCGACGGTGGCGGCAGCGACAAGGTCGTGGTCGCGCTGCCGCTCTACGTCGCGCGGGCGGACGACCTCGGCGCGGGTGCCCGGGCCCTGCGTGACAGCCGGATCCACGTCCAGCTCAGCGGTCGTGGGCCGCGCGTCCGCGTCGACGGGCGCTGGCTGAGCGCGGCCCCGGCCCTGCCCAGTGATCTGTTGGGTCTGGTCCAGGATCTGCGCCGCGCCTACCCCCGCGAGCACACCGTCAGCCTCGCGCTGGCCGACAACATCCGCCACCAGCAACTCGTCGATCTGCTCGCGACGCTCTCGGGCGGGATCACGCCCTCGTTTTTGGCCGTCGGGTGGCTCCCCGACGCGAAGATCGACGCCGAGATGTCCGCCGATCCTGAGCTCGATCGCGCGCTCGGCCTCCGGATCGGGCTAGGCGCCGAGTCCCTCGCGGTCAGCCGCACGGGCGCCGAGGCGCTGCCAGCTGACGAGTGGGCCCGCGTCGTCCAGGCGACCGACGCGATCCTCAGCTGCGTCCCGGAGCTCGAGACGGCGCTGCCCAAAGCCGGCGTCACGCTGACGCTGTCCTTCGACGCGCGCAAGCTGGTCAGGGTCGAGGCCGACGGACGCCGGGTCGCGCGCGAGCGCCTCGACGCCTACGAAGGCTGCGCCCGGGATGGCCTCGTCGGGTTCCAGCTGCGCGAGCACGAGGCCCCGTTCACGACCTCGCTCGTCGTCCGCGCGCGCGCGAGCGAGTAGGCTCGCACCCGTGGGGACGACGAGCGAGCACGACCTGACCCGCTTCGCCGCGCGCGGGCCGAGGGCGGTGGCCCTGTGGGCGGGCCTGGTCGCGCTCACGAGCGCGTGTCGAAGCGACGATCCTGCCCCCGCCAAGACCCCGATCCGGCGCGCGCCCGAGGTCGCCCAGGGCCGCCCGACACCCGAGCCCGAGCTGCCCGAGGTCGCGGAGCTCGATCTCGAGGTCACGCTTCGGGCCTCGCAGACGCGCGTCGGTGAGGCCGTGCGTGTCCACGTGTCGCTGTGGCGCGCGGCGGCGGGCTCGGGCGAGGTCCTGACCCCGACGCTGAGCATCGAGGGTCCGGCCGAGGCCGAGGCCGTCGGACGCGAGCTGCTCGAGGCCCGCGGCGAGCTCCTGCGCGAGCGCTTCGATTTTCGCGTCGAGCCGAGCGCCCCGGGAGCTGCCACGATCACGGTCGCCATCCCCGGTCGCCCGGAGCGACGCGAGCTGGAGCTCGAGATCCGCGCGGCGCTGGCCAAGGCCGAGCTCGCGGCCCTCATGCGGACCCACGGTGGCCAGCTCGAGCGCGGCCGCTCGCTCGCGCGTCAGGGCGACTACCGCCGGGCGATCGAGGTCTTTCGCGTCGCCCTCGACGAGCGCCCGGACGAGCCCGGCCTCCTCGGCGAGCTGGGCTGGGCCGCGTTCTTGGCCGATCAGCACAACCTCGCGCGACGGGCGACCCGCGAGGCCCTGCGGCTCGAGTCCAACCCCGACAAGCGCGGGTCCCTGCTCTACAACCTCGGGCGCGTCGCCGAGGCGCTCGGGCGTGACGACGAGGCCCGCGTGGCCTATCGCCGCTCGCTCGCGGCCCGCCCGAGCTCGGACATCGTCAGCGCGCGGCTCGCCGCGCTCGAGGCTCGACGCCCGCGCGCCTCGCTGTGCGTGGGTCCCCCCTGTCCCCTGGCCGAGGCGGTGACCGCCTTCGCCGCGTGTGAGCTGATCGAGGAGGAGAGCTGCGCGCTGTTCGAGTCCCCGGGTCACTGCCGCTGCTCGCTCGACCCGCTCGAGGCCCTGGGCCCCTGGCGACTCTTGACCCTCGTCGACCCGGGCGGCGAGCTGGGTGTCGGCCACGTCTACGTGCTCCTGTTCGAGATCGACGATCCGGAGGCCGACGAGCCCCGCTACCACCTCTTCCCTCCCCTGCTCGCGTCGCGGGCCCTGGGGGCGTTTCGCGGCGGCATCGAGTCCGCCAACCTGATCCCGGGTGCCGACACCGAGCTCCTTCGCGTTGACTTCGCCGGTCAGATCGAGCGAGGTGCCGGCTCCGACGGCTCGGACGGCTCCGACGCTCCGCAGCTGCGCGCCCGGGCGTGGACGCTGCTGTGCGCCGAGGGCAAGGAGCGGCCGACCTGCGCGGCCCCGCTGCTGACCGAGTACGAGACCGACTCGGGCGCCTCGTTTGTCGCGCCGGTCACGATCGAGAGCGGGCGCGTGGTCCAGATCGTCGAGGCGGGCGTGGCCCCAGACCCGGCCGCGCTGGCCCGAGACTTCCCCGGCCGTGGCGTCCAAGTGCTCGGTAGGCCCCGTCAGATCGACGAGCTCCTGGCCCCGCCCGGGCCCGGGTGACTCGAGCGAGCTCGTACCGCGGGCCCAGCGGCGCTCAGTGGGCCCGCAACAGCTGCTGCTCCGCGGCCTGGATCCGCGTGGCAAAGGAAGCGAGCGAGCGATACTCGCGGGCCTCGACGATCCCAGGCGTGAGCGTCGAGCGGCTCTCGAGCACGAGCTCGTGCTTGCCCACGCCGCCGGCCGAGACCGTCCGCGTGTAGCTGCCCCAGCTGTCCTCGACCGTGACGTCGGCGGGCACCTCGGTGAAGCTGGGCCCGTCGAGCAGATAGCGGACCTTGGCCTCGAGCACGGGCGCGTAAGGGATGACCATGCCGCTCCAGCGCTTGGGCAGGCGGGTGTAGCCGGTCGCGGGATCGATCGGGACGGCCGACGCGAGCATGATCAGCTCGCCGCCCTGCACGACCCCGCCGTTGCGGGCCCGGGCCGAGAACTCGATGACCAGGGGGAGGTCGAGCTCCCACTGGTTGCCAAACTCGAGGTGCTCGAGATCCAAGCTGGCCCCGGGCAACATCCGCGAGAGCTCGGCCTGGGTGAAGACCTCGGGCAGGCGATCAGCGTCGACCTTGTCGAACACGTCGCGCCAGATGATCGCCTCGAGCCCGCGCAGCTCGATGGTCCCGTGCACGCGCCCGCCCCCGCCCTCGTCGAGGGCGATCTCGACGTCCCAGCGGCGCAGGTCGCCGAAGCGCTCGGGGTTGCTGGGCACGTCGACGTAACCGGCCGCGGGCTCGTCGTCCTCGAGCCGCAGGCGCAGGGCCCGGCCGTCGGCGTAGCTCGGCGACAGGTAGCCGATCGGCACGACCTCGGAGCTGGTTCCGACCAGCAGCGGCGGCTTGGCGCTGCCCTCGGCCTCGCCGTCGAAGATCGCCAACATCGCGGTGTCGTAGCTCTCGACCAGCGGGTTGCCGCCCTCGTAGATCGTCGGGCCGAAGCGGTCGCGCAGCAGCCAGACCTGGCTGTCGATCCCGACCGCCTCACACATGGCTCGCAGCAGCATCAGCCGCCCACCTTGGCGAGCCGAGAGCGTGACCGTGGCCGGCGTCGAGAGGTCGCCGCCGTCCTCGATCTCGTCGACGACCCAGCGCCACAGCGCGTCGACCTTGTCGTGAGTGTTGGTGTACTGCTCGGTGACGCTGTACGCGATATCGCGCAGCTCGGGGTTGGTCCGCTGGGCCGGGCGCAGCTGGACGGCGAGCTGGTCGAGCCAGTCGTCGACCGAGAGCGGGACGTGGACCTGGATCATCGGCAGCTCGTCGAGCATCGAGCGCGCGCCCGGCTCGGTCCCGAGCCGCGGGACCTGGCGGGCGAGAAAGGTCAGCTCGGCGAACTCGCCCTCGCGCAGCGAGACCGCGCGCCGCGTGGGCTTGGGCGGGCTGTTGCGGGCCTCGATCTTCACCTTGCCCTCCATCGACTGGGGCATCACGACGATCAGCTCGGATCGATGAAAAGGAACCTCGGGCGACTGAAAGCGGAACCGGCCGAGATCGACGTGGCCCGGGAGCGCGGCCTCGGGCTCGCTCTCGAACACGAACTCGATCTCGACGACGTCGCCGATCGCGAGGCCGCGCAGGCTCAGGCCGTCCTTGCCGGGGATCGACTCGGGCTCGACGATCGTCCCGTCGGGCTTGATCGAGTGCATGGTCAAGAGCTCGACGCCGGGCTGGCTGAACTCACCGTGGGCGTCGATCGACTGATCGCTGAGCACGTGGAACATCTGGTGGACGATGTGCCGATGGCCGCCGTTCTCGTAGAGGATGCTGACCTCGCGGTCGAGGAGCAGGACCTCGCTGACGCCCTCGGACGCGAGGCCTTGCTCGACGTCGCCGCGGTACTCGGCGAGCGCGTCCATGCCGTCGATCCGCCAGTTCATCAGCTCGTCGGGGATGCCCACGTGCTCGCCGATCTCGCGTAGGCGCGAGCTGTGCGGGTAGCGATCGAGCGCGGCGAGCAAGAACTCGCGGGCGGCCTCGGGGTCGCCCGCGTGGGCGTGGAGATCGGCCAGCTCGATCTGCGACAGCGCGCGGTAGGGCGCGATCGCGAGGGTCCGCTGGTGCCACGCGATCGCGTCGTCGTAGCGGCGATCGGCGATCGCGATCTCGGCCAGGGCGTCCATCGCGTCGATGTCGTCGGGGATCCGATCGAGCTGCTCGGTCCACAGCGCGGCGGCCTCGTCGTAGCGCTGGCGCTGGACGGCGAGGCGCGCGCGAACCCCGATGCTGCCCGGGCACTTGGCCAGGTCCTCGGTCAGCTGGTCCTCGGCGACGACCTGGGTCCGCTCGCGGATCAGCTCGCGCCGGGCCATCAACACGTCGCAGCTTTGGGGGTGGATCGCGGCCGCGACCTCGAGCGCCTGCTCGGCTTGAAAGTCGCTCCCGCGCCGCCGGTAGGCGTCGAAGCGCAGCATCGCGAGCATCAGCGCGCCCGCGCCCGAGACCGCGCTGTCGGGCATCGCCTCGAGCTCTTCGACGACCTCGGCGACCTCGCCCCGATCGAGGCGCAGCGAGAGCAGCGAGAGCTGGGCCCGGGCGAGGCTGGGGTCGAGGGCCAGGCTCTGCTCGAGCTCGCTCTGCTGGCGGGTGGCCGAGCTGGTCTTGCCCCGCGAGGGGTCGCGGAACTCGAAGTCGGACAGCAGCAGGTGAGCCTCGGCGAAGCCCTGGGACACCTCGCGCAGGCTCAGCGCGATCTGCTCGGCGCGGTCGGAGTCGCCGTCGGCGAGGGCGTCGTCGAGGGCCAGGAAGTCACGCAGCGGCGCGTAGACCGGGCCGCGCAGGCCCAGCTCACCGCCGGCCCAGGGCTGGATCTCGAGCATGTGCTCGGCCCCGGCCTCGAGCGGTCGACTTGGGTCGTGATCGAGGCGCCAGTCGCCCTTGGTGTCGGCGTCGGCCCGGACCTTCAGCCCGCGCCCGGCGAGGTCGGTCGCCCGCAGCAGCAGCCACACGCGCTCGCTCGGGATCGCGGTCCGGACCTCGACGCGGTGGACGCCGGGCCCGGCCGGGATCACGAAGGTCGGACCGTCGACGGGGTAGCGATCGGTCCGATCTTTGGCCCAAACCAGCTGGTCGTCGACGTAGACCCGGGCGTCGCGCTGGGCCCCGACCGAGAGCCGAAAGGCGCGCTCATTCGCCGGGACCTCGACGGTCGTGCGCAGCCGACGGATGCCCGAGTTGGGCTCGGGGTTCCAGACCCGAAAGGCACACGAGAGCTGGGTGGCGACGGCGCCCTCGGGGTCGGGGGTGAACGAGCGATCGACCTCGAGCCGGGCGAGCTCGAGCGGCCCGCGGTAGCCCTCGAGCTCACCGACGACCCAGTCTTGGATGCAGCCTTGCTGGGCGTAAAAGGGCCGGTAGTCGGCGCCGAGGCGCCGCGCGATCTTGGCCCGGGTGCTGAGCAGCTGCTCGACGGTCTCGCCCGGGTAGCTGTCGAGATCGAGCCCGTCGAACAGCGCGGTGAACTGCTCGGCGTCGCCGAGGCGCAGGCCGTCGAGCGAGTCGAGCGCGCGGGCGGCGAGGGGCGTGAGCGCGAGGGCCAGGACGCGATCGCGGCGCTTGTCGTGGGCCGGGGCGTCGCGCAGCAGGGCCGCGTACTCGGCCCAGGCCCGGTCGAGGTCGAGGTGGCTCTTGGCGATCGTCGCCCGCGAGAAGCGAGCCAGGGGCGGCGGGCTGTCGAGGCTCGTGAGCCGATCGAGGTGGGAGCTCGCGCGGCTCGGCTCGGCGAGGTGCAGCCAGTAGACGTGGGCGAGCTCGAGCCGGGCGTCGTGGTCGTCGGGGTGCTTGGCCAGCCAACGCTCGAGTTGCTCGGCGTGCTCGGCCGCGGCGCTCTGATCGAAGATCGCGTCGCGGGCCTGGGGCCGGCAGCCCGAGGTGACCGGGACGATCAGCGCGAGCAGCAAGAGGGTCAGCAGCGCGAAGGGGCGGCGCCGGGTCATGGTCGAGGTCGGGGCTGCGGAGGACATCATCAGGGGGCCTGGGCACGAAGGGCGCGTCAGCGAGACGCGCTGGCCTCGAAGGCTTGGGCGAGGGCCGCGTCGACCTCGCGCAGGAAATCGCGGAACGCCTCGTACTCCGCCGGCTCGACGCGCGGGCGCGAGAACTCGAGGCTGGTGGTGATCGTCGCGCTGCGGGCCTCGGCCTCGACCTCGAGCTCGAAGCGCCCGAAGGGCGACTCGACCCGGCTGGGCTTGGGCGTGTGGCTGAGCTCGAGCCCGCGCGGGAGCGTGTAGTGGATCGTGCGGACCTCGCTATTGGGCACGCCGAGGACCAGCGGCTGCTCGCGGCGAGCCTGGGGCGCGACCGAGCGCAGGAGCTCGACCTCGTGGCCGAGCACCCGCCAGCGCAGACCGGCGGCCTCGCTCCCCTGCCCCGCCGCCTGGACCTGGGCCCAGCCCGGGACGCTGAGCTTGGCCTCGACGCGGACCGGGGCGAGGACGTCGTCGATGCCGGGGAAGCTCGCGCTGCGGACCTCGATCCCGGGGAAGGTCCGCGACAGCTGCTTGGTCAGGAGCTCCTCGCGCTGCTCCTTGGCCTCGAGGGTCGCGCGCCACGAGGCCGCGCCGGTCCCGACGAGGGTCATGTCGTGGTCGACCTCGGCGCTGCCCTCGGGCCCGAGGCGCACGCCGATCTCGAACTCGCTGCGGTTCTGATCGGGCGTGGCGTAGGGGATGGTTCGGAAGCTCGCGCCCTCGCCGTCCTCGATCACGACCACGCTCGCGCCCTGATCGCCGGCCGGGAGCTCGAAGGCCCCGGAGTGCTCGGCGGTGCCGTCCATGAACAGGTCGTACTTGGGCACGTAGACGATCGCGTGGTTGAAGGCCGAGAGGCTCGCGGGGCTGTCGTCGATCGTCCCGAGGTCGCGGGTCCGGACCAGGACCAGGTGACTGGCCACGCCGATCTCGGCGAGCATGACCTTGAGCAGCGAGGCCTTGTCCTTGCAGTCGCCGAAGCGGCGGTTGTAGATGTCGGTGGTCCGGTAGGGCTTGTAGCCGTGGATCCCGAACTCGAGCCCGACGTAGCGGGTCTCGCGGATCACGTGGCGGTAGAGGGCCGCGACCTTGTCGCGCTCGTCGGCGTCCTTGGGCAGCGCGGCGAGGGCCTCGGCGACGCCGGCTTGGATCGCGTCGTCGACCAGGAGCTGGCCCTCGACGAGGCCCCAGTACCAGCGCCCGACCTCGTCCCAGGTCGCGTAGGTGCTGACGTGGAGGTAGTCGGCGACCTCGGTCCAGCCGGGCATGTCGGCCTCGGAGCGGAGCCCGGCGAGGTCGTCTCGGGTCAGACGGTAGACGCCGGTCTGGCCGTCGGCGCCGGGCTCGTGGTCGAGCTTGTGGTTGAAGTGGAGCTTCAGGTCCGCGGGCGCCTCGAGCACGTACTCGAGGTGGCGGGTCGGCTCGAGGCTCTGGAGTGGGACCAGATCGCCGTAGTACTCGTCGAACTTGTTGCGCGAGGCCACGTCGCGGCGCACGAACGCGACCTCGACCACGTCGCCGACGCGGAGGCCCGGGAACTGCACGGCGACGCCGCGCTGGTCGTAGTACATGCGGTAGCCCGCGGCCCCGACCGAGTAGTGGCGGGTGATCCCGATGTCCTCGATCCGCCCGTCGCGTCGGTAGACCCGCGCCCGGCGGACCTCGACGTAGCTCTCGTCGGGCTCGTAGCCGAAATCGTGGCGGGCCTGGCTCTCGATCCCGCGCTCGTCGAGGATCTTGATGATCCGGTGATCGAGGCGCTCGCCGAGGCCGCTCTGGCCGATCCGGGTCGCGATCATGCGGTGGAGCACGGCCGCGTCCTTGCCCTTCCAGCTCTTGGGCTCGGGCCCGTCGTCGGCGGCGGCGACGACCTCCTCGAGCTCGACGGCGTAGCGCGTGAACACGTCGTCCCCCGCGGCCCCGAGCGTGGTCAGGAGGTCGCGGAGCTCGGGCTGCTGGGGGTTGAGCTCGAGGCTGCGCTGGAACGCGAGCACGCTGCCGGCCTGGTCGCCCGCGCGGCTCTGCAAGAAGCCGAGCGCGGTGTGCAGCTGCGGGTCCTGGGGCGCGAGCTCGACGGCGGTCTCGAGCGCGGCGACGGCCAGGTCGTAGTTGGTCGCGGCCTCCTCGAGGCCGGCGAGGCGACGCCAGGCCGAGGGCCGCCCCGGGGCCGCGGCGACGAGGTCGCGCGCGAGGGCGACCGCGGGCTCGATCTCGCCGAGGCGCAGGTGCGCCTCGATCCGCTGCTCGATCACCGCCGCGTCGCCGCTGTGCGCCCGGCTGTGCTGCTCGAGCAGCGCGAGGCCCTCGCGGACGCGCCCGAGCTCGATCTCGCGGCCGGCCGCCTCGCGCAGGATCGTGGCCGAGTCGGGGTAGCGACGGCGCAGATCTTCGAGCCAGGTCATGGCCGCGAGATCGAAGCCGTCGTTGGACAGCCGCTCGAGGTGCGCGAGCTCGATCAGGGCGTCGTCGGGCGCGACGCGGCGGGCCTCGTCGAGCAGGGCCTCGGTCCGGCGCTCGAGCCCGAGGGCCGCGTTGGTGTAGGCGAGCTCAATCAGCATCTGCGAGTGCTCGATGATCGCCTCGTCGCCGATCGCCTCGGCTCGCTCGACGCCCTCTTCAAAGGCCGCGCGGGCCCGGGCGGAGTCGTCTTCGGCCAGGCCCAAGAACAGCGCGCTGCGGGCCGACTGCACGGCCGCGTCGGCCTCGCGGGCCTGATCGCGGCCGGTGAAGTCCTCGCGCGAGAAGGGCCCGACCCAGCTGTAGAACTCGGTGAGGGCCAATTCGTCCTCGGGCGCGACCCTCGACCGGAGCTCGTCGTCGGCGGCGTCCTCGAACAGCTTGCGCAGCGACAGCGGAGGCTTGGCCGCGCGCGCGTCGGGATCGATCTCGCTCGAGCTCTGCTCCGGGGCCGCCGCGGGCAGCACGGTCGCGTCGACCGGGGGCGAGCCGTCGGCCTCGAGCCCCGGGATCGGCGCGCCGTCGGCCCCGCTGATCCGGGCGAAGAAGCCCCAGGCGCCGGCCTCACAGCCGACCTTGACCAGGATCCGGTTCCAGCCAGCCTCGAGGGTGATCGCGTAGGCGTCTTGGAGAGGCTGCGGGCGGCGGTAGGCCTGGCCCTCGCCGACGAGCTCGGGCCCCACCCAGATCTTGTGGGCGCCGCCGGTCCCGACGTGGATGACGGCCTCGGTCTGCTTGGGCGCGTGGACCCAGGTCGTCGCGTAGCCGGTGACGTACTCGTTGGGCCGGAGGAACTCGTCGAACGAGACGTAGCCGCCGGCGAGGGTGTTCTCGGGCTCGTAGGGGCGCCAGTCGACGGGCTCGCCCGCGAGCTTGCCCTCGAAGCTCTGCCCCGGCGCCCAGTCTTCGAGCTCGGGTCCGAAGGCGTGGTCGTGGCCGGTGCGGTTGGCGTTGTCGAAGGGTCCGACGATCCGCCACGAGAGCAGCGCGCCGTGCTCGGCGTAGAGCGCCCGGGCCTCGTCGAGCTCGCCCGCGTCCTCGTGGAGCTGAGCGCGGCCCTCGGCGGCGAGCGAGCGGACCAGGGGGTGCCGACGGCGATCTTCGCGGATCTCGTCGACAAAGGAGATGAGCTCGGCGCGATCGACCTCGCCAGACAGCGCGGGCAGCAGACCGAGCAACGCGAGCGCCGCGACGTGGTCGCGGCCGCGGTGGTCGGCGAGCAGATCTCGGCGACGCTCGAGCTCACGCTGCCACCGACCGACCATCCCGGCCGCGGGGTCGAGCACGCCCGGCTCCCACAAGGGCGCGTCGAGATCGAGGACAGCGTCGCTCGAGCTCGGCTGGGGCCCACGATCTGCGGGGATCACGACCGACCCGGGCGCGTCCGCGCCGAACCCGACCCCGAGGACCCCGGGATCCGTGACCGCGCCCGCGACGGGGCCGGAGCCGGCCGCCGCCTCGCTCGAGCACAGCGCCAACACGCTTGCGAGCGCGAGAGAGGAGAGCAGGGCTCGCTTGGGCTGGCGATTCATCGTCTGGTGACCTCCGTCGGCCCGAGGATGGAACATCCGGCGGCCTCATGCCATAGTCTCGCCCCGCCGTGTTCCTGGGCCTGCTCAAGACCCTCAGGCCGAAGCAGTGGATCAAAAACGCCTTCGTCGGCGTTCCTCTGGTCTTCGGTCAGAAGCTCCTGGACCTCGACGCCCTGTGGCGCGTCGCGGCCGCCTTCGCGTTGTTCTGCCTGGTCTCGGGCTGCGTGTACGTGATCAACGACATCGTCGATGTCGAGAAAGATCGCGCCCACCCCAAGAAGAAGAGCCGGCCGATCGCCTCGGGCAAGCTGCCGCCGTCGATCGCGCGCAACTTCACGATCGTCGCGGTCCCGTTCGCGCTCGGGGCCGCGTTCATGCTCGCGCCGCTCTACGCGGCCACGCTCGGCGGCTACTTCGGGCTCAACATCGCCTACTGCTTTTGGACCAAGAAGGTCCCCTACCTCGACGTGCTCTCGATCGCGACCGGCTTCGTGCTCCGCGTGCTCGCGGGCGCGCTGGTCATCGGACTGCCGCCCTCGCCGTGGCTCTTGGGCTGCACCGCCCTGCTCGCGATGTTCCTCGGCTTCGGCAAGCGCGCCCACGAGTTCGCCCAGTCCGGGGCCAAGACCCGCTCGGTGCTCGAGCACTACTCCGGCGACGCGCTGCGCTGGGTCCTCCACACGCTCGCGCTGCTGACCGCCGTGGTCTACGGGCTCTACACCCAAAGCGCGCACGTGGCCGCGACCTTCGGCGACGCCCCGCTGATCTACACCCTGCCCTTCCCGATCATCGGGATCCTGCGCTTCATCCACCTGGTCACCTCGCGGCCCGACGCCGAGAGCCCGACCGAGGAGATGCTCCGCGACTGGCTGTTCATGGGCAACTTCGTGGTCTGGCTGGTGGTGACCGGGCTCGTGCTCTACTGGGGCCAGTAGCCTGCTAGTCCGGGGCGAAGGCCTCGCCGATCGTGCTCGCCCGACCGCGGCGCTTGCTCTCGGCTTGGCGGCGCCGCGCGACCCGAAGCTGCCCGTCCGCGGGCACGTCCTTGCGGTAGCCGAGCAGGCGCAGGACCTTTTTGACGGCGGGCCGGTTGCCGACGCGGCCAACGGTGATCTCGTCGGCGACGCTGTCATCGACCTCGATCCCGGGCAGGTAGGGCAGCAGGCGATCGACCTCGAGCTTGCGCAGCGCGGCCGAGAGCTGGAGCCGCGCGTTGCCGAGATCGCGGGCGATGAAGAAGCCGTCCTCGCCCTGGCCCTGGTAGAGCGGCATCAGCACGCGGCCGGTCGCCGGCGAGCCGATCTCGCCGTCGCGGTCGATCGCCAGGCGCTGGTTACGGCGGACGTCCTGGAAATTGTGAAACCCGGGGTCCATGCGAAACCCGTCCTCGGGGGTGATCGGGTGGCGGTAGACGATCTCGACGGCGCGCGGCAGCCCGGCCGCGGCCTGGGCCAGGCGCGCCTCGCAGCGCTCGAGCTCGGGCAGCTCCTCGCGCGCGATCAAGCCGTTCGCGACCAGCGCGATCCAGATCGCCGCGACATGGTTCTCGACGGTCCGCGGATCGTCGTGTTGACCGCCCTCGAAGCCGACCGCGACGTGGCCGAGGTCGGCGAGGTAGCCGAGCATCGTGCCCCCGACGGCCTCGTCGAGCCCGAAGATGATCGGGGCCCGGAGCTCGTAGGCGAGCGGCCGATTGCGGAGGGTGTCGGCGACGACCGAGAAGGGCGGACCCTCGGCCGAGAAGCTGTGCAGATCCATGACCACCAGCGGGTGGTCGAAGGTCTCGTCGAGGCGATCGAAGATCTTCAGGAGCTCGCGCTGCTCGACGTCCTCGGGCGAGTCTTCACTGTGGGCCTGGTCGCGCAGGCGGGCGAGGTGATCCGGGAACCACCCCCGGTTGAGATCCCGGGTCATGAAGCGGGCGTTGTGGGCCAGCGCGCGCATGTTGCCCGCGAGGCCCAGGAGCCGGCCCTGGACCGGGATTCGACGCCGCCGCAGCTCGTGCAGGACCCGCTGCAAGGCGATCACCCCGCTCGGCTCGTTGCCGTGGATGCCCCCAATGATGACCAGGGTCGGCCCCGGCGCGACGCCCTCGTGCGCGCCGAGCCAGCGCCGGGTCAGGGTCGCGCCTTCGGGCGGCCACTCGGGGGTCGGCCGGCTTGGCGTGGTCGAACCGGGGCCGAGGTCAGCCTCGGACTTCTCGAGCCCCCGCCGGTCCTGCACTCACTCTCCTCGGAGATAATTGTCGAGCAGGCGGCTGGAGACCTCGATCAGGTCGTGCTCGGTCACGATCCCGACGAGCTTGTCACCTTCGACCACCGGCACCGACCCAACCTTTTTGTCGCGCATGAGCTGGAGGACCTCGAGGGTCGTGGTTCCAGGCTCGACTGTGATCGGATCGGTCCGCATGATCTCGCGCACGGCCACCTTCTCAGCTCCAGCACGATCGAGGTGCCCGCGCGCGACCAGACGTAACACGGCGCGGTGGGAGATCAAGCCGACCAGCTTGCCTTCGTCCTCGACGGGGACGTGGCGAATGCGCTCCCAGTCCATGAGGCTCGCCGCGAGGTCGACGAGGTCCTCGGGGTGGACGGTAAACAGGTCCGTGGTCATGAACTGGCCCACGGTCAGGTAGTTCTCGCGGACATCGCTGACCTTCTCGAAGGCCGCCGGTTTCCAGGTGTGCACGGGGTCGCCGGCCTCCTGGTGCTCGAGCATCGCGTGGGTCAGCGCCCGGGACCGGACATCGCGCGGGCCGTCGACGGGCATCTGGGCCAGCGACTGGATCGCCCACCGCGCGCCCGTGACGCCCTCGCGGACGCGATCCTCGACGACGCCGAGGTAGCGATCGATGTCGGCGACGTCGATCGCGTGGGCCTGGAGCCCCGCGCGCGCGAGCGGCAGCAGCGTGTCGAGGATCAACTTCGACGCGTCGTAGGTGCGACCGTCGATCCAGGTCAGCCGGGCGTCGAGGCCGTAGCGAGCCGACGAGAAGAAGTTGTGCTTCGCGTCGTCGAAGTCCATCGCCTTGCGGATGTCGCTGACCTGATCGCCGAGGCCGGACATCAAGCCGAAGTAGAACGCCGCGCTGCCGACCTCGTCGACGACGCTCGGCCCCGCTGGCAGCGCGCGGTTCTCGATCCGCAGGTGCGGGACCCCGTTGGCGACGCCATAGCAGGCCCGGTTCCACCGGTAGACCGTGCCGTTGTGGAGGCGCAGGGCCTTGAGCTCGGGGGCCTTGCCCTGGCGCAGGGACTCCATTGGATCCTCATCGAGCGAGGTCGAGAGCACGACACGAAAGCGGGCGATGTCCTCGCGGAAGATCTCGAGGACCGAGTCCTCGACCCAGCGATCGCCAAAGCCGACCCGCGGGCGGGCGCTGCGGGCCTTGTGGGCCTCGTTGCGGGTGTCGACGGAGTGGTGGAAGAGGGCCACGCGGGTCTCGTTCCACAGCCGCTTGCCCATCAGCACGGGCGAGTTGACCGACGAGGCCAGGACCGGCGCGGTCACGACCTGCGCGAGGTTGTAGAGCCGGGCGAACTCGCCGGCCTCGACCTGAAAGTGGATCTGGAAGCTGGTGTTGGCGGCCTCGAGCATGACGTTGTCATGGGTCAGCTCGAGCTCGTCCTTGCCCTTGATCAGGACGTGGAAGTCCTGGCCCCCGCGCATCCGCTGCATCGCCCGGTTGAGCGCGAAGTAGCGCGGCAAGGGCGTCATGTTGGACATGACCAGATCGGGCTTGCGCAGGGTCGGGAGGATGCCGGACAGCACGACCTTGGCGTCGTGGGCAGCGGCGGCCTTGCGCGCGACGCCGAGGACCTCCTCGACCTCGGTCTCGAGCGCGCGCAGACACCCCCCGGTGAAGTCTTGGGGCGAGAGGTTGGCCTCGAGGTTGAACTGGGCCAGCTCGGTGGTCAGGCGCGGATCGTTGGCGGTCTCGAGCACCTGGGTCGCGACCGGCGCGACCGAGAGCGTGCGATCGACGAGGAACATCTCTTGCTCCGCGCCGATCCGCCGGACGCCCGACTCGATCATGCCCCGCTCGATGACCTGCTCGAACGCGTGGACGTCGGCGAGGATGGCCCGCATGAACGCACGCAGCTCAGCATCATCGGCCCCGGTGACCTCTTGTTCGCCCATCTATTGTCACGGTACGCAAGCGGCAGGCCCGCGTGCAAGTCGCCGCGAGCGGATTGTCGACCTCGACCTCCGGCGGCGGCCCGATGCCAGGACCCGGGTCACCGCCACGGGCGCCCCCAGGCCGCTCCGCAGGCTGTCGGCGGTGGCGAGCCCCTCGCCGCGACCATGGGTACTATCGCCCAGTGAAGAGCGTAATTCAGCGAGTCAGCCGGGCCGAGGTCCGGGTCGGGGGCGAGATCGTCGGGCAGATCGGGCGTGGAGTCGTCGCCCTCGTCGGTGTCGAGCGCGGCGACGGGCTCGCCGATGCCCACATGACCGCACGCAAGCTCGCGGGGCTGCGGATGTTCCCCGGTGACAAGCCCATGGATCGCAACCTCGTCGACGTCGGCGGCGCGGCGCTGGTCATCAGCCAGTTCACGCTCGCGGGCACGATCCGCAAGGGGCGGCGCCCGAGCTTCGACCGGGCCGAGGATCCGGACAAGGCCGAGCCGCTGTACATGGCCGTGGTCGAGGAGCTGCGCCAGCGCGGGATCCCGACCGAGACCGGGCGCTTCGCGGCGGACATGGAGGTCGAGCTGGTCAACGACGGGCCCGTGACCTTGATGATCTTCACCGAGGGCGGCGTCGTGCGCTGAGCGGGTTGCTTTTTTGCGCGCAGATCTCGACAGTGCCCGGGTGCCACGCGAAGGCCTGCAGCGCTACCAGATCATGGAGTCGCTCGGCGCGGGTAGCCAGGGGCACACCTACCGCGCGATCGATCGTGAGACCGACGACGAGGTCGCGATCAAGGTCCTGTCGCTCGAGGGCGCGCGCGAGTGGAAGGCCTTCGAGCTGTTCGAGCGCGAGGCCAAGACCCTCGCGGGCCTCCGCCACCCGGGCATCCCCCGCTACCGCGACTACTTCAGCAGCGAAGACAGCGGCGACTACTTCCTGGTCATGGATCGGGTCCGCGGTCGGACGCTGGCCGAAGACATGGGCGCGCCGGGCCGCTTCGACGAGGCCCGGCTGCGCCAGCTGATGCGCGGGGTCCTCGACATCCTCGCCTACCTCCACGGGCTGACGCCGCCGATCATCCACCGCGACATCAAGCCCGCCAACATCATCGTCGACGATGAGGGCGTGGTTCACCTCGTCGACTTCGGCGGGGTCCGGGTCGCCACGCGGCTCGAGGGCGGCTCGACGATGATCGGGACCTTCGGCTACATGGCGCCCGAGCAGCTCCACGGCGACGCCGGGCCGGGCGTCGATCTCTACGCGCTCGGGGCCACGATCGCCGCGCTCGCCAGCGGTCGCCCGGCCGACGAATTGCCCCACGAGGGGCTCGCGATCGACCTCGAACAGCTGGTCCTGCCCGACAGCCTCCGCCCGGTCCTGCGCGCGCTGCTCGAGCCCGATCCACGGGCGCGGGCGCGCTCGGTCGCGCAGGTCCGGGCGCTGCTCGACGGGCGACAGCCTTCGCAGCCCCGTCGGCCGACCGCCCGGGCCGAGCCGAGCGAGACCAGCGCGCTGGCCGTGCCCGGGATCGTCCAAGAGCTGGCCGAGACGCCCAAGCCGATGTCGATCCTCGTGTGGCTGGCCGCGCTGCTCGGGGCCGGGGTGCTGATCGTCGTCGAGTTCGCGGTCCTGCCGATCGTGTATCTGATCCTGCGTGCCCTCGCCGACAACAAGCGCAACAAGGGCGAGGCGATCGACGATGACAGGGCCGGCATCACCTCGCTGCGGGATCTTCGACGCTCGGCCGCGCGTCGGCGCGAATTGGTCGCCCACATCATTCAAGGCACCTCGCCGCTGCGCGATGACCCCCCTGCCCTGCCGCCCAGCGCCAAAGATCGCCAAGAGGCCGGCTCTGACGACGCGACTCCGGACTGAGCGCCGCGCTAGCGCGGCTCCGGCAGCGGCTTGGGCGGGCGGTCGAGGTGTTCGCTGCGCTCGACCAACATCTGCACGCTCGCGAGGTGGCGCTCGACCAGGGCCTCGAGGTAGGTCTCATTCGACGCGAACACGCTCGCGGCCTCGCCGGTCAGCACGCGCAGATCATGGTCGAGGCAGGCCTCGAACTCCCACAGATCCCAGCGCTCGTCGGGCGACACGTACAGCCACCCCCCGAGCTGGATGGCCGCGTCGCGCAGGCACCTGCTGCTCCAGACCAGGACCGAGAGCCGGACGCCGAAGGCCCGCGGATCGACCCCGCGCTGGCGGTCGAGGGCCCAGCGCAGCATCAAGAGCAGCATCTGGGCCCGGCGCAGGCTGTTGAGCGCGGTCTTCCACCGCTCGGGCTCCCGCGCCTCGGGCAGCTGGTCGCGGGCCTGCAGCCAGCGGACGCGGACGAGGTCGCGGCCACCTGCGAGCCCGCACGCGCCGCACTCCCAAGCCTGCTCGCCGGCTGCGAGATGATCGAGCAGATCGGAACCACACGCGCGACAGCGCTGACGTTGGAGGACGGGACGCACGGGCCAGGCAGAGCTTACGCTCAAAAGCCGATCCGGCGCATCACGAAGCGCGGCAGCGAGCGGATCACGAGCATGATGTAGCGCCAGATCCACGGCGCGTAGACGACCGGCTTTCCGCGGTCGATCGCGCCCAGCACCCGGGCCGCGACGGCGTCGGCCTCACCCGCGAAGGGCGGCGGCTTCAGGTTCGCGGTCATCCCAGTCTTCACGAACCCGGGCTTGACGCAGATCGTCTCGAGGCCCTCGGCCCGGTACTTGTGGTCGAGGCCCTCGAGGTAGGCCGAGAGCCCGGCCTTGGCCGCGCCGTAGATCACGACGGGCTTGCGCCCGCGATCGCCGGCCACGGAGCTGAACACGCACAACTTACCGCCGCCGCTCGCTAGCAGCTTGACCCGGGCGTGCTCGCAAAAGCCCACGGTGTTGGCGAAGTCCACGGTCACGAGCTTCAGCGCGAGCTCGGTGTCGGCCTCGAGCTGGTCTTGGGTTGCGAACAGACCGGCGGTCACGACTACGCAGTCGAGCTTGCCGAGCGCGGCCTCGGCTGCGTCGAGGGCCGGCCCGAAGCCGCTCGGATCCGCGAGATCGCAGGCCACGGTCTGGACCTCGCGCTCGTCGCCTGCGCGGGCCTCGAGGTCGCGGGCCGAGCGCTCGAGCTCGTCGGGGTTGCGCCCGAGCAGCACCAGCCGATCTCCGCGCGCCGCCATCAGGCGAGCGAGTGAGCGACCCATGCCCTTGGTGGCGCCGAGGATGGCTACGTGCATGCGCCCTAGGTACCGTGTTTGCGCGCCAGCGTCAGCTCGGATCGCCCAACACGCGGACGGACTGGGCGCTGCGCAGGCGCAGGTCCGGATCCCAGCGGCGCCGGACGGCCATGAAGCGCTCGAGCCGCTCGCCCTCCATCGCGCGGAAGTGCTCGGGCCGAGTGAAGGCGTCCTTGGCCAGGTAGATGCGCCCGCCCTCGGCCAGCGTGGCCTCGTTGAGGCGATCGACGAGGGCCTGGGTGTCCTTGCGAACGGGGATGTCGAGGGCGATCGAGATCCCGCGGGTCGGGAACGAGAGCATGGCCTCGCTCTGCGGCCCGCAGTCCTTGATCACGCACAAGAACGAGGCGCCGCCCTTGGTCGTGGTCAGGACCTCGAGGAAGCGCCGCGCGGCCTCGGGCCCGGCCGCGTCGGGCAGCACGCACTGATACTGGGTGAAGCCCTTGCGCCCGTAGGCCCGGTTCCAGTGGCGGACCTTGTCGAGCGGGTAGAAGAAGCTCTCCCAGTGCACGGGCTTTTGCCGGTGGGTCGGCTTGCGATACACGCCCGCGTTGAACACCCGGACCGTCAGGGGGTTGAGCGTCCAGCTCGGCAGCATGAAGGGCACGGTCAGGCGCGAGAAGGGCTGCGCGGGCTTGGCCCGGGCCTCGTCGGGGGTCGCCCAGCGGCCCCGAAACAACACCCCACGCCCGAGTCGTCGGCCCCTCGACACGCAGTCGATCCAGCCCATGGTCATCGGCCAGTCGCGGGCCGACTCCTTGAGCAGGCGGATGTAGTCGCCGATGTCGGGCACGCGGATCGTCTCGCCCCAGATCCAGGTGCTCGGGATCTTGTCCATGCGGAACTCGACCTCGAGGATGTGGCCCGTGAGGCCCATGCCGCCGATCGTGGCCCAGAACAGATCGGGGTGGTCCTCGGGCGAGCACCACAGCACGCGGCCGTCGGCGACGCGCATCAGGAGGCGGCGCACGTGCTGGCCGAAGCAGCCGGCGACGTGGTGGTTCTTGCCGTGGACGTCGGCCGCGACCGCCCCGCCGAGGGTCACGAACTGCGTGCCCGGGGTCACGGGCGGGAACAGACCCCGGGGGATCATCAGGCGGTTGATCTCGTGGAGGCTGAGCCCGGCCTCGGCCCGCATGATGCCCGTGTCCGGATCGAAGGCGAGGATCCGATCGGCGAGCACGGTCCCGGCGACCTCGAGCTCGCCCGGTGGCGGCAGCGCGGAGTCACCGTAGGCGCGGCCGAGCCCGCGCGAGAGCACCCGCCCGGCCGTGAGCGCGCGCAGATCCTCGGACCGGACCTCGACCCCGGGACCCGGGAGGTTGCCCCACCCGACGAGGGTCGGCTGCCCGCCCGGCCCCAGGCTCGGCCCGGGGACCAACCTGGCGCTCGGGTCACGCAGGGGAACCAGGGTCTGGTCGGCGGCGACGCTGTCCGCGGTCTCCATCAGCTGCGAGCTTAGGGGGGAGCCGCTGGAGTCAGCAAGCGCCGCGGGGCGCTTGCACGACAATGGCGAGGGTCGGGCACACGCTCGCCCCTCAGCGGGGCAGCTCGCGCTCCATGGCCTCGGGCGCGCCGGGCGGGAGGCTCTCGATGTACAGGCTCTGGCTCGGGAACGCGAAGCTCAGCCCGATGTCCTGGAAGCGGCGCATGATCTCGAGCAGCAGCTCCTCGCGGATCTGCATGTACTCGTCCCAGCGCGTGGTGAGCGTGAACGCGTAGACGAAGATGTCGAGGCTGCTCGCGCCAAAGTTCGTGAAGTTCACGAGCATGAAGTCCTGCGAGACGCGCTCGTCGCCCTGGAGGAGCTCACGGATCGACGCGACGCCCGCCTGAACCTGGCTGGGGTTGGCGTCGTAGGTCACGCCGATCGTCAGCTTGATTCGGCGCTTGCGCATCCGCGACCAGTTGTTGATCGCGGTCGTGGTCAGCGCCGAGTTCGGCACGGTGATCAGGCTATTTGCGAAGGTCCGGATCCGCGTGACTCGCAGACCCACGGCCTCGACGGTGCCCTCTTGGCTGCCGATCTCGACCCAGTCACCGACCATGAAGGGCCGGTCGACGAAGATCACGATCGACCCGAACAAGTTGGCGATGGTGTCTTTCGACGCGAGCGCGATCGCGGCCCCGCCGATCCCGAGCCCCGCGAGGACCGAGCCGACCTGACCGCCGAGGTTCTGGACGATGACCAGGACCCCGACGACGAGGATCGAGATCTTGGCCAGGGTCCGCACGACCGGGACGAGCTGGTCGTCGAAGGTGCTCGCGGTCTGATCCGCGCGATCGCCCCAGATCGCCGTGAGGCCGTTGGTCAGGCGGGTGCCGAACCACATCAAAAAGGGCATCTGCGTGGCGAACAGCAGCTTGAGCGAGCCCAGGGCGGTCGCCGCCAGCGCGCGGTCGCCCGCGCCGTCCGCCATCATGATCACGTAGGCGATCCAGACCGCAGACACGATGATCGCCCAGCGCAGCGGGCCGTCGAGGGCGATGATCACCGCGCCCCGGATCGAGTCGGTGTTGGCCTTGTCGGCGACCCGCGACAGGACCAAATTGATGACCCAAGACAGCGCGAGGCCGATGATGATCGCAAGCAGGACGTAGCCGACCTGGTGCACGCTGATGTCGCTGCCAAGCAGCTTGGTCGCTAAGAATTCACTCATGGCGGCGCCGGGGCTGAGACTCTACATGTCCAGCCAGGAGCGTCAAACCAACCGGGTTCAGTGGACGATCTCGAGATGGAGCGGGCGCTCGCCTCGACCCTCGCGCGGGCCGGACTCGAAGCCGGACTCGAAGCCAGACTCGGAGGCGGACTCGAAGAAGAATTGCTCGGCTCCGAACGCCGGTCGCAGGTCGCTAAACCACGACGCCTGCGGATCAAATTTTGCGTAGAAGGGCTGCCGAACCAGGCTCGGGTTGCGAGCCTGCAGGAGCTGGAGCGCGAACACACGCTCGCCCGCGATCTCGGCGACGCCGTCGATCAGGACCTTGCCCGGGAACGCCGACATCGTCGGCCCGCGGACCGTCCGCGCGAGGCCGGAGACGCGCTGGTAGGCGGCGCGGAACACCTCCCACGCGCGGACCAGCGGGACCTCGAAGAAGCGCTTGGGCCCCGTGTCACGCTCGACGAACATGTAGTAGGGAATGCAGCCCAGGCGCACGCCCGCGCGCCACAGCTGGGCCCAGGCTTCGGGATCGTCGTTGACGCGCCGGATCAGCGGCGACTGCATGCGGATCTGTGCGCCGGTGCTGCGGATGCGGGCGACGGCGCGCTGGGCCACCTCGGTGCTGAGCTCGCGCGGGTGGCTGTAGTGGCCCATGATCGCGAGGTGGCGCCCGTTGGCGGTGATCCGCTCGAACAGGCGCAAGGTTGGATCGGCGTCGGCGTCGGTGACGAAGCGTTGCGGCCAGTAAGCGACCGACTTGGTCCCGATCCGGATGTCGATGTGCTCGAACTCTGGCGTCAGCAGCGGCTCGAGGTAGCGCGCCAACACCTTGGCCTTCATGACCATGGGATCGCCGCCGGTGACCAAGACCTCCCGAACCTCGGGATGGGCCCGGAGGTAGGCGGTGAGATCGGCGGTCTCCCGCGACTCGAATTTTGTCGAGGGGTTGCCCACAAACTGCGCCCAGCGGAAACAGAAGGTGCAGTACGCGTGGCAGGTCTGGCCCTGCGCCGGGAAGAACAGGACCGTCTCGCGATACTTGTGCTGCATGCCCGCGAGGGCACGGCCACCGAGGCTCGGCACGTTGTGGGTCATCTGCCCCGCCGGGTGCGGGCTCAGGCGCCCGCGAATCTCGTCGGCGGTGGCCTTGATCTGCGCCTTGGGTGCGTCGCTGCGGACGAGCTCCGCCATCTGTGCGTAGTCGGCGGCGTCCAGCATCTCGCGCTGGAGGAAAGTCAGCGCAAAGATTGGGTCGTCGGGGACCCGATCCCAGTCGATCAGTTCGCGGACAACGTACGCGTTGGTCTTGAACGGAAGGACCGCCGAGACCACCTGCAGGCCGTCTCGGAGCTCCTCGGGCAGCCGACGCCACTCGGGGAGCTCGTTGATGTTGGCGCGAGTGATAGCGCGGTATCGATTACTTTCAGCGTGATCCGGCAACAGCCTGCCATATGCCAGAGAATCACGGGCTTTTCAAGTCGCGCACCGGCCCAGCGGCCGTCAGCGGCCACCAAGCATTGCCGACCCGCGACCGGCGTTCTACACAGCACGCATGGCGCCGAAGATCCTGGTCGTGTGCGGCTCGAGCCGTGAGGACGGAAACCTCGAGCAGGTCGTCGGTCTCGCCGCGACCGCGGCGCGCGCGGCCGGAGCCGAGGTCCGAGAGCTGTTCCTGCGCGAGGTCCAGCTGCCGATGATGGTCTGGGGGGACCCGCATCAGGCGATGGCCGACGAGGTCGTACAGGTCCGCGCGCTCGCGAGTTGGGCCGACGGCTTCGTGATCGGCACGCCCGAGTACCACGGCAGCATGAGCGGCGCGCTCAAGAACTGGTTCGACTTCCTCTACGCCGAGTTCGCCGGCAAGTTCGCCGGCGTCGTGGCCACGACCGGCGGCGGCACCGGGGACATGTCGATCACCGCGGTCAAGACCTGCTTCCAGTGGTGCCACGGCTTCGTCCTCCCCTTTCACGCCGCCGCGAGCGCGGCCGCGTTCACGGGCGCGCAGCTGACCGACCCCCGCGTGATCGATCGAGTCGAGCGTGTCGGTCATGACGTGGCCCGCTACGCCCCGCTGCTGCGGGCGAGCTTCGACGCCGCGCGGACGATCGAGGGGCCCGCCGGGGGCGTCGCCAGCCTCCACGGCGACGCGGGTTGATGTCACACTCCAGTCCATGCCCGACGCCGGCCTCCGCTTGCTGTTTTGCACAGCCCCGAGCGACGCGGCCCCCGACATCGCCCGCGCGCTGCTCGAGGCCAAGCTGATCGGCTGCGCCAACCTGATCCCGGGCGTCCGCTCGCTCTACTGGTGGGAGGGTGAGATCCAAGACGACGCCGAGGTCGTGATGCTCATGGAGTGTCCGCGCGAGCGCGTCGACGAGGCCGTCGCGGCGCTGACCCGCGCGCACCCCTACGACGTGGCCAAGATCGTCGTGCTCGAGCCGAGCGCGGTCAACGAGCCCTACCTGGCCTGGCTGCGCGCAGCCTGCCCGCCGGCCTGCTAACATCAAGCGGCTCCATGCACGATCTCGTCGTCGTCAGCGACCTCCACCTCGGGCGTGGCAAGAACCTCCACACCGGGCGCTACCACGAGCTCGAGGCGTTCTTCTACGACGATGATTTTCGCTCCTTTTGCCAGTGGTTGATCGACGACGCCCACAAGCGCAACGCGGACCTGCGCCTGATCATCAACGGCGACGGCTTTGATCTGCTGCGCATCGATCGCCCGCCCCAGACCCCCGAGGCGACCTTCGTCGAGCGGCAATTTGGCCCGTTCATGACCCCCGATCGGGCCGCCCGGGACATCGCCGACGTGCTCGACGGGCACCCGGGCTTCGTCGACGGCCTCGCGCGGATCCTGGCCGCCGGTCACGAGGTCGTGATCTTGCCGGGCAACCACGACATCGAGATCCAGTGGCCGCCCGTGCGCCGACAGATCGAGCGCTCGATCCTCGCCCGCCTCCACGAGCAGCTCACGAGCGCGCGCGAGGTCGACGAGGCCGGCACTCGCCTGTTTTTTCCACCGTGGTTTTGGTACGAGCCCGGCCGCGTGTGGATCGAGCACGGCTGCCAGTACGACCCCGAGAACGCCTTCACCTACTGGCTGCGCGGCGCCCTGACCGAGGCCCCCCGCGAGGTCCACGAGGCCGAGTACGACATGCCGCTGGGCAACTTCTTCCAGCGCTACCTGTTCAACGGCTTCGGGGCGATCACCTTCATCGTGCCCAGCACCCGCGCGCACATGCGCTACGCCAAGTGGCTGCTCGCCAACAGCCCCCACCTGATCTCTCGCGCCGTGCTCAGCCACGCACGCTTTTGGCCGCAGGTCATCCGCCGCATCGCCCAGAGCCAAAAGCGTGCGCGCTCGGTCTACAGCGAGACCCACAAGCGCGCGCTCGCGGAGCTCGCCGAGCACCCCGAGGCCGGCGCGCTCGGTGACAAGCTCTACAAGATCGACGCGCTCAAGGAGCGCGGCGCGAGCGTGGTCGAGGCGGTCAGCACCCTCACGCGCCAGGCCCTGCGCGTGCTCCTGGTCATCGTCGCCCTCGCCGGGCTCGCGTTCGGGCTGTGGTTCGCGGGCTTCCACGCGATCGCCGAGCTCAAGGGCGGGTTCATGGTCAAGGCGATGCTCTTCATGCTGCTCGACTTCGCGTTCTTGATGGCCGCGATCTTCGGCATCGGCTGGGGTCTGTTTCGCAGCCCGCGAGAGCGCTCGGCGCCGCTGCGGCGCGCGGCGCAAAAGATCGTCGAGCTCCTCGACGTCCCGATCGTCAGCTTCGGCCACACCCACGACGAGGTCCTGTGGCGCCTCCAGCGTCCCGACGGCAAGCCGGCTTGGTACTACAACACCGGCACCTGGCTGGCCGTGTTCACCCACGACGTGCTGATGCCCCGCGAGCGCGTGCAGTTCACCTTCTTGCATGTCCAAGGCCACGACGCGCAGCTGCGCTACTGGAGCCCTGGGCGCGGCAACGCGGCCCCGGTCGTGCTCCTCGACGAGCGCAACCCCGAGGCCGAGCCGCGCCGCCAAGCTGGGCTCGAGCCCCGCTGACCCGGGTCCTGGCCGCCGCTGGGTCGGCTCGTCCTAGTCCTCCGGAAACCCCTCGGGCAGGGTCATGTCGAGCTGATCGACCAAGAAGCCCCAGAGGTCGGCCCACTCCTCGATCTGCTTGGCCGTCGGCTTGCCCGCGCCGTGGCCGGCCTTGGTCTCGATCCGGATCATGACGGGGTCCTCGCCCTGGTGGGCGGCCTGGAGCCGCGCGGCGAACTTGAAGCTGTGCGAGGGCACCACGCGGTCGTCGTGGTCGGCGGTGTAGATCAGCGTGGCCGGGTACTCGGTCCCGTCGACGAGGTTGTGATAGGGCGAGTAGTCGAGCAGGGCCTGGAACTGCTCGGCGTCGTCGGCGCTGCCGTAGTCGCTGACCCAGGCCCAGCCGATCGTGAACAGGTGAAAGCGCAGCATGTCCATGACGCCGACGCCCCCGAGCACGGCGCCGAACAGCTCGGGCCGCTGGGTCATGGCCGCGCCGACCAGGAGGCCGCCGTTGCTGCGCCCGCCGATCGCGAGCTTCTCGGAGTTGGTCCAGCCGCTGTCGATCAGGTACTCGGCCGCGCCGATGAAGTCATCGAACACGTTTTGCTTGTCGAGCTTGGTCCCGGCCTCGTGCCAGGCCTCGCCGTACTCGCCGCCGCCGCGGAGGTTGGGCTGGGCGTAGATCCCGCCCATCTCGAGCCAGACCAGATCGGGGACCGAGAAGCGCGGCGTGAGTGAGATGTTGAAGCCGCCGTAGGCGTAGAGGTAGGTCGGGGCGTCGCCGGTCGGCTGGAGGCCCTTTTTGTGGACCAGGAACATCGGGACCTTGGTCCCGTCCTTGCTCTCGTAGAACACCTGATTGGTCTCGTAGCGGCTGGCGTCGAAGGCCAGGGTCGGCTCGCGCCACGGCTCGCTCTGACCGGTCGCAATGTCGTAGCTGTAGATCGTGTAGGGCCGCGTGAAGCTCATGAGCCCGTAGAAGGTCTGCTTGGCGTCCTGCTTGCCGCCAAAGCCGTAGACCGTGGCGATCGGCTCGGGCAGCTCGATGACCCGCTCCTGCTTGCCGTCGAGCCCGTGGACCCGGACCTCGTTCTTGGCGTCGACCATGTAGCGCGCGAACAGGCGGCCGCCGGTGAAGCTGACCGACTGCAAGGTGTGCTGATCTTGGGGGATGACCTCGACGAGCTTCGGCGCCGGGGCCTCGGCCTTCGAGCTGGCCAGGGTCTTGGCGTAGGCGTCGACGTCGATCTTGACCACCCGCCCGCGCGGGGCGTCGAGGTTGGTGAAGAAGTAGAACTCGCTGCCGACGTTGCCGATGAACGAGTAGGTCGCCTCGAGCTGGTCGATGAGCTTGACGACCGCGCCCGAGAGCGCGCCGCCGCGGCCGAGCTTGGCGAAATACAGCATGTTGCGGACGTCAGTCCCGACCGAGACGTCGATGATCAGGTACTTGCCGTCCTCGCTGACCTGGCCACCAAACTGCCGCTCGGGGTGCTCCGGATCGGCGTAGATCAGCTTGTCGGCGCTCTGCTTGGCGCCGAGCTTGTGATAGTAGAGCTTCTGGTTCTTGTTGACCTGCTCGAACTCGTCGCCCTCGGTCGGCGGGTCGTAGGCGCCGTAGAAGAAGCCCTTGTTGTCGGGCGTCCACGAGACCCTGGTGAACTTCGACCACTCGAGCAGATCCGAGCGATCCTTGCCGGTTGCGATGTCGCGGACCTTCCAGCGCTTCCAGTCCGAGCCCGCGTCCGACAGCGCGTAGGCGACGAGCTTGCCGTTGTCGCTGACCTTCAAGCCCGCGACGGCGGTCGTCCCGTCCTCGCTCAGGGCGTTGGGATCGAGCAGGACCTTGGGCTCGGCGTCGAGCTTGTCGGCCCAGTAGTAGACCGCCTGGTTCTGGAGCCCGTCGTTCTTGGTGAAGAAGAAGCGCCCGCCCTCTTGCCACGGGGTCCCGTAGCGCTCGAAATTCCACAGGCCCTCGAGCTTGGCCTGGATCGCGGCGCGCTCCTCGATGGTCTCGAGGTAGGAGAAGGTCACCGCGTTCTCGGCCTCGACCCACGCCCGGGTCTCTTCGGAGTCGAGGTCCTCGAGCCAGCGGTAGGGATCGGCGACGCCGACGCCGTGGAGGTCGTCGACCTGCGGTGAGACCCGGGCCTCGGGGTAGGCCCAGCGCGAGGTCGTGGTCGGGGAATTCAGGTCGTCGTCTTCGCCCTCGGTCACGGCGTCGGTCTCGTCGGGGTTTTGGGTCTGGCCCCGATCACACGCGAGCGCGAGCAGGCAACACACAGGAACGGACCACAAGAGAGGCTGGCGCTTGGACATCGGCGGGCTCGGACCTCGCTTGTAGCCCCGAGGCTCACCCGCGCGCAAGCGCGCGCGGGCCCCGGGGCTCACAGATCCGCGGATGAGCCGGCGCGGCGATCCTCGCGAAGCCCTCGCTGTCTTCGATGTCCTCGAGCTCGAAGTAGCCGGCCGCGTGAGCGGCAAAGTCCGGGCCCTCGCCCTCGTCGCCGAGGACCCAGGCCGAGCGCGCGCGGACGACCGCCAGATCCCCGCGCATGCCGTGGGCCTCGAACACCGCGGCGGCCTCGGCCCAGCGCCGCAGCGCGACGTCGCGATCCCCTTCGAGGGTGGCCAGGCCCGCCTCGATCACCGCGACGTGTCCGGTCAGCACCGGGTTGTCGACGGCGCGGAGCTTGGCCGCGAGGCGCCGGGCGCGGCGGGCGTGGCCCCGGCGGGCGCCGGGCGCCTCGTCGCGCTCGATCGCCGCGGCCAGGTAGCTGCGGCACAGGAGCTCCTCGACGTTGTGACGCGCGAGCCGATGCTCGGCCAGGAAGGTCCGCTTCATCTGGGTGAGGGTCTGCTGGGCCAGCGCGATCGCCTGCTCGGGCTCACGCGCGTGCAGGAGGATGCGGACCTGGGCGTAGAAGGCCCAGACGTCGCCGAACAGGTAGCGGCCGGGCTTCCACTCGTCGAGCGCCGCGCTCAGCACCTCGCGCGCGCGCTCGACCTTGCCGGCCGAGATCAGCGCGACGGCCATGAACGAGGACACCTCGACCAGCTCCTGCATGTCGCCGCGCTCGCGGGCGCCCTCGGTCGTGCCCTTGGCCCGCGTCCAGAACTCGCGGAAGCGGCCCTGGCACACCAGCGTCCACATGTGGTGGATCTGAGCCGTTCGCCGATCCCAGCTGGCTCCGGCCACGCCCTCGAGGCGCTCGATGATCTCGCTGTGGAGCTCGGCGCTGGTCGGGTAGCGACGCTCGAACCAATGAATGCTGGCCTCACACAGATCGATGAACCCGACCAGCTGCGGATCATCGAGCTCGGCGACCAGGCTGCGCGAGACCTGCAAATGATCCTCGACCCGCCGCCAGTCCCCCCCGGCCACGTCGATGACGCACTGGTAAGCCAGCGCCCGGGCGACGCGGTAGGGCTCCCCGGTAGCCAGCGACAGACGCAGGTTGCGAAAGTGGAACAGCGCGCTGAGCAGCGTCTCTTGGGTCGAGAGGCCGTTGACCACGGCGAAGCAGGTGTCGACCTGGTCGAGGCGCGCGGGCGCGACGGCCTTGGCCTCGCGGCGCACGAACGCGAACCCGCGCACGCGAAGCCGGAGCTGCTCCCACACCAGCGCCGCGACCGCCCCCGCCCGGGTCGCGGGCAGCCGCATGCCGACGGAGCGCAGCTGGTTGTCGAGCTCGGCCAGGCCCTCGTCGACGTGGCCGGTCTTGATCAGCTGGTCGGCGGCGAGGCGCCGATACTCCCGGGCCCGAACCGCATCGGCCCGCCCGCGCTGCTCGGCCTCACTCGCCAGCGACAACAACAGCTGCGCGGCCTCGTGGCCCCGACCGACGTTGATCAGCTGGGTCGCGAGGCGGACCCGCAGCTGCTCGATCCGGGCCGGGTCGCTGGCTTCGGGCAAGAGCTCGAGGGTCGTGCGCAGCAGCGCCACGGCGCGCAGGAACGCGAGCGAGTTGGCGGCCTGCGCGGCCGCGCGCTCGTAGTAGTCGGCCGCGCGGGCACGATCACCGCCGCGATCGAAGTGCTCGGCGAGGGCCTCGGGGTCGCTGCCGTGGTGCTCGAGCGCTCGCGCGAGCCGCAGGTGGGTGGCCCGGAGCTCGTCGCGCTCGAGCTCTCCGACGGCGACCTCACGGATGCGGGCGTGGGCGGTCTCGAGCACCTTCGACCCGCTGTCCCGACTCCGCGCGACGAGCAGCTCGGCGCTGCGCAGGTCCGGGAGCAGCGCGGCTGGATCGTCGAGCTCACTGGCCGTGAACGCGACCTCGCGCGCGACCGGTCGGCCGGCGACGGCGACGACCTCGAGCAGGCGCCGGCTGTCGGGGTCGAGCTGGAGGATGCGACGGACCACGAGCTGATCGAGCTGGCCCGGCGTCGCGCCCTCGGTCGAGGCCCCATGGACCATCTGCGCGACATAAAAGGGGCTGCCCTCGGCGCCGCGAGCGTAGCTGTCGGCGGTCGCGGAGTCGTAGCTGTCGCCCATCAGCGCCTTGGCCAGCGCGTGGGCCTCGTCGTCGGCCAGCGGGCCAATTCGGATCTTGCGCACGTCCCTCCCGGCGAGGGCCGCCGGGGCCAACAGCGCCCGGAGCGGCTCGTTGCTCGCCTGCTCGTCGCGGTAGGTCACCGCGAGCAGCATCGGCGGAGCCTCGGGCGGGGACACGAGCGAGGTCAGCAGCCGCGCGCTGTCGACGTTGGCCCAGTGAAAATCGTCGATGAACACGATCAGCGGTCGGCGCTTGGCGACGCCGTCGAACAGCTCGCGCAGGGCCGCGAACGCGCGCTGGCGCAGCTCGTGAACGTCGAGGCCGCTCGTCCGCGACGCTGGCGTGCGCCACAGATCATCGAGGACGGGAAACAGCCGCGCGAGCGCGACGGCGTGGGCCGGCTTCAGCGACGCGAGCGCGTCGGGCGGTAGCTGGCGGAGGTAGACCGAGAGCGCGTCGATGACCGGATCCAGGCCCTTGTAAGGCACCGACTCGCGCTCGAGGCAGCGGCCCTGGATCACGACGACCCGCTCGCGTCGGCGCACGCGTCGGATGAACTCGCGGACGATCGCCGACTTGCCGTAGCCGCTGCGCCCGCGGATATGGACCGTGACCTGGTGACGATCGGGCCCATGGATGCCCGCGAAGGCCCGCTCGAGCTGGGCGAGCTCGGGCGCGCGACCGACGAAGGGCGCCCGCGCTCGGATCATGCTGTCGCCCTCGAGCGTGAGCATGCCCCAGCTGCTGCCCGAGGCGCTGCCCAGGCCCGCGCCAGAGCCCGTGTCAGTCCGGCCATCGAGGATCGCGAGCAACTCCACGACGCTCGGACGCTCGACGGGATCGCGCGCGAGCAGCCGTCGGCACAAGGCCGCGAGGTCGGGTGGGATGTCGGGGACGATCTCGGCGATGTCCGGGGCGTCGACGTCCCGCTTGGCGAACAGGATATGGGCCACCGATCCGCTGTGGGGCCGGACCCCGCACAGACACTCGAACAACATCACCCCGACCGCGTACCAGTCTGCGGCCGGGCCGGTCGGCTCGAGCCCGGCCTGCTCGGGGCTCATGTAGGCCGGCGTGCCCATGATCTGATCGTCGGCCGCGCCATGCTGGGCCTCGGAGTGATCCTGGATGAGCCCGAAGTCGAGCACGACCACGCGCCCCTCTTCGGTCACCAGGACGTTGGACGGCTTCAGATCGCGGTGGATGCAGCCGTGCTGATGAAGCTCGCGGACCCCGGCCGCGAGCTGTCTGAGCGCGCGACGCAGGCGCGCGAGGTTGGGCAGCTCGCCCTCGGGGGTCCGCCCGCGCACGTACTCGTTGAAGGGCACGCCATCGATCAGCTCCATCGTGAAGAAGGTCGTCGCGTCCGGCAGGACCACGAGCTCGCCGAGGCTCACGAGGTTGTCGTGGGTGACGCCCGCGAGGGCGCGGAACTCTTGCTTGAAGCGGTACAGCAGGTTCGCGCTGCTTTGCTCGAGGCACTTGAGCGCGACGAGCTCCCCGGCACCCTCGCCCGCGAGGCGTCGCGCGGCGAACACCTGGCCCATGCCACCGGCGCCGAGCGGCTTCACAATCTCGAATTCAGCGTCAGCCTGGCCGAGGCGCTCGCCCACTGCCAACGCCGCCTGCTCGGACATACCGGGCGTCGCGAGGGTCGCGAGCGCCGAATTGGGCGCGAGCTCACCGCGCGTGACCAGCTCAGACTCGCTCTGGGTCGCCGACCTTGCCGCTGTCGCTGTCGCCGTAGCGAGGGCCCGCGCGTCGCCTGTACCGCTGTACTCGGGTCGGCCGTCGGCCGTCTCCGGGCCTTGGACAGACGCCATGGCCGGGAAGGTATCACGTGTTAAGCCTCGCCCAAGCCCGTGCTAGGTTGCGCCAATGCCGATCGATGGTGAACGTGGGCCGAGCGAATCTGGCGGTGACCTGGGCGATCTCCTCGACGAGTTGTTTGAAGATCTCGACAAGGTCGGTCGCGTGCTCCAGCGGGCTTTCCCGGGCGCGCGGCCCCAACCCGACGAGATCCGAGCGCGGCGCGAAGAGCACCGCCGCGCGACCTTGGACCTGGGACCGGGCGTCCCGCGCAACGGCGTCGACTCCGGCGACAGCCGCAGCGAGGCGGCCCGGCTGCAGGACCAAGCCTGCGGGAAGCACACGATCTACGCGGTCACCGCTCGCCACAAGCGCAGCAAGCCCTTCGCCTCAGACTGGGTCGGGCACACGCAGTCCGTGCGGGTCACGCTGCCCGCGACCCGGGCCGAGGCCGCGCCGATCTGGACCCACCTCGGCGTCGTAAAAGCCGAGGACCACCTGCTGTTCTCGATCGAGGAGCTCGTCAGCGGCTACGCCGAGGCCTTCGGCGCGCGGCCCAAGGTCGAGCGCGTCGACCTGATCACCGGCGCCCGCCACTACGACCTCGATCGCTTCTCTCCCCTGTCGGTGTTCCTCGCCTACGAGCGCGCTGACGATCGCCAGGCCAGCTTCTACGTCTACGAGAGCGGCAGCGCGATGGGCAACCCCGCGGTGCTCTACTGGGCTCCGACGATGGACGCCAAGATCGTCGCCAAGGGCGGCTTCTTGTTCACGCCCTTCGCCCGCGTGGACAACACCTACACGGGCAAGCTGATCATGAACCGGGCCAAGACCGAGCCCAGCATGCTCTCGATCGCGATCTCGCAGCACCCCGACGGCGGGCGCCACTACATCGACATCAGCGCCAGCTTCGAGGTCGTCGAGCCCGGCAAGGTCATCTGGCCGGTCGCCGACCAGATCCAGGCCGCGCTGCGGGTGTTCGCCATCGCCCAGGCCATGGGCTGCAAGCTCGAGGTCTGGGAGTGGGGCCTGGGCCAGATCGCCCGCAGCACCTTCGACTGGATCGTCGAGCCGCCCCAGCGCGGGCGCGAGCAGGGCTACTCGACCTGCTCGATGGACGAGCTCCCCCGCTAGCGGCGTCGAGGCCGCGACGGACTTGCAGTATAAGCAGCGTCCGTGCCCCGCCAATTTCAGAGCCAGGCGCAAGAAGGCCGCAGCGTGTTCGCCCTGCTCCGGGTGCTCGCGGTCGTCGGCGGAACCTTCGCGGTCCTGCTCGGGCTGCTGTACTCGGGCTACGTCGGCTACACCGAGCTCGAACCGACCGAGGTCGAGGTCGGGCAGCACGAGCTGATCGTCGACGAGACCGGGCGCCGCGTCGACTACGGTCGCTCGTGGCTGGCTCGTCGTGGAGGCCTGTGGGTCCTGCACTTCGAGGGCTCGCCGGTCGACATCGGCGACGCCCACGGCCACCTCGCTGGGCGCCTGTTCCGCAACGTCGACAGCCGCGTCGAGGAGCTGCTCGAGGCCCGCTATCGCGGCTTCCTCGCGAGCTGGGCCGAGCTCATGCTCCTGCGCTGGGACTACCGCGAGGCCGACGCGGCCCTCGGCCCCGACCACCAGCGCGAGCTCTCGGCCCTCGCGGCCGCGCTCCCCAGCGACGGTGAGGGCGAGCTCGAGCCCTACCATCGCCTGTTCCTCTACCAGTGCTTCCTCGATCTGACCCAGCGCCTCCAAGACGTCGTCGTCGAGGGCAGCATGTTCGCGGTCGCGCCCCGGGCCACGAGCGCCGGGCTCGAGGCCGGCAACCTCATCATCGGCCGGACCCTGAGCGTCGACTTCGGGCCCAAGTTCGAGGCCGACCGCGTCGTGGCCTTCTACTACCCCGACGGCAAGTACCCCTTCGCCTCGATCGGCTGGGCCGGGCTCGTCGGCGTCGTCACCGGGGTCAACGCGCGCGGCATCTTCGTCGCCGCCAACCCCGCCCGGGCCGACGACGCGCGCGAGACCGACGCGACTCCCCTGCCCCTCGTCTTGCGCCGCGTGCTCGAGGAGGCCGACACCCTCGAGCAGGCCGTCGAGATCATCGAGGCCGCCGAGCTGCGGACCGCCGGGGTCGTGCTGATCGGCGACGGCGTCCAGCGCAAGGCCGTGATCCTCGAGGCCGCGGCCCGGGTCAGCGAGGACACCCGCCTCGTGCGCGGCGACGACGAGCAAGCGATCTGGGCGACCGACCACATGATCCGCGAGGCCTTCGAGGCCGACGCCCACAACGAACGCATCCGCCGAACGACCTCCTCGGGCTACCGCTACGAGCGCCTCGCCGAGCTCCTCGCCGCGCCGGGCAACTTCTCGCCCGAGGACGCCGTGACCGTGCTCCGCGATCGCCGGGGCCTCGACAACATCGAGCTCGGCCTCGGCAACCGCAACGCGCTCGAGAACCTGCACACGATGCAGTCGATCGTGCTCGACGCGACCTCGATGGTCCTGTGGGTCGCCGAGGGCCCCTCGACGCTCGGACGCTACCGGGCCTTCGATCTGCGCCACCTGCTCGGCCGCCAGGGCTCGCGCCCCGCCGCGCTCGCCGACTTCCCCGCCGATCGCCTGCTCTACTCCGAGGAGTACCGCGACTACCAAGAGGCGCTCGAGGGCCTCGACTACGCCCACGAGCTGCTGGTCTTGGATCGCCCCAACGAGGCCCTCGCGGCCGCCCGGGTCTCGCTCGCGCTCGCGCCCGACATCGGCGAGCTCCACCGTCTGCTCGGCGACATCGAGCGCGAGCTCGACGATCCCGAGCAGGCCAAGATCCACTACCGGCGCTACCTCGAGCTGATCCCCGGTCGCCAGCGTGATCAAGAGCGGGTCAAGGGCATCATCGAAGAGCTCGGCGGCTGAAGGCTCGCTAGGACCCCCCTGGCCGCCCTGCACTTTGCCACGCTCGGTGGGCTCTCATGTGCCCTGCGGGGGCATGGATCGCCTCTACCCCTGGCACAGGGCCAGGTACTCGCGGACGACGGTGTCGAGGCCGACGAAGAGCGCGCGGGAGATCAGGGCGTGGCCGATCGAGACCTCGTCGAGGTGGGGCAGCGTGACGAACAGGCCGAGGTTGTCGAGGTCGAGGTCGTGGCCCGCGTTGATGCCGAGGCCCTGAGCGTGGGCGTGCTCGGCGACCGCGACGTAGCGCTCGAAGCTGCGCTTGCCCTCGTCCTCGCTGGTCTCGTAGGCCCGGGCGTAGGGCTCGGTGTAGAGCTCGACGCGCTCGACCCCGAGCTCGGCGGCCCAGTCGATCGCCGCGCGCTCGGCCTCGACGAACAGGCTCACGCGCACCCCGACGGCCTGGAGCCGAGCGATCGCCGGGCTCAGGAGCTCGCGGTCGCGCTGCGGGATCCAGCCGGCCTCGCTGGTGATCTCGCCGGGGCGGACCGGGACCAGCGTGCACTGATCCGGGCGCAGCTCGACCACGCGCTCGATCAGATCAGGCCGCGGATCGCCCTCGATGTTGTACTCGACGCGCTCGCGCTGCGGCGCGAGCCAGGCGTGAATGTCGAGCACGTCCTGCGCGGTGATGTGACGCTCGTCTGCGCGCGGGTGGACCGTGATGCCCGGTACGCCCGCAGCCACGCAGACCTCGACGGCCTTCACCACGCTCGGGACCGCGCCGCCGCGAGAGTTGCGGACGGTCGCGACCTTGTTGACGTTGACGCTGAGGCTGACCACGAACGCCGGTGTACTCCCAAATAGGGCCGCACCCAAGGTCGGCGCGTCAGCGTGGGTCCGACTCGTCTGGCTCCGCGTCCGAGCGCTCACCGGCCTGCTCGGTCCCGCGCAGCCGCGCGAGACGCCGCTCGGCCTCGGCCTCCCAGCCCTCCGCGCCCGACTCGACGTAGCGCCGCCTGGGCAGGTGATCACGCAGGATCTCCGGGAGGTGGCTGCGGTGCTCGGTGTCGACGTGACCGTCGAGATCGTGGGGGTAACGGTAGCCCTGGCCGTAGCCGACCTGCTTCATCAGCTTGTTCACGGCGTTGCGGATCTCGAGCGGGACCGGCAGCGGCCCCCGGCGGCGGATCTCCTTGCGGGCCGCGAAGTAGGCCTTGATCGTGGTGTTGCTCTTGGCCGCGAGCGACAGGTACACGGCCGCCTGGGTCAGCGGCAGCACGGCCTCGGGCATGCCGACGAAGCGCGCCGCCTCGGCCGCGGCCTGGGCCACGACCAGGGCCTGCGGATCCGCGTTGCCGACGTCCTCGGCCGCGAAGATGACCAGCCGCCGGGCGACGAACTCGAGCGGCTCGCCGGCCTCGAGCATCCGCGCCATCCAGTAGACCGCCGCGTCGGGATCGCTCGCGCGCATGCTCTTGATCAGCGCCGAGGCGATGTTGTAGTGCTCCTCGCCGTCGCGGTCGTAGCGGAGCTGGGTCTGCCCGAGGGCCTCCCCGACGAGCTCGGGCGTGAGCTCGAGCGGCCGCGGCTGCGGCTTTGCGCCGTCGCCCGAAGCCTCCGGGTCCGCGAGGTCCGCGAGGTCTGCCAGGTCCTCGGGGCGATCGGGCTCCGCGGGGATCGGGACCAGCTCGACCGCGAGCTCGAGCGCGTTGAGGGCCCGCCGCGCGTCCCCCTGTGACGCGAGCGCGATCGCCCCGAGCAGCCGGTCCTCGGCCACGACCCCGCGCGCGCCGAGGCCCCGCTCGCGGTCCTCGAGAGCCGCGCGCAGCAGCTGGATCAGCTGGGGGATCGCCAGCGGCCGCAGCTGGACCACGCGCGCGCGTGAGAGCAGGGCCGCGTTGACCTCGAAGCCAGGGTTCTCGGTCGTGGCCCCGATCAGCGTGCACACCCCAGCCTCGACGTGAGGCAGCAGCGCGTCTTGCTGGGCCTTGTTGAAGCGGTGAATCTCGTCGATGAAGAAGACCGTCGACCGGCCCTGGTAGTCGCGCCGCTGCGCCGCGCGGGCCACGATCTGGCGCAGTTCCTTGACCCCCGCGTCGGTCGCCGAGACGGTCTCGAAGCTGGCCCCGGTCCGCAGCGCGATGATCCGCGCGAGCGTGGTCTTGCCCGTGCCCGGCGGGCCCCACAGGATCATGCTCGGGATCCGATCGCTCTCGACGACGCGGCGCAGGAGCCGACCGGGCCCGGTCAGGTGATCCTGGCCGATGTACTCGTCGAGGGTCCGCGGCCGCATGCGCTCGGCCAACGGCACGAAGGCCGGGTCTCGCTTGCGCGCGTGAGCGAAGAGGTCGTCGTCTGCCAAGGGTCCGCGTCCGCGCGATCGATAGCAGGCTCGCGCGGCCGACCCAAGCGCGGTCGACCAAGCCGGCGCCTCGGGCTACCCTCGCGGCCATGGCGACCCGAGGGTTCGTGTCCAAAGTCTTCAGCCTCCCCACCGTCCTGGCTGCCGTACTCCTCGCTGGCGTGCCGATGCTGGGCTGCGCCAACAGCGATCTCGTCGAGACCGAGGTCCCCGCCGAGGGCGTCGAGCTGCGCTACGACCTCGAGCCCGGCGCGACCTTCGACGGCCACATCCGCCGCCGCGAGACCATCTCGATGCGCGGCCAGCCGATGTCCCGCTCGATCAACTTCACCGTCCAGCTGATCGTCAACAGCGTCGACGAGAGCGGCACCGCCAAGGTCGCGGCCACGGTCAGCAACATCGATCTCAACTGGGTCGTGCCCGGCCTCCCGGTCTCGATGAACGAGTTCAACCAGCGGGCCAAGGCCCGGCTCGAGGGCGTGACGATCCGGTTCTCGGTCGACGCCAAGGGCAAGGTCTTCGACGTGCCGCCCGCGCCGCCCGAGCTCGAGGAGGCCGAGGTCGGCGTGCTCGACTCGGTCATCGAGGGCCTGACCTCCGCGTTTTTTGTTGTCCCCGACGAGCGCCTCGGCGCCGGCGAGGGCTGGGAGCGCTCGGACACGCGCGGGCGCGAGGGCAAGCTCGGCAAGTTCACCAACGAGATCGTGCGCGGCAGCCTCGCCGGGATGTTCGAGCACAGCCAGACCAAGCAGCAGCTGGCCAAGCTCGAGATCGAAGGCGACAAGACCGAGACGACCACGACCAAGGACGGCTCGAGCGAGATCCGCACGCGCAGCGACATCACCGTGCTGTTCGACGCCAAGGCCAACTACATGGCCTCGATCGACAGCAAGATGACCCGCAGCCAGGGGCCCACGACCACGACCGTGCAGTTCGACGCCGACTGGACCCGCTCGATCGCCGGGAGCTCAGCCGGGAACACCGGGGCCGCGGCCGGCGACGAGAGCACCGTCACCCAGTCGATCACCGACCCCTGCGACGACAACTACGTCGGCCCCGACGACTGCCTCGACCCGTGCAACGTCAACTACATGGGTGACGCGGCCTGCGAGGCCGACGCGCCCGCCGAGGGCGACGCGCCCGCCGAGGCCGACGCGCCCGCCGAGGCCGACGCGCCCGCCGAGGCCGACGCGCCCGCCGAGTGAGCTCAGAGCTCGAGCGCGCCGACGCTGGGAGGATCGGCGAAGCACTCGCCGTCGAGGTCGCCGCTCAGCTCGTCGAGGGCTGTCCCCGCGCCGACGGCGGGGCTCGCCGGATCGAGGTGATAGTCCCCCGCGCCCGGGTCGGCGAACAGCGGGTCCTCCCCGATGATGCTGCCCTGCGCGACGCCCGGGAGCCCGCCCGGCGGGTCCGACTGGCCCGGGTTGTCGTGGCGATACCAGAGGTTGGTCTCGAGCGAGAACGAGCCCGGATCGGTGTTGCCCCCGACGTTGACCGCGACGTTGACCTGCCCGTCGAAGTACACAATGTTGTTGACGAAGCGGCCCTCGCTGGCTGGCAGGAACTCGTACACGTCGCCCGAGACGGTCTCTTGCAGGATGCGAAACACCCAGTTTTGGGGTGAGTCGATCACGTTGTTGGCCGCGAGGCAGTCGACGCAGCCGACGAAGGCGAAGGGCGTGACCCCGCCGCGGAACGAATTGGCGATCACGCGGATGTCGCGGGCCTCGGCGTTGGGTTGATCGGGAGACAGCGGGGGCCGGAAGTACTCGAAGCCGGTCGAGCCGCCCATGTTGACCCCGCGCTCGCCCGCGTCGTCGAAGGTGTTGGCGCGGATCTCGATGTCCTCGGCGCCGCCCTTGCACTGGACCGCGCCGCCGGCCCCCATCAGATCGGCGAAGGCGTTGCCGTGGATCAGCCCGCGGTGACAGCCGACCTGATCGATCGCGCTGCCCGAGCCCCCGCCGCCGCAGCGCTCGAACTGGCTGTCGAGGACCCAGTAGTCGTCGAGGCCCGAGAGCTTGAGGCAGTCCTGGTTGCCGCCGTTGCCGACGTCGTGAACCCACAGGTCGCGGAACACGATGTAGCGGCTCGCGTCGGGGTCGTCGTAGTTGCCGCCGTCGTCGGCGTTGATCCCGTTTTGGGTCGAGTTGACGACCTCGAGATCGTGGATGATCAGGTAGCGGACCTCGCCGAGCTTGAAGGCCTCACCGCCGCCGTCGATCACCGGCCGATCCTCGCCCTGCGCGCCGCCGATCCAGATCGGCGCGGCCTCGGTGCCCGCGAGATTGGTGATGTAGCCGCCGCCCGCGTAGCTGCCCTCGTGGACGACGACCGCCGTGCCGGGGCTCGCTAGACCCGCCGCATGCTCGATGCTCGCGCACGGGCTGCCCGGCGCGCCGCAGTCCGGGCCGTCTGCGCCGTCGGTTGCGACGTGAATTTCTGCGTCGGGGACCTTGCCGTCCTCGAAGGTCTGCGGCCCACAAGCGCCGTCGCCGTCGCCATCTCCATCTCCGTCGCCCGAGTCGCCGTCGCCGTCACCCGAGTCCCCGTCGCCGTCGCCCGAGTCGCCGTCGCCGTCACCCGAGTCGCCGTCGCCGTCACCCGAGTCCCCGTCGCCGTCGCCCGAGTCCCCGTCTCCATCGCCCGAGTCGCCGTCGCCGGTCTCACTCGTGCCTGTGTCCGCAGCGGGGCCCGAGTCGTCGCTGCAACCGGCGGCGAGCATGGCGAGGATGATCAGTGAACGAGAAGTCCGGGAAGCCATGCGCCATGGTCCCACACTCGCCGCGACTGTGGCGTCGGGTGCCAGCCATGTCCGTCAGGGGTCGACGCCTCCCGCCAAGATCAGCAGCGCGTGGGCCTCGACGGCGCGAGTCTCGGCGTCCGGCTCCTCGTCGCGCTCCTCGTCGCGCTCGGCTAGCCAGCGCCCGACCAGCAGCGGTCCGGCGATCGACAAGAGCGTCACGAGCGCGAGGCTCATGGCGATCAGTGTAGCTCAGGGCTCGGGGCTCGCCGCCGATCACCTGCCCGAGAGCGGGTCGAGGGTCAGGGTCACGCGGCTGCCCGGTGCGACCGACTCCTGCGCAGCCCGAGCCCGACCGCGCTCGCCCTCGGCGACGAGCTCGTAGCTGCGATCCCTGCGCAGCTGCTTGAGGACGAACAGGCCGTTCTCGTCGGTCAGGACCGGCGCCTCGCTGTACCCACCGCGCTCGATGTCGATGTCGAGGCTCGCGCGGACCCAGGCGTCGACGACCGGCAGGCCCTCGGCGTCGAGGACCACCCCGGAGATGACCCCGTCGCGCGGGGCCACGCGCAGCTCCAGGAGCTGCTCGTGGGCCGTGTCCGCGAGCTCGAGCTCGATCGGCGCGGGCCTGCCCTCGCCGTCGACCGGGCCGCTGCCGTCCTCCCACGACATCGCCCGGCCCTCGCTGTCCTCGACCCGGACCCGGTGCTTGCCGATCTCGAGCCCGTGGACGGCGAAGCGCCCGTCCGCGCCGGTCGGGGAGCGATCGGCCGCTCCGCCGCCGAAGACCACCCCCATCTTGGCCTCGCCGGCCTCCTCGGCTGGCGTGACCGAGACCACGACCCCCGCCTGGGGCACCCCGTCGCTGTCGAGGACCGTGCCCGACACGCTCGCGCCCCTGGTCAACGACACGACCACGCCCTCGACGTCCTCGCCTTTGAGCTCGAGCTCGAGCTCGCCCTCGAAGCCCGCGTCGTTCCCGGCCACGAGCGTGATCTCGCGCGCGCCCGGGCCCCCGCCCGGCCTCAGCGGCCCGAGCTCGAACTCGCCCGCTTCATCGGCCCGCGTCGTGACGATCGCGTCGGCGAGGTCGGCGAGGTCGGCGAGCTCGGCGAGGTCGGCGAGGTCGGCGAGGTCGGCGAGCTCGGGGTCCATCTGCACGCGGAGCCGCGCGGCCTGGCCCGGCTCGACGCGACCGCGCACGTAGATCCCGGTGTCGAGCTCGATCATCAGATCGCTGAGGTCTTTGTCGCTGATGACCGCCGTCGCCCCGCTCAGGTCCATGAGGTGGTCCTCCCCGATCGCGCCGACCTCCCAGGTCCCCGGCGGGACCCCGACGATCTCGAAGAAGCCGTCGCTGGCCGAGGGCGAGCTGGCCACGAGCAAGGCGAAGGGCCGCAGCTGCCAGGCGCCGACGAGCGCGCCCTCGATCGCCTGGTCGGGCGCGCCCTTGGGCACGACGAAGCCCGAGATCGTGTGCGCGGGGTCGACCCACAGCTCGACGCCCGTGACCTGCTCAGCGATCCCGAGCGGGACCTCTTCGGCGGCCACGCTCGCGTGGCCGCTGCTGCGCGCCGTCACGGCCACGACCCCCGCGCGCAGGCCCCGGAGGCGAAAGCGGCCCTGCTCGTCGGTCACGACGGCGCTGCCGTCGACGCTGATGTTGGTCGTCGCGTCACCGATGCCCCGGTTGCGCGAGTCGCTGAAGGTCACGCGCGCGCCCGCGACCGGGTCGCCCTCGGGCCGCGCGAGCACCACGCCCTCGATCGTGCCCCCAGGCACGGGCTTGAAGTCCTCCTCGCGGCCGCGATCGCGGACCTCGGTCAGGCGGGTCTCGGCCACGTAGTCGGGGTGGTAGGTCGACAGGGCGTAGCGACCCTCGGCGAGCTGGATCGCGTAGCGGCCCTCGTCGTCCGAGACCGTGGCCAGGGCCGCGTTGTCGAACCCGAGCCTCGCCGTCGACACGTCGGACACGCGCACGAGCGCGCCCTCGATCGGATCGCCGCCGATCTCGGTGACCCTGCCCGAGAGCAGGCTGCCACCGAGCGCGAGCTCGAGATCGAAGCTCGTCGGGCCCTCGCGCCCGGTCACGCGCAGATCGCTGCGGATCGCCGGCAACAAGCCCGCGGCCGTGGCCGTGACCATGTAGCCGCCCGGGTCGACCCCCGCGAGCTGCCACTGGCCGTCCTGATCGCTGACCGCGGTCAGCGGGCGGCTGGGCTCGCCCGGCTTCGGCGACTGGCCCTCGACGATGGCCTTGCGTGAGACCAGCACGATCGCGCCCGCGATCGGCGAGCCGTTGTCGGCCCGCGTGACGCGACCGCCGATCGCCACGCGCTCGGCGCTCACGTGCTCGGACCGCGCGGCCTGCTTGCGACGCAGCGCGTCTTGGGCGTCGACCCTGGCGTCCTCGGCGTCCTCGGCGTCCTCGGCGTCCTCGCCGTCCCTGGCGTCCTCGCCGGCTTGGGCCCACCACCACCCGGCGGCGACCAGGGCGAGCAGGGCGACGAGGCCGGCAGCGATCCAGGTGGTCGATTTGCGTGCGGCCATGATGAGAACTCTATCCCCGCCAGGTGGGCGCGGAACAAAGGCCCCGAGCCCCTCGGCCCAGACATGGCGAGCGCTCACCGCCCCGCCCGCGCCGCGCCCCGCAAGCTCGGCGAGCCGTCGACGTCTGCAGGTGGTCCCGCGCCGTCCTCCCCGCGAGACCTCACTGGACCGCCCACACCGGACTTGGGGGGTCCAGTGAGATCTCACCACGCGACGCTCGCGGGGCTCGGTCGGCTCACCGAGGGTGCTGAGGGTGCCGCGGCACCCGCTTGGAGATCCCGCAGCTGATCTCGTAGGGGATCACCCCGGCCCAGTCGGCGAGCTCGTAGATGTCGATCGCCTGACGCCCCTGGCGCCCCATCAAGGTCACGCGCTCGCCCTCGCGCGCGTCGGGCAGGTCGGTGACGTCGACCATCGACAGATCCATGGTCACGTTGCCGACGATCGGGCAGCGATGACCGCGGATCAGGACCTCGGCCCGCCCGCTCATGTTGCGCGGGTAACCGTCGCCGTAGCCGACCGGGAGGATGCCCAGGCGCGTGTCACGAGCGAGGGTCTGGCGGTGGCCGTAGGACACCCGGGCGCCGGCCGGGAGCTCGCGGATGCCGAGCAGGCGCGAGTGGACGCTCATGCCCATGCGCAGGCCCGCGAGCTCGACCGCCGCGCTCGACGCCGCGCCGTAGATCGCAATGCCCGGTCGGACCATGTCGAGGTGCGCGTCGGCGAAGCGCACCAGCCCCGCCGAATTGCAGACGTGACGAATGCTGGGGTGGATGCCGCGCTCGCCGAGCATGGCCAGGCACGCGCCAAAGCGCTCGAGCTGGGTCCGGCTGGTGCTCGTGTCGTCGGGGTCGTCGGCGCAGGCGAGGTGCGTCATCACGCCCTCGATGTGGAGCTCGCTCGCGGCGTGGGTCTCGTAGTAGTCGAGCAGCGCGCTCAGATCCGGGGGCAGCACGCCGAGGCGCGACATCCCCGTGTCGATCTTGATGTGGATCGGCAGCCGCTCGGCGCCGCTGCGACGGACCGCGGCGGCGAGCAGCTGCAGGTGCTGCGGCGCCCACACGACCGGCGTCAGCGAGCCGTGGACGACGACGTCTTCGGACCCCGGGTGGACCCCGCCGAGGACCAGGACCGGGGCTCGAACGCCGGCCTGGCGCAGTTCCACGCCCTCTTCGATCAGCGAGACCGCCAGGCCCCAGGCCCCGGCTTCGACGAACACCCGGGCGCTGTCGATCGCCCCGTGGCCGTAGCCGTCGGCCTTGACCACCGCCAACACCCGACAGCGCGGACCGACGTGGGCCGCGACCCTGCGCAGGTTGTGGGCCAGCGCGGACGCGTCGATCGCCGCCCAGGTCGGTCGGACCTCGACGATCCTCGGCTGTCGTCGATCGGGGCTGGGGCTGCGACGCTCGGGGCCTGTGTAGCGGCTCATCGGTGGGCGCAAGGGTAAGCGCATCGACCCCGACGACGCCCGCGGCCGCCGGGATCATCCCGCGAGGTCAAAGCCGCGGTCAGCTCAGGCCTCGGCCTGCATCAGCGTCTCGCCGAGGATCATCCGGCGCCCGCTCGAGCTCAGGAGGCCGCTGCGGGCCATCGAGCTCAGCGTGCGCGAGACCGTCTCGCGGCACGAACCCACCATCCGCGCGAGCTCCGACTGCGTCGGGACCGGCGCCAGGATCCAGCCCGCGTCCGAGGGCGAGTGGCGACCCTGGCGCTTGGCCAGCCGGACCAGCGTCCGACGCAGGCGCTCCTCGACGTCGCACAGCGCGAGCCCGCTGGCGACCGACTCGACGTCGCGCAGCTTCTGGCTCATCAGGCGCATCATGCGAACCATCGTGTTGGGATCGCGGCGGAGGTGAGTGAGCAGCACGTCCGAAGGGATCCGTGCGATGTCGCTCGCGACCGCCGCGACCGCCGTCGTCGACGCGCCCACGCCCTCCACAGCGCAGGCCTCGCCAAACACCTCGCCCGGGCCGAGAGAGCTCAAGATGATGTCGCGCCCACCGTCAGCGGCGCGAACCAGGTTCACCCGCCCTCGCAGGACCACCGACAGGCCATCGGGGTGCTGGCCCTCGCGCACGAGCACGGTCCCGCTCGACTTGCGCGAACGAACGACGGCCCGGGCGAGGACCTCGATCTCCTCGTTCCGGGCTGCGGTGAAGGGCTCGATGCAAGCCAGCATCTCCTCCACGGTCAGACGCTCGAGCGGAATTGACGGACGTCGAGATTCCATGACGGTGACGCAGAGCACATCCCGTGCCACGCCAGGCCCGGCTCGCCATTGTCGCTAAACACTTGATTTCATTGAACACCGAATAGGTGCGGGGGGGCCCGAACCGCCCAGATCTGCTGTTGCGTGCACGATACAGGTGATGGGAGCGGGCCACTGTGTCCTGTGATGCGCGCCACACCGTGCGCTGGCATGCGCAGGCGGATGGCTCGCAATCGCGCATCCCGCCGGGGTGCGCAGACATGCGCGAGACAGTACCTTCCCGCCGTGCCGACGACGATCGTCCTCAACGGTGAGTCGCGCGCGATGACGGACGGCCAGACCGTGGCGGAGTTGCTGCGCGAGCTCGGCCTCGACCCCCGGCAGGTCGCCGTCGAGCGCAACCGCGAGATCGTACCCCGCGCCCAGCACGGCGAGACCGTGCTCGCGGATGGCGATCAGCTCGAGGTCGTGACCTTCGTCGGCGGAGGTTGAAGCGTGACCAACACAAACACCAACGACCCTAGCGAAGACACCTGGGAGCTGGCCGGTCGGACCTTGCGATCGCGGCTGATCGTCGGGACCGGCAAGTACGCGGACGGGCCCGAGACCAAGGCCTGTCTCGCGGCCAGCGGCGCCGAGATCGTGACCGTGGCCCTGCGCCGCGTGGACCTCAAAGCGAAGGACAACCTCCTGAGCTGGATCGACCGCGAGCGCTACACCCTGCTGCCCAACACCGCGGGCTGCTACACGGCCGAAGACGCGATCCGCACGCTCCGCCTGGCTCGGGAGCTCGGGATCGCGGATCTGGTCAAGCTCGAGGTCATCGGCGATCCCAAGACCCTGCTGCCGGACAACGAGGAGACCCTCGAGGCGGCCAAGATCCTGATCGACGAGGGCTTCGTCGTGCTGCCCTACTGCACCGACGATCCGATCGTGTGTCGCAAGCTGCAAGATCTCGGCTGCGCCGCCGTGATGCCCCTCGCGGCGCCGATCGGCAGCGGCCTCGGGATCCGCAACCCCCACAACCTCGCGCTGATCATCGAGCAGGCCACGGTCCCGGTCATCGTCGACGCGGGCGTCGGCACGGCCTCGGACGCGGCGGTGGCCATGGAGCTCGGGTGCCAGGGCGTGCTGATGAACACCGCGATCGCCCACGCGAAGCGGCCCGTGCAGATGGCCGAGGCCATGCGCCTGGGCATCCTCGCCGGGCGCCAGGCCTTTCTCGCCGGCCGCATGCCTCGGCGCATGCACGCCCACGCCTCGAGCCCGACGATCGGGCTGATCGAGTAGCGTCGCGCGTGCGCCTGCTCGCGATCACGCCCCCGCGGGGGCTCGCCGGGTACGACGAGCTCGATCCGGGCCTGGTCGACGCGTGGGTCGAGGCCGGCGCCGCGACGCTCGGCCTCGCCGTGCTCCTGCGCGAGCCCGGGGCCGGGCCGCGGCAGATCCTCGAGGATCCGCGGCTGCTGCCCCTGCGCCGGGCCCTGGCCAGGCACGAGATCCCGGCGCTGTTGTCGGTCGACCCTGCCGCGGGGAGCGCGTCGATGATCGCCGCCGCCGATCCCCCGCTCGCGGGCGTCCAGCTCCGCGCGGACCCCTCGCTCGAGACCTGCAGGAGCTGGCGCGCGGCGCTGGGCCCGGGCGCGACGATCGGTCGCTCGGTCCACGGTCCGACCCCGGGCCTCCCCGACCCGAGCGTCGACTACACCTGCCTCGCGCCGATCTACGCCCCCAACACCCGCCTGCCCGGCGAGGCCAAGCGCCCGATCGGTCTCGACGGTCTGCGCGCGTGGGCGGCCACCTGCGACGAGCTCATCGCCCTCGGTGGGATCGCGGCCGACAACGCCGCCGCGTGCCTCGCGGCCGGCGCCAGCGGGGTCGCGGGGATTCGCCTGTTCTTTGGTCGAATGGCCCCCACCCAAGACAATGTCGCGGCCCTTTGCCAGGTGTTCGCCTCCCGCGGACCCGCGCGGGCCGACGGCAGCGATGTTTCACAGGCGCAAGCGCGACGACGACGATGACGAGCCCCGGGGCCGCCGCGGGCGTGGGGTCTCGCGTGAGCGCAGCTTTTCGACCAGGGTCGCCTACTGCGTGCTCGTCGGTGGCGCGGCCCTGATCGTCACCCGCGCCTCGCTTGCGACGGTCATCCAGGTCCACGGCGACGGCATGGCCCCGACGATCCTCGACGGCGAGTCGGTCGTCATGGTCCGCGGCACCTGGGGCATCGAGGCCGGCGACATGGTCGTCTACGATCCGACCCCGCCCCGGCCCCTGCCCGAAGAGGCGTGCGACGAGGAGGCCCCCGAGGCCGACCCGCGCCGCTCCCCTGCCCCCGGACCGAGCGACGGTGGGGCTGCCGTCGACGAGTACCGCGCGCCCCAGGGCGAGCTGCACGACGTCTCGGTCGTCGACGTCGACGACGTCGAGAGCAACTGGGAGCGGGTCCGCGAGCGCGGCAACCGGGCGCGGCCGCGCAATTTTCGGGTCGGCCGCGTGCTCGCCGTGCCCGGCGACACCGTGATCTTCAACGAGCCCGACGTCGCGCTGGGCCTGGTCGTCAACGGCTCGGCCCTGCGTCAGAAGCTCGACGACCCGATCCGCCTGGTGCTCTCGGGCAAGCCCGCCCCGGGTGAGGACGCCCGCGACGCCGACAGCCCCCGGCTGCGGACGCTCGCCTGGGAGACCCTCGGAGACACCCGCTACCCCGTGCTCGTCGGCGGCGCGGCCCCGGACTGGGCCAGCATGGGCCTGCCCGAAGATCTCGGCCCGATCGAGGTCCAGGCCGACGGCTACCTGATCCTGGCCGACAACCGCGACGAGGGCGCTTGTTGCGACAGCCGGGCGCTCGGCTGGGTCAGCCCCGAGAGCCTGCGGGGTGAGGTTGTGCTGCGTCTGGCGGGGGATCCCGGGGCCGCGCCCGACAGCGATCCCCGCTCCCGTGGGCTCGCCCGGCTGCCCTGAGGGGGGAGCGTTTTTTTGGTTTGACGCGCGGCGGGGCTGGCATTAGAACCAGCGCCCCGACCCGCCCAGATAGCTCAGTTGGTAGAGCAGCGGTTTCGTAAACCGCAGGTCGCAGGTTCAAATCCTGTTCTGGGCTCTCGAGTATGGCCGCTAGATGGCATCTAGCGGTCATTTTTCATGGTTGGCCCGCTGCGCTGCCGCCATCTCGCCGCGCTGGCCTGGTCGAAGAGCTCGAGCCCGGCGACACCCGTCGCCGTCGCGCCCAGGCCCGCCAGTCCGGTCTGGAGCAGAGCCTCGGGTGTAGGTGTCAATCGCACTCAGACGCGCTTTAAACCACCATTCAGCGACCAGCCTTGGTCTTTCGCCGGGCTCCGATATTTACGGGAACTTTTCCGGGGCCAACACGTCAGCAGGTGGCTGGCCCCACGATGCCCATCCCTCGCTGTCGCTCGCTGTCGCTCGCCTCCCAACGCTGCGTCCTCGCGCCCCTTCGGAGGGACCGGTGACCGGGTCGACGGTAGAAGTGCCGCAGCTCGGGGACCGCGCGCGGCTGCTCGACAACCCCTTTTACGTGCTCGAGCTCGCGGCCGACTGCACCCGCGCCGAGGTCGAGCGCGCAGGCCAGAAGCTGCTGGCCATGCTCGAGATCGACCTCGGCGGCGCGCGGACCTACCCGACCCCCTTCGGCTCCGGCCGCCGCGACGCCGCCAAGATCCGCGAGGCCATGGCCGAGCTTCGGGATCCCCAGCGTCGCCTGTTTCACGAGCTGTGGGTGCTCGGCCGGCCGTGGACGAGCACCGCCTTGGCGGGCGCCGATCCGGTCGACGAAGGTGGCTTCAGCGCGGCTCGGTCCGCGCTCGGATGGCGGAGCTGAGATGCCGCTCTTCCCGCTCGCGTTCATGACCCTGGCGATCTTGCTGCCGACCCTGCTCCATCGCTGGGAGCACGTCGGGGTGTCCCCTCACCTGGCCCCGACGCAGTGGGCCCGGGGGCTGTGGGCGGTCGTCCTCTCGCTGATCTTGAGCTTCGTCGCGGCCCTGTTCGCGCTCTCGGTCGGCCGCGGTCACGCGATCAACATGATCCCGCTCGCGGCGGTCCTGGTCCTGCTCTTCCCCTGGCCGATCACGCGCTTCGTGCTGATCCCGCTGGGCTGGTGGCGGGCGGCGTGGAACATGGCCCAGCTGTCGGGCTGGGTCTGGCGCGGCGACGTGGCCGGGGGCCAGCTGGTCGCGGGCGCGTGGGCGGTGCTGCGTCGGCGTCGGCCGAGCGCAGCCGCGATCGCGTGGCTCTCGGCCGAGCGCGACGAGCTGCCGAGCCTCGGCGCGCCCGGGGTCCTCGGCAGCGCGCTGCTGGCCGACGCCCTCGGCGACCACGCCGCGGCCCGCCGACTGATGCAGATCGTCGCCGAGTTCGACGGGGATCAGCACCCGCCGCTGACCCGCTACCTCGCCAACGAGTGGCTGGTCGCCGACGCGGCCTCGCGCGGGGCCTGGGCCGAGGTCGAGCTGCGCGGCCGCTCGCCGCACCGCCGGTCCCGCGCGACCCGGCTGCTCGGGGACGTCGCGGCCCGGCTGATCGGCTATCCACCCGTGCCCAGCAACCTCGCCTTGATCCTGCGCTGGCTGGTCGCGCCCTCGCGGCTCCAGACCCTCGCCCTGGTCCGGCGCGCGCTTCGTGAGCCCCAGGCCGAGGTCGTGCCCGCGGTCCGGCGCCCGAGCGAGCTCCCGGCCGCCCCCCTCGAGGGCCCCGCGCTGCTCGCCGCCCACAGCGAAGCGATCGCCAGCGGCAAGATCCCGACCGATCAGCTGATGAGCCTCGGCCGAAGCTGGGACCGTCTGTTGGCCGACCCCGCCCTGCGCAGCCAGACCGCCCACCGTGCCCTGGCCCTGCGCGCCGGCGATCCCGACAGCGTCCTCGAGCGCCTCGGCCGGCAGGTCGAGGCCGATCTCTTCGCCCTCGCCCGGGCCGGCGCCGTGCCCCTGGCCGAGCTCGAGGGCGACTCCAAGGCCCTGCGCCGCGTCGCTCGCGAGCTGCGCCACGAGCTCCTCGACGAGCTAGCGATCATGTCCGAGGGCCTCGACGCCCGGGTGCGGGCGCGCCGGCAGCTCGCGCCGCTCGACGAGCTCCGCGAGTTCCTGACGATCCGCGAGCACTACGAGCAGGTCTGCGAGCTCGGCGGCAACGAGCTGGTCCGCGTCGCCTTCTCCCAGATCCACGATCCGATGTGCAAGCTCGCGGTCTGGCTGTGGGACGAGCGCGGCGACTCGAGCATCGCCAACGCGATGTTCCGTTGGCTCGGCCACGAGGCCGTCATGGCCGGCGACGAAGAGGCCGCGGAGCTGCAGCGGCGCAACGTGGCCTGCGGGCGCTGAGCCTCGCGCGGGCGATCAGGCCGAGAACTGCCGGACCACGTCTCGCCCGATGACGATGCGCTGGATCTCGCTGGTGCCCTCGTAGATCATCGTGACCCGGACATCTCGGAGGTAGCGCTCGATCGGGAAGTCCTGGGTGTAGCCGTAGCCACCGAGCATCTGCAGCGCCCGGTTGCAGGCCCAAAACGCCCGCTCGGACGACCACAGCTTGGCCATCGACGCCTCGCGCGTGAACCCCTTGCCCTGCTCCTTGAGCCAGGCCGCGCGGAGCACGAGCAGGCGCGCGGCCTCGAGCTCGGTCCGGCTGTCGGCCATCATCCACTGGATCGCCTGGAAGTTGGCGATCGCGCGGCCGAACTGCTTGCGCTCGATCGCGTAGCGGTTGGCGAACTCGCTCGCGGCCAGGCCGACGCCGAGGGCCAGGCTCGCGATGCCGATCCGACCGCCGTCGAGGGCCATCATCGCGATCGGGAAGCCGCGCTCGAGCTCGCCGAGCAGGGCCTCGTCGCCGACCTCGACGCCCTCGAACTCGAGCGCCGTCGTCGGGCTGCCGCGCTGTCCGAGCTTGTCCTCGGGCTTGCCCGCCGTGAGCCCCGGCGCGTCGCCCGGGACCAGGAAGCACGACACCCCGCGGGCCCCTGGCGCGTCGCTGGTCCGGGCCCAGACCACGAACAGCCCCGCGTCGGTTCCGCTGGTGATCCACAGCTTGGAGCCGTCGATGACCCAGCCCTTGTCGGTCTTGCGCGCGCGGGTGGTCATGCCGCCGGGATCGCTGCCCGCGCCCGACTCCGACAGCGCGAACCCGCCGACGACGTACTCGCCGCTGCACAGCTTGTTGACGTGCTCGACCCGCTGATCTTCGTTGCCGAACGCGCAGATGACCTCGGCGACCATGTTGGACACGCAGATCGCCACGGTCGTGGCCGCGCACGCGCGCGCGAGCTCGGTGACCGCGAGCGAGTAGGCCACGGCCCCGGCCTCGACGCCGCCATAGTCCGCCGGGACGTTGATGCCGAGCAGACCGAGCTCGGCGGCCTCGGCGAGGCTGGCCCGCGGGAAGCTGTGCTCGCGGTCGAGGCTGACGGCGAGGGGCTCGAGCACTCGCCCGGCGAATTGCCGAGCGGTGTCGCGGATCATCTCTTGGGTCTCGCTCGGCGTGAAGTCCATGGTGCTCAGGACCGCGCTACCAGGCCTCGCCGATCTGACCGTTGTAGGTGTGCGAGTAGGTCACCTCGGGCGGCGGATCGAACTCCCACCTGTAGACCTTCTCTTCGACGCACGCGCCGAAGTTCTCGGCCTTGCGCGGGGTCGCGCCGCCGGAGCTGACGTACTCGCCCTTGTCGTTGAGGGTCCGCCGCTCCTCGATGTCCTCCTGGAGCATCTCGGCCCCGCTGACCATGCCCGAGGGCTCGATCGTGAACTCGATGGCGAAGGTCCCCGCGACCCAGCGGTTCTCGAGCCGGTCCATCTCTTTTTCGAGGCAGGCCTCGAAGTCCGTCACGTAGACGGTGCTGATCGTGTCCTGGATCGCGGCCTGGGTCCGCGGGTCGATCGAGTCGCCCTGGTCTTCGACGGTCTCGTAGTCCGTCGCGACCATGTCTTCCGAGTACTTCTCGCCGCCGTACTCCGCGAGCATGTCTTGGTTGCTGGCGACCTTCGGTTTGCACCCGACCGCCGCGCTGAGGCTGGCGATCCCGACGAGGGTGAGAATCTTGCTGTGGGTCATCGTCATTCGTAGCTCCTTTGACCTGCTAGGCAGACAACGCCTTGATGATGTTCGAGGCTATCACCACGCGCTGAATCTCGCTCGTCCCCTCGTAGATCTCGGTGATCTTGGCGTCGCGGTAGTAGCGCTCTGCCGGATATTCGCTCACGTAGCCGTTGCCACCGAAGATCTGCACGGCGTTCTTGGCGACCTTGTTGGCGACCTCGGAGGCCATGAGCTTGCACATCGCCGACTCCGAGGTGTGGCGCTTGCCCGCGGCCTTGAGCGCGGCGGCGCGGTAGGTCAAGAGCCGCGCGGCGTCGATCTCCGTGGCCATGTCGGCGAGCATGAAGCTGATCGCCTGGTGCTTGGCGATCGCCTGGCCAAAGGTCTTGCGCTCGGTCGCGTAGCGAGCCGCGGCCTCGAACGCGCCCCGGGCGATGCCCAGCGCCTGCGCGGCGATGCCGATCCGACCGCAGTCGAGGGTGCTCATCGCGACCTTGAACCCGTCGCCGACCTTGCCGAGCAGCTGATCGCTGCCGACCTTGTGATCGGTGAAGAAGATCTGACACGAGTGGCTGGCGCGGATGCCGAGCTTGTCGTCCTTGGGCCCGCGCGTGACGCCCTCGGCGTTCATGTCGATGATGAAGGACGAGATCCCGCGGTGGCCCTTGTCGCGGTCGGTCATGCACATCAGGATCCCGACGTCGGCCTGGGGCCCGTTGGTGATCCAGTTCTTGACCCCGTTGATCACGAAGCCGTCCCCCCCGTTTGAGGAGTCGGGCACGGCCACGGTCGTCTGGGCGGCCGCGTCGGACCCGGCCTCGGGCTCGCTGAGCATGAAGCAGCCGAGCTTCTCGCCGGTCGCCAGCGGCCGCAGCCAGCGGTCTTTTTGGGCGTCGTTGGCCCACTTGCGGAGCGGATCGCAGACCAGCGAGTTGTTGACCGACATGATCACGCCGGTCGAGGCACACGCGGCGCTGATCTCCTCCATCGCGATGACGTAGGCGATCGGGTCGAGGCCGGCGCCGTCCCACTCGGGCTCGACCTCGATCCCGAGCAACCCGAGCTCGCCCATCTCGGCGACGACCTCCTTGGGAAACCGAGCCTGCTTGTCGATCTCGGCTGCGATCGGGGCCACGCTGCGCGCGGCGAACTCCCGAGCCATCCGACGGATCGCCTCTTGCTCCTCGCTGAATTCGAAGTCCACTGTGGTCCTGCTTTCTATTTGGCGGAGAATTGGGCTGCGCGCTTGTCGAGGAAGGCGCGCATGCCCTCGGCTTGGTCGGCGGTCTCGAACAAGCCCGAGAAGGCCTCGACCTCGAGTTGGTTGGCGGCCTCGAGCGGGAGCTCGGCGCCCTGATGGAGCACGCGCTTGGCCTCGGCGACCGCGAGCGGGCCCATCTTGGCCACGGTCTCGACGATGCCCAGGCAGGTGTCGAGGAGCTCCTCGGGCGCGACCACGCGGTTGGCGAGGCCGATGCGCAGGGCCTCGTCGGCGCGGATCATCTCGCCGGTCACGCACAGCTCGATCGACCGGGCGAGGCCGACGCGCCGGGTCAGACGCTGGGTGCCGCCGAACCCGGGGATGACCGCGAGCTTGACCTCGGGCTGGCCGAATTTGGCCTTGGCGCTGGCGACGATGAAGTCGCAGGCCATGGCCAGCTCGCAGCCGCCGCCGAGCGCGAAGCCGTTGACGGCGGCGATCGCCGGGATCGGGAGGTTGGCCAGCATCTCGCCGACCGCATGGCCCGCGCTGGCGAAGCTCATGGCCTCGTCGCGGCCCATGTCGACCATCGCGGAGATGTCGGCCCCGGCCACGAAGGCCTTGTCGCCCGCGCCCGTCAAGATCAGGCCGCGGATGCTCCAGTCGCCGGCCTCGATCTGCTGACCGAGGGCCTCGAGCACCCGCGAGAGCTCGGCGATGACCTGGGGGTTGAGGGCGTTGAGCGCCTTGGGCCGGTTGATGCGGACGATCCGCGCGGCGCCGCGGTCTTCGATCTCGAGGGTCTCGTAGTCGGCCATGATCAGCGCTTCTTGTAGTCGTAGAACCCGCGCCCGGTCTTGCGCCCGAGCCAGCCAGCGGCGACGTGCATGCGCAGCACGTTGGCCGCGCGGTACTTGTCGTCGCCGAGCTCGCGCAGGAGCACGTCGGCGATCGCCAGGCAGGTGTCGAGGCCGATCAGGTCGGCGAGCTCGAGCGGGCCCATCGGGTGGTTGAGGCCGAGCTTGGCCCCGGTGTCGATGTCTTCGGCGGTTCCGAGCCCCTCTTGGAGGGCGAAGCAGGCCTCGTTGATCAGCGGGATCAGGATCCGGTTGACGATGAAGCCCGGGCAGTCCTTGGAGGTGATCACCGTCTTGCCCAGCTTGGTCGCCAGGGCCTTGGTCGCCTCGTAGGTCGCGTCGTCGGTCGGCAGCCCGCGGATCAGCTCGACGAGCTTCATGATCGGCACGGGGTTCATGAAGTGCATGCCGACGACGCTCGCCGGGCGGTGGGTCTCGGCCCCGAGCAAGGTGATCGAGATCGACGAGGTGTTGGTCGCGAGGATCGCGTCCTTGTTGAGCGCGCGATCGAGGCTCCGAAACAGCCGCTTCTTGAGCTCGACGTTCTCGGTCGCGGCCTCGATCGCGAACTCCGCCGGGCCGAGGTCCTCGATGCCCGCGACGCAGGTGATCCGCGCGAGCGCGGCCTGCTTGGCGTCGGCGTCGAGCTTGCCCTTGGTCACGGCGCGGCTCATGAACTTGTCGATCCGGCCCTTGCCGGCCTCGGCGTGCTGCAGGTCCATGTCGGCGAGCAGCACCTCGTAGCCGGCCTGGGCCGCGACCTGGGCGATGCCGCCGCCCATCTGGCCAGCGCCGAGGACTCCGATGGTCTTGATTTCACTCATGTGCGTCGCGTCCTTTCGAGTTAGCGCTCGACCATCAGGGCCACGGCCTCGCCGCCGCCGAGACACAGCGACGCGACGCCGCGCTGCTTGTCGAGCGAGCGCAGGGCGTAGAGCAAGGTCACGAGGATCCGCGCGCCCGAGCAGCCGATCGGGTGGCCGAGGGCCACGGCCCCGCCGCGCACGTTGATGCGGTCGCTGGCGATGCCGAGCTTGTCCTGGTTGGCGAGGGCGACGACCGCGAAGGCCTCGTTGATCTCCCACAGATCGACCTCGTCGACCTTGGTGTTGGTCTTGGCCAGCACCGCCTGCATGGCGCCCGCGGGCGCGGTCGTGAACCACTCGGGCGCCTGGGCGAAGCCGGCGTAGCCCTTGATCACGGCCAGCGGGGTGATCCCGCGCTTGTCGGCCTGCTCGCGCGACATCACGACGAGCGCGGCGGCGCCGTCGTTGATCGAGGGGGCGTTGCCGGCCGTGACCGAGCCGTCCTTGTTGAAGGCCGCGCGGAGCTTGGGCAGCTTCTCGATGTTGCCGCGAAAGGGCTCCTCGTCCTTGTCGACGACGACGGGATCGCCCTTGCGCTGGGGCACGCTGACCGGCACGATCTCATCGGCGAACAGGCCCTCGTTGACCGCGTTTTGGGCCAGGCGGTAGCTGTGGGCGGCGAACTCGTCCTGGCGCTCGCGGCTGATGCCGCACTCGCGCGCGCACAGGTCACCGGCCTTGCCCATGTGAAAGTCGTTGTAGGGATCCCACAGACCATCGTGGACCATGCCGTCGACGACCGACTTGTTGAACATGCGGTAGCCGTCGCGGGCCCCGGGCAGAAGGTAGGGCACGTTAGACATCGACTCCATGCCGCCCGCGACGAAGATCTCACCGTCGCCCGCGCGGATCGCCTGGGCCGCGAGCATCACGGCCTTGAGGCCCGATCCGCACACCTTGTTGAGGGTCAGCGCGCCGACCGAGTCGGGCACGCCTGCGCCCTTGCTGGCCTGGCGCGCGGGGGCCTGACCGGTGCCCGCGGGCAAGACCATGCCCATGAGGACCTCGTCGAGCTCCTTGCCCTCGACCTTGGCCCGCTCGAGCGCGGCCTTGATGGCGATCGAGCCGAGCTCGGTGCCTGAGACCTTGGCGAGGGCGCCTTGAAAGCTGCCGATGGGGGTCCGAGCTGCACTCGCGATGACGACTTCTCGTGACATGTTCACCTCCTCACACCGATCGTTGGGCCGATTGAGGGCCGCGACGACGGTGGATCGCGTGCGGGTTACCACGGGCCTGGGCCCCGTCCAAGGGGCCAAAAACGTGTGTTAGCGCGACAATTCGTCGGCTGCGGCCGCAGGTTTCACGCCTTCGCCGAGGCCCGGCGTGCACCCTCGTGCGCGCCACCAGCCCTGGACGGCTCTGGCCCGGACAGCTCGGACAAGAAGTCCAGGAGCTGGTCGGCGAGCTCGTCGGGGTACTCGGCCGGGAGCGCGTGGGTGGCCTCGTCGATGACCTCCCAGCGGGCGCCGGGGATCGCAAAGGCCATCGTCCGCAGGCGCGCGACCGGCACGAAGCTGTCGCGCGCGCCCGCGATCACCATCGTCGGCACGCGGATGCTCGGCAACAGATCTTCGGCGGTGTGGCGCTGGGCTTGCTCGAGCATGGCGACGAACAGCTCGGGGTTCATGTCGGCCATCTGGCGCAGGTAGAGCTCGAAGTCGCCGCTGTCGATCCGCTCGGCGTTGACCTCGTAGCGCAGCCCGAACTCGATCGCCGGCTGGCTCGGGAGCACCGAGCGCCAGACCCGACTGGTCATCTGCCGGGCCACGCGCGTGGCCGCGACGACGAAGGGCAGCGCGAAGGAGAACGAGTCGGTGCCCTGGAACGAGGCCAGCGGCTGGCCCGGTGGCCCGGCGAGGGAGACCAGACCGAGCACCCGGTGCCGGTGGCGCCGATAGAACTCGAGCGCGACCTGAAAGCCCATGGAGAAGCCCAGGGCGACCACCCGCTCGATGCCGAGCGCGTCGCAGACGGCGGCGGCGTCGTCGGCGAGGGTGTGCATCCCGAGCCGCCAGGGCCGCGGCGGGCTCGGCGACTTGCCGTGGCCGCGGTAGTGCATCAGCACCACGCGCTGGCCCTCGGCGAGGCGGGGGCCGAGCCTGCGAAACGCCCAGCCGGAGCAGCCGATCCCGTCGAAGATCAGCAGCGCCGGGGCCGAGCTGGCGCTGCCGAGGCTGTGAACGTAGAGCCGCGCACCATCGTCGCGATCGACCCAGGTTCCGACGCCGTCATCAATCCAGTCGAGCTGGGCCAATGGACGCTACCCACCCTGTCGTGCCCTGCGCTGGAGCGCGGCTGATCACTCGGACTTGCCGCGATGATCATCCTCCATGTCGTCTTCGATGTCGTTGACGCTGGGGAATTTCATGATCTCGCGGCGGGCCAGCTTCCAGGCCTTCTGGACGATCCAGGACAGCGAGCGATCCTGTCGGGTCGCTTCATGCTGGATCTCCTTCAGCATCGCTTCGGGGAAATAGAGGCTCTGCTTGCGCTTGTCGGAGGTGGCCATCCGTTTGAATTCTCCCAGTGGGAAGAGGCGAAACGGTAGGATAAGGTGGGATCGCCGTCAACCATTTCGGTGGATGTGCCCTCCGCGCTCGCATGTCGGACGGCTGACCAGGGCGGCGATCCCCCCCTCGCTCGGCGCTCGTTGGGAGCGGGAGGGATCTCGCCACGCAAAAGCGGTGCCCCCGCCCTCCCCCATTTGGTCAGTCCGCCGCGGCCAGCAGCAGAAACAGCGTCCGGCCTCCACACGAACACAGACCCGCCGCAGCGGCAGACCGCGGCTAGACTCGAACCGGCGCGCGATTTTCCTTGTCCCGACCCGCTCGAGTCGATACGCTCCCCGCCCCACCAATCGTCAAAGATCCGCAGTGGCCAGCCGAAAGGACGGTGATCAGGTGACGTCCTCACACTTGACCAAAAAGCAGCTCGACAACTTCAAATCGCTGCTCAACGACAAACGGCGGCGCCTGCTGGAGCAGGCCCAAGAGACGTTGTCGAACGAGATGATCCTGTCCCCCGATGACCGCTTCGACGAGGTCGACCAGGCGTCCAGCGAGTACATGCAGTCGTTTTCGTTCCGACTGCGGGGCCGCGAGCGCCACTTGATGAACAAGATCGAGATCGCCTTGCGCAAGATCGAAGACGGCGAGTACGGCGTCTGCGAGGAGTGCGAGGAGCCGATCTCGACCAAGCGCCTCGAGGCGCGGCCCGAGGCCCCCTTGTGCATCCAGTGCAAGGAAGCCCAGGAAAAAGAAGAAGCGGTCTACGCCGACTAGTCGCGGCAGCGGGCCTCCCGCACAGGCCACCTGACAAACGCGACCAGGGTGATAGGCTCGCCCGACTTCGGCCGCGGTGACGCGGCCGACCTCCATTCGCAGCTGCCATGTACCCCGTCTTGTTCTCACTCGGCGAGACGCCGATTCATGCCTACGGCTTCCTGATCGCTGTCGCCCTGATCCTCGGCTGGATCCTGAGCCTCCAGCTCGCGCGGGCCGACAAGCTCCCGGCCGATCAGCTCGGCACCGGTTACGTGATCGCCGTCGGCGGCGGTCTCCTGGCCGCGCGCTCGATGTGGCTGTTCCAAAACCCCGACCAGTCCGAGGGCATCGCCTCGCTGATCCAGCTTCAAGCTGGGGGGCTGTCGGGCTTCGGGGGCGTGCTCGCGGGGCTGATCCTCGCGGGCGTCTACTGCCAGAACAAAAAGATACCGCCGTGGGCCTGGCTCGACTGCGCCGCGCCTGCCTTCTTGATCGGCGTCGTGCTCGAGCGGGTGGCCGCGTTCTTGTCGGGCGCGGACTTCGGCTACTACGTCGACCCCGACTTCTTCCTCGCGGTCCAGTTCCCGGCCGACTCGCCGGTCTACGACATCCAGCGCCGCATCCTCACCGGGATGCGGATCCCCGCCGACCTCTCGCTGCCCGTGCATCCCTCGCAGCTCTACGCGGCGGCTGCCGCGGCGGTCGGGGCGGGGCTCACCTTCGTGATCCGGGCCCGGCGCAAGTACTCGGGCCAGGTCGCCCTGTTCGCCCTCGGCTTCTACGGCGCCACGCGCTACCTGATCGAGGACCCCTTCCGCTACGACATGACCCCCGAGATCGCCGGGCCGGTGTCGCTTGGTCAGGTCACCGGGGTGGTCATCATCGGGCTGGTCGTCGGCGCCCACATCACGCGGCTCAAGAAGCTCGCCGATGATCCCCAGGGGCTCATCCAGTGGAAGGGCGGACCGTGGACCCCGGGCGCGGACGAAGGCAAGAAGAAGTCCGGCAAGAAGTCGTCTGGCAAGAAGAAGTCCGGCAAGAAGTCGTCTGGCAAGAAGAAGGCCGGCAACAAGACCTCCGGCAACAAGACCTCCACGGCCAAGAAGAAGTCGTCCGGCAAGAAGACCGAAGGCTCCGACGACGCGGGCAAGAGCAAGGCCAGCAAGAAGTCGGACTGAGGCGCCGATGGCCGAGCGAGTCCCGGTCGTGCTGCTCCACGGGGCGCTGCGCACTCCCCTCGGCATGCGACCGACGGCGCGCTCTCTCGGGCGCCGGGGCTTCGACGCGCGGTCCTTCGGCTACGCCACCCGCCGCGGCACCCTCGACGACCACGCCGAACAGCTCGAGGCGAGGATCCGCGCCTGGCTCGACGGCCGTCAGACGGCGGTGCTCGGGATCTTGACCCACAGCATGGGCGGCCTGGTTGCGCGGGCCCTCCTCGCCCGCCCGACGCTGCTGGAGCTCGCTCCTCGCCAGCGCCTGGTCATGCTGGCGCCGCCGAACAAAGGCGCGGTGCTCGCCGAGCGTCAGCGCGACTTCCCGCCCTTTCGCTGGCTCTACGGTCTCGCCGCCGATGAGCTGCAGCCGCCGCGCGTCGCCGAGCTGCCGCCGCCGCCGCCGAGCTGCGAGACGCTGATCCTGGTCGGGGGCACGGGCGACGGACGCGGCTACAACCCCCGGATCGACGGCGACGACGACGGCGTGGTCGCGAGCGACGAGACGCCCCTCCCCGGCCTCGAGCCGGAGTTCGTCGGCGGCGTCCACTCGACCTTGCAGTGGCGTGGCGACGTGCTCTCGCGGGCGGCGGCCTTTTTGGCGGGCGGATCGAGCTGAGCGGTCCTCAGTCGGTCCTCAGTCGGTCCACAGGCCGAGCGTCGCGCAGTGGATCGCACCGCCGGCGCCGATCATGTCGCTCGCGTCGATCGCCACGACCGGGAGCTCGCCGACTGCCTCCTGGACGGCCGCCTGGGCCTCGCGCTGCCACGGGGGACCGAGCTCGGGGTAGCTCGGCATCAGGTAGCGATCGGCGAGGCGCAGACCGTTGACGTAGCTGCGCGGGTTTCGGCCGGGCTCGGACGGCGGCGTGGGCACGTGCACGACATCGAGCGTGACGCCCTCGTCGAGCAGGGCCGCGGCCGCTCGGATGCCGCGCTCGGCGGCCTCGAGCCGCAGCGCGTCCTCGCTGGCGCCGCCTGGCTCGTCGACGATCCGGGCGACCATCAGGCGATCGGGTCCGACGAACTGGGCGATCATGTCGACGTGCTTGGTGTGCTCGGCGACCAGGGTCGGGACCACGGCGGTGACCCGACAGCCGAGCTGCCCGAGCAGCTCGGGCAGCGCCTCGGTGTCGGAGGTGACGCCGCGGGCGTCGAGGTAGTCGAGGCTCAGCACGCACAGGCCAGCGCCGTTGCTGATGAACGCCCCGCCGTCGACGGCCCACGGGAGGGCGTCGAGCGCGACGGCGTGGTGGCGCGCGAGCCAGCCGGGCGCGCCGTCGTCGTGCGCTCGCAGGGCATCATCGAGGGCGGCGTCGAGCCACAGCGAGCCGCCCCCTGCCCGGCGCAGCTGCAGGGGCCCCCAGTCGCGCACCCACGGCGTGTCGACGGCGTCTGCGTGGGTGGTGATTGGCTGTCCGTGAGCGCGCTCGAGCTTGGTGACGAAGCGCGTCAACGCCAAGCGGGCGCTGTCGCGCTCGCGCACGAGGGCGAGCCTCGTCCCGCTGTCGAGCACCTGCGCGGCGATCGCCGCGCTCGCCCGGGGCCAGGTCTGCGTGAACACCAGCAGGACCTGCCTGGGGACCTCGAAGTCGGCCCGGAGCACGCGACCGTCGACGGGGGCGCTGTGGATCACCACGGGCGCCGGGACCTGGCCGGGGATCGAGTCGGCCGGAGCTGCGAGGCCGGGCTCGAAGCCCGAACCGAGCGAGGTGGCGAGGAGCAGACGCAAGCAGAGCATTGATGAGACCCCCGCAGACGCCCTGCGCTTGGACAGCGCGGCCTCGGGGCCGCCATCGTAGGTCATTCCCTGGGCTGAAAACCGTCGAGCGCCAGCTCGAAGGACGCGAAGCCGAGCTCGCCGAAGAACGCGTCGAGGGCCCTGCGCGAGGGCGTCCAGCGGGGGATGTCCGCCAGCGCCCGAGGCAGCGGTCGATCGCTGCGCAGCGCGACGAGCTTGCGGCTCAGGCGAGCGCTGTCGGCGTTGCGCAGCAGGCTCTGGCTCCGCTTGGTCTGGCGAACGAGCGACGCGTTGGCCAACACGCCCGCGAGGTCGCCCCAATCTCGGATCAACGACGCAGCGATCTTGGGCCCGATCCCCGGGACCCCGGGGATGTTGTCGGTGCTGTCGCCCGCGAGCGCGAGCAGGTCGGCCAAGAGCGCGGGCGGGACACCGAACTTGGCCTCGACCTGTGCGGGGCCAAACGAGCGCCCGCTGAAGGGGTTGAGCTGACGGACAGATCCCGGGCCGCGGTCGGGCCCGCGGATCAGCTGCATCAGATCCTTGTCGTTCGACACGACCACGACCTCGAGCTGCGCGGCGACGGCCGCCTCGGTGTAGGCGCCGAGCAGGTCGTCGGCCTCGAGGCTCGCCTGGCGTACGGGGGACAGCCCGAGGGCCTCGCTGACCCGCCAGATCGGCTCCCACTGGCTGTCGAGCTCAGCCGGCGAGGGCCTGCGCTTGGCCTTGTACTCGGGGTAGAGCTCGCGCCGCCAGTTGTCGCCGGGCCCGTCGAAGATCGGCACCAGGTAGTGGGGATCGTAGCGAAGACGCAGCGCCCGCATGCGCCGGGTCCAGGCGACGACGGCGTTGATCGGGGTGGTCCCGTCGGCCGGGGCGAAGCTCGGCGGCGTGGCGTGAAACAGCCGGTGGACGAGGTTGTTGCCGTCGACCAGGAAGATGCGCTCGCCCGCGCGCGGCCCTGCCGGTGCCTGAGTAGCCAAGTGCGTGTCCCGCGGTTGAAGAAAAGGCCGCCAGCGGACGCTGGCGGCCTTGTGTGAGTGCCGGGGGGCAGACTTGAACTGCCGACCTGAGGGTTATGAATCCTCCGCTCTAACCAGCTGAGCTACCTCGGCGCGGGCCGGAGTACTTAAGCGAGTTATGTGTGCCCGTCAAGATGTCTCGACTGACCTTTGGATCCCTTCGCCAGCTCGACTCCCCGGCGGACCGACAAAGCGCGACCATTTGCCCCACAGAGGCATAACGGGGCGCTCAGTTGAGCAGGGTGATGTCGCCGTTTGCGCCACGTGAGACGAGGCGTGACCACCAGCTCGAGGGCCTGAGCTCGACTCGCCTGGTGGACGCGGGCCCGACGACGATCAGCGCAAACAGCTCACGCTTGACCTCGTCGAGCCGCCGCTGGGCCGAGCGGAAGTCCCGGTGCTGGAGGTTGAGGGTCAGGCACAGGCCCGAGACGAGCGAGAGCACGGACTCGGCGAGGTTCACGCTCTTCGCGTCATCTCGAACTCGGCGCTGGGCAGCGTTCTCGACGGCGCGCCGAGCAAAGTCGAGTTGGGTGCGCAGATCACCCTCATCGGTGCTGACGGCCTCACGCAACATCACCATATCTCGATTTGACACACCCGCCTGGCTCAAGAGCATCGGCAACCAGCGCCGCACGAGCTCGCGGATTTGCTCGTGGAGCGCCGATACTTCGGTGTAGCTCGACATCGGGGTGACCACGCTGCAAGCAAAGTGCCGACATTTCATCGGTGTGTAGTGCATATTCGGGCACGATCCAAAAGACAGCAGATTGGCCCTCAGTACAGTTAAAACATCAAAATTGAGCGAAAATACGCACACTTCAATTCTTTGGAATCACGGATCTCAGATTACTGACATTACATGATCCAAACATCACTGCGTCGCTCCCCGTCGCTTCCCGTCGCTCCCCGTCGCGTCCATCGATCCGCGCGTTGCACGGCCCGTGGAACAGCCCCGCGTCAGGTAGATTGCGGGCGCGGATGGGCCTGTTCGATCCAGAGCGCAAGCGCATCGTCGTGCGGGTCGCCGCCATCTCGACCCTCGCGCGCCGACCCCAGGGCACCGCGTCGGGCCCGTCGACCTCGGTGAGCCCCCGATGAGCGAGGCCCGGCGAGCGCTCGCGCGGTCCCTCGAGACCGCGACCACGGCGATGGCCGCGGGCCGACACGGGGCGATGGCGGAGCACCTGCGCGCGGCCTGGCGCGAGAGCCGAAACCCGAGCGTCGCGGGGCTCTACGAGCTGCTCCTGGCCCGTGTTCGGGCCGAGCCCCTCGCGGGCCGCGACCCGGCCGAGCGGGCCAGGAGCTGGCGTGAGCGGGCCGATCGGGGCCGCGGCGACCCCCTGCTGCTGCCGGTCCTCCTCGACGAGCCCTGGCACCCCGATCTGCCCGAGCTCGAGCGGCTGCGCGTGCTCGCCGACTGGACCCCCGATCCGCTCCTGGCCGCGGCCATGGCCTCGCGCCTGCGGCTGCCCCTGACACCGGTCGAGGCGCCCGGCGCAGCTGAGGTCGCCGCGAACACCGTCCGTCTGCTCGCGGCCCAGCGCGACCCCCGGCAGCTCGCGACCCTCGAGCAGCTCGCCCGCGAGCCCGGCGTGGGGTCCGAGCTCCGGCGCCAGCTCCGGGGCGCGATCTCCAGCCTCTCGGCGGTCTCGATCGTCCAGCTCGACGCGGGCGCGCGCGCGGCTCAGACCCAGCTCGAGCACCGGGCTCGGGATCAGCGCGCGCGCGAGGCCCGGACAGCCGCGCTGCGCGACGCGATCTACGCCGACCCCGACGCCGACGCGCGCCGCCTGGTCTACGCCGACTGGCTGACCGAGCAAGGCGATCCCCGCGGCGAGTTCATCACCTTGCAGCTCGCGCGGGCGGGGACCGACGCGCCGGCCTCCGCCCGCGAGCGCGAGCTGCTCAGGCGCCACGAGGCCGAGTGGGCCGGGGTCCTCCACGCGGTCCTCGGCCGCGACGGTCGCGTGTTCGAGCGAGGGTTTCTGTCCGCGGCCTCGATCGAGGTCGGCAAGCTCGACGCCGAGATCGTCGGCGCGAGCGAGTGGTCGACGCTGCGCAGCCTCGACGGCCACGTGCCCGAGCTCCTGGCCCTGCGCGGGCGCCTCGACCGGCTGCGCTCGCTCTACGGGTTCTTGGATCTCGAGCGCTTCGTCGCGCTGCGCGCCGCGGGCCGGCTGGAGTCCGTCGAACACTACGAGTGCTCGCTCGCCGATCCCAACCTCCGCTTCGACACCCCGCTGGGCCTGCGATCGCTGCTGGTCCGCCGAGCGGTCAACGCCCAGCTCCTGGTCCTGATCGACTCGCCGACCTGCGTGGGGCTCGAGGAATTCGCGGTCTACTACCACCGCAAGCGCGGCCAGGTCCGCGACTGGGTCGGTGACCACCGCGAGGACCCCTACCTGCGCACGCGCTACGAGCTCCTGCGCGATCGACTGCCCGAGCACGTCCGACGTCTGCGGATGATCGACGGGGCCACGACCCGCGCGACCCGGCCCGAGGGCTGCACCGTGACCATCGAGCGCGACGCCGCGGACCGGCTGACCCAAGTCACCCTCGACGTCCACGCGCCCCTCGACCCGAGCTCGGCCAGGTCCCCGGCGCCGCAGCAGACCCAGGCCCTGCTCGACGGACTCAGCCCCCTGCTCGACGCCGGGCTGTCGCAGCTGACGCTGGCCCGCGTGGACACGGCCCACTACGACCGCCCGGGCCTGAGCCGAGCGCTGCGCGAGCGCGCGCACGCGTCCGACGTCGAGTTTGTGGACGCCCGGGCCGCGAGCGACGAGCCGGGTCAGCGCGTGCCGAGGTAGGCGATCAAGGCCGCGCGCGTGTCCTCGGGCAGGTCCATCCCGTAGCGATGGCCGACGACGGGCCCGGGGCCCCGGACGCCCGCGCGAAACTCGGGCTCGAGCCGGGCCGGGCTGAGCAGATCCTCGAGCGAGGCGACGGTGCCGTCGTGGAGATAGGGGCCCGCGTCGGCGACCCGAACCAGCGCGGCGGGTCGGTAGAGCCCGGTCCCCCGCGCGCGGCCGAGGGCCAGGGCTGGATCGGTGCCGACCGAGCGGGCCGAGACCGGTTCGCCGGATCCGTTGGCGTACTCGTGACAGCGCGCGCAGGCCCGCTCGAAGGTCGCCCGGCCGAGCGCGGTGGCCGAGGCCGAGGCCGACGGCGGGTCCGCGCGAGGCGGCGGCGCGAGCGAGTACACGTACATCGCCAGGGCCCACGCGAGCTCGCGGGGCGGCCGGGCGCGCTCGCGGTTGGCGTGGAGCAGCTGCGTCTCCTGGCGGATCGCCAGGGCCGCGGGGTGATCGTGGCGCAGCGTGGCGGCCTGGGTCAGATGGGTCAGCTCGCGGACCCGCCACAGATCCGGGATCGCGACCGGATCCTCGTCTTCGTCGTCGGTGATGTCGGCCCGGCCGGGTCCCCAGCTGGCCATGCGCTGGGCGAGCTCGGCGGAGATCGGCGTGTTGCTGTCGCGGTAGTAGGCCAGGCGCATGGCGCCGTAGTCGAGTCCCCGATGGGCCCGGCCGGGGACCAGGCCGCCGCCCGCGTCCTCGCCGACGTGACACAGGGCGCAGGTGATCCCGACCTCCCGCTGGCCGTCGAGATCGTCGAACACCACGACCCCGGGCCAGCGCCCGCTCGGGTCGGGCCGGAGGCCGACGGAGGCCGCGAGCTCGGGGTTGGCGAGGGCGTGGCGGGCGAAGAGCTCGGGTCGCAGGGGGTAGTCGTAGAACACCCGCTCGCCGAGCTCGACCCAGGCGGCGAGGCTCGTGGGTCGCTGGCCGTCCCACAGCGGCGTCCCGGGCGGGGCCCTGAGCTCGCCGGTCTCGCGCAGCTGCTCGACGATCGGCGTCGTCACCTGTGTGACCTTCGGCCGCCACTGCGGGAGCCCGTCCCAGCCGCGATCGGCGTGGCCGTAGGCGGCCAGGCGCTTGCGCGAGTACTGGTTGTCGGGGTTGGTCAGCGAGGCCTCGAGGGCCTGGCGACGAAAGCTCGGGTCGTCGAGGTAGCGGCTCGCCTCGGCCTCGAGCCACGCGTCCGACCACGGCTCTGGCGCGGGCTCTGGCTCCGCGTCCGGCTCGACGGCGGCCGAGGCACGGACCGGCGGCGGCTCGCTCGCGGAGGTCGGCGCCGGCGCGGGCGCGGCCTCGCAGCCGAGCGTGAACCCGAGCGCGACCAGGCCCGGAGCGAAGACGCTGCCTCGCCGGAACATCAGCGCTCAGGTCACGATGACGTGGGGTTCTTCGCGGGGGAACTCGGGCGACACCACGGTCTCGACCCGACCGTCGACCTCGACGTCGACCTCGATCGTGAACATGTGGCCGAAGCTGCTCTCGCCGATCGCCTGCTCGACGGCGGTCCAGTCGGGCAGCCCGAGCTTGTAGCTGGCCTTGAGCGCCTCGCCGGGGCTGAGCTGCTCGTCCCAGGGCTGGTAGCGCTCCTCGGACCACGCGCTCGGCTTGCGCGACTTCAGCTCGCCGACCTGCCTGCCCTTCGAGAGCAGGCGGACGGCCTTGACCGCGACCGGGACCGCGGTCTGGCCCGAGGCCCCCGCGATCTCGATGGTCAGCTGCATGTTCGACTGATCACAGGGCTGGACGAAGCCCGGGGCGTCCCCCGGGGCGAAGCGCGCACCGGATCCCTCGTCGACACGCGGGGGCATCGCCGCCGGCTTCGCCATCGACTCGTCGGCGAGCGGCTCCGTCGGAGCTGGCGCCTGGGGGCTCGGCGCTCCGGGGCTCGGCGCTCCGGGGCTCGGCGCTCCGGGGCTCGGCGCGGGCGGGTCCGGGCAGTCTTGGATCATCTGGACCGAGGAGATCGCGATCTTGGCGCTGACCGGCGGCGGTGGCTCCTCGTCGCCCGCCTCGGCCTTGGCGGCGGTCTCGACCTCGCTCTTGTCGGCGTCGCCGGTCTTCGCGTCGCGTTCGGTGGCCGCACACGCGGACACGAGGGCGAGACAGAGCAAAGGGAGGGACGAGAGACGCAGCGTGGGGGGCATGGGGACCTCGCCCTCAGAGTGCCAGATACGCTGGCCCGCCACGGCAAAAAAGCGGCCCTCAGTCCGGGGCTGGGCCGACGCCCTCCGCCGCGTCGGGTGGCTCGGCCGGCTCGGCCGGCTCGGCCGGCTCAGCTGGCTCGGGGCGCGACAGGTTTCCCTGCGCGTTGTCTTCGGCGATGACCCAGCGAACGAGGGACTTGACCACGTTGACCCGGCGCAGCGTGGCCGGATCCTTGATGTGGTACAGGGGCTTGGGATCGGCGACCAGGCGACCGAGCGAGCCCTCGCGCCGGTCGATCGCCGAGCCGATCACCTCGAGCGCGGCCTCGATGTCGGCCATCGCCTCGAGCCCGGCCCCGATCGCCTCCTGGGTGCTGTCGCCGAGCCGGGCGCCGTCGGCCTGGAGGCTGGCGTTCTCGTTGACGAGGGCCGCGAGCAAGCTGGTGTTCTCGGGGTCGTCGAGGCCCGCGAGGATGCTCTCGATCTTGCCTGCGGCGGTCTCGACCTGCCGGGCGGTCCGCTTGGACTTGCGCTTCAGCTCGTCGAAGTCGGCCTGGGCCTCGGTCACGGCGTCTCGGGTCTCGCGCAGGGTCCGGCTGATGTCCGCGCGCGTGTCGGGATCGTTGAGGACCGCCCCGACGAGGCCCTCGGCCGCGGCGACCTGGCGCTGGATCTCGCTGACGTTGACCCGCAACGAGGCGATGTGGGCCTTAGTCGCCTCGTCGTTGAGCGAGTCGGTCAGGGCCGAGACCCCGAGCAAGCCCCGATCGACGTCTTCGGCGATCTTGTCGATCTGATCTTTGAGCCCGAGCACGTCCTCCATCAGCGACGACGTGGTCTGGAGGCGGTCGCCCGCGCGGATCTCCTCGTCGCTCACGCCGACCGTGATGTTGACCCGCGGATCGGCGAGGACGCCGTTGAGCACGATGCTGGCCCGGCTGTCGGTCCGGATGTACTGCAAGGAGCTGTCTTCGATCTCCATGGCCGCGCGGATCCGCTGGCTCTCGGAGTCGTAGTTGACGCACCAACCGGCCTGGCCCCACCAGCGCACGCCCCGGTAGCGCTGACGAAAGGCCCGGGTCACGCAGACCTGCCCGGGCTCGCAGCTGCCGGGGCCCTCGCAGCCTTGATAGTCGCTGCTGTGGCCGCTGTACTCCTCGAGCTCGGCGCACACGCCCTGGCTGGCGTCCTCACCGGAGCCGTCGGGGGCGCAGAACATCCACGGCTCGCACGCGTCGGTCCGGCCCTGGTAGGGGTGGCCAAAGTCCTCGGTCTGGGGGTCGCAGGGATAGCGCTCCGTAATGAACTGGATGTCGACGACCTTGCCGATCTGCTTGCCCGCGAGCTGGACCTCGGTGTCGCGACCGATGCTCCCGGCGTCGCGGAAGTCGGCGATGACCCGGGACTTGGGCACCAGCAGGCCCTCGCTGATCGCGATGAGCACGTAGGAGGCCATCATCAGCGCGCCGAGCGAGAGGCCGAACAGGGCCACGGCCGAGTTCACGCGTCGCTGCTCTCGCCGCGTCGGCACTGCTGGCGGCCCCCCTCAGTCGGTCGAGGCCGTCGGCCGCGCCGAGTCCTTGGCCTCGTCTTGCTCGATCACGAAGCGCACGAGCTTCTTGACCACGTTGACGCGCTCGATGTTGCCGAGCAGCTTGACGAGGTCGTCGTAGGCCTTCGGATCTTTGAGCAGCTTGCCGATCGTGCCCTCGCCGGCCGTGACCGAGTGGCTGACCTCGGCGACGACGACCTGGAGATCGGTGATCGCGGCCCGGGCCGAGTCGACGGCCTCGGCCGCGTTCTTGACCGCGTCGGCGGCGTCCTGGCCCATCTCTGGGTCGTGGAGGGCGCGCCCGATCACCGACTGGTTCTTGGGGTTCTCGAGATCTTCGAGGATGTCGCTGACGTTGCCGGCCGCGCGCGAGACGTTGCGCAGGGCGGGCCCGGCCTGGTTGTTGAGCGCCGACAGGGTCTCGTCGAGCTGGCCGGCCGAGTGGCGCACGGACTTGAGCGTGCGGCCAAAGTCGTCCTTGTACTCGGGCTCGTTGAACAGCGCGCCGACGAGGCCCTCGCCGTCTTTGATCTGCCGGCTGATCTCGTTGGCGTTGGCCAGGATGCCCTGGAGGTCGCGCTTGGTGTTCTCGTTGTTGAGCGAGGTGAACAGGCCCGAGATCCCCGACAAGCTGGTGTCGACCTTGTCGATGATGCCGCCGATCTGATCCTTGAAGATGTTGAGCTCCTCCATCAGCGAGGGCGTCGACTGGATCCGCCCGCCGGGCTCGATGTGGATCTCGCTGCTGCCAACGGAGATGTTGATCAGCTGATCTCCGAGGACCCCGTTTGACGCGACCGTGGCCCGGCTGTCGGCCCGCAGGTACTGGAGCTTGTCCTCGTCGATGCGCATCGTGACCTCGACGCGGCGGTGCTCGGTCGTGAACGGCACGCACACGCCCTCGGTCCCGGCCCAGCGGACCCGCTTGTAGCGCTGACGAAACTGGCGGGTCACGCAGACCTCGCCCTCGGCGCAGGAGCTGTCGTCGGCGCAGCCGGCGTAGGCCCGGGGATCGCCGTTGAAGTCCTCGAGCTCGGCACACAGCCCGCCGCCGCCGGGCATCGACGCGCACAACAGCGCCGGGTCGCAGTCATCGCTGCGGGTCTCGTTGAAGCGGCCGAGGTCCTCGCTCACGGGGTTGCACGCGTAGGTCGGCGAGATGAACGTGACCTCCTCGACGACGCCGATCTCCTTGCCCGCGAGCTGGACCTTGGACGCCTTGGTCAGGCCCGAGACCGTGCGGAAGTGCGCGCGGATCGTGGTCTTCTCGCTGAGCACGCCCTCGCTGATCGCGATCAGGAACAGCGAGGCGATCAGGAGGCCGCCAAACGCGACCACGAACATGCCAACGACGAAGTTGGTCCTTTGCTCGTCGCGTCGCTTGCCGGCCATCAGCCCGTGCGCCCCTCGATGAAGTTGCGGACCCGGGGATCATCGATCGCCCGGAAGGCCTCGACCTCGTCGACGAAGGGGAAGGACTTGTCGTAGAGCATGGCCACGCGGTCGGCGACGTACCAGGCCGTGGTCATGTCGTGGGTCACGACGATGCTGGTCACGCCGAGTTCGCGTTGGAGCTTGCGGATCATGCGAGCGATGCGGTTGCAGTTGCTGGGGTCGAGCCCGGTCGTCGGCTCGTCGTAGAGGATAACCTCGGGCCTCTGCGCGATCGAGCGAGCCAGCGCAACCCGCTTGCGCATGCCCACCGACAGCGCGGCGGGGATTTGTTCCATGATCCCGGGGTGATCGGCGGGCCCGAGGCCGACGAGGGTCAAGCTCTCGACGGCCCGGGCTTCGATCTCCTCGTCGCCCATGTCGGTGTGCTCGCGCAGAGCGTAGCCGACGTTTTGGACGATCGTCATCGAGTCGAACAGGGCCCCGCCCTGGAACACCATCGACACCCGCATGCGAATCTCGCGGAGCTGCTCCGCGTTCATCTCGCCCACGTCCTCGCCGTAGTAGAGCACCCGCCCGGCCTCGGCCCGGAGCAGCCCGATCATGAGCTTGAGGCACACGCTCTTGCCCTCGCCGCTGCCGCCGATGATCGTCAGCGTCTCGCCGAGGCGGATGTCGAGGTTCATGTCGCGGTAGATGACGTTGTCGCCGAAGGCCTTGTGGATGTTCTCGAACTGGATCAGGGTCTCGCCGCGGGCGCAGGTCTTGCCGTGAAACTCGCCGATCGTGGTCCCCAGCGCCCGCCGGACCCCCGAGCTCGACGGCAGCGCGGCCGCGCCGCGAGCGAGCGCCGCCGCGGTCTGGGAGCGCGCGGCGTCGGCGATGCGCCCGGGGTCGAGCGGGGCCGGGCCGGGCGTGCTGTGGTTGGCGTCGCTCATCCGATCGGCATGAAGAGGGTCGTGAGCGCGAAGTCGGCGAGCAGGACCGAGACCGAGACCGCGATCACGGTCTCGGTCGTCGAGAGGCCCACGGCCTCGGTCCCGAATTTGGTCGAGAAGCCCTGGTAGCAGCCGACGAGCCCGGCCAGGCCGCCGAACACCAGGGCCTTGGTCTGGCTCATGATGTAGTGCATCGGCTCGAGCTCGTCGATGTAGGTCGCGTAGAAGTAGCCGGCCGGCACGTCGAACACGGTGTCGGAGATCAGCATGCCGCCGAGCATCGCTATGACGTTGCCCCAGGCGACCAGCAGCGGCATGGCGATCGAGGCGGCGACGAGGCGCGGCCAGACGAGCTTTTTGATCGGATCGGCGCCGAGGGCCGAGATCGCGTCGATCTGCTCGGTGACCTTCATCGAGCCGAGCTCGGCGGTCATGCCCGTCGCCATCTTGGTCCCGACCGTGACCGCCAGCAGCGTCGGGACCAGCTCGCGGACCAGCGACAGCGCGGTCACGTAGCCGATCGAGTTCTTGGCCCCGAAGTCGGCCAGCGCCTCGCCGAACTGCCACGCGAGGATCATGCCGACGAAGAGCGACATCATCGTGGCCAGCGGGATCGAGCGGATCCCGAGCTGGAGGGTCTGGTAGGAGATGTCGAACAGCCCCAGCGGTCGCCGCGGACCCCTGCGGAGGGCCTGGCCGAGCATCACCGCCATGCCGCCGCACCACCTCACGCCCGAGGTGATCGTCTCGCCGAGGTTGGCGATCGACTCGCGCAGGGCCCCGCGGAGGGTCGGGTTCTCGCTCACGGCGCAGGCTCGCTTGTGACGTGAACAGGCATGGTGGGCTCAACGCTGGACCGGAAAGCCGAAGCCATCGATGACCTGCTGGAACTCGCCCGTGTGCTGGTCGAAGGACCGGGGCACGGTGATGTAGGTGAGATCGAACAGGCAGCCGTCCTTCTTGAGGACCACGTACTCGAGCATGACCTCGACGCCGTCGAGCTTCGCGCGGACCGTGGTCCGGAGGGCCTCGCGGTCGGCGATCGTCGTGTAGTACTGCTTTTGGCGCATGCGCGGGCGGCCCTCGGCGTCGAGTTCGCCGGTCGGCTCCTCGACGATCGCCCACTCCGAGTAGTCGATGCGCTGGTGATCGGTGAAGTCCTCGAGATCGCTGTCGCCGTGATCTTCACACTCGCCGTGGACCTGGATGATCGCGGGGTCGGTGCTGTGCTGCCACACGGCTTGAAACCCGGGCCCGGCGAGGGGCTCCCAGGCGGCGCCGGGCAGCCCGACGCGGTAGGTCGGCAGCTTGTTCTGGCCCTTCCACACGGGCTGATAGGGAGGCACGAAGATCTCGCCGCGGACGCCACGGCCGCAGCCGAGGGAGCCTGCGATCATGGCCATGACGATCAGCGCGGACGCGAGCAATGGCGCCCGAGCGACACGAGGCGCCAGCGGATGGGTCGAGGCCGTCACGGGGGCCGGAGTCTAACAGCGTTGGGGGCCGACGGCCCGACACCACGGGTAGCGGGGACGCTGTCGGGCTGCGCAGGGCGTGAACGATGTCACGGTGTTGGATCTGCACGAGGATCGGCCAACAAACTCTTGTAGACTTGGGCGATGCCCGATGGAAGCGCTCCACGTCCCGAGCCCCGCCGGGGCGGCGTCCCCTCCCCTGCACCGGCGCCGGGCTCGGGGCCGATGCAGCCGTGTTTGGGGCGCATCGTGGAGATCGACCCCGAGGGGCGAGCGCGGGTCACCTTCCTGAACCATGAGGGTCCGCCGGTCGTCGCCCGCGCGATCGGCATGGTCGCGCCAGAGCAGCTCGAGGACGCGCGGCGCGAGGCTCGGGTGATCTTGCTGGGCTTCCTCGACGGGCGCGCGGACTCGCCGGTCATCATGAGCCTGTCGTCGATGGCCGAGCTGAGCCCGAAGCCTGCGGAGCCCGAGCCCGAGCCCGACGCGGAGCTCGTCGCGCTCGAGCTCGAGCGCGCGAAGGTAATGGAGCTCGAGGTCGACGGCGAGCCCGGCAGGCAGGTCATCGAGGCCCGCGAGGAGCTGGTCCTGCGCTGCGGTGACGCGGCGATCACCCTTCGCGCCGATGGAACGGTGCGGGTGATCGGGCGCGACATCACGAGCTGGGCGCGGCGTCGCCACCGGATCCGGGGCGGGTCGGTCGCTATCAATTAGTCGATCGGGTTTCGGGCACCTCGTTTCGTTGATGAGGCGCTCGCTTGCCGATGCGACTCCGCGCCCGGCCGCAGGCGGTCCGAGCGACTGGGTCGGGTACCTCGTGTTCGTTGATGAGGCGCTCGCTTGCCGATGGGGCTCCATCGGCAAGCGAGCCCCCCATCAACGAACACGAGCCCCCCACCGGCAAGCAAGCCCCCCATCAACG